>CAJOLH010000042.1 GCA_905235375.1 uncultured Bacteroidales bacterium
ATATTGCCTTGTCGCTATCCTTGAAAGGAAGATGCAACTCAATATGGATATCTACTCTGTCCTTCAGATTTTGGAGAAGAGCGCTATAGACAAAACTCCACTTAGGGAATTATTTGAAAATAGCAAAATGTCAGAAGAGGATACTCCAGATGATAGCCTTCAACTAACTATTAAATTTTAATTGGACACTAGTGACGACGTTCTTTGAATTAAGTGTGAGGTCGATACCATGATTCTTTACCTCACCCATATTTGACCAAACAGTGCTGTATCCTGAGAGGTTTGGCAGGTTGCGACGGAGGAGGAGGTCGGTAGTCTTGGCGGTATAGAAGTCGATGTTGCTGGTCAGACGATTTCGGAATAACCCGAAGTCAAGACCAATGTTGAAAGTCGTTGTTGACTCCCAAGAGAGTCCATCGTTACCCATATAAGAATTGGGATATATGCCTACCGATTTCTCTTCGCCCATGGCGAAAGATGCGGTTGTCATCTTGACCAACGTAGTGTACGTGCCGATGGCTTCATTGCCGGTTTTGCCGTAGGAAAGACGAACCTTGGCATCGTCGAGCCAACTGTCGGTGCTCTCCATGAAACTTTCACGAGCAAGATTCCAGCCGAGGGCTACCGATGGGAATACACCGTACTTGTTGTCTGGACCGAATACAGAAGACCCATCTCGACGAACAGTAGCAGTGAAGAGATAACGGCTGTCGTAGGAATAGTTGATACGACCCATCTGCGAACAGGTGGTGTAAAGCGACCTGTATGAGCCTACAGAACCTGTTGTGGCTGCAGTCAGTGAATTGTAACCCAGTTCGTCGTTGATGAATCCGGTGCCTTTTGCCGTGCTCTCGGTATATTTCTTGCGACTGGCTGCATAGAGGGCAGTAAGGTCGATATGGTGTTTGCCAAAGTCCTTCGCATACGAAAGAATATTCTCAATGGTGTACGTCTGGGTTTCGCTGTTGAAGATTTCTCCAGTTCCGTTATTGTCGTTGGCGGCCTTTCCTTTATAAGAGTTGTTGCGTGAGGGTGCGTAGCTATAACCTGAGTTGAACTTGTACTGCAGGCCTTCGAGCGGTGCCCAGATCTTGCCGAACTTTACGATGGCATAATTGTTGAGGTTGATGTTCCACTGACGACGCTCCACATCCATTGTGGTGTTGATCATCGGGTTGGCCCAGAGAGACTCTGTGTACATGGGATAGATGGTGTATGATCCATCTTCATTATATTCCTTGCCCCAGGGCGACATGGCCTCTGCATTGAGGAAGTTGACACGTCCGCCATCGCGGTTGTGCGAGGTGAGGGAGGTGTTGGTACCGATGTTGAGGTAGTTGGTCACATCGGCATCGATGTTCGTGCGGAGGGTATAACGCTTGTAGTTGTAGCCCTTGAGCACACCTTTTTGATCCATATAGTCGCCGGAAATGAAGTAACGGACATTTTCGGTTCCGCCTGAAATGCTGACGTTGTGGTCGGTGATGATACCAGTCTGGCTTGCCTCGTCATAAACCCAGTCAGTCTGCTTCCCGGCCAGGTAGTTATCTACCTCGTTCGCATACTTTACGTTCTCGTTGAACATGGTTTCGCCAGGGTTCTGGGCAACATAGTCCTTGTAGCGCTGGATAATCTGGTCACCATCGCAGAACTCAAGCTTGTTGGTGAAGGTCTCGAAACCAACATAACCCGAATACTTCACTTTGGGGGCACCGCTCTTGCCGTGCTTGGTGGTGATGAGGATGACGCCATTCGAACCATTGGTACCATAAATTGCGGTGGCAGAGGCATCCTTCAGGATTTCCATACTCTCGATGTCGCTGGCAGCAATGTCGTTGAGCGATCCGCCAGTGTTGGAAAGCGGCACACCATCCACTACGATGTAGGGCTGGCTGTTGGCATTGATGGAGTTTGTGCCACGCACCTGTGCAGCAGGTGCATCGCCAGGAATCGACGACGACTGCGAGATGGTGACACCAGCAGTTGCACCCTGGATGGCCTGCAGCACGTTGGTGACGGGCAGTTTCTCAAGGCGTGCCTTGTCAACCGAGGCAACTGATCCGGTGATGTCGGATTTCTTTTGGGTACCGTAACCAACGACGATGACCTCCTCAAGTTCCTCGTTGCCCTGAAGGGTTACTTCGATGAAACTCTTGCCTGCCACGGGAATTTCCTGGGTGTCAAGGCCTACAAAGCTGAAGACGAGGACTGCATTGGATGGCACGCTGATCTCAAAATTACCATCAAGGTCGGTGATGGTTCCGTTGTTGGTCCCTTTTTGAACAACGGTTGCACCCGCTGTCGGACCCATTGCATCTCTTACTACACCCTTGACAGTGGTGTTCTGTGCATACGCAGGCGTGACGGCCATGACGAAGCAAAAGAGGAGGATGCCCAGTAGCGTCTTCCAGCCTTCAGTAAGTTTTCGACTAATTTGTTCCATTAGTACTTTGTTTAAAGTTATTAATATGTGTTGTGTAGATCTCTGGGCGCATGTTGTAGAAAACAACAATAGACGACCCGCATTTTTGGTGGCGCAAAGGTAGCCTATTGTTAGTAAATTAAAGAAATAATTGTTACAATTAGGTGGAAAATTGTTTCAAGAACCTATAATATGTGAAAAATGAACCGATTTTGGTGTGAAACGCGGGGTTGTTATGGGTTCTCCTTATTATTGGATGTAATCTTGTCACGCTTGTCCTCGGCGACTTCTGAGGGTAGCTTGCCATAGTACTTCTTGAAGCATGCAGAGAAGTATTTCGGGTCGCTGAACCCTACGGCGTATGCAAGGTCGGAGATACGGATGTTGGGATTCTCCTGTTGCAGTTTCATGGCAGCTTTCATCTTGATGTCGCGGACGAAGTTGGTGTAGCTCTGTCCGGTCATTGCCTTGAGTTTGCGGAAACAGGTGGCTTTCGACACGCCCATGTCATCGAGGAATTGCTGCTGGTCGTAGTCTGGGTCGCTCAGGTGATTGTTGATGCAGGCGATGGCGCGGTTGATGAAATCCTTGTCGGCATCGGTGACATCAGGCTTACTCGGCTTAAGGATGATTTCACCTCTGCGGATGGCGGCACGCTCACGTGCGCGTATGCGCGTATCAGCAGGTGTTTGTATCGTGCCTTCAGCAGTCGGAAGCCTTTCTGTAGGAGCAGGACGGTGAGAATAGCCATGAGCGCATAAATCAGTTTGGCAGTGCGTGTCTCCCACCAGGAGGGAAGGATGGCGATATCAACCTTGATCACGTCATCATCATTGGTAGGATTGGTACTCCCGCCCGAGTAAATGTGGTGAGCGCTGCAGAGCATGAAGGTGTAATCGCCGGCCGGCAGGTTGCTGTAGGTGGCTTGCGGGAGGTTGCCCGAAGTGTAGCGCCAATCGTCGTCGTAGCCATCGAGCTTGTAGGCAAACTGTATCTCCTTCTTGTGTGTGAAGCCGGTTTGGGCAAATGCCAGAGTAAATTCGCTTTGATCGTGTGTCAAGGTTAACTGTGTGCTATATCTTGGGGCTAATTCGGTGATCCTGCTCCTTTCTTCGGATGGAAGCTCCTGCCAGGGGGTGTCCTCAACGAGCAGTTCGCCGATGGCAACACGATGGGTGCGTTCCTTGTCTTGAGCAAGTTGTTCGGCATTGAAGAAATTATATCCGTGATGGGTCCCGAAGTAGATATTTCCCGCGTAATCGGAGGTGGCGGCGCTGCGGATGAGGTAATTGTCGAGCAGGCCATCCTCTTCGGTATAATGGATGATACGGGTGGTGGTCAGATCCATGCTTGTGCTGACTTGTGTTAGGCCTTCGTTGGTCCCCACCCAGATGCTGAGCTGCCCTTCGCTGGTAGGCATGGCGCGACGGTCTTCGATGATGAAATTGATCGAAGCCCCCGGCAGATGCCAGTCTTCTTTCACCGGACGGAACCGTTTGCTGCCAGGGAAAAGCACATAAAGGTCTCCGTTTTTCGAGCCTGCCCAAAGGCGGTCCTGCTTGTCGAGACAAAGGCTTTGTATTTCATCATCGCCGATTCCGCCGTTTTCGGTATTGTAGCTTTGCACATGCCATTGGCCCTCGTTGTTGGTCAGGCGATAGACTCCAGCATGAATGGCGGCCATGAGCAGGCTGCCATCGGGACTTTGCACAATTTGTCGCACTTCCAGGTCCTTCATCTGGTGAGAGGCATCCATGCGGAGGGTGTCGAGCCGGAGGATGCTGCCGTCGGGGCGGCGCATAATGGCCCCGCCTGTCCCTCCGAACCATAGGTTGTCGTTGCGGTCTTCGAAAAGGGTGAAGATTCGGTCGGAGGGCGCAAAGGGCGTGGTAGCAGACGGATAGACCCTGACGGAGAGTTTTCGGATGTCTTCCCCTTTTTTGGGAGGGATAATCTCCATGATTTCAGAACTGAAGCAGGTTACCCAGATGTGCCCGTCGTAGGTTTCGGTGACGGCATAGACAGTTGCCATCGTTTGGTGCGTCTTGCTCAATGCCGGTATCTCGTTCCAGTTGTAGGTGTCGCCAGTAGTGAGGTCTTGCACCGCCAGTCCCTGTGTGCCGATGCCCAACCAGAGACGCTGGTTGCTGTCTGCATAAATACATCTGACAGACGAAGTCTTGAAGTCCTTCTGCGAACCTTTGAGCATAGAGTATCCGAAACGCGACTGGTCGGGTTCGATGGCAACGACACCTTGTCCGATCATACTTACCCATGTCAGTCGGTCTGTCCCTTTCTCGATGCCGGTAATCTCCACACCGGGTATGGGATGTCCATCCTGTTCATCTGCAAGTTTGTAGAAATACCCAAGATGTTCGGTGTCGGCCACTGTCATGCCTCGTGAAGAACCCACCAGCACCTGATGATTTTCGGCATCGAGGGTCATACTGTAGGTGATGTTCCCGATAAGGTCGGGCGTCTTGAAGGTCTGCCAGCTGAGGTTCTCAAGGTCCCAGGCATTCTCGATGATATGGATGCCGCTTGCCCAACCGGCAACCCAGATGTGTTTGTATTCGTCTTCGAGCAGCACATGTGCCGAGTTCCTTTCATTCATCCGGGGGTAATGGACGATTTCCCCGTTCTGAGGATTGTATCTGAAAAGACCATCTGCCCAGGTGCCTAACCAGATGTAGCCGCGATGATCTTCCATGATACATTGCCCCATGACGTGGAGCGTATCACCCTGCTCGTCCTTGATTGTCAATTGATGCGGAGTATCTTCGCCTGGCAGATAGTAGTGGAATCCGTCGTCTGATGACACCCATATGGTTCCATCTTTGGCGACAGTCAATTCTGTAATGAACGAGATGGAGCCTTTGTCGGGAATCAGGTGTACGATGCTTCCCGTCTTCTTGTCGAGCCGGTCCAAGCCCTGTGCGGTGGCTATCCAGATGCGCTGCTGTCGGTCTTCGGCCACACGCTTCACCTCGTTATCGGTGAGCATGTCGGGATGTCGGCCATCGCGACGATAGGGACGGATGCGATAGTTGTCGTAGCAGTAGAGCCCATTGCGTGTAGCTATCCACAGCAGGTCATTGCTGTCGTAAACGAGGTCGGTGACCTCCTTGAAGGGAAGTTCATCGAGTTCCTTTATGACGCGGTAGGAGGGTGCCGCTGCAAAGGACGTGTTCAGAGGCACAGCTTGGGTCGATGGGACAAAGGCAACAGTCAGAATCAACGCGGTTGTCAATAGATGCAGTTTCATGGACAGCGCAATATAACTATATTATATGTGTAAGTCGTCAGACTTATCGTGCAATGCGATGGTTGAGAAAAGAAGTGCGTGTGGCGAGGAAGAAAAGGAGTGCACCAGCGCAGTGCATGATGGCTATCCACCAGAAGGCG
The DNA here is from genome assembly GCA_905235375.1 of uncultured Bacteroidales bacterium. Lineage (GTDB taxonomy): Bacteria > Bacteroidota > Bacteroidia > Bacteroidales > UBA3663 > Liminaster. The sequence continues at coordinate 5,828 of CAJOLH010000042.1, forward strand.
GTGGTATAGCTGAAATACTCGACGATGGTGCCACCGAGGAGGATGCCAATTCCAATGCCGAGATCCCAACTGGTGAGGAGGGTGGAGTTGGCAGTGCCGCGCTGGTCGTTGGTGGCTACGCCGATGATCATGTTCTGAAATGCGGGCCAGAGGTGACCATTGCCAAGGCCAATGAGAATGGCGGCACCGTAGTAGCCCACCATGTTGGGACAAGCAACGAAGAGCAGATACCCGATGGTGGAGATGATAATGCCGATGCCCGCATTGTAGATGAGCCGACCCTGGCGCAACATCTTTCCCCCTTGCAATCGTGAAAGGATCAGCCCGATGGAGAGCAGCAAAAAGAAAGTGCCCGTGCCGCTGGTGATGCCCATTGTCTCCTTGCCGTAGATGGCGAGGTAATTGCTGAGCACACCGAAGCACACTCCGAAGAAGATGAAGTTGAGTCCGATGAGCCAGCCACGCAGCAGGAAGAAACGGTCAAGCGAAAGAGGGTGTTTGCCCTTAGCAATGGCTCGCTTGGGCAGCTTGATGGTGGCATTGACGGCGAAGCCGATGAAGGCGACGAAGAAGGCGAGCCAGAAGAGCAGGTCGAAATTGTGGATGTAGCGGTAGATGAAGATGCCGACAGTGGGGGCAATGGCTGTGGCTACGTTGTTGCTTAGCCCGTAGTAACCGATGCCTTCGTTGCGGCGACTTGAAGGCAGCACATCAATCGCCACCGTACTATTGGCCACTGACGATGCCCCAAAGGGTGCGCCGTGAATAGTGCGGACGATGGCAAAGAGCAACAACGTGCCAGCGACAAGATAGCCGCCGAAGCAGATGAAGTAGGCAAAAAGGCTTATGAGGAGCACACGCTTGCGCGGAAAACTATCGACAATGAACCCGCTGAACGGTCGGACGAAGAGCGCAGTGATGGTATAGCCCGAGAGTACAAGTCCGATCATATCCTTGGTGATGCCGAATGTTTCGCTCAGGTAAAGCGGAAGCAAGGGAGTGAGCAGATAGAAGGAAAACGACAGCGTGAAGTTGGCTATCATTACCTTCCAGTAGTTGCTGTTCCAAAGACGGTCAGAAGCGGGTTGCATGGTGTAATACAGGTGTGCTTAGAGCACGATGGCCGTCTCGAGGGCGAGCGTCATCATGGTCTTGAAGGAGGTCTGGCGCTCTTCGGAAGAAAGTTCGACGTGATTGACGAAGCTGTCGCTGATGGTGAGGAGGCACGCAGCCTGCTTGCCCAGCACGTTGGCATTATGGAAGAGTCCGAAGCTTTCCATCTCGACACATTCCGAACCGGACTTTGCAGCGATTTCCTGCCAAGGCTTCTGACCGTAGAAGACGTCGCTCGAATGTACGATGACTTCCTTGCAGTCGATTTCGAGTTCGTGCGCCTTCTGCATCACTACAGCGTTGATGATGGGACTGGGTTTGATTTTCTTGCTGCGGCATCCGTTGAGGATGCGTGCGTATGAGCTGTCGCTATAGGCAGACTTGGCGAGGACTACATCCATGACGTCGAGGCGGCTGACGTAACTGCCTGCCGAGCCGATGCGGATGATGTTCTCAACGTCATATTCGGTGTAGAGTTCGTAGGAATAGATGCCGATGCTGGGAATACCCATGCCGCTGGCCATGACGGAGACGCGCTCGCCCTTGTAAAGGCCGGTGTAGCCGAGGACGTTGCGCACAGAGGTGACGACTTGCGGATTGTCGAGGAATGTTTCGGCAATGAACTTGGCGCGCAGCGGATCGCCCGGCATAAGGACGGTCTTGGCAAATGCGCCATCGGGAGCGGAGATGTGGGGAGTTGCCATGGTTTTATAGTTTTAGGGATTTAGTTGTGTTGTTATTCCGTTATGCCGTAATACCGTTATTCCGTAATATCGAAATACCGAAATGCCGGCATACCAGAATGACCGGATTATTTGTCAAACAAGTGCATCGATGATGCAGACATTGGCCTGACGCAGCTTTTCGGAGGCAAGAGCGAGATTGCGGGAGAACTCCTCGAAGGTAGAGGCTCCGCTGTCGCAGAGGTCGGTGACCGACTTGACGAAGAGGATGGGAATCTGGAAAAGCGAACATACGAAGGCAACGGCAGCACCCTCCATGTCCTTCAGTTCGCCATGATTCTGACGGATAATCTCTTCGTCGCAAGGCTGCATATCGAGCGAGGAGCCAGTCGTGACCTTTCCGAGCTTGAAGCCGAGACGCTGTGCAAGGTCGGCGGTGCCTTCCCAGACGGGATAATTGCCGAGCGCCTGCGTGCCCCAGGCATCATCGCCCGGCACACGGCGATCGTGGAACATTGCACCGTTACCAAGATAAACGTCACCGATATCGGCTCCGTTGCTGCGGAAGCCACCGCAAGTACCCGAGTTAATGACGAGGTCGGGCTGTATCTTCTGGATAGCAGCCAGCGTAGCAACCGAAGCCGCTTCACAGCCCACGAGGTCAGAGCCATGCTGTTCGCCATTGAGCACGATATAGAGTTCGGATCCTTTGACGCTTGCATGATAGCAGAGACAGGGGAGGGGTGCAAAGAATCCCTCGAGCAATTTGACTCCATAGTGCTCGATGAAAGGCTGTGCTTCTGCCCGCATGGCCACGATATAGCAAATCTTCATTTTATAACGAATTTGGGAATTAGAGAATTATGGCAAATTGCAATTCGATAATTTGCTAATTCGGGATAGATTTAGAATTCCGATGTGAAGTGGAACTTGATGTGGGGGAAGTCCTGCTGCGCCATCGAAAGAACGTAGCCCGACTCGGCGAGGAAGACGTCGCGCCCCTCCTTGTCGGTGGCCATGAACTGCATCTTGCGACGCTTGAAGTCGCGGAGCTGCTCTTCGTCGTCGGTCTGCATCCAGCAAGCCTTGTAAAGGCGGATGGGTTCCCAGCGGCACTTGGCATTGTATTCGTGCTCCAGACGGTATTGGATGACCTCGAACTGTAACTGTCCGACAGTTCCGATAACCTTTCGCCCATTGAACTGGTTGATGAAGACCTGTGCCACACCTTCGTCCATCAACTGGTCGATGCCCTTGGCGAGCTGCTTGGCCTTCATGGGGTCGGCATTCTCAATATACATGAACAGTTCGGGCGAGAACGACGGGATGCCCGTGAAGTGGAGGTCTTCGCCACTGGTGATGGTGTCGCCGATTTTGAATGTGCCGCCATTGTCGGGCAGTCCTACAATGTCGCCGGGCCAGCATTCATCGACCACTTCCTTTTTCTGTGCCATGAAGCAGGTGGGTGCCGAGAAGCGCATCTTCTGGCCAAGACGGACGTGCTTGTAGTAGATGCCGCGCTCGAATTTGCCCGAACATACCTTGACGAAAGCGATGCAGGAGCGGTGGTTGGAATCCATGTTGGCGTGGATCTTGAACACGAAGCCAGCAAATTCCTGTTCTTCGGGCTGCACGATGCGTTCTACGGTCTTGGTCGGCTTGGGGGAAGGTGCTATCTGGCAGAAGCAGTCGAGCAATTCGCGCACACCGAAATTGTTGAGTGCCGAACCGAAGAAGACAGGTGCCAGCTGACCGTCGAGGTAGGCCTCCTTGTCGAAGTCGGGATATACGCCACTGAGTAGTTCGACGTCTTCGCGCAGTTTCTCGGCATCGCGTTCACCAACGCGTTCGTCGAGCAGCGGGTCATCGAGGCTTTGTATGGCAACGCTCTCCGAGATGGTCTGCTTGCTGGGCGTATAGAGGTTGAGCGACGATTCGAAGAGGTTATAGACGCCTTTGAAGCGTTCGCCGATGTTGATGGGCCAGGTGAGTGGACGACAAGTGATCTTGAGTTCCTTCTCTACTTCATCGATAAGGTCGAAGGGGTCTTTGCCCTCGCGGTCCATCTTGTTGATGAAGACGATGACGGGAGTGTTGCGCATACGGCAAACCTCCATGAGCTTGCGTGTCTGTGTCTCGACACCCTTGGCACAGTCGATTACAATGATGACGCTATCGACAGCAGTGAGGGTGCGGTAGGTGTCCTCGGCAAAATCCTGGTGACCAGGCGTGTCGAGGATGTTGATCTTGTATTGATGTTCCTGACCGTCGCTCTCTACGCCTGGAAGTGTGCTCTGCGAGGTGCAGGCATAGTCGAAAGCCATGACGGAGGTGGCTACCGAGATGCCACGCTGCTTCTCGATCTCCATCCAGTCGGAGGTGGCGGTTTTCTTGATCTTGTTGCTCTTGACGGCACCAGCGACGTGGATGGCTCCACCGAAGAGGAGGAGCTTCTCTGTCAGGGTTGTCTTGCCGGCATCGGGGTGTGAGATGATGGCGAATGTTCGCCTTTTGTTTATTTCTTGGGTGAGTTGAGACATTTCTTTAATCTTCTTTCAATAGGTCGGGGCGTAGGCGGCGGGTGCGTTCGAGGGCCTGCTCGTGCTCCCATTCGCGAATCTTGCGTTCGTGGCCGCTGAGGAGGATGTCGGGCACCTTCCAGCCCTTGTATTCGGCTGGACGGGTATAGACTGGTGGAGCGAGAAGGTCGTCCTGGAACGAGTCGCTGAGGGCCGACTGCTCGTCACCGATTGCACCTGGAAGAACACGAATCACTGCATCGGCGATGATGGCAGCAGGCAGTTCGCCACCTGTTAGCACATAGTCGCCTATAGATATCTCGCGGGTGATGAGGTGTTCGCGAATACGGTAGTCAATGCCCTTGTAGTGTCCGCAGAGGATGATGAGGTTCTCCTTCATCGACAGGTCGTTGGCAATGTGCTGATTGAACGTTTCGCCATCGGGGGTGACAAAGATGACTTCATCATAATGACGTTGCGCGGAGAGCTCGCTGATGCAACGGTCGATGGGCTCGCACTGCATGACCATACCCGCTGTGCCGCCGAAGGCATAGTCGTCAACGCGGCGGTGGCGCAGGTCGGTTGACCAGTCGCGCAAATTGTGGATGTGTATTTCGGCCAAGCCTTTCTGTTGTGCTCGCTTGATGATGCTCTGGTCGAGGGGGCCGGTGAGCAACTCGGGAAGCACGGTGATGATGTCGATACGCATCGAATGACGATTTATCGGCATTCGGGGGCCCCGCTTCAGTGGGGCGGCCTTAGCCGGATAATAATTGATTAAAGTTCCTTGACGAGATAGATGCAGGTGGGGAAGTGGTCGGAGTAGCCGTCGTTCCAAACGCCGCCTGAGGTGGTGCGCAAGGGGCTGCCCTTGTAGCGGCCGGAAGGTGTGACGAGGTAGTCGCGGATAAAGACTTCTCCGAAGTAGAATGTGAGACCGCCCGAAAGGTCGAGGTCGCTTATCTTGGGCTTGGTTTTGCTGAGCGGTGTTTTGCTATCTACCATGTTGCCGGTCATGACAATCTGGTCGAAGAGGTTCCACTTGCCGTCGTAGAGCAAAGTCCCTTGTCCGACGGTGCGGAGCATGTACTTCCAGGGGTTGAAGATGTCGGCGCTCGATTTCACTTCATTGGTGGCATACTTGCATCCCATGGCTTTGGCCATCGAACGGCTGTCGGGGTCGTCGTTGAGGTCACCCATGATGATGATCTTGATGCCGGGGTAGCGCAGCTGGATGGCTTCGGTGAGGCATTTGACTTGGCTGGCAGCCCGTTCGCGAGCCCAGCTCTCGACGCCTCGGCTTGGCCAGTGGTTGACAATGATGGCCATCTTCTCGTTGGCCATGGTGCCAATGCCCACGAGGAAACCGCGCGTCTTGTGCGTCTTGTCGCCGAAGAGTGGTCGGGTTGTGATTTCATGTGTCACGGGATCCTGCTTGAAGCCCAGCCAGTCGTCAGAGCCCGGTTCGGGATAGATATAATAGACGTAGAGCGAGTCCTCAAGCTGGAAGAAACGTGGGTTGTAGAGCATGGCGCAGTCGATGCCACGAGCATCAGGGCTGTTGAAGTGGAGGACGCGATAGCCACGGTCGCGCAGGGCTTCGCTGTTCACCAGGTCAAGGACAACATTACGGTTTTCAACCTCAGCAAGGCCGATGACAGCGGGTCCGAACTTGAGACCCTTATCGACGGCAATGTGCGACAGGACAGTACTCATGTTGCGCACTTTGCGGCGGTACTTCATGCCGTTCCATCCGTAGGTGGAGCCCGGAAGGAAGTCCTCGTCGTGGGTGAGCGGGTCGTCGATGGTGTCGAAGAGGTTCTCCTGATTGTAGAAAGCGATGGCGTACATGCCATAGCGTTTCTCGGCCGACTGGGATTTGTCCTTCTGTGCCATCGAGGGCATGAGGATGGTCAGCGAAAGGAGGAGGGTGATGATGACGGGTCGTTTCATATCAAGATTGTTTTGGACGGGAAAACGCTCCCTGCGTGCCATCGGAGGTGGCGCATCGTGGAGTTTACGTTGCAAAGATAGTGTATTTTTTGCAAAGTCTGCAAAATAGCGCGTACTTTTTCGCTAAAATAACGAATTTTTCGAATTTATTTTGTATGTTTTACAAAAAAATGCTATCTTTGCCCACAGATTTGTACGTGATAACACAATAATGGAATGTCCGAATGTAACATTCCCCGAATGATAAAAACCGAAACCAAGATATACCTATTTATATTAAACATATTATGAGCAAAGTTGTAACACTGACAGCTGCGGCTTGGACACTTGGCGTGATGGGACTGATGGGGCAGACGACGCCCCAGGTGGTCACCGGCACGGAAGTCACCGAGACGCAGACGACGGAGGATGACAGCAGCGACTTCTCGTTCACCGAGTCACAGCTCGACGAGGATGTTGATGCCGCCCAGACCATATCGAACGTCGCTTCGTCGAACAATGACCCCTACCTGTCGCAAGTGGGGTTCAAGTGGAGCGCAATGCGCTTCAGGGTGCGTGCGCTCGACAATATGTACTCCACCACGTTCCTGAACGGACTGGAGTTCAACGACCTGGAGCTGGGACGTTATAACTACAGCCTGCTGGGCGGCCTGAACGACCTGACCCGACAGCAGGAGGGTTCGACGGGCTTCGAGAACAATTCGTTCGGCGTGACTGGCGTCGGCGGTGGCGACAACATCAACCTCCGTGCCTCACACGTAGCCAAGGGGCAAAAGTTCACGCTGACGGCGTGCAACCGCAACTATAAGGCGCGTGCCATCTATACCTTCGGTACGGGTGTGATGGCCAGTGGATGGGCATTTGCCGGCTCGTTCGGCTATCGCTGGGCCGACGAAGGTGTGATCGAAGGCACATTCTACGATTCGTTCTCCTATTACTTCGGAGCCGAAAAGCGCTGGGATCGCCACGCACTGGCAATCTCGACCTTCGGAGCGCCTACCAAGCGTGCGCAGCAGGGCGCCTCGACCGAGGAGGCCTATTGGTTGGCCAACAGTCATTACTATAATCCCAACTGGGGCTATCAGGACGGCAAGAAACGCAATGCCCGCGTGGTGAAGGATTACGAGCCCACCCTCATCGTGACGTGGGACTGGAAGCCCGATGAGCGCAACCTGCTGGTGACGACGGGTGCCTTCAAGTACTCCAACTACAGCTCGTCGGCGCTTGGTTGGTCAGGCGATGCCTACGACCCGCGCCCCGACTACTACAGGAATCTGCCATCGAGCATCTTCAACGTCTATGACCCCGAGTACCTGGGCACCGAGTGGCAGTCGTCCAACCCGCAGGCCAAGGAACAGTGGACTGCGCTCTACGACTTCTGGACTTCGTCGAAGGCCAATCGTCAGATCAACTGGGATCGTATGTATCTGGTGAACAAGGAAAACGCACTCCTTGGCGGTGACGCACTCTATTACCTCGAGCGCCGTCACAACGACCAGCTTGTGTGGGCATTGTCGAGCACATGGACCCACAACATGGGTCAAAGCCAGAAGCTGCTTGCCGGCGTTTACCTCAATCACACCGTTGGTCTCCACTACAAGACGATGGACGACCTGCTGGGTGGAACCGTGTTCACCGATGTCGATAAATATGCCATCAACGACTATGGACGCGATGCCATACAGGCACAGAGCGATATGCGTCACCCCAACCGACAGGTGAAGGAGGGCGATCGTTTCGGCTACGACTACACCACCTACGTCGATGTCGCCAAGCTGTGGGCACAGTATAGTGTTCAGCGTGGGCCATGGGATCTTGACCTGAGCGCTCACACGACGGCAACGCAGATGCAGCGCGACGGCAAGATGCAGAACGGCCAGGGCCAGGTGCTGCTGCAGGACGGCAGTTACTACGACAATTCTTACGGCAAAAGCGGTTGGGCACGTTTCATGGGTGGCGGCGGCAAGATCCAGCTGGCGTGGACTCCGATTGCTGGTCAGCGCTTGTCGATAGGAGGCAGTGCCGAGAAGAAGGCTCCGTTGATTCGCAACGCATTCGTGGCACCTCGCGTGCAGAACAATTACGTCGATAATCTGAAGCTTGAGTCGATCTTGAGCGGCGAGGTCACATGGTTGGTGCAGGTGGGCGATGCCTTCACCGGCAAGGCCAATGCGTATTATATGCGTTTCATCAATGGTGTCGAGCAGACAGCTTTCTACAACGATGCCAACTTCGCATTCACCTATCTTACCATGAGCAAGGTGCGCCGCCAGCACTATGGCGTAGAGCTCGCACTTTCGTACAAGATACTTTCGAACCTGTCGGTTCACGCCATGGGTACACTCAGTGGTGCCGAGTACACCAACAATCCCTACGCACAGCTCAACACCGAAGGAATGAACCAGGATGACAACGCCAAGGTGAACCTTTGGAAGAATCCCGTGACGGGCGAAAGCCAGAATCTTCGAGTCCTCGCCAAAGGCATGAAGGTGGGTTCTACTCCGCTCACTGCTCTCAACCTGGGCGTGAAGTACAACAAGCACTATTGGTTCCTGGAGTTCAATGCTAATTATTATAATAATGTGTATGTAGGCTTCTCGCCCTACCGTCGTCTTTCGAACATCGTCGAGAACTTCGTCTTCGACAATCAGAGTGCTTACCTCACTACCAAGGCGTACGCCACCGAGACGTGGGCCATCTCCACCGACGAGGAGCGCGATGCTTTCCGTCAGCATCTGAAGGAGAATGGTGGTGTCGTGTTCGACCAATATGGCAATATGGTAGGCTCGTTCGGTGCAGAGCAGGAGAAGCACGATGGCGGATGGATGTTCGATGCTTCGATTGGCAAGTCAATCCGCTTCAAGAACCGTTCGACAATGAGCGTCAACCTGCAGCTGCAGAACATCGGCAACAACACCGACCTGCGAACAGGTGGTTATGAGCAGAACCGCGACGATAACTACTACACCCTCAGTTCCGACCCGAAGATAGGCAAGCAGAAAACTTACCTCTTCTCGAAGAACCCCAAATATTATTATGCCAACGCATTCAACTTCTACCTGAATGTAAGCTACCGATTCTAAAAAATGCATACGACTATGAAACAGTATCTTTCAATCCTTTCAGCTGGTTTGCTGGCAGCTCTTGCATTCAGCGCCTGCACGGGAGACGTGGATGACCCGAACGTCTGGGCATTGACTTCAGAATCGGTCGGCGTCACGGCTCCTAGAGGCACTCTGCCCGCCGTCAACACGACAATCTTCGAGCTGAAGGAGCAGTATTCGAGCTACTTTGTGAACAACAATACATGGACGCAGATTAAGAAGGATGTCGTCTTCGAAGGCGTGGTTTGTGCCAACGATGAGGGCGGCAACCTCTATCAGACCATCATGCTGCGCGACATTGACAAGGCAGCGGAGACCGATGCCTCCATTATCCTCGCCATCAGAAACTCGTGCCTCTATCCCTACTTTAAGATGGGACAACGTGTGCGCGTCAACCTCAAGGGTCTTTACCTCGGCAATTACAGTTATATGCCGCGCATCGGACAGCCCTATTGGACCAGCGTCATCACCACGGGTAGCTCGACGGGCAACTACCGCTTGGGTCCCATCCTTTTCGAACTGCTGCGGACCAATGTTGAGCTTATCGGACAGCCCGACCCCACGGCTCCCGAGCTTACGCCCATCGACTATACCGACGAGGAAGGCGAACGATGGTTGAACTACGCCCCGAACATGAACTATCGCTATTGCCCCCAGCTGTGCACCGTCCGTGGGTACATCAAGGAGATGTATAAGGCAAACGCCGAAATTGCAGAGAGCGGACTCTACCTCGACGGCAAGGAGCCTCTGCCCAAGATCTTCGCGCCCGAGGTGCTCGAGGATCAGGGCTACGGAGTCGATCGCACACTGATGTTTATTCATCAGACGGGCAGGTCGATGACCATCCGAACCTCCACGCAGAACGACATCGCCTTCATGCCCCTTCCTGCCGACACCTGCTCCTATACTGGCGTGATGTCCTACTACTCCGGTTGGCAGATGCAGCTGCGCTACACCTCCGATTTGAAGCATCAGTAACAAGATTATTAAAACATACGATATATGAAAAAGTTTTCAATCCTGATTGCCGCACTCCTTGGACTGACGCTCACTGCCTGCGAGGACGTTCCGGCACCCTATGAAGTCATCTTTAACGACGACGTTACTCCTGACTACGAAGGCGAGATTCTTCCCTACACCAGTGCCAATCTGAGCACAGGGTTCGATATCTATACCCCAAGCGACTTTCCGTCGATCGCTGGCTGGAGCACAGGCTCAAGCTATGTGCAGGTTACGGGTTACGTCGATGCCGATGGTGATGGTACGAAGGAGTACAACCTCACCCAGTCGTGGCTCATCAGCCCCGCCCTCTATACCGCCACCAACGAGAGCGTTGTGCTCAATTTTGACTACACCATCCGCTATGCCAACAGCATGACCCCCGCCGAGCTGGCTGCCAACCACAAGGTGATGGTCAGCCTGGATTATGACGGCGACGTTTCGCTTGCAACCTGGAAGGAACTCGACTTCAAGCCCAAGGCCTCGCCCTACAGCGATTGGACACTCTATAGCAGCGGCGACATCGAGATCCCTGCTGAATACCATAATTGCGACAATGTGCGTGTAGCCTTCTTCTACCAGGTCACCAGCACTTCGAAGGTCAGCACCTGGGAACTCCAGAACCTGATGGTCTATGCAGGCATCCCCGAAGAGAATCCTGACGAGCCCGGCGATACGGATGAGGTCAAGGAAATGCCGTGGACCAGCGCCAGCCTCTCCGACTTCAAGCCTGTTACCGTGAAGGGCATCGAATGGAGCCTCGGAAGCACCTATGCCAAGGCATCGGGCTACGTGGGCGGTACTTACACCGAAACCGATGCATGGCTCGTCTCGCCAGCCATCAGCACTAGAACCAGCACGGGTGTCATCATCGACGTGAAGCAGGTTATCCGCTACACCTACAGCGATGCTGATCTCGCCAACCATACCATGTGGGCTTCGCCCGACTTCGACGGTGACGTTTCGAAGGCCACCTGGGTCAAACTCAATTTCAAACCTGTTCCCAGCCCCACCAACGACTGGACGTTCTTTGCCGCCGAGACTGTAGGCCTGCCCGCAGAGCTACTCAACCAGGAGAAGGTATATATTGCTTATCGCTACCAGTGCAGCAACGCATCTGCTTCGACTTGGGAACTTCAGGAGTTTTCTATCCAGGAGGGCACACCTCCCGCTGATGTCGATCCGCAGCCTGTCCCTGCAGCCGAAGAGATTTCCATCGGCGAGTTCATCGCAAAGGGCGATCCCAACACCACCTATCGCCTGACGGGTACGGTGCACAATATCGTCAACACCCTCTATGGCAACTTCGACCTCGTCGATGCTTCAGGCAGCATCTACATCTATGGCCTGCTCGACAAGGAAGGCAATCCCAGAAACTTCGAGAGCCTTGGCATCAAGGAGGGTGACACGCTTACGCTCGAAGGCAAATACATGGACTACAACGGCAAGCCCGAGATTTCCAACGCCCAGTACATCAGCCACGTCAGCGGTGGCGATGATCCAGGAACCGACCCATCCACACCTCCCGAGCAGATCAGCATTGCCGACTTCCTCTCGAAGGCCGACCCCGCCATTACCTATCGCCTGACGGGAACGGTGCAGAACATCGTCAACACTCTGTACGGCAACTTCGACCTCGTCGATGCCACAGGCAGCATCTACATCTACGGCCTGCTCGACAAGGAAGGCAATGCCAGGAATTTCGAAAGCCTTGGCATCAAGGAGGGCGATGAGATCACCATTGATGGCATCTATAGCGAGTATAACGGCAGTCCGCAGATCAAGAACGCCCAGTACGTCAGCGGTGGCTCAGGCTCGGGCGAGGATGACCCCGGCACGGTTCCTACGGGCGATTATGTGACCCTGAGCTTTGCCGACAATGTGTTCGCCATCGATAGCGAAAGGCAGACCGAGGCCAAGACCTACACCTACGAAGGCTACAGCATCACCATCACGCCCGCAGGAGAAGGCAACAGCTTCTACTATAACACAAGAGACAAATACTTTATCCTCGGCAAACAGGATGCAACCCTTGAGTTCAATGGCTTCGATTTTGCAGTCAGTGCCATCGAAATCACCGGCCGTGAAGCAGCTTCGGCTGCCATCGTCCAGAACATATTTGTGGGCGAAACCCCAGTCAGCACGCAGACTACCGGTGCCAAAGGCACCAATGTCTATAACATCGCCAGCGACTATCAGGCAGCAGGTACCCACTACACCCTCAAGATCATCTCTAATCACAACACCCAGATCACGGAGGTCAAGGTCTATAAGGCCCAGTAAGCCTCTTGTAGTTTTCAATGTCACGAATTATCGAATCTGAGAATTATTTGTTAGTCTAACATCGCTCAATATCATTTCGCTAATTCGCTAATTCGTGACAAAAAAATAACGAATTATGAGTACGTATAACAAGTTCGCTAAATACCTGATGATGATGGCTGTGATGCTCGCTGCCACCACCGCCTGCGAGGATGTCGATGACGATGGCGATATCTTCAGCGTACATCCTGATGGACAGTCCGTCGATCCCGATGCGCCGGGTGTCGATGATGTGTCAACCAGACCGCTCACCCCCTATACTGCACGTCTGGAGGTGCCTGCACTGCAGGATGGCATCTTCATCGAGCACAGCACCTTCGAGCATGACGATTCGCTGGTCAACTACATGCTGGAGTACAGCACCGAGCACTTCTTGCCACGCTGGGTTGCCTTCCGTTTCGACGAACGCAACCGAGCCGTCGTGGCCAACCGAAAGAGCGAAAGCATCAGACCACAGTACCCTGCTGATCCCGACTTGGGCAGTTTGGGGCTGCCCGGTGATGCTCCGTTCAACGGATTTCAGCATGGTCACCTCTGCGCCAGCCACGACCGTCGCAACAGTCGTGAGGCTAACGATCAGACGTTCTATATGTCGAACATGATGCCTCAATCAGGCAATTTCAACGGCACGCAATGGGTCTATTTCGAGAGCTTCGTACAGACTCGTGGACGCTCCGAGTCGTTTGCCGATACGCTCTATGTCGTCAAGGGAGGAACGCTCAACATCGCACGCCAGAACATCTCCGTAGCAGGACACGTGGTTCCCGTGCCGCGCTACTTCTGGATGGCGCTACTGCGTGTCAAGGGCACCAACTATTCCGCCCTGGGCTTTTGGGTGGAGCACCGCGACAATTACCCCGAGCTTCCTGTCTCCGAGGTCAATTCCATGATTCTCGAGCATTGTGTCTCCATCGACCAGCTGGAGACGCTCACAGGCATCAACTTCTTCCCCAATCTGCCCGATGACGTTGAGCGCGTTGTCGAAGCCAGCTTTACGCCTGCCGCTTGGGGATTTTGATCCGTCAACCTGAATTCTGCACATATCAGAACCAACAGATTGTCTTTGATAATTGCACAGTTTGATGTCCTTTTTTAAACTTATTGTGGAAAATTCAGCCTAAAAGTTGAATTTTCCGCTTTTTTATTTTCACCCGAAGAAAAAAATATATATCTTTGCCCCAGATATACTTTAATAAACAATTACAACATGAGAAAATTTCTACTTACTTTTGCCGCAGTTGCCTTGACCGCCTTCGCTGCAAAGGCCGATCGCACTGTAACCCTCGATTTCGTCGGCTGGAATTTTGATGGAGCAGCCGAATGGTCATCAGCATACGCCGAGCACATTGTAAACTTCGATGATGCTACCGTTTATTTCACCAAGGCCGACAAGCAGCCCGAAGGCAATGCCATTGATGACTGCCCTGTCACCAAGGGCTTCGACATCGTCGTGACTGCCCAGTCGCAGATTGTCAGCACCTCTGTCCTCTTCAAGCAGTGGAATACCAGGACCAAGACCGCAAGCATTGTGGTCGATGGCACCGCCGTGGCTACTACCGAAACATTCGCATTCGAGAATGTTGCGATCGGCTCCACGTCCTATACCATCAGTTTCACTGAGGAGAACAACCAGGTGGGCCTGCAGACCATCACCCTGGTGCTTGCCGATGGCGATGCTCCTGTCGATGAGGTGGCTGCTCCCGTCATCACACCCGCTACGGGCATCTACGACGAGCCACAGACAGTCACCATCACTGCTGCCGATGGCTGCACGATCTACTACACCCTCGACGGCACCGAGCCCAACGATGCCACCACACTCTATACGGCACCGTTTGTCGTGAGCGAGACCACCACTGTCAAGGCCGTGGCTGTCAATGACGAGGACACCCAGAGCCGCGTCACCACAGCAGTCATCACCATCAAGGCCGTATATTCCATCGCCAACACCATCGAGACAGCCTACACCACTGCCGAGGCCATCGCCCTGATTGACGATCCCAATGCCGACCTCTCCGACAGCGTCTATGTCAAGGGCGTGGTCAGCAAGGTCGATAACTACAACTCGAAGTACAGCAGCATTACCTACTGGCTCGACGACAATGCCTTCCAGATCTACTCCGGTCAAGGTCTCAATGGCGAGGATCCTCAGTCTGACGAGTATCTTTCGGCGGGCGACGAGGTTATCGTCTATGGTGTCATCAAGAAGTACAACACCACTTACGAGATGGACAAGAATAATTACATCGTTCAGCTCAAGAAGGGTGAAGGTCCTGCTGTCAGCATCAAGAACACTCCTGAGACAGCCTATACCGTTGCCAAGGCATTCGAACTCATCGATGCCGGGGTGGGATTGGACGACAAGGTCTATGTCAAGGGCATTATCTCCAACATTCAGGAGGTGAGCACCAGCTACGGCAACGCCACCTACTTTATCTCCGACGATGGCACTGCCGACAAGGAGCTTGAGATCTATCGCGGCTATTCGGTAGGAGGTGAACGGTTCGTCTCTGAGGACGAAATCAAGGTGGGTGACGAAGTGATTGTCTATGGCAAGCTCGTTCTCTATGGCAGCACATACGAATTCACGACAGGCAGCTCCATCTATTCGCTCAATGGCAGCTCCTCTGCCATCAAGCGTATCGTCGAGGATGCCACCATCGACCTTTCCACCGCAGTGATTTACAACGTGCTGGGCAAGCGTGTCAGCGACATGAGCAAGAAGGGTATCTACATCGTGAATGGAAAGAAGGTTGTTGTCAAGTAATATCCGGCAGTTCGCGACAGCATGGGCAATGCTCTTTGTCGTTGCCCAGGCTGTTCATGCCGAGTATAGTCAGGTGCCCCAGGGGTATTATGACCTGGCTGACCAGCTCAGCGGCAAGAACCTCAAGTTGGCTCTCCAGCAGGTCATCGAGGACCATGAGGTCTTCAGCTATGGCTCGCTGTGGTATCATTTCGAATATACCGATGTCGTGCCGGGCACCGACAACCAGGTCTTCGACTACTATTCCCCCCGCGTCTATTACTACACTGGCGTTGGCCTGACGCCCAGTGGAGCCAATAGGGAACATTGTTGCCCGCAGTCGTGGTGGGGTGGAGGTAATGCTACCAATTGCTTCTCCGACCTCTTCAACGTCTATCCTTCCGATGTCGATGCCAACTCAGCCAAGAGCAATTATCCCCTCGGTTTGGTAGGCTCTTCGGTCAGATTTTCCAATGGATGTATTACGGTAGGTCAGTCGAAGCGCTCCGAATACGAGGGCATGGTCTTCGAACCTTGCGACGACTACAAGGGCGACTTCGCACGCATCTACTTCTACGTCGCCACCTGCTATCCAGATGCGCCATGGGGTATCAACGAGAACGTGGCAGCTACGGTGGCCTTCACGCAGCAGGACTATCCCACCATCAACTCGTGGCTGCTCGACCTCCTGCTCAAGTGGAATGCCGACGACCCTGTGTCCGACTGGGAGATTATCCGCAACGAACGCGTCTTTAGCGAACAGAGGAACCGAAATCCCTTCATCGACTTTCCGCAGCTGGCCGACTACATTTGGGGCGATAGCGTCGATTATCCGTTCGACTTTGCCAATGCCCTCGTCAATGGTTCGGCTTCGGGTGGCACCAGTGGCGGACATCACGAAGGCTCCGACCCAAACAATTCTGGAGGTGGCGAAGTCGATCCCAATGACGAAACGACCATCGTGGAGATACTGCTCGACGAGGACTTCTCCTCTGTCATCGAGGGCCTTGATACGAGCACGGGTGGTTCGGGTGTGATTTGGTCGGGCAACGACAACTTCCCCACTGTCGAATCGACATTCAAGGCAGGTGGAGCCATTCGTATGGGTACCAGCAAGAAGAGCGGACTGATTGTCAGCCGTCCGTTGGGTAATGCCCAGGGCGTTACGCTCACTGTCGAGATAGGCGTGAAGGGGTGGACTACTGTCGAGGGAAGTTTGCTGGTCGGTGTTGAGGGTCAGGATTCTCAGCAGGTCGATTATGAGGCCACGATGAGCGATTCCTACGAGACGCACATCATCACGCTCAACGACTGTCCCGCCGATGCCACCATCGTCATATCTACCACAGACAGACGCTGTTTCCTCACCTTCGTGCGCATCGGCATTGCCGGCGACAATTCGCGCAAAACCATCAGGTTCGATGGTCGTAAGAAAGGTCGTCGCTTCTTCACACTTAGCGGCAAGCCCGTCAGCAACACCTTTCAAGGCCTCGCCGTAAGTGAAGGAGAGGTTTATTTCCAGGGATTCTAAGGAATTTTTAGGGATTCTAAGGGATATTAAGGGAATTTAAGGGACAAATGTTCAATTAACAATTAATAACTAACAATTAACAATTGTCGGCTCGAACAGAATTCTACCAGACGAAAGTATCGTCCCTTTTACTACCCGTGGTCCCCTTTTACTCCCGAAAGTAACTCCTCTTTTACTCCGATACTAATTCTTCAATTAACTTAATATTAACCCGTCCGCGACGTAAGTCAACGACACAAACCCACAAAACAAATGAAAAAATTCACATTGATCATCCTCGCCGCTCTCATGCTCATCATGAATTCTTGCGGCTCTTACACGGGTAATGGTACCCTTGTTGGCACAGGTGCAGGTGCTGCCCTCGGTGCAGGCGTTGGTGCCCTCCTCGGCAAGGGTAAGGGTGCTGCCATCGGTTCGGCTGTTGGTGCTGCCGTAGGTGCAGGCACAGGCGCTCTCATCGGCAAGCACATGGATAAGAAGAAGGCTGAACTTGAGGCTCAGCTTGCTCAGGCTGCCGACGTTGAGACCATCACCGATGCCAATGGTCTTACCGCTATCAAGGTCACCTTCAATGCAGATATGACCTTCGCTACCGGCAAGGCTGTCCTCAGCTCTACCGCCAAGACGGCTCTCGCCAAGTTCGCTGCTCAGATGACCACCAACGACATGATCAACACCGATATCCTCATCAAGGGTCATACCGACAATACGGGTTCGGCTGCCGTCAATGAGAAGCTTTCGCTCCAGCGTGCCGAGGCTGTCTCGACAGTCCTCAAGCAGAACGGTATCGGTTCCACTCGTCTCAATGAGGAGGGTTGCTCATTCAATGAGCCAGTTGCTGACAACAGCACCGCCGCAGGCCGCAAGCAGAACCGCCGCGTCGAGGTTTATGTCCTCGCTACCCAGGCCATGATTGACCAGTATGCCAACGACAGCAGTCTGTAATTCTTTAAGGGAATCTTAGTGACTCTAAGGGATTTTTAGTGACTCTAAGGGATATTAAAGGACAAATGTTTCTTAGGTCCCATTCTCTATAATCGATAGTATCGTCCCTAAAAATCCCTTAATATCCCCTAATATCCCTAATTGTCCCTAAAAAAACTCCCC
This sequence comes from uncultured Bacteroidales bacterium, assembly GCA_905235375.1. Classification (GTDB taxonomy): domain Bacteria; phylum Bacteroidota; class Bacteroidia; order Bacteroidales; family UBA3663; genus Liminaster. Next base: position 23,905 of record CAJOLH010000042.1, read on the forward strand.
GGAAAAATCCGAGGAGTTTTTTTATTTACCCCACATCAAACAGCGAGCCACCTATGAACTCGCGAAGCAGCGACGTGTGAGGAATCTTTGTGATGTCGAGCGGGGTGATCCACGATAGGAACTCCATCAGCAGTTTCACCGTCAAATATTCGCTCGACCCCTGGGGCACTTCGCGCAGTATCTCTAAGGCCTTGGGCTTGAGGGCGGCAAGCTCGTAGAGCATCGAAGTGTCGAACACTGCATCAGCCTCGTTCTTGAATGGCTCAATCCATTTCTTTTCGCCCGCGCGTACCGATTCCCATCCGGCAATGGTCTGTTGTGCGCTCTGTCCGCGTGTCTGGAAATCGCGGCTGATGCGGCGCAGCAGGCGGTTCACCGATGTCGGGATCCAGTGTTGCCCGTCCATCGACACGGGGGTGAGCGGAGCAGCATAGATCTTGTACTTGCGACAATCTTCCACCATGTTGGTCAGCATCGGGTTGAGGGCATGGATGCCTTCTATCACGAGTATCATGTCGGAGGTCAGCGTCAGCATCTCCCCACGGTATTCGCGTTCGCCTTTGGCGAAGTTGTAGAATGGCAGTTCCACGGTCTTGCCGGCGATGAGGGCATTCAGGTCGTCGTTGAACTGCTTCAGGTCCATCGAGTGGATGCTTTCGTAGTCCTTCTTCCCGTTCTCATCGAGTGGCGTCTGGTCGCGGTTCACAAACCAGTTGTCGGTCGAAAGGGCCACGGGGTGCTTGCGGTCAGCGAGGAGCTGTATGCAGAGGCGTTTGCTTGTCGAGGTCTTTCCGCTCGACGAAGGTCCCGCGATGAGGACGATGCGCACCTTCGAATGACGTGCTATGTCGTCGGCAATCTTGGCAATCTGTCTCTCTTGCAGTGCCTCGTTCACGAGGATGAGTTCCGAGGCGTGTCCGCGTTCAATTATCTCGTTGATGTAGGGGATGGTCTGCAACTCCTTTTGGGTAATCGTGCAGTAGTCATGCAGGGTGTATGCCTTATTCATAGTATTGTTGTTTTGGTTCAAAATTCGCTGCCAAAGATACGCAATAATTCGACATTTTCGCCTGTTTTCCCCCTAAATTGCATTATTTATACTGATTTTTTTGCACAATATGCCCGATTCTTGATTTTTTTCCGTAATTTTGTGCACAAAAATTGCAATTACTACTCCTTGATTGTTAATTATAAATTGTTATTTGACCAATGACCGCGCTTCTCCTCATACTATCCCTCTTGGGTGGCATTGCCCTCAGCCTTTACGGCCTGAAGGTGATGAGCCAGGGCATCATGAAGCTGGCAGGTTCACGTATGCGAGCCAGTCTGCGCCATGTCAGCCATAATCGCTTCGCCAGCTTCTGGACGGGCACCTGGATCACCGCCATCATCCAGTCGTCATCGGCTATGATTATCATGGCTGTTGGCCTGGTCAATGCCGGCCTGCTCTCCGTCAGTCAGAGCATCGCGCTCATGATGGGTGCCAACGTGGGTACCACCCTCTCTGCATGGATCATCGCCTTGTTCGGTTTCGTGTGGGATGCCCGTATCTTGGCACTGCCTCTCATTGTCTTGGCGCTTCCCCTTGTATATACGGTTCGCCTCAAGGCACGTTCCTGGGGAGAGATGCTCATGGGTGTGGCGCTCTACGTGCTTGGCTTCACCACCTTCATCGGTATGATGCCAGCAGCCAGCGATGTGCCAGCAGCTCAACAGATGTTTGCCACCCTGTCGGCTTGGGGTTACTGGAGCATAATCCTCTTCGTCTTCATCGGCATACTCATTACCGTCATCCTGCGTTCGTCGTCAGCCACCATCCTGCTTGCCATGGTACTGGTGGCCAAGGAGTGGCTCATCTTCCCCATGGCAGCAGCCCTCGTCATAGGCGAGAATGTGGGTGCCACGATCACTGCCCTTCTCGCTGCACGTCGCACCAATGTCTCGGCTCGTCGTGCCGCCCTTAGTCACGTCTTCTTCAACCTCTTTGGCATGATTTGGGCACTCATCCTCGTCTATCCCATCAGTGAGGTGCTTTGGCAGCTGGTGTCGTTCGGCACCGGATTCCCTTCGCCTGCATCCCTTGCCGTCGGCATAGCCATCTTCCACACCACATTCAATCTCATCACTGCCATCCTGCTCATCGGTGTCATTCCACAGATCAAGGTGCTGGTGGCACGTCTCTTGCCCATCTCCGAGGGTGACGAGGAGGAGCTTAGTCTGCACTTCATCCAGGGCGGACTGCTCAGCACTGCAGAGCTCTCTATCGAGGAGGCTCGCAAGGAGACGGTCCTCTTCGCTGTGCGATGCCAGCGCATGATGCAGCTCACCGACGACTTCGTGCATCTCTCGGCCGACAATGCCCAGTATGCCCACACCTTCTCGCGCATCGAGAAGTACGAGAAGATTACCGACCGTCTGGAGCTCGAGATTGTCCGTTATCTGAGCAGCCTCGACACCTCCACCATCTCCGGACAGACCGCTGCACGTGTGCGAGCCTTGCTCCGTATCGTCGATGAACTGGAGTCGATTGGCGATGCCTGCTACAAGCTCGCCCGTCTCGTCGAACGCAAGAACGAACACAAGGTGGTGTTCATCCCCATGCAGCAGCAGAACATCGACAAGATGTTCCAGCTCGTCCAGCAGGCGCTTGATCGGATGGTGATTCTCTTGAAGAAACCCGAGTTGACCGAAGCCGACATGATGCGCGCCTACAACCAGGAGGATGCCATCAATGCCTTGCGCGGTCAGTTGCGTGAACTGAACATCGGCAATGTCCAGAATGGTGACTACACCTACCAGTCGGGCATGATGTATATGGACATCGTCAATAGCTGCGAGAAGATAGGCGACTATGTCATCAATGTCGTCGAAGCACATGGTGAGCCAAGCAATTTTGAGCAACACACATAACATTTCCACATAAACTTCGCGCTAATTCGAAACATTTTTCCCATAATATTTGGAAATGTCAGAATAATCCCGTATCTTTGCGCCCGCAAAAACGCAAATTTTAATCGATTGCCCCATGGTGTAATGGTAGCACACCAGATTTTGGTTCTGTTTGACTGAGTTCGAGTCTCGGTGGGGCAACGT
>CAJOLH010000043.1 GCA_905235375.1 uncultured Bacteroidales bacterium
GATTCTCATTTATGATGAGTCGTGTATCATTGGACGGAAGAGAACCTTTCGAATAGTCTATTACGCTTTCCTTTGACACCTTCCATCGGTTATACTCGTCGCGATGTGCCTTGATAACCCCTTGCTCTATAAGACTTTCAAATTTGGCCTTACTGCATTTCAGATACTTTCTGGCAGTGTGTCCGCTGATATATTTAACTTTATCAACATCTTGGGATTCCTTCGATGGATTTACCGTTAATGCAGAAGGTTCGTCTACTTGCTCTAAATTGTTTATAACTATGCCAAAATACTTCTCCACAGCATCAACGTTAAAGCGGTAATGCCCTCTACGGTTTTTGTGAGAAGGCAATATATTTGTCTTTGCAAGATTCCTTATGTCATCCTGCTGTAATCCAGTTAGCATAGCTACCTCTGCTGTGTTGATATATTTCTTTATTGACATAATAAACAGAAAACGATTAAATCAATCTGTATATGGTAATTCAAAAGTGTACCAGTTAGTAATTGGAAAGTGGTACACTTTTCGATTATTAAGGGTGGTACACTTTTCAGTTACAATTTACATAACATCCTTGTTTATTGGTCGCTTCGCTCAGAATTATAAGAAAATTGATATAAAAAATTATCAAAAGAAGGTGATCTAAAAAAGCCGTGACCAATCTCGTCCCGTTTTTCTTATAATTTTTTGATTTAATTTTTCTATAATTTTGAGCTATGCGACCACTCAATGTTATAATCCGCTTTTGTTTTCGATGTTTCGAAATAGGCGCTGCAAAGATAACCCATTCTTCGTAATATTCCAAATTTTCTGAAGCAATTTCTATCATCAAGGCACAAAAAAAGCAAACCGACACTTTTCAGGGGGCTTACTTTTTATATTTGATTGAAAATAGTGCTTCTTTCAATTTTCTTCTTGGAGATTGAGCAAATAATCGCTATCATTTGCAGACCTATGAAAAAGAAAAATCCGTGTAACTCATTGAGCTACACGGATTCGTTTTATGGATTTGTTTCGTCGGCGGGCTTACTTGACCTCCTCGAAGTCAACGTCTTCGGCGCCATTGTTGTTCTGCTGGCCGCCGTTGTAGCCGCCCTGCTGACCAGCTCCGGGGTTAGGACCCTGCTGGTACATGTTCTGAGCGGCTTGGCCCATCATCTGCTGGAGTTCGTTGGTGGCTGCGTCGATGCCTGCGATGTCCTTGGCGTCCTTGGCAGTCTTGAGGCGACCGAGGATGTCCTCGATGCGCTGCTTCATGTCGGCAGGAATCTTGTCGCCGCTCTCCTTGAGCTGCTTCTCAACCTGGAAGATCATCGAGTCGGCCTGGTTGATCTTATCGACCTTCTCACGCTCAGCCTTGTCGGCAGCCTCGTTGGCAGCAGCTTCGGCCTTCATGCGCTCGATCTCTTCCTTCGAAAGACCGGAAGAAGCGGTGATGGTGATGTGCTGCTCCTTGCCAGTGCCCTTGTCCTTGGCGGTGACGTTGAGGATGCCGTTGGCATCGATGTCGAAGGTTACTTCGATCTGTGGCACGCCACGTGGGGCCATTGGGATACCGTCGAGGTTGAACATACCGATGGACTTGTTGTCCTTGGCAAACTGACGCTCGCCCTGGAGTACGTGAATCTGTACGGAAGGCTGGTTGTCGGCTGCGGTAGAGAATACCTCTGACTTCTTGCAGGGGATGGTGGTGTTGGCGTCGATGAGACGGGTCATTACGCCACCGAGGGTCTCGATACCGAGTGAGAGTGGGGTAACGTCGAGGAGGAGGATGTCCTTGCCACCGGCAACATTGTCACCAGCGAGGATACCGCCCTGAACGGCTGCACCTACGGCTACTACCTCGTCGGGGTTAACGCCCTTGGAAGGTGTCTTGCCGAAGAACTGCTCTACCTCACGCTGCACGGCGGGAATACGGCTGGAACCGCCCACGAGGATAACCTGGTTGATCTGCGAAGCGCTGAGCTTGGCGTTGCTGAGTGCGCGACGGCATGGCTCGATGCAGGCCTTGATGAGGTCGTCGCAGAGTTGCTCGAACTTGGCACGGGTGAGGCTCTTTACGAGGTGCTTGGGCACACCACCTACTGCGGTGATGTAAGGCAGATTGATCTCTGCTACGGTGGAAGAAGAAAGCTCGATCTTTGCCTTCTCGGCAGCCTCCTTCAGACGCTGGAGTGCCATTGGATCCTTCTTGAGGTCAACGCCTTCCTCCTTCTGGAACTCGCCAGCCAACCAGTCGATGATCTTGTTGTCGAAGTCATCGCCTCCGAGGTGGGTGTTGCCATCGGTAGAAAGTACCTCAAATACGCCATCGGCGAGGTCGAGGATAGAGATATCGAATGTGCCACCACCAAGGTCGAAGACGGCAATCTTCTCTTCCTTGTCGAGGTTGCCAAGACCATAGGCCAAGGCAGCAGCGGTAGGCTCGTTGACGATACGCTTCACTTCGAGACCTGCAATCTGGCCGGCCTCCTTGGTGGCCTGACGCTGGGCGTCGTTGAAGTATGCAGGAACGGTGATGACGGCTTCGGTCACGGTGGTGCCGAGGTAGTCTTCAGCGGTCTTCTTCATCTTCTGAAGAATCATGGCGCTGATCTCCTGAGGAGTGTACTGCTTGCCATCGATCTCGATACGGGGCTGGCCGCCTACGCCGACTACCTTGTAAGGAACGCGGGTAATCTCGTTGGCTACCTGGTTCATGTCGCAGCCCATGAAACGCTTGATGGAGTAAACGGTACGTGTAGGATTGGTGACAGCCTGACGCTTGGCTGGCTCACCAACCTTGCGCTCGCCGCCATCAACGAAGCCTACGATGGATGGGGTCGTGTTGCGACCCTCGGAATTTGCAATTACGGTGGGGGTGTTACCCTCCATTACGGCTACACACGAGTTGGTGGTGCCGAGGTCAATACCAATAATCTTTCCCATAGTTTTGTATATTTTAAATTGTTAATAATCTGTTTTGGGGACTCTACGCACTGAGAGTCGCTAATTGAGTTGCAAAAGGCGTGCCAAAAATATGATTGACAAAAAATCTATGACAATTTGACAATTTGACATACTTTTTCTTGGCTATGTCAAAAAAAGCGGTTATCTTTGCGGTCGATTTAGAATATTATAACTATGACAAAGATAAGAGTGGGATTCGGCTACGATGTGCATCGACTGGTCGAGGGCCGCGAGTTGTGGCTTGGAGGTATCAAGATTGAACATTCGATGGGACTGTTGGGCCATTCGGATGCCGACGTGCTGATTCATGCGCTATGCGATGCACTGTTAGGGGCTGCCAATATGCGCGATATCGGGTATCATTTCCCCGATACGGCGGAGGAATACAAGGACATCGATTCGAAGATACTGCTTCGCAAGACCATGGCACTGATAGCGACTAAGGGATATCGCCTGGGCAATGCCGACATCACGGTAGCGGCTGAACGTCCGAAACTCAATCCGCACATCGAGAAGATGAAGCAATGCCTGGCGGAGGTGATGGAATGTGACGTGGAGGATATTTCGATCAAAGCGACAACCACCGAGAAACTGGGCTTCACGGGACGGCAAGAGGGCATTGCGGCCTATGCGACGGTGCTCATTGAGGGATGAGGGCAACCAGGGATGGATGCGACGAGAACGAAGAAGGGGCAGCCAAACATGGCTGCCACGGAAACAAAGGGGAGCACCCGTGGGAACGATGAAAGCGGGGGGTGGAGATAAAAAAGGAAGATGAAAAGAAAGACGATATATTTTATAATAGGTATGATACTGCTTGCGGCAGTGGAGGCGCAGGCAGGAGAGTATCGTTACCGACTGCATTTGGATGGCAAGCCGGGGAGTGAGGCGGTGAAGTGGAGCGATAGGGCACTGGAGAGACGTGCGAGGTTTGGCATCCAGACCGATTCGCTCGACTTGGAGATTTCGCCGGAATATGTGCGGCAGATCGAGGAGCAGGGCCTGAAGATTGTGGCTCGTTCGCGTTGGCTCAATACGGTGGTCGTGATGGGTGAGAATGGCGAGGCGGTTAGCAATTCGATGTTCGAAGCACTGTCTTTTGTCAAGGAGGTGGATGTGGTCAGCACACACCAGCGAGCCACCACCCCCGTTAGTCCAGAACCCGTTTTTGCCAATGCAGATATAGATGACTATACCAGTCCGCTGGTGCAGGTCAATGCCTTGGAGCCTCTTTACAAGGCTGGATATCGAGGCGAGGGTATGCTGGTGGCTATAGTGGATGCGGGCTTCAGTCATGTGAACGAATGGAGCTGGCTGAATTGCAGAGTCGTGGGCGCACGCGACATGTATAGCACGATGACGGGAAGCTCGAAGGTTTATTCGGATATGCACGGTACGAATTGCCTGAGCATCATGGCTTCGCCTGAAGAAATAGGGATCTGTGGCACCGCACAGGATGCTGACTATTTCCTGATTCGCACCGAGACCGACGACTCGGAGACAGAACTTGAAGAAGACATGTGGGTGGCTGGCGTGGAACTTGCCGATAGCCTGGGTGCCGATCTGGTCAACTCGTCGTTGGGCTACTTCGACTTCGATACGTATGATAACAATCATACCCGTGAGGAGTTCGGCCAAGACAAGGCCATAATCAGCCGAGGTGCTAAGATTGCCTGTCGGAAAGGCATACTCGTATGCAATGCAGCTGGCAACGAACGTGACAATCCTTGGGAATATCTGATATTCCCTGCTGACGTGGAGGATGTGCTGAGTGTGGGTGGCGTGGACAGTTCGGGCAGGATAGCTTCGTTTTCGAGCGCCGGTTTCACCGTGCCTTACGTCAAGCCTGATGTTGTGGCTCGCAGCATCCGCTGCTATATGGTGAATTCGCGAGGCGTAGCGACGTATTCGGGCAGGGGAACAAGTTTCGCAGCCCCTCTGATTACCGGTCTTTGCGCCTCACTGTGGAGCGCTGTGCCGCAGTTGACGGCTGCTCAGATTCGACAGGTGCTGCGTGAGTCGGCTTCGCAATATAACGAGCCGGATTCGCTCTACGGATATGGAATTCCAGACTTTGGTGTGGCTTTGGAAAAGGCACGTGTCCTGGCCGAGGAGATGGGGATAAGCGAGGTGCGCGCGGATGTGCCGCGCGCTGAGGAGAGGGTGTATGACTTGATGGGACGGCCTGTGGGAAGGGAGACCAAACGAGGGTTCAGGATTGTTGGAAGAAAGGTGGTGAGATAGAGACCCGCGGGAGGTGGGGCAGCCAAACTTGGCTGCGACTGGAACATGAGGATGATGGCAGCCAAAGATGGCTGCTGACCTAATGGCTCTTCAGGAAGCGCCAGACGGGAAAGTCCTTGAGGCAGAGGAAGGCGACGAAGAAGATGACGTGGGCGGTTTTGATGAGGATGGTCCAGATGCCTGCCTCGGGAATTTGTGTCATGCTCACGAAGAGGGCGGCAGCTAACAATACGTAGGAGCCGATGGACTTGAGGTCGTAGGGGACGGGGTTCTTCTTTTGGCCAACGAAATAGGAGAGAAGCATACAGGTGGCATAGCCGCAGAAGCCTGCCCATGCACAGGCAATGTAGCCGTAGCGGGGTACGAAGAGGACATTGACCGCCAGCAATACCAAACATCCGATGACCGAGAACAGGGCACCCCACAGTGTCTTGTCGATGAGTTTGTACCAGAACGAGAGGTTGAAGTAGATGCCCATCATGATTTCGGCAGCCATGACGATGGGAACGACAACGAGGCCTTCCCAATAGTCCTGGTTGCGGATGAGCAGCACCTTAAAGATATCGAGCCAGGCGATGACGCACAGGAAGCCGAGGAGGGTGAAGATGATGAAATACTTGGTGCCAAGGGCATTGGTCTTGATGACGTCGTCCTTGTCTTTTGACTTATTGAAGATGATGGGCTCGTAGGCATAGCGGAACGCCTGCGTGAACATCGCCATGATCATGGCAATCTTGGCAGCTGCTCCGTAGATGCCAAGCTGACGCACGCCTTCGGCACCAGGGACGAGAAAGGGATAGATGATCTTGTCCATCGTCTGGTTGAGTATGCCCGCCACACCCAGAATGAGTACAGGATAACTGTATTGGAACATACGCGCGAAGAGTTGACGATCCCAGACGTAACGGAAGGGGAAAGTCTGCCCACTGGAGGCATGGAACTGGCCGAAAGGCATCCATTCCTTCATGAGCATCAGCAGGGTGATGATGGAGGTGACGAGGTTGATGGCGAAGACGTAGCCGGCAAGATATTCGGGCTGATAGAACCAAGAGATGAGCTCCGGATGAGATTGGTTGATTCTGGGGCAGGCAAGGAAGACGAAGAGGTTGAGACCGATGTTGACCAGGATGTTGATCATCTTGAGAGCACAGAACTTCTTGGCCTTCTGTTGGTAGCGCAGGTAACTGAATGGGATGCAGGCGAAGGCATCGATGGCTACGATGATGGCCATGATGGCGATGTATTCGGGATGGTTGCCGTAGCCAAGCCACTGCGAGAGCGGAGAGAGGAAGGTGAGTACAAAGGCAAGAAAGAGGAGCGAAAGGCCTCCTACGGTGAGCAAGGCGGTGGAATAGACATCGCGCGGATTCTCTTCGGCCTTGTTGGCAAAGCGGAAGAAGGTGGTCTCCATTCCGAAGGTGAGGAGGACGAGGATAAGCGCGGTGTAGGCGTACATGTTGGTCACGACGCCATATTCGCCCGACACAGCTGGCATCACTGCGGTATAGACCGGGACGAGCAGGTAGTTGAGGAAACGGCCCACGATGGAGGTGAGGCCATAGAGGGCGGTATCTTTGAGAAGGGATTTGAGGAAGGACATGGGTAGGGGAAGTGAAGGGTTGCTATGGCATCGCAACAGTCGGAACGAAACGATGTGGCAGCCAAGGGCGGCTGCCACGGGAGCACTTACTCAAAGAGGGAGCCTTGGAGGGTGTCGCCGATGGGGGATTTGCCGAGATGCTTATAGGCTAAAAGGGTGGCTTCGCGTCCGCGTGGGGTGCGTTTGATGAAGCCTTCCTTGATGAGGTAAGGCTCATAGACATCCTCGATGGTGCCGGGGTCTTCGCCGAGAGCGGTGGCAATGTTGGTGAGGCCTACGGGACCACCGTTGAACTTATCAATGATGGTGGTGAGGAGTTTGTTGTCGATCTGGTCGAGACCGTACTTATCTACACCGAGGGCTTCGAGGGCATATTGTGCAATCTTGATGTCGATGGTCTTCTTGCCCATCACCATGGCAAAGTCACGCACGCGGCGCAGCAGAGAGTTGGCGATACGCGGTGTGCCACGGCTGCGGAACGCAATCTCGATGGCGGCTTCTTCTGTGCAGACCATGCCCAGGATGTGGGCCGAACGAGCAACGATGCCGGCAAGCACCTCGGTGTCGTAGTATTCGAGGTGCATGTTGATGCCGAAACGTGCGCGCAGAGGCGCTGTGAGCAGGCCAGAGCGCGTGGTGGCACCAATCAGGGTGAACGGGTTGAGGTCGATCTGGATGCTGCGTGCAGCAGGCCCCTTGTCGATGAGGATGTCGATGCGGTAATCCTCCATCGCAGAATAGAGGTACTCCTCGACGACGGGCGACAGACGGTGTATCTCGTCGATGAAGAGCACATCGTTCTTGTCGAGCGAAGTGAGCAGACCTGCCAAATCGCCGGGTTTGTCCAACACGGGTCCCGAGGTGACCTTGAAGCCCACGCCGAGCTCGTTGGCAATGATGTTGGAAAGGGTGGTCTTGCCGAGGCCTGGAGGACCGTGGAAGAGGGTGTGGTCGAGCGATTCGCCACGCATTTTGGCAGCTGCCACGAAGATACGCAGGTTTTCCTTGACCTTATCCTGCCCCTGGAAGTCGTCGAAGGTGAGGGGGCGAAGGGCTTTCTCAAAGTCCTTTTCACTGGAGGACTTCGAGGGTTCGGAAGCTTCTCTTATGTCGAAATCGTTGGTCATTGTTGAAGGGATGAGGGGATGAAGGGCAGCCAAGGATGGCTGCGACAAGGACAAATGGGGGACGGGGCGGAGGGACGCTAAGGCCGGCTGCCTCTGGAACGCGGGGCAAGATCCAGAGGGATCTATGAGAACCAGGCTTGGATGACACCTTCCGTGATCCACATCCAGACGAGGTAGCGGATGAAGCGGCCTATGGCCATCAGGATGCCGACTTTCCAGAAGGGAGTGCGGGAGATGCCGTAACTGATGACCAGCGCGTTGCCCAGGGTGGGGAAGAAGCTGACGAGCGCCAGCCATACACCCTTGCCTTGCAGGAAGTGCTGCATGTAGCTGAGCTTTGTTTTCTTGATCTTGACCCAATGCTCAATCCAGTCGAGCGATGCAAAACGACCGATCATGTAGTTGGTCGAGGCACCGAGCCAGTTGCCGATGAAGACCCAAAAGAGAGAGGTCCACTGAGGCCATCCCAGTGCGATAGCGGTGCTGAGCGCCACTTCGCTGCTCATGGGAATGCAGCTTCCGGCAATGAAGCCGCACAACATCAAGCCTGGATATCCCCAGGTCAGAATCTCGTCCATTGGTCGTCTTGAGTCACTTTAAGCCCTCGGTCACGCTGTTCAAAGGTTAAATTTAGGTTGCAAAAATAGCAATTATTGTCGGTATGTGCAAATAAAAGGCAGAATTATTTCGAAATATTTTTGTTTTTCTGATTTATTTTGTAACTTTGCCGCGCAAATTTGGGTAATATGCGCACAAAATGAGGCGTTGAATCCAATGGATTGCCTGGATAGTTCAACGGATAGAACGGAGGTTTCCTAAACCTTTGATCTGGGTTCGATTCCCAGTCCGGGTACATTTTTTCTTCATTCAATAGCACACTACATGAGTGAATATATCATCAATGAGCAGGAAGAGGACGAACTGCAATCGGGCAGTGGTCTGAGTCTTCGTGCCATCCTTGAGTTGACTTGGGCACTACGCTATTGGATTATCCTCTCCATCTTCGTTTGTCTATGCTGTGCGACGGTTTATCTTTACGTTAAGCCGAAGACTTATCACAGTTCTGCTCTTGTCATGGTCACCACTGACAAGAATGCCGGCATGGGTTCGAGCGCCCAGATGTCGTTCATAGCCGACATGACGGGTATGCAGTCGTACAACAGTTTGACCAACGAGAAGATCATCATCAAATCGACACCTGTGCTGCAGGCAGTTGTCGATGAATTGGGTTTGAATGTGCGGTACTTTGTTCGTAACCACTGGGTGAATCGTGAGACATTGCCCCAAGAGGTGCGCATGACATTCAATCCCGCCGAAAGCATCAACCCTAACAACCTTCCGACGTTCCGCATCGACTACGACGTGGTCGATAGTACGTCGCTGAATGTGTCGGTGCGCCGTCTGTTCGGACGTGATGGCGAGAGCCTTTATGCCGATAAGGTGGTGATGTTCGGCGATGAATTGCCCCTTGGAGAGTGGGGAACGGTGCGATTCAGCTTGTGGGAGGAGGCAAAGGTGCGATTCAAGGGCGATTCGTACGACTATTTCATGTCGGGTTCGCACTACATCATGCTCTATTCGTCGCAAGCCAGAGCTCGTGAGTTGTCCCGGCAGATAGGCGTGGAGGTGATGGAGGACCAGAGCACCCGCATGAGTACCAGCTCCATCCTGCAGCTCGTGATGCGCGATATCCACCCTGAGCGTGCTGAGAAGGTTTTGGCGAAAGCCATCGAGAAGTATAACGAGCTGACCAAGACCTATTACATGGCTTCGAATGCCAAGACGATGGAGTTTATCGACAATCGTCTGGAGGACCTGAGTGGTCAGCTTTCGGCCGTGGAGGGCAATATTCAGCAGTTCAGCTCAAAGAACCGCATGGTCGATCTGGATTCGCAGGCCAAGTTGTCGCTCAATACCGACGCGACCGCCCAGCAGCAGTTGCAGGAGGTGGATGTGCAGTTGACCCTGCTTGAGATGATTGCCACCGAGCTCAAGACGAATCAGCCCTATACGGTGCTGCCCAGCAATGTGGGTCTAAGCGACCCGTCGATAGTCGGCTTTATCACCAATTATAATACTGCGTGCATCGAGCGCGCGCGACTGTTGGCTGGCTCGTCGGAGAACAGCCCCGTGGTGCAGCGCCTGAGCAAGCAGATAGCCGACCTGAGAGCAGTGATTGAGAAGTCGGTGGCCAACCAGAAGACCAGCCTGTCACTCCAGCGTTCGGAACTGGAACGTCAGCAGGGGCGCTCGAAGGGTTATCTGTTGAGTGTGCCCGGACAGAAGATTAACCTGGCACAGATAGAGCGCGAACGCTCAATCATCGAGCCGCTCTACGTGCTGCTGCAGAAGAAGCGTGAAGAGACGATGCTCACCATTGTGGCTGAGCCAGACATTGCTCGTGTGGTGGAATATCCCGAGAACAATACCATGCTGGTAGGCCCCAATAAGCGACGGGTGCTCCTCATCGCTTTTGTCATCGGCTTCCTCCTGCCTTTGGTGGTGTTCTATCTGCTCATGCTGATGAAGACCAAGGTGCAGGGTCCCGACGATATCGTTTCGCGCACACGAGTGCCTTTGCTGGGCGTTGTGCCGCGCAGGGAAGGTCGTGGGTTCAAGGCTACGGATATGGCCGAGGAGGGCTCGACGGGTTCGTCGTCGGTACTGTCGGAAGCCATGCGAACCATTCGTACCAATATCGGCTTCATGTCGGGCAAGGTGCTGCAGTTCACCTCCAGCATACCAAGCGAAGGAAAGTCGTTCGTCTCGGCCAATGTGGCCATCAGTCTTTGCTCGATAGGCAAGAAGGTAATCCTTGTGGAAACCGACCTGCGCAAAGGTCGCCAGCGGCGATTGTTTGACCTGCCTCACAACCTGACGATAGGATTGTCGAACTACTTGAGCGGCGAACTGGAAGACTGGCATAAGGCAGTGGTTCCCATCAAGGAGTTCCCCGGTCTGGATATCTTGCTCAAAGGTGGCGTGCCGCCTAATCCGAATGAGTTGTTGTCGAACGATAGATTCGGCACCCTGATGGCCGAATTGCGCGAGGTTTATGATTTCGTGATTCTCGACTCACCGCCATATCTGGTCATTGCCGACCCGATGACACTCAACAAGCACGTCGATAGGAATATCTATGTGGTGCGTTCCGGCAAGTCGGACCTGCGTTTCATCAATGAGATTGAGGCGGCAGTGAAAGCCGAGAAACTGAAGAACGTGTCGATAATACTGAATGATGTCCAGATGTCGAATCGTAAGGCGAAGTACGGCTACAGCTATGGCTACAGTTACGGGTATGGCTATGGTTACGGTTATCGCTACGGTTATGGCTACGGCTATAACAATGACGAAGAGAAGCAGCCGGGTCTCCTCAGCCGCTTCCTTGGCTATTTCAGCAAGAAAAAGTAAACATATCGAATGAACAAGTTAGACTTCTTTATAGAGAATCTGCAGGTCCTTTGGGAATATACGGGCTTTGGCAATGTGGAAATTGGCAATGTGGTGATGACGATTGTCGGCTGCATCTTCATCTATCTTGCCATAGCCCGGCACTTCGAGCCCATGCTCCTTGTGCCAATCGGTTTTGGCATTTTGGTTGGCAACATTCCATTCCCGCTTGATGCCGGTCTGCGTATCGGTATTTACGAAGAGGGATCGGTGCTCAATATCCTTTATAGTGGTGTGAAGCAGGGTTGGTATCCGCCCCTTATCTTCTTGGGTATAGGTGCGATGACCGACTTCTCGGCACTGATTGCCAATCCGAAGATGGTGCTGGTGGGCGCAGCTGCACAGTTCGGCATCTTCGGCGCCTATATGCTTTCGCTGGCTCTCGGGTTCACCCCACAGGAGGCAGGTGCCATCGGCATCATCGGTGGCGCTGATGGTCCTACTGCCATCTTCCTTTCGAGCAAGCTGGCTCCCGACCTGATGGGAGCTATTGCAGTTGCCGCCTATTCCTACATGGCACTGATCCCCGTATTCCAACCACCTGTGATGAAACTGCTCACCACCGACAAGGAACGTCGCATCCGCATGAAGGCACCGGGTTCGGTAAGCCAGCGTCAGAAGGTCATTTTCCCGATCTTGGGACTGCTTCTCACCACATGGATCATTCCTTCGGGTCTCCCGTTGCTCGGTATGCTCTTCTTTGGCAATCTGCTGAAGGAGTCGGGCGTGACTCGTCGCTTAGCCGACACCGCCAAGGGGCCGCTCATCGACATTGTCACCATCCTGCTGGGCTTCACGGTAGGCTGCTCCACTCAGGCTTCTACCTTCTTGAAGGCTGAATCGCTTGAGATTTTCGCCCTTGGAGCACTATCGTTCCTCGTGGCTACGGCTTCGGGTGTGCTTTTCGTCAAGTTCTTCAACCTGTTCCTTCCCGAAGGAAAGAAGATCAATCCGCTGGTCGGCAATGCCGGTGTTTCGGCTGTGCCCGACTCGGCGCGCATCAGTCAGGAGGTGGGCCTCAAGTACGATCCCACGAACTATCTGCTCATGCATGCCATGGGTCCCAACGTGGCTGGCGTGATTGGTTCGGCTGTTGCTGCGGGTGTACTCCTTGCCTTCTTGGGATAAATAAGGGATATTTGATAAAAAGAACGTGTCGAGGACTGATGATAGTCTCGACACGTTTTTTTATTATATTCCGAATAAGGACGAAAATACGAAAAGGGAGGCTTATTTGTCGCCAAATTCCATGAGGTAGGCTTTGATGAAACCATCGATCTTGCCATCCATCACAGCGTTGACATCGGAGGTTTGGTAGCCTGTGCGATGATCCTTGACGCGACGGTCGTCGAAGACGTAGGAACGAATCTGCGAACCCCATTCAATCTTCTTCTTGCCAGCTTCGATCGATGCCTGCTTCTCGCGCTTGTGCTCGAGTTCGATGTTGTAGATCTGCGACTTGAGGAGTTCGAGGGCCATCTCGCGGTTCTTGGGTTGGTCGCGCGTCACGGTGCAGGCTTGGAGCAGTTCCTTCTCTTCACCGGTATAGGGGTCGGTGTACATATAGCGGGCACGCACACCCGACTCCACCTTGTTGACATTCTGACCACCGGCGCCACCCGAACGGAACGTGTCCCAGGTGAGTTTGCCTGGGTCAATCTTGATTTCGATGGTGTCGTCGATCAGTGGGAAAGCGAAGACCGATGCAAACGAGGTCATGCGCTTGCCTTGCGCAT
Organism: uncultured Bacteroidales bacterium; assembly: GCA_905235375.1. Classification (GTDB taxonomy): domain Bacteria; phylum Bacteroidota; class Bacteroidia; order Bacteroidales; family UBA3663; genus Liminaster. The sequence goes on from CAJOLH010000043.1 coordinate 13,108, forward strand.
TGTATGGACTGACGCGGACGAGGCGATGCACGCCATTCTCCGACTTGAGATATCCGAAGGCATAGTCGCCGTCGATTTCGATGGTCACCGACTTGATGCCGGCATCGTCGCCCTCCACGAGGTCCTGCACGGTGGCCTTGTAGCCGTGGTCTTCGGCATAGCGCATATAGAGACGTTGCAGCTGCTCAGCCCAGTCCTGTGCCTCGGTGCCACCGGCACCGGCATTGATCTTGAGGATGCAGTTCATGTGATCCTCTTCGCCCTGCAGCATATTCTTCAGCTCGACATCCTCAAAGAGGTCAAGCGTCTTCTTGTATTGGGCATCGACCTCCTCTTCGCTCACCAGTTCCTCCTTGTAGAATTCGAAGGCGGTGGCGAGCTCATCGACGTTGACCTTCACATTGTTATAGGCTTCGATCCACGAACGGATGCCTTTGACCACCTTCATCTGCTTCTCTGCCTCCTTCTGGTTGTCCCAGAATCCGGGCACCTGGGTGCGAAGCTCCTCTTCTTCGAGCTGGATTTTCTTATCCTCGATGTTGAGATAGCGGTGAAGGTCGGTCAAACGATCCTGTGTGGCCTTGAGTTGTTCTATAGTAATCATAGCAAAAATACGTAACTTCCTGTATAAATATTCGAAAACGTGGCGCAAAGATAGAGAATTTCCCGCTATTTTCAAAATTTTTGGACGAAAGATTGCCATTGTTCAATATTTTTCATTATCTTTGCGCCGCATTTCTTATCCCTACGCGACAAAACAAGACTCTTATGGATCTGCAAACGGCCTATCTTCAGTCGGTCAGTCTGCTTGAGAAGATGCTTTCGATTCCCTCGGTGAGTCGTGAAGAGAAGCTTGTTTCCGACATGCTTCAGGATTATCTGAGTCGTACAGGATTGACTGTTCACCGCTCTGACAATAATCTTTGGCTTATCGATCCGTATTACGATGCCAAGCGACCGACGCTTTTGCTCAATGCCCATATCGATACGGTGAAGCCCGTCTCGACGTGGCAGCACGATCCGTTCTGTGCCAGCCGTGAGGTGGTAACCTTGGCCGATGGGAGTCGGGAGGAGCGTATCTACGGCTTGGGATCGAACGATGATGGAGCATCGCTCGTCTCGCTGCTTCATGTCTTCCTGATGCTGGTAGGCGAGGGGGCGCATGGGGACCAATGCTACAATCTTGTCTTTGTGGCTTCGGCCGAAGAGGAAGTCAGTGGCAAGCATGGCATCGAAAGCGTTCTTCCTCAGCTGCCACCCATCGATGTTGCGCTGGTGGGCGAGCCGACGGGTATGCAGCCTGCCATTGCAGAGAAAGGGCTTGTGGTGCTCGATGGCATAGCACATGGCAGGTCGGGCCATGCTGCACGAAACGAGGGCGTAAACGCAATTTATTTGGCCATGGAGGCCATTGAGCGTTTGCGCAGTTTCCGTTTCGAACGCGAGTCGGCGCTGTTGGGACCTGTGAAGGTGACAGTGACGGGTGTCCAGGCTGGAACGGTGCACAACGTCATCCCCGACACCTGCACGTTTATGGTCGATTGTCGCACCACCGATGCCTACAGCAACGAAGAGGTGGTTGCGATGCTGCGCAACGAGGTCGGCAAGGTCGCATCGCCTTCGGGCACAGAAGGACCGGTGATTGAGCTCACGCCACGCAGCACGCGACTGCAGCCGTCGAGCATTCCGACTGATCATCCGCTGTTGCAGCGCATCGTTGCATTGGGACGTAAGCCTTTCGGTTCGCCCACACTGAGCGACCAGGCACTGATGCGTTTCCCCAGCCTGAAGATGGGACCTGGCGATTCTGCTCGCAGTCATACGGCCGACGAATATATCCGACCCTCTGAGATTCGAGAGGCTATCGAGATGTATTATGAGGTGCTGAGGCAGCCAAACTTGGCTGCCACGAGTACACGGGGACGCTGGTGAGGGGTTACTTTTTATTGTTAATTATTAATTGTTACCACCCCTATGGGTGCAAAAAAGAAGATCAGGGAATATCTGTCGAGAGGCGTACGCAGGCTGAAGCATCGTAAGGGCTTCGGTGTGCATTCTCCGTTTGCCTACGCTGTCATTACCGAGGTCATCGAGGAGAAGCTCCCCTATTATGCCTATCGGTCGATGCAGCGCATCTACGTCAAGCAGGCTCCCATCCCGTTCAAGGTGGCTTGCCTCTTGTTGCGCTTGGCCAACCGCTTCCATTGCCGCAATGCAGCCGAGATCGTTTGCGATGGTGGCTATACGCTGCTTCCGCTGGTCCTTACCGACAGCAGGATGAAGGTCACGTCGTTGGCCGATGCTGCTACACAGGCGCGTGCCGAGTCAAATCTGTCGAGGTTCCCACAGTCGGCCGGTCAGGTGACGTTTGTCAATCGCCTCGAACAATTTGACGAGGCATCCCCCTTCGACTTCATCGCAGTCAATGCGAATCCCTACGAAGATCAGGAGGAAATGAAGCAGAAGTCGTTCGTGCCTTCTGCTGTCTATGCACAGCAGTTCGTTGAGTGGCTGATGGCTCATACGAAGGATGATACGGTGATCTTTGTACGTGGCATCCAGCCCGGTCGCCCGAATGAGGTTTTTTGGGATCAGTTGTGCGATCGCGATGACGTCTCCATCACCATGGATCTTTTCGATTTTGGGTTGGCTATCCTTAAGCCGCGATTCTTCAAACAGCATTATGTAGTGTCATTTTAGTTAAAATTCCCTAAATATTTGCACTGTTTTGTACAACCTATTTAGAAAACCGCTATCTTCGCGCGCAAATTCGAGGGATAGAATATTTTCCCCGACCGAAATTCGACTAAAATAAACATCTTACAAATAACTGAAAACCTATGTATTGGACACTCGAATTGGCCTCAAAGCTCGAAGACGCGCCATGGCCTGCTACCCGTGAGGAACTGCTTGACTACGCCAATCGTTCCGGCGCACCTCTCGAAGTGATTGAGAACCTTCAGGAGATGGAGGACGAAGGCGAAATCTATGAATCTATCGAGGACTTGTGGCCTGACTACCCACAGAAGGACGACTTCTTCTTCAACGAAGAGGAGTATTAAGAGTCTGTTTTGAGTATAAACATTTAATGTCAGCGGGACAAACAGTGTCAATATGTTTGTCCCACTGATGTTTTATTTGACGTCATTCTCTTCTCCTATCACGACGCCCCAAGGTTCGATGGTGATGGGAGTATTGGCTTTGAGCAGTTGCCCATCCAGCAAGGAGCGGCTGTTGCCGTAGGGGTAGGTGATGCTTTTCGGTTCGTAGGAGTAGTTAAAGATGTAATGAATGGTTTTTCCGTAGTCGTTGGTGCCTGAACGGAGGATGATGGGGAAGGAGTACTGTCGCTCGGTGCTGCGGATTTGCTTGCGGTTGGCAGCACGGGCAATCAGCTGTTGCAGCAGTTCGTTCGATGGCAGAGTGCCGATGTAGATGAGATGCCCCTTCCCGAAAGCATTCTCGGTGATGCAGGGCCATTTGCCAAAGAAGGGATGATCGATGGTAGCAAGGGGTTGAGCAGTGGTGAGCTGTAGAAATTCCATCCATGTGCTCACGGTGTTGTCGGTAGCTCCAAGATTGTTCGGACGTAGAGGAAGCTTGTTGATGGACGAATACTCCTGATATGTGAAGCCACAGGCCTCGGCAATGGGACCAGGGGCGAGTGTCGGACGCACCGCATTGTCGTAGTCGGTGTATCCGCTCTTGTAGAGCATCACCACTTCGCCGCCATCCTTGACGAAGTCACTGATTTTCTGCAATAACCTATCGGTGGCAACATAGAGCGATGGGATAACGAGCATGTCGTACTTCGAGAAATCCTGCATCGTGGGATTATCGACAGGCAGAATGTCACATTCGATGTTCTGTCGATAGAGTGCTTCGTAGAGGAGGAAGTCCTTGTACTGGTCGCGGTCGGTGTAGGGCATGAAGTCGAGGGCATGTTTCGAATCGTGGCTGAAGAGAAGGGCCACGCGGTTCTGTTTCCGAATGTTCACCAGGTGGTCGCCCACTTGGTTGAGTTCGGCGGCACCACGTTGGAATTCGGCATAGACACGGTTTGGCAGGCCCTCATGTCCGAGGATGCCGCGCCAGTAGGTCTCTTGTCCGTAATGGAGTGTGGCCCAATGCCAGTATTCCACCATGTTGGCACCACCAGAGAGGAACGCATACATGTTCTGTCGCAGTTGCCCGTCGTAAGGCGGCCATTGGTCCCGGCTGGACCAGCCGGTGCCTTGAGCGTTGGTCTCGGTGACGAGAAAGTTGTGATGGCGCGAGATGGGACGCATGTAGTCGCAGGAATAACCTATCCAGGCCCCATCCTGCCCGTCCTGCATGGTGTAATAGACGTTGATGGCGGGATATTCCATCTGTCTGAAAGCCTCCACTTGGTCGATGTTGCAGAAGTAGGGCATGAAGCAGTGGGTAACAAACTGCTCGGGGCGTCGATATTCGTTAACGATATCGACTTGCCAGTTGAGGAAGTCGGCGGTCACCTTGCGGTTCCAGCGCTCCCACCATACCTTGTACGATGGGTTGGTGACTCCCTTGCGGTCGTAGAATTCCTCCCACTTGTTGATGTTCATGCCCCAGTAGTTGAGTCCCCAGCGGCGATTGAGCTCCTTCAAGTCGCCTTTAAACTCCTGCTTGATGTATTCACGGAAGCCCTCGAAATAGTCGGGATTGTCGATATTGCGCGCCTCCACTTCGTTATCCACTTGGTAGCCGATGATGGCAGGATGCTGGGCAAAGTGTTCCATCATTTTGCGGATGATACGTTCGCAATAGCGCAGGTAGGTGGGGTTCTTAAGGTCCATGTTCTGACGAATGCCGTAGTGGCTTTGTCGGTCATCGATGGTTTGCGAAAGCACTTCGGGGTGTTCTGCAGCCATCCAGGCGGGTATGGAATAGGTGGGCGTGCCGAGGATGACCTTGATGCCGGCAGCATGCATCTTGTCAAGGATGCGATCCATCCAGGCGAACTCAAACTGCCCGTCCTGTGGCTCGAAGAGCGACCATGTGGATTCGCCCACACGCACCACGGTAAGGCCTGCTTCCTTCATCAGGCGTATGTCTTCGTCCAGACGATCGGTGGGCGTGTACTCGCTGTAGTAGGCAGCGCCATAGAGAGGTTTGTCGAATGTCTTTTGCTGGGCGGTTGCTGTGGCCGAAATCGCCAGCAGAGCAGTCAGAAGAAGTGTGATTGTATGTCTCATTGGTAAGTTTGGGATATGAATGGGTTCGTGTATTTTTGTCTGAATATGAGGGCGTGGATATGTCGTTTTGCATCCGATTTTGCAGGGCAAAGATAATAAAAATAACGATATGTCGGTAATTTATTCGTCCGTTTTATTATAATTTGGTGATAAAAGACCAAACTGTAGCCCTAAAATTTGGATATGACGACAAAATGCCTTATCTTTGCCGCATCGAACACTTCTCATCACGCCTATGTCACTTATGCACAGATTCAGATCTATTGCCTTTCGCGTTTGGGTATTGAGCCTTGTCGGAACTGCCTCATTGCGAGCCCAGGATACCGACGAGTTCCAGCGCATCGCCAAGCGTATCATGGATGCCTACGACGTGGGGGATGAACTGGAGCATAAACCCGACTCTGCCCACCTCTATGGTGGCGCATATCTTGGCGCAAGCAGCAACGGACGTGCCATGCCTTCAGGCTATGTCACTTATCTCAAGGACAACTTGCTGCTTACAAGCCAGCTATCTGTCGATTTCAGCGAACTGAATACCGAGAAGGATGTCTCTACCGATTTTGTGAATGGTGCCGATCGTATGACCAGTTCGAACATCCTGACCAGATACGAGAAGCAGGACTTCTCGACGCGCCTCGACTACCAACCTTCCAACGGACGCATCCTGACCTTCGGTTTGCTCGAAAGCTTCGACCACAATCGGGTGACGGAGAGCACCATCAAGTATGGACATGACGCCGATGGCACCGAACAGGAGTCGAACTATGAGGAACAGCGCCGTTCGAACCGCGATGTGAAACTGGGTGGGCTTATGCAGTATATCCAGGACTTCGAACCGTGGGGCAGACTGACGACACGCCTCAATCTGAAGTACAACTACAAGCCCACCGATGTGGAGTCTGACACTTGGGCAGCCCATTCCGATGCCTCGCTGCGGGTGCAGAACCAGTCACTCCATAACTTTGACCCGTATGTCATGGTCCGTTTCCAATCGAAGTCATGGGATGGGTTCAAGTTTGGCATTGAGGAAAAATATACCATCGAGGACATGAGCATCAGCGACACCGAGACGGATTTTAACTTCAATACCTATTCCTCACTGACTTCCTTTTTGGCCAACTATTCCCATGCCTGGCTCGCCCTCGATGCTACCTTCCGCTACGAGAACTTCATCAACGATATCGACGACCATCAGACAGGCAGCCATGACAAGACTTACAACGACTGGATGCTTTCAGCCAAGGCTACTGCCAGACTCAATGCAAGGAACAAGTTCGTGCTGGGCTTCGACCGCGATATCGCTCGTCCCACCTACACACAGCTTTATCCCTTCGTACACATCGGCAGCAGCATCGGTGTCATTGTAGTGGGTAACAGCAATCTGGATCCATCGAAGAGCAGTCAGGTGAAGGGAAGTTACACCTATTCGGGCAAGCATTGGACGCTGACGCACAGCCTGACCTACAAGCGCATCGACGATGACATCTCGCAGATCTCGTCCTTCGACGAGGCTTCGCAGCGTTCGGTGAAGACATGGATCAACGATGCACGCTACTGCTACTTTCGCTATGCTGCCGAAGGAGAGGCACGTTATGGTCGCTTCTCGATGACGATGGGTTTCCATGGCCAGTATCTCGACTACGACGGTGAGAACGTCTCGTCCGACCAGGCGTGGTCCTACAGTTTCAAGGCTCGTCCGCAGTTCGAGTTGCCTAAGGACTGGACGCTCGCCACGGTGCTGCTCTATACGGGTCGCGAGACGCATCGCTACTACTACAATCGCTCGACGTTCTACTGGTCGTTCCGTGCCGTGAAGCAGATGGGACAATGGGCGATGTATGCCTTCGTGCAGGACATCCTGCAGCCCGATCGCAAGCAGATCCTGACTAACAGGGATTACGACATGACAACTGTGACAAAACCTAATTCGCGCTGCCTCATTGTGGGCTGCTCCTATACTTTTTAATACAATGAAGACTTTTGATGCAAAAAGAGTGACCGAAGAGGTCATCCAATGGATTCGTGACTGGTTCGAACAGAATGGCCCTGGCTGCACAGCCGTGTTGGGCATGTCGGGTGGCAAGGACTCCACAGTGGCTGCTGCCCTTTGTGCCGAGGCGCTCGGCAAGGATCGTGTCATCGGCGTAGCCATGCCCGACAACGGACAAAGCGTCAACGATGCCGACCGCATTTCGCGTCACATCGGCATTCGCTATTGTGTGGCTCCTATCGGGGCAATCACCAGTGCGGTGAACAGCCTCAAGCTGGAGGAGAATGAATCGGTGGCCGACGAATGGACTGTGCAGACCAAGCAGAATGTGCCGCCACGTGTGCGCATGGTGACGCTCTATGCCATCGCGCAGACCAACAACGGACGTGTTGCCAACACCTGCAACCTTTCGGAAGATTGGATTGGCTATGCCACTCGCTATGGCGACAATGCGGGTGATTTCAGCCCCCTGTCATTCCTTACTGTGACCGAAATCCGACAGATAGGGCGTGTGCTGGGTCTGCCGCTCGAATGGGTCGATAAGGTGCCCGATGATGGACTGCCGCACAGTTCGCCCGACGAAGTGAAGCTGGGCTTCACCTACGCTACCCTCGACAAGTACATCCGCGAAGGTATCGAGCCTGATCCTGTCACCAAGGCAAAGATTGACCGTCTGCATCGCCTCAATCTGTTCAAGGTGAAGTACATGGACCGCTACGATCCCGAAATCCCTATTGTAATCTGATTTGCGCAATTATGACCAAAAGTCGGGCATTGAAATGTCCTCCTTTATTTGGATTTGTTGCCTGAATGTGCTATCTTTGCACCGCAAAGGAATGAACAGCCCATGAGAATCCAATACGCCTCAGACCTGCATCTCGAATACAAACGGAACGGGGAATACCTCGTCGAGCATCCCATCGAAGTGGTGGGCGACGTGCTTGTGCTGGCTGGCGACATCGGCTATCTGGGTGATGAGAAAACCTATAAGTCACATCCGTTCTGGGACTGGGCTTCTGCGCATTACCTGCAAGTGATTGTCGTGCCTGGCAATCATGAGTTCTATCAGTTTTTCGACATCAACAGACTTTATAACGGATGGATGTTTGCCATCCGTTACAACGTGCATTGTTATTATAATGTTGTGCTTCGCCTTGGCAACGACATTGACCTGATTGCAACAACCCTTTGGTCAAGAATCGCCCCTGAGAACGGACGCTACACGCAGTTCGGTGTGACCGACTTCCATCGCATCCGTTCAGGCGAAGAGAGTCTTACATGGTCGCGCTTCAACGAGGAGCATGAGCGTTGTCTGGCTTTCCTGAAGGATGCGGTCAGCAGGAGTACGGCACGTCACATCGTCGTGGCCACTCATCATGTCCCCACCTTCCAGCTCATTTATCCTGAATTTGCCAACAAGTCCTACAGCGGTGCCTTCGCCGTCGAACTGGCTCCCTATATTGCGCAAAGTCCCATCGATTATTGGATCTTCGGACATTCCCATTACAACATTGGCACCCGAATAGGAAATACCCAACTCGTTTGCGACCAGTTGGGCTATATCCACCATGGTGAACACCAGGATTTCTTGGGGAATAAGTTTATTTCACCCTGTCCTTGAACGCCAGGCCGAAAATCACGTACTGCGTATTTCCGGCAATGGTGCCTTCGTTCTGTCCCCACAGGAACGGCCAGTCGTCGAAGTTCTCGAAATGGTCGGGCTTTCGGAAAAGCAAGCCTGGGGCCATGTTGCCCGGAATGAACGAGAAGTCGGCGCGGTTGTTGCCGTAGAACACTGCCTTCGGACGGGCAGCACCCACAGCAGCCACCAGCGAGTAGTTGTGGTAGGGATGGCAGCCATAGATGAAGTTAGCGGTGCGATAGAGCAGCGTCTTGTCGATGATGTCGGGATAGTATTTGTGGGCAAAGCACAGGGTGGCACCGAACTGCACGATACCTCCACCTGCGGCCCAGTTGCCCAGTCCGATGGGTACACCGTAGGGATTCTGGGCATCGAGGCTATCGGCGTATGCACGATATCGTTCGATGTAGGGACGCAACTGTTCGCGATACGCATCGTCCATGAAGGGCACGGCATCGAGGGCTACTTGCAGCGCCATGTCGGGATGTTGGTCGAGCGCCTTCCAGATGCCCGAATTGAACTTCTCCAGATACTGCGCTTCGCCTGTAGTACCGTAGAGCTGCATGTTGGCGCTGAGGTCGGCTTCGTGGAGCAGTTCGGTGGCTTCGTTCATCAATCGCTTCGACTGGCGGAGGGCGCGGTATGACAAAGAGTCGTTGTAGCCCTGAAGGGCACGGCTGGCAGCTGCAAACATCGTGGCGGCACGAAAGTCAAGGCGCGGATTGCGTGTCGTGAATGCCCACATGTCGTCGGGAGTACCGCTGCTCTTGCCGTCCTTCGACACCTCATAGGGCTTGAGCTTCGGGTCGTAGTGCAGGCCGTCGGTGATCGAAGCTGCATCGTCAAGGTGATGGTAGTTGTCGAGCACCGAATTGGAGAGGCATTGCGACATGTGACCTATCTTTTCAGCTTGTGCCACGAGGTTCAGCGTGCCATGCTCGATGTACTGCAGGATGTCGGGCACACCATCGGGACGATGCAAATCGACATAGCGTTGCTCTTCGCTGACGAAGGTCTCATCGCGGTCACTGGGGAATTGTTCCCAGATGCGCACAAGGTTCTGCACCACGTTGATGTTCGAACCTGTCTCGATGTCGAAGTCTCCTGCGTCAAAGTATCCGCCCACATTCAGGCCGGGAATGAGCTCTAGTGGCTTGTATTTGGTGTCGGTGGTCGGTCCTTGCGAATGGAGGTCGAAATGATCGCTGGGTGGCGCCTGCAGATAGCCTTCCTTGAATGGTTCGCCATGCCAGACGCGATAGCCTTCGTTCACGGTGATGTGATTCATGTGGATAGGAATCCACACGTCGGTGGTGGCATCGGTGATTTTGTCATATACACGCTGGTCGATGAGGAAATTGCCCGTCTCGGTGTCACCGTACCTGATGAAGTAGATGCCTGGCTCGCTGACCTCCGTGAAGTCGAACTTCACATATTTATATTTAAAGTAGTCGCCCCAGAGGGTTGTCTTTCCAGTGAAGACCTTCTCGGTGGTGCCATCGGGCAGGATGCGGCATACCGAAGCCTCGTCGCGAATCTTGTCCCGCTTGTCAAGCTCTATCACGGCCACCTTTGGCTGATTGGGCAGATAGCCCACCTGGCTGAAGCCGATGTTCGGTTTGCGTATCCATCCCGCGATGGCATGGGGTTCGATGCGCCAGCTCACCACCTTGCCGGTCTTGCCGGCAGGCAGCACGCTCTGGAGCACGTACCAGCCGTTCTGCGCCAGCATACGTCCATCGTAGAGGTTGAGTTCGGCATCCTGGCTCGTTACCTTGATCATCCTCTCGGCAGCATCGGGAGCCATGATAATCTCGTGTCCCGTTTCGAGCGGCTTGGGATCGACGAAGCGGTCGGTGCCACGGTCATCGTAGGTCTTGAATCCCTTGAACTGACGGGGCTTCTCGCTGTTGGGACGTGTCACGGTTTGACTGGCAGCATAGCGAGGGAAGCGGTTCAGCCTGCCATCCATCAGGTAGGTCTTGTTCCAGTATTGCGAAGGCAGGAACTCCAGATTCAGCCCAGCTTCGCCAGCCAACGTGTCGGGCACGGGCTTGTCGAGCCAGACTGCAATCTCAACGGCTCCCTCGCTTTCCGCAGTAGGGGGAAGGCTCGTCACCACAATGCGGCTGTCGAAGTCGTAGTCTTCGTAACGCAGGCCCACCTCTATCTGTCCCGCTTCACGGTTTACGGTGCGGCTGGTGGTCGTGGGCACAAGATCCCATTGCTCGGGAGTCTTGTTTAGACGCACGGCTCCTCCCTGCACGGTGCGCACACCATGATGGATGATCTCTATGCCGGAGTTCTTCTCGTCGTTGAAGCCTCCGTTGAAGTTGTTGCTATAGACCAGTATGTTCACGCCTTGACATTCGAAATATTCAAGGTCGTTGAGTACAAGGTCCTGCTGTGCTCGTTGTGGTTGCCTGCTGCAGGCAGTGAGCAGTAGGAGCGAGGAGAGTAGAAGTGTGGTCCTTTTCATGTCGAGGTAATGATATTAAGAAATTACTTGGTTCGAAATTTTTATAATTTGCCGACAAAGATAAGGCTTTTTTCGAATGAAACAAAATATTCAGCCGAAAAAGAATATTAAGACCCCGAATTTGTTACAATATTTCTGCATATTATTTGGTTATGTACCGATTTTCCCTTATCTTTGCAGCGTCCATTCGACGTATCGAAAACAAAAGCGGATAATAACATCAATGGTCGCTGAGCTCAAAATTACAAAAAACGGACAGGCCTCAGTGTCCTCCGTCCAGTGGACAATGCAGCGCTGTCCACTGGTCTCCCCTGGACAAACAAGATTCTGTGTGCTTCGTGTGTTC
>CAJOLH010000044.1 GCA_905235375.1 uncultured Bacteroidales bacterium
AATTGATTAGCAAAGAAGGAACAAACATAAATAATTCTATAATTCGATAATTCGTGATAAAAAGATCATTATGAAAAAGATTACGATAATTCTGGCAATGGTGCTGGGGATGTTCAGCGCATGCCAACAGAAAAAAGGACACGATGTGACCATCGTGGTGACCAACCCGACCGACCGCGACATCACAGGCGTGGTGGAAGGCATCCCGCTGAAAGCCGTCATCGACAGCCTTGGCGTGAAGGAAGGCACCCCCATCAAGCTGACCGACGAGATGGGGAAAATCGTGACCATTCAAATCTTCAACAACGGAGACGAAGACCTGCTCCTCTTCGAGACAAGCACACTGGCCAACGGCGAAAGCTCCTACTCCGTGTCGGTGCGCACGGCGACTGACCCTGTTCAAGTTACGCCGAGTGCCGTCTTCATCAAACACTATCCGCAGCGCAAGGACGACCTCTGCTGGGAGAACGAATCGTCGATATGGCGCGCTTACGGTCCGGAACTGCAAGCCACCAACGAGCGCGCTTTCGGCTACGACATCTGGTGCAAGAACTCCAAGGAGTTGCTTTGCGACGAACGTATGCTGACAGCGTTGCGCGACTGGGCAATACGCGATAGCCTCCATGCCGTGGGCGAGCATCACCTTGCCGACAGCATCGGACATGCCGGCAGTTTCCACGAGGATCATGGCAAGGGAATGGACTGCTATGCTGTAGGACCGACCTTGGGCGGAGGCACTGCTGCCCTACTGAACGACGAAGGCGGCATCGTCTTCCCTTGGGCTTGGAAGACACACAAGATACTCGCCAACGGCCCCCTGCTGGGTTCCGTAAGACTGGACTATGATACCACTTTCGTGGCAGGTGACACTGTGGTTGAACATCGCACCATCATCACCCAGAAAGGCTCACGCTTCAACATCATCAATGTGGAGTATGAGGGGGCAACCCAGGCACATGAGATTGCCGTAGGCATTGCTTTCCACGGCGAAGAGGACAGCGTGCGATTGAACAAGAGCAACAAATACATCGCTTATTCCGACCCGACCGACCAGCCCAGTCGTGACCCGGGGCGCGTACTGATCGGTGCCTATATCCCTACCCTAACCCGTACAGCCCTCGAACAAGGGCATCTGTTGGGCATCGCCAAATACAAGCCCGGCGAAACTTTCACCTACCTGATGGGAAGCGGATGGAGTAAAGGCGACTGCGCATCGCTCAGCGTCATGACCAATGAGCTCAAAAGATTGGATACCGAAGCTCCATTGACCGTGCGCATCATCAAAAGATAGCGATTACCGAACATCAGCGTCACACATATATCCAACAACAGACATTGAAAACATTAGCGTACCCCAGCATATCGCTTGAGTACGCTAATGTTTTCAATAGATGCGTGTCACAGAATGACAATCGCTATTTGTGCATGAACTTAATAGTTGTTCCATCAGAATGACGCAAGATGTTGAGTCCAGACACAGGAGCATCAATACGCATACCCTGGGCATTGAAGAGAGCTTCCTGACCACTGCGTGACATGCGAACCGAACTCAAGGAACTGAAATCGCTATTGCCTTCAACAAGCATACGGTTAGCCTTGCGAACACGATCCTCGAACACCTTCACCACTTCACGGTCGTAGGTCATCAAGCCGTTCACCTCCACCTCCACATCAGTGGTCTGAGTATATACAGCGGCAGCAAAGCAAGCCTTGTCGCCATTGTAGGTCACACCCTGAGCCAAAGCGTTGATGATGTCGGCATAGTGCTCGTAGCGAGAGGTTACACCCTCCACGTCACCGTTGTCGTTGTAAAGCGTGGCAAAACGCTCATACCAGCGATGTCCCTCGATGTTGAGTCCAAGACCACCATACTCGCCTAATACGAGAGGTCTGGTGGGATCGTTGAAGTTAATCACGGGATCGTTGTAGTCGTGCAAGTCGATGATGTCGCCAGCGCCCTGATGGAAGTTGCCGCCAGAGGCAGCATTGATGATGCGGGTGTCGTCCTGGTCGCGTGTGAATTGCGCAATCTCTGCCGTCTTGAACTGGCCCCAGCGCTCGTTGAAGGGTGTCCAAACCACGATGCTGGGCGAGTTGTAATGCTGAGCAATGACATCGCGCCACTCGTTCTTGAAATTGCTCTCCACATCAGAAGGCTGGGTGCCGTCGCCTTGATACCAATCGCGCGTAATCCAGTCGCCCTCGCCACCGAACTGTACGCTTGGCATATCTTGCCACACAAGCATACCAAGACGGTCGCAATGGTAGTACCAGCGGTTGGGCTCCACCTTCATGTGCTTGCGGATCATGTTGAAGCCCCATTCCTTGGTCTTCTCGATATCAAAGCGCATCGCTTCGTCGGTAGGCGCAGTGTAGATACCGTCGGGCCAGTAACCCTGGTCGAGGGTACCCAGTTGGAACAGCGGCGCGTTGTTAAGCATCAGACGCCAATAGCCCTGGCTGTCCTTGTCGTAGGAAATCTTGCGAAGAGCAGCATAGCTCTGCACATGATCCACCTCCTCGGCATTGGACGTATAGCTCACGTCAAGGTCATAGAGGAAAGGTGCGTAGGGCGACCAGAGTTTGGGAGACGCCACGGAGAGGTCGCAATTCACGGCAGTTGCTGCCGAGAGAGTTTCCTCAGCCACGATGTCATCACCATCACGGAGGGTAACCCTTACTTCGTCACCCGCAGTAGGACGGTTCAGCGTGATGACAACGTGGAACTGGCTTTGGTCAACATCAGGTGTAATCTTGATGTCATATACACTCTTGGTATTGACCGGCTCCAGCCACACCGTCTGCCAGATACCCGAGCAGGGGGTGTACCAGATGGTATTGGAGCCTTCCCAGTTGACACGCTGCTTACCCGTCGCCTGCTTCCAGACGTCGGTGGGATCGAGCACCTTCAGCACAAGTGTGTTGGTGCCTTCCTGAAGACGAGCGGTGATGTCGTAGGAGAACGCACTGTAACCTCCGATATGCTGGCCGATACGCCGACCATTCAGATACAAGGTGGCATTGTAATCGACGGCACCAAAGTTCAGTCGCACATTCTTTCCTGCCCATTCGGCAGGGACAGTGAACTCACGCTTGTACCAAAGAGCATCGTCGGCATCCAACTGGCGTTTCACACCCGAAAGACTCGACTCAATCGGGTATGGCACAAGAATCTTGCCATCGAACTCCTCGGGCTGCGAAGCATTCACATCTGTCACCGCATAGTCCCACAGGCCGTTCAGGTTGAGCCATTGACTGCGGACGAACTGCGGGCGAGGATACTCCGGCCATGCATTCTCGGGGTCCACGTCGTAAGTAAACTTCGACTTCAGACCATTGCCCACAGGCTTCCACTCGCCCTGCTCAGGCTTGGCAGGAGCCAACTTGTCCATGAGCACCTTCATCCAGTGACCACCAATCACCGAACGCGCACGGAAGCCACGGGCAGCACCTGCGCCGTTGGTATAGAACCAGTCGCTGAGCGGCCAACGGGTGGGTGTGCGGTGGGCATACTCCCAAATGCGGTCGCTGAACTCCAGGAAGGTTGGTGTATCGGGGGTCAACGCTGCCATCCAGAGAATCCAGTCGGTCTTCGAGTAGGCCTCGCGGTTGTCGAGCGGCAAGCCGAACTCATTCTGATGCTTACGATAGAACTTAATCTCACGACGCATCACATCTTCAGAGAAGAGGTTCAGGCCCCAGAGCTTGTCCCATACCATATTATACTTGATACTCCATGTGCCGCCACGGTCGAAAGCAAGCTTGTAGTGGTCGCCATCACGAGCATCCACCTCCCAAATCTGAGCCATCTGACGCACCTTATCATTAAAGGGCGACCAGCGACGCTCGGGAACCCTGCCTGACACTTGGGCAATGTAGGCATAGGCAGCGACTCCGAAGATTGCCTTCAGCGACAGGTTGGCATTGTGAGCCCAGTGTCCGGCAAAGTCGTCGGTGCAGAGCTGTGTGTCAGGATCCTGCCCATAGTCGCGCAGATAGCATGCCCAATTGTAAAGCATATTCAAGTCACCCGTGGAAAGCCAGTCGGTGTTGCCTTCGATATGAGCGATGGCAGCAATCAGGGTCAGGATGTTGCCACTCTCCTCGACGGGCATGTTACCGCCGAAGTCGGTCTTGCTGCCGGTCGTCGTGGCATAGACCTGTCCGTTGGCATGAGGATAGGTGCCAATGTCGTGACACGCGAAGTCCTGGAAGCCCCAGCGATGGCCGGGATACTGATTGTTACAGTAATCCAGAATGGAGCGAATCATGCCCTTCATCAGCGTAGTGTTATACAGGAGGAATAACGGAGCGGAAGGATAGGTCAGGTCCACGGTGTTCACACAGCCATTGGAGTTGTTCTCCTTCGAGAAGTACAGGATATTACCCTTGCCATCCTGGAACAGCTTGTGGGCAGCCAGACAGTGACGATAGGAGCCCGACAAGAGTTCGGCATACTTCACGTTGCCCGAAGCCAGACCGTCGTCGTAGATGATCTTGTCCTGCTCCTTGCAGCGATCCATGATGCTGCGATAGTTGTCGCGAAGCTCTTCAAAGGCCTTCGTGATTGTCTTTCCGTCACGTGCCCAGTATCCTGGATAATCAACATCCATGTAGCGTATATCCTTCACCTCATCATAGCCGATGAGCATGAAGCTGCGCGAAGCACTTGTCTTGCCGAAGTCACGCACATAGGCAAGCGTCGGCATCGACGACTGCTCAGCGCTGGATAGCTGGCTGTTGAAGCGCGGCAACTGGCCATTGGCGGTGAAGTAGTTCTCCATCTCGGCTGCACTTGCCATACCTACCGCGCCATTGATGGCTGGCAGATACAGGTAGCCCCAGTCGATGGAGATGAGGTCGCCCTTACGCTCCAGCACAGGTTGCGAGATGGAGCCTGACTTGAGATACTGCACTCCGTTTTCGGAGATGAGGTTGCTGCGTGTGCGCTGCGTCATCTCGTTCACGGTGAGCTGGGGACTTGTAGCGAAGTAGAACTGCACATCGTGTTCAGCACCATCGGTGGAACGCACCTGATAGCTCAGATAGTTCACAGGTGTCGAGATGAGCTCAAGGTCATCCATCAGCATGGGAGCGGTAAAGACGAGGTCAAGTTCCACAGGACCGCACGTGAACGTGTAGTAGGTGCTGGTGGCCAGCACATCGACCGACTTCTGCACGGCCTTGTCCACAGTGCCACCTGTCTGCATGATGTTGGCATACAATCCGAAATCCACGTATGCTCCACCAGCGGTATTATGGCAATGAGCGGCAAGCAGGTTGTCGCCCTCCACCAGATAAGACTTGTCAGTGGTGGTCAGCTGATACTGTTCGCCCTGACGCCATGTCTCTCCTGTATCGATGATGCGGTGACCATTGAGATAAAGTTCAAAGACATCGTCGTGGGAATACTGTATCCACAGGTCTTTCGTCAGATCTTCGCTGCTGAGGTTCACAACGCGACGGATATAGATGTCGGAATTCTCAGCCCTCCAGTCGTGGCGGCAGAATGGATATTCGCCGCTGGAGCCCCAGGCAGCATCTTCGGTTGCCCAGTTGCTGTCGTTGTAGTCAGGCTGAGCCCATGCACTGCTATACTGGCGCGAATAAGACACCTTGCCCAACCATCCCTCTTCGCTGTTGGCCATAGGTGCTATTGCCTTGAGCAGGTTGCCGCGCTGCACACCCATGAAACGATACGACTTGCCATCCACGCGCAGGATACCATCCATCGCCTTCTCTGCATCACTCCAATGGCGGGTAGTGCCATCGTTCAAGCGATCGAAGGGTGACCAAAGGGAGAAGTACGGGTCGTTGGTGAACAACGGCACGGAAGGCAGGCGAAGAGCTACCTCCTTATAGGGAATGAAGTCGTTAGATGTCACCTGACCATCGTAGAGCACCGATGGCTGTTCAGGGTCGCGCATGTCGGTAGGATCGTCGGGATGATCGTCGGTGGGTCGGCTGAGCTGCCAGATGGCAAGCATGGCATACTCCGAAGCAAAAGCCGACTGATGGAATCCTTTCGTCTTGGTGCTGCCGTTCCATCCTCCCAAGAGATCGATGGGAAGCATATAGTTGCGCTGGTATCTGTCGTAGGCGAAGTCCAGATTGGTCTGGAAGGTGGTCAGCGAGGTGGTTGTCGATTCGCGCACCGTCGTGGTGGCAGCATCGACGTATGCACGCATCAACACATCGTCGAACCATACGTTAAAGCCGCTGAGGGCATTCTCGTCGGTTGGCCATTGGGTGAAGACCACACCATCGACAGTACGTGTTGAGGTGAAGGCATTATAGCTGTCGCGGCAGAGTGCATCGACATCGCTACCGTAGCCGTTATCGCCTGTCACACGCTGAAGTTCGACTGCGCCAGCAAGCATAGTACCGGTGTTGTAGGTAAAGGCATTGCCCGTGGGGCCGCCTGTGCCCACATGGGCACGATAGCCATCGGTGTAGCGCAGCGTGTTGTCGGCGCCCATCATGTCGAAATACACACCTGTCGAGGAGTTCAGAAGGTGCTGCTTCTGCCACTTGTAGATCTTCTCGGCGAACTGCAGGTAGAGTTCCGAGCGTTTCACCTGCTCGGTCACCACCTGGTTGGAGCTGTTGCGATGATAATAGGTGTAGTCGGCAGCTTCATCGGCAGTGGCATAAATGTCGTGCAACCATACAAGAGGCTGGATGATTGGTCCATTGGAGCAACTGTGCTTGGAGTTGTACCCAGGACCCCAGGTGATGCCGCCGTATTCCTCGCCGTTACCTTCGCGCCAGCAGTCCCATCCGTCGAGCACGTAGTCGGTGAGATGGGTAGCCTCGTCAAGATACGACTGCTTGCCCGTCAGACGATAGGCACGCACCAGTTCGCGAACAATCCACATCTGGTCGTCATAAACATTGAACTTCAGGTTGTCGCCCGTCACATTACCTTGATTGCGCGTATTTGCACGCGGAACGGCAAAGACGCTCCACTCACGCACTGAGGCATAGCTCGTGAGGGTATAGGTGCCACGATAGTATGCCAGGTTGTCGATAAGTACATCGAGACGATTTACAAAACGGTCATAGTTGGCCTCATAGAGGTCGGGAGCCTCATCCTTCAGGGCCTTCAGCGCCTCCAGAATGGAACAATGAGCCTCGATAGCAGCAGTATAGGGCCAGACGTCGCTGGGACCAGACACATCACTGTTGTCGATGTCGCAGATGTCAGCCATGTAAAGGTTGCTGTCGGTGCCACGGAACGAACGCTCCATGGTGGCATCCATCATCTTGATGGCTCGCTGCAGGTTCTGTACCGGCAACGACTCCTGAGAGAAGGCTACCACATGGAAAGCTAATGTGAGGAAAAGAATGAATGTTTTCTTCATTATTTCTGGGTTTTGGAGAATGAATAGGGGGCTGCCGATTCGCGGATGCCCCGCTCGCGGTTAGGCGTTGACTGCATGTGATAGTCAATGATGCCGCCCTGGACAAGATCGGCGTGTTCAAGATAGTTGCGGTCGTAAGTCTCCCCATTGAAGGTCATCCGTGCGACAAAGCGGTCGTCGGCAAGATTGCCGGATGCATGAATCGTAAGAATCTTGCCCTGTGGCAGATGGAGTGTCATCTCAGGGAAGTAGGGAGTGCCGATGGCATACTGTCCGCTGCCGGGGCATACGGGATAGAAGCCCATAGCAGAGAAAACATACCATGCAGACGTCTGACCATTGTCTTCGTCACCACAATAGCCGTCAGGCTGGGAATTATACAGACGATCCATGGCCTCGCGCACCCAGTACTGGACCTTCCAAGGCTGGGCAGCCCAGTCGTAGAGGTATATCATGTGCTGGATAGGCTGGTTTCCGTGGGCATAGTTGCCCATGTTCATGATCTGCATCTCGCGAATCTCATGAATCACACTGCCATAATAACTCTCGTCGAAGAGTGGTGGAACATTAAATACCGAGTCGAGCATCTGCACAAACACATCCTTGCCGCCCATGAGACCAATGAGCCCATCGGGATCGTGGAAGACCGACCATGTGTAGTGCCAGGCATTGCCCTCGGTGAAGGCATCGCCCCACTTCAGTGGACTGAATGGACGCTGGAAGGTGCCATCCTCATTGCGGCCTCGCATCAGTTTGGTTTCCGGGTCGAAGACCTTCTGATAGTTCATGGCGCGCTCCTTGAAGGGCTTCAGCTCCTTGGCTTTCTTACCAAGGGCAAGGCCCAGCTGATAGATGCACCAGTCGTCATACGCATATTCCAGCGTACGTGCCACGTTTTCGTTGATTCCCACGTTGTAAGGCACATAACCCAAGCGGTTGTAGTACTCATAGCCGAGACGTCCAGAAGATGAAACGGTGGGATGAACGGCATTGGCACCGTGAACCACAGCTTCCCACAAGGTCTCTATGTCATAGCCACGAATGCCTTTCAGATAGGCATCAGCCACAATGGAGGCAGAGTTGTTGCCCACCATACAGCCGCGATGACCAGGGCTCGCCCATTCAGGCAGGAATCCGCTCTCTTTGTAGCAGTTCACAAGGCCTTCCTGCATCTTTGCGTTCATTTCGGGATAGAGCAGGTTGAGCAGTGGGAAGAGCGAACGGAACGTGTCCCAGAAGCCTGTGTCGGTAAAGTAGTAGCCCTGGCAAACCTCGCCGGTAGTCGGACTATAATGCACCACCTCGCCCTTCTCATTCACTTCGTAGAATGCACGAGGGAAGAGTACCGAACGATAGAGGCAGCTGTAGAAGGTGCGAAGCTGGTCGGTATCGCGGCCTTTGGCCTCTATACGGCCCAAGATCTCGTTCCAACGGTCGCGACCTTGCCGGCAAATCTGGTCAAATGCCTTCCCCTCCACTTCCTTCAGGTTCAGTAATGCCTGTTCGTGGCTGATGAACGATGAAGCGACACGGAGAGTTACCTGTTCGCCTCGACGGGTCTGGAACCCGACGACGGCACCTGCATGGTTACATTCCGCCAAGGTAGCTGCATCATCTATTTGTCCATCCTTGACGACAGCCGTGAACGTGAAAGGCTTGTCACTCTCAATGATGAAATAGTTGCGGAAATTTTCTGGCACACCGCCGCTGTTCTTCGTGGTATAGCCCACGATGTGGCGATCGTCAACGATTCGGACATAACTGCCGCCATCGAAGGCATCGACCACAATACGCGACTCGTTGCTCTCGGGATAGGTGAAACGCAGCTCGGCAGCACGCTCGGTGGGAGCCACCTCCGCCACGATATCGTAGTCGGCCAGATATACCTTATAATAATAAGGACGCGCAGTCTCTGCCTTATGACTGAACCACGAGGCACGTTCGTCTTCGTTGAAAACCGTACGCGTAGTGGGCAGTATGCAGAACTGACCGTAGTCATTGATCCATGGGGACGGCTGATGGGTCTGCTTCAGTCCACGGATTTTGTCTGCATCGTAGGTGTAGGCCCATCCGTCGCCCATCTTGCCAGTCTGTGGAGACCAGAAGTTCATGCCCCAGGGCATGGCGATGGCGGGATAGG
Source organism: uncultured Bacteroidales bacterium (assembly GCA_905235375.1). Taxonomy (GTDB): domain Bacteria; phylum Bacteroidota; class Bacteroidia; order Bacteroidales; family UBA3663; genus Liminaster. Next base: position 9,505 of record CAJOLH010000044.1, read on the forward strand.
TGTTGCCTGTGGACAGCGAATGTTTGGATTGCGTGCCCACAAGGGTAGAGACATAGTCAACAGGCTCAGTGGCACTGACACCGAGTGGGATCAGTGCCATAAGCATTAATAGGATTTTATTCTTCTTCATAAGCATGGGTTAGTCTTACCATACCACCTGGTCTTCCTCTGGCATCTGCGTGTTGAGGACACGTTCCATGGTGAGTGTGCCTGCCACGTTATATTCTATCTTGGAACCATTGGTAGAAGTATGGTCGGTGAAATTATAGTCCATGTTATTGATAATTACATCTCGCCGAAGCAGATAAGGCTGAACGGCATCGGGCTCAGAGGTCACACGGAAAGAGGCCTTGCGATTCTCCTTGAACTGAACCTCGGGATTGTCGCACCACAGGTCAACCGTGCCAGAAGTTTCGCCGTTGAAACGGGCAAAGATCTTGTAGGACTTGCGATCCAAACGGGTCTCGTCGAAATTGCCAGCGTAGAAGAACACGGTGTTCTCATCGACCACATACATCTGAACAACGCTCAGTGCACTGGGTTCACCACGCTCAGCAAGAGAAAGCTCCACACCATTGATGCTGAACACATAGAATTTCTGGTTGTTGGCCTGATAATTGCCACTAAAATCGGTATAGGGCAGAACACGGAGCATCGCCTTGGCATAGTTCTTACGCGGGTTGCGCTGATAGCCGTATTCAGGCTTCTCCTCCACCGTGAGGGGGAGCACCCACTTGTCCGACAGGTCGAAGTTGTGGAAGTCGAACTGGATGGTGAACAGCCCCACGTCCTGACCCTTGGGGATAGCAAGCGTAGGCGGGTAGCTGGCATAAGAATTCATGTCATGGTAGAAAAGCTCCGTACGCGTGTTGAAACGTGCATAGTTGAGAGCGTCCAAAGTGTCGGGGTCGTGTACGATATGCACTTCCAAGTCCTTGGCGTTGTGTGTGGAACCACTCACAATGACGGGAAGGTCATAGCTGGAGATACCAGCTCCATATCGTGCTGATCCGTCGGAATTGATTCGGGTGTAAGGCACGAAAATGGTAGTCACGCCCACACTGTTGCCTTCGGTGTCGAGTGGAGCACGGAAACTGACGTATTGTTCATACTGTTCGTCTTCCCATTCGTCATTGCAACTGGTCATGGCCGTGGCACAGCAGCCTACCAAACCAGCCAGAAGAAGGGATTTTATGCTTGTTTTACTCATAGTTCTATTTCTTTTGAGTTATGGTAATAACTTATGGCCTTTATTTAGTCATTGTATCTCCATCCTGGGTTCTGTACCAACTGATTGTTGCGCTTCAGCTCGGTGAACCAGATGGGCCAGAAATACATCTTGTCACTGAACACAGTGGGAAGAGAAGTCACTGGCACAATCTTCTGGAACTCGTCACGCTGGTTGTAAGTCATGAGAACATTGCAACCGTAAATGGGCTTGGCCTCTTCGACAGGAGCATCCATCCAGCGGCGCAGATCATAATAACGCTTGCCTTCACCCATCAGCTCAATCATGCGCTCACGCTTGATCTTGTCACGAAGCACGTTGCGGTCGGCATACTCGGCATCCGTGTAATCGGGCACACCGCCACGAATACGCACAGGGCGGATACCACGCTTGATCTGCTCCACTTCACGGCTGACGCTGTAAGTCTTCGAACCATCCCATGAGGGGATATTGTACGACTGGGTCAGTTCGTTCAGCGCCTCAGCATACATAAGGAGAATGTCGGCATAACGGATGGCAGGCTCAATACGAGGCTTGATGTTGGCATAGTCGGCACCATCCTTCATCGTACGATAGTCGGCGGGGCTCACCCATTTCTTGATACCGATACCTGTACGAAGCCAGTATGAACCATTGGAGTAACCGTTGGTCTGGGTCTCACCCGTATCCGGGTTGGTCGTGGTACCACGGTAGTAGGTCACCTGAGGATAATGGTCGCGAACCGTCTGTGAGGGGTTGGCATTCCACCAACGCGAACCGTTGTAGGCCACCGAAGCATAGAAACGAGGCTCACGATTGGCATATTGCAGCGACACGTTGGCAGCAAGAGGAGGATAGTTGCGGAAGTCACGGGCTGTAGTCCATCCTTGAACTCGCTCGGAACCATCGCCACCATTCATCTCACTGTCCTTGCCAGGAACGTCGCTACCGTCCTTCATGTAGTAGGCGTCACACATCTTCTGTGTCATGCCGTGGCAGTTGAAGCCGTTGAGTGTGTTGGGCAGCTGGTGAGCAACAAAGCCCTGAATGTTCTCATGAGGTCCCCATGCAGCATTGAATCCACGTGTGAAGATTACCTCATTGAGCGCATCCTCGAGCGAGCAATCGCTCGAACCTGAAGAACCAGCAGTAAAGAGGTCACGATACGACAGATAGGGATCGATGTCCTGCCAACCATTGGGCCACGTCTTCTCGCTGAAGTCGCCATCGGCGGGAGGCACGATGGTGATGGGATAGCCATTGGTCTCATTGTTGGTGGTCTGGACAGGATGGTGGTAAAGATCGTAATGGCCTTCACACTCAATAAGGTCGCGACATGCAGCAGCGGCACGTGCCCACTTGCTCTCGTCATAGTCGAGGGAGAGCAAAGGTGTGCCATCGCGGTTCACCAGCTCTCGTGCCACATTGTCGGTCACCGACGCAGGGTGCACACCGTTCTGCAACTGGCCATTGGCAAGAGGAGATGCTGCATAGAGGTAAACAAGGGCACGGGTTGCCAGACAAGCTCCCTTGGTCGGAGCGAATACAAATTCGCCGGAGCGACGCCAGTACTGTATCTCCTGTGCTGCCTGCACCATTTCGTTAGCGATGAACTCTGCACACTCCTCATAGGTAGAACGAGGAATGGCAAGATCCTGATACGACTGGGTGTAATCGACACCCTCATCGGGCATGAGGGGGATAGGGCCATAGCGACGGAGCAACAGCCAGTAGTAGTAAGCACGTACAAAGCGAGCCTGACCCTTGAAGTCCAACCGCTCGATGTCGGTCATATTGTCAACGTTCTTGTCAACATTATGGATGAACACAGAGGCCTGATAGATTCCCCTGTATCCATTTTGCCAAGCGACATAGCCGATATTCTCGTCATAATCGCCCAACTTGAGAGCATTGTAGGTCTGACGATAGTCATAGTCGGCACCGAGTTTGGGATCTCGGTCACCATAATACATATCGTCGGCAAAGCAATGGAAGAAACCATTGTCCTTTGTGCGACAGTCGGCAAGTTCGGCACGCAGGAAAGTGAATGCCTGCGCAAGCCAACCGATGGTCTGGTCGCGATCGGTGAACACCGACTCGAGCGTGGTGCGATCGTCGAAGTACTTGTCGCTGTCAAGACTATCGGTGCAACTGGTATAGGATACGGTCGCAATCAAACCGCAAAATACACACACTACCAATACTAATGATTTAATATATGTCTTGTTCATATCTGTTCTGAATTACAGGTTGACTTGGATGCCCATGGTAATGGCCTTGGTGATAGGATAGGCTTCGCCGTTGCTGCTGCCCATTTCGGGATCCCATGTATCGAACTTCGAGAAGGTGAGCAGGTTGGTGCCTTGGATGAAGATGCGAATATCGTTAATGTGGATGCGGTTCACATACTTCTTGGGGACAGAGTAGCCAATGTCAAGGTTCTTCAGACGGAGATAACGTCCATCGCGCAGCCAGTAGGAACTCTGGCGGAAGTTGTTGGCATTGCCACCATAGGAAAGACGGGGATAGGCGGCATTGGGATCCTCGTTTGCCTTGAGACCCAGCTGGGCAGCTGTCTCGCTGTCAATCCAGCGATCGTCAACAAGTCCGCTGAATACCTGGCCCCATGATCCCTCGCTGAAGGCCCATACAGCCTTTCCGTTGATGGGGAAAGTACACTTTCCTGCACCCTGGAAATGCATGTTCACATCGAAACCCTTATAGGTCACAGAGAAACCGAGACCATAGATGAGATTAGGTGTGCGTGTGGCACCGATTGCCACCTCGTCACCACGATCCACAATACCGTCACCGTTCACATCCTTATACTTGATGTCGCCAGGCTGAACATCGCCGAACATCTGCTTCGGAGAATTACGAATGTCATCGTAATCCTTAAACAATCCCTCGGCTATGAGACCGCGCACCTGGTCAACACGATAACCTGTAGTGTACTGGTATGGATAAACGCTCTCCTCGACATCGTAGTCAAGAATCGTGTTCTTCGAGTAGGTGATATTACCACGCACCGTCACACCGACTTCGCCGAAACGGTCTTCAAACTTGAAGTTGCCATCGAAACCACGCGAACGGACAGCGCCCACATTGGCCCATGGATTGCTTTCCAGACCGAACATATAGGCCAGATACTTGCGCTCCATGAAGATGCCAGTACGTTTCTCGTAGAAATAGTCGGCAGTGATTGAGAAAATGTTGTGGAAGAGTACAAAATCAACACCCAGGTCATCCTTCGTTGCGACTTCCCAAGTCACGTTGGGCGAAGCAAGCTGCGTGTAGTGCATGGCATGCTGATAGGCATAGCGCGTGGGAGCATCCGTGGTGCCGAAGTTATACACGTTCTCGCCTCCATACCCGATGGTATAGAGATAGGGGAAACGGGTAGCTGAATAGTCGTTACCAACCTTACCATGAGAATAGCGGATCTTGAACATATCGAGCCACTCGAACTTCTTCTTGATCCAAGGTTCCTCACCCACGTTCCATGCTACTGAATAGGCAGGGAAGAAACCGAAACGGTGACCATCGGCAAAGTTTTCCGAACCGTTATAACCGAAGTTGTAGTCAATGAAGTAACGATTCTTGAAATTGTAGGTCACCTGACCAGCGAGGCCAAGGTTCTTGCGCGAGATACTGTTCTTGATATCATCACCCAGATTCTGCGTCTGGATGTTCTCATCGTAAGTGTATTTCAGATTAGCACCAAAATTGTGGGCCGAAAGGAATCCGCGATCCCAGTGAAGCAGAAGGTCGAGGAACTCACGGCGCGAACCGCTGTTGTTCGAAGTCTGCGTCATGTCCCGACGAGAGATGATATGGTCGAAGTTGCCGCCAGGCTCATCATTGGGCGTACGGGGGAACATCTCCCACATATCCGGGAGCTGATGCTTGAAGATATTGTTGCTGTTGTAAGTGTCATAGCCAAAGCGGCCGGTGAACTTCAGGCCTGGCGTAATGAACTTCAGGTCCTGTTCCAGCGTGACATTGTTCTGGATGTTGTTGTCCCAGTTCTCGTTGTAACCTGTCTGAGTAGTCATTACCCACGGATTGGAACGCTGGTCGCTGCGGTACGCATTGATGATGGGCACATAACCATTGGAATAGAGTGGAGGCTCAAGGATGGCGTTGTAGCCGAAGAGGGAGCTCCATGCGTAGTCATCGCCCATACCTGGAGAGTTACGCATCGACAGGTTGCCGCTTACACCGAGCTTCAGCACTGTGGTTCGCGTGATGTCGATGTCCACATTCAAACGATAGTTCCAGCGCTTGTAGTTGGCATTGGTGTTGTACTTGTCCTTCAATGTCTTGTCGGTCTTATACATACCCTCGTCCTCAACGTAGCTCACCGAAGCATAATAGCGGGAAGTGCTACCACCACCACTAATATTGACGTTGCCACGCATGCTCCATGCGCCATCTTTCAGAATGATGTCCTGCCAATCGACATTCGGATACTTATCGGGATCGACACCTGAACGGAACAGCTCGAACTCGTATGGCTGATAGACTACGCCACGGTTACGGGTGACATTTGCCTCATTCACCAGCGACGCGTATGTCAGACCATCAACGAACTCCGGTGTGATGGTACGCGTGTTGTATGAGGTTTCAAACTTGCCGTTGATGTTGATTTTACCTTCATTACCATGCTTGGTTGTAATGATAATAACGCCGTTAGCGCCTTTCGAACCATATATAGCAGTAGCTGAGGCATCTTTCAGCACGGAGAACGACTCGATGTCTTCGATGTTCAAGTCATTGATGTTCTCACGCTCAAAGCCGTCAACCAGAATATAGGCTCCGCGTCCGGCACCAAAAGTGGAGATACCACGAATCCAGAATTCTGATGTGTTCTTGCCTGGCTGACCACTGGTCTGCATAGCGATGATACCAGGGGCATTACCTGCCAGCGTATTGGAAAGGCTCGATGTGCTGAAGTGCTTCATCTGTTGAACATCGATTGTCGAAACGGCACCTGTAACAGTAAGTTTCTTCTGCGATCCGAGACCAGTAACCACTACCTCATCGATTTCAACTTTGACTCGTCGAGCTGCACATTGATGACGTGCGAGTCGGATTTCACTGTGGCTTCTTTCGATACATAGCCGATGTAGGAGTAAACCAGTGTCTGGTATTCCCTCACCCTAATCGTATAGTTACCATCAATGTCGGTAATCACACCGAGGCCTTTTCTCTCTTTTACATAGATATTGACACCGATAAGACCTTCGCCAGTTTCATCGGTCACCTTTCCTGAAACCTCAATTTCCTGCTGCGCCTGCAAGGAGAACACACAGGAAAGCATGGTGAGCAGTAATAATATATATCGCTTCATATCTTAGTCTTTTTGGTGCATTCTTCATTCATCTTCGGTCTCCATGGAAATCTTGCGGATCTTGTTGCCTACAGTATCCAGGATATAGAATGTATTGGTATTCTCATCATAGGTGATACCTGTTGGGTCGCGGAAACGAGCCACTTCGCGCAAGTCACCATCCTCGGTACCCCAGTAATTGTTGTCAAGAATCGAGGCAGAGCCACGGCCGCAATATGTGCGTACCACGCCATCGGGTGTCAGATAACGCACGCAGTGGTTCTGGTTGTCGCAGAAGTAGAAGTCGTACTCGTCTTCATTACCCGCATAGTCGGGATTCTTCACAAACACTCCTTGGTAGGGTCGTGCCAGATTGGCATCAGTGCCTACACCGTCACGCCATTTGTCCTGCACTGAGTTGTGGTCATAGTTCTTGCCAGCAACCACATACGGGGTCATGAACGTATGGTTCACCTCGTCGTAGTCAGTACGGAGAATGTAGCTGCGGTTAATAACGACGATGTAAGCATACTTACCCGAAGGATGGATATCAATCTGGAATTCGTACTGCGGATCCTGAATACGGAACAGCTCCTCGAAGGCACCATCATTGCGGTAACCTGTCCACTCAGCGGGTTCAGGTTCGCCCGACTGCGGATCCCACTGGCTCCTTGCCTCCTGCAGGTCGAAGTATTTCTGTATATCCAGACGGAACACCTGACCATTCTCATAACTGTTGAAGTAGAGTTCACCGTTGATGGGATGGATGGAAGCACCATTGCACTGCATATAGGCGGCGAGCATGACGCGTGTGGAAGCATTGGTGAAACTGCCGTCGTAATTGCGCTTCAGCATAAACACGCTCGGCGTTGTGTTGCCTTGTGCAGCATTGTCCACAGCAACTATCATATACTGGCCGTCAAGGGTAAAGTCAACCGAGCGAACACGGCTCGTTCCCCAGTTGTTCGACAAGATAACCTGCACCGTCTTGTTGGTGAAATCGACCAGCTGGATGCCAGGATTGTCACCACCATCGTATGCGATGTACATCCGATCGGGATAGAGGGGATCAAACTTCAGGAACCCATCGCAACTGAAACCAATGGCTCGCTCGAAGGGGACTGCACCCTCACTGATACTGCTGGGTCGCCAACCATCGTCGCCAAAGGCATTACGAATGCCCATCACCGTACTGAGCACCATCTTGCGCTCATACTGGAAGCGTTCCTTGGCCTCAGCCTGCTTGATACCCGTGCTGCTGTTGCCCACGGTCACCACAATCTCACCCGAAAATGCCTTCTCAGGCACAAAACAGTAAATCGTGTTCGGGATGACATTGACAATAACGGCAGGCTGACCACCGATGGTCACCGAGACAATGTCCTTGTCATTACCGAAGTTCTCGCCCTTGATTACCAGACGCTGGTAAACGCCACCCGACTTGGGAAGGAAATCGCTTACGACCACTTCTTTCGAGGCATCAAAGGGCGCATACTCTGCTGCATCGTCATCGTCATCACATGCCGCGACGAAGAATGTCATAAACACCAGTAGGACACCCAACAGACATCCATGCCAGTTAAACAATTGATTTCTCATAATATAATAGTTTTTAGTCGTTTATTTATTCTCCAGTTTGTTGGCGAGAACAGGCATCCAGTGACCACCGACCACGCTGCGAGCCTTGAAGCCAATCATGAAACCGGTCTTCGTGTCATACCAGTCGCTGGTAGGAACGCGACTTCCTGTCTCATTCATGTAGTCATAGAGAGGATGTACGAACTGCAGGAGCGTCTCCTTGTCCTTGCTCATAGCGGCCGTCCACATGATCCAGTCGCTCTTGGTGTAATCGCGACGGACGTCAAGCGGCAGACCATATTTGTTCTGCTTTGTAAGATAATAATCTATCTCACGGTCTCTGACTCCATTGGGGAAGAGATCCAGTTTCCACAGTTTGTCCCATACCATATTATATTTCTGGCTCCATGTGTCAGCACGGTCAAAGGCCAGACGGTAATGGTCTCCTTCACGGGCATCCTGCTCCCACTGCGTTGCCATTTCGCGAGCACGATTGATATATTTGTCATATACGTCATCCAGACCCTTTTGCTGTGCCATGAGGGCATAGCCAGCCACACCCATGATGGCCTTGATCGAAAGATTGGCATTATGAGCCCAATGTCCGGCAAAATCGTCGGTGCACAACTGGTTGGTGGGATCCTGACCATTCTCAGCAAGATAATCAGCCCAAGTGGAAATGATGTCCCAATACTTGTCAACATACGAAGTATTGCCATCCAACTGGCAGAGAATGGCAGCAAGAGTAATCATGTTACCAGCTTCCTCAAGAGGCATGTCTCCACCATATACCTGATAGTTTGCCTTCGGATACTGGCCAATGTCGTGGGCAGCAAAAGGCTTGGTCCAACGGCCTGTGTAGCTGTATTCGAAGATAGAAGTTATCATAGCCTTCTGCAGTTCAGGATTGTAGCAAAGGAAGAGAGGAGCCTCGGGGTAAGTAAGGTCAACGGTATTTACACAGCCGTTGGAGTTATTCTCCTTAGAGAAGAAGAGTAGATTGCCCTCATCATCGAGGAACAGCTTGTGTGCTGCAATGCAATGACGGTAGCATGCTGACAGAATCTCGGCATACTGCTTATCGCCTGTCTGCACGGCATCGTCATAAATCATCTTATCGAAGTTGCGGCAACGATCCATGATGCTGCCGTACTCACGGTTCATGCGGCTGAACATATCGAAGATGCTCACTTTGCCATCATGAGCCCAGTAAGCCTTGTAGCGCTTGTAGAAATATTCAATGTCCTCTATCTCGTCATAACCGATGAGGGCATAGCTTGCAGCCTGCTCTACAGTGCCGAAATCGTGGCTGTAGGCAAGCACGGGAGTCTCGCTGGGCTTCTGAGCAACTACGCGCTGCTCACCTTGAGGGAGACTGCCTGTCGAGGTGAAAGACTCTTTCACGTCGTTTACGTTGCAGAGTGAAACTTCGCCATTGATAGATGGCAGATAAAGGTAACCCCAGTCGATGCAGATACCATCACCAGTCTTGGCGAGGATAGGCTGTTCGATGGTTCCTGTCTTCAAATAGGTGATGCCACCCTGCTGCTCCACAGTGCTGATTGTCGGCTGGCCGGCCTTGTTCACCGACAGAAGTGGAGATGCAGTAAGCAACAACTGGGCTTCGTGGGCGGCGCCATCGGTGCTGCGCACCTGATATGAAATATAGTTGATGGGAGCCGACAGCAGGTCGTAGTCGTCAATTACCATCGGGGCGGTAAAGACAAGGTCAAGCTCCACAGGTCCGCAGGCGAAGGTGTAGTAGGTATTGGTGGCAAGCACCGACACCGACTTCTGCTCGGCTTGAAGGACGTTGCCAGCCTTGGGTTTCAAAACCTTATAGAGACCATAGTCAGTATAGGCACCGCCAGTGGTGTTGTGACAATGTGCGGCAATGATGTTCTTGCCAGGTTTCAAAAGCTTCTTCAGGTTCTCGTCAAGAGGCAGGCGGATACCCTCACGCCATATCTCTCCAGTATTGGCGACCTGTGTGCCATTGACATAAAGCTCGAAGACGTCGTCATGCGAATAAATAAGCAAGAGATCCTCTTCAAGGTCGGCAGCCGAAACCTCGACCTCTCGACGCACGTAGAAGTCACTATGCTCATCACGCCATTCCGTGCGTACAAAGCTGAGATCAGGCGTACCGAAAGCGGCATTGCCCACACGCCAGGAACTATCATCAAAATCGGGCTTCTGCCAGCCGTCACGCTGCACATTACGTGTATAGCGTCCCTGCCAAGCAACTTCATCGGCCATCGGCGCAATGGCATCGAAGACATCACGATCAATTCCCATAAAGCAATAGGTAACACCATCCACACGGAGCCATCCCTGAAGGGGCTTCTCGTCATTTGTCCAGTGGCGGGTGGTGCCCTCGTTCAACTTGTCATAGGGAGACCAAATGGAAAAATATGGGTCGTTCACTATCAGCGGAACCGACGGCACACGCAGGTCTGTGGGTTGATAAGGTTTGAATACATCTGACGTCTGTAATTTATCTGACGTACATGACACCATAATGCTCATCAGCGGGATGGAGAATAAAAAAGCTTTTAGTTTCATAAGTTTTGTATTTTGAGTTACCTTGTAAATAATGCTCTTTGAATGTCAATGACTGTCCTTCAACCATTCATGTAGCGGTTTCTGACAATGCCTCCAAATGATTTATACCAGCAACGTCATTTCAGTCGAGACAAGATAAATTTAATTTGGGCTTAATGCTATAACTCTGTTTGAATTATAAAAAAGATAAGAAGGAATACATCTCAAAACATGAAAAAACTCACTCAAATCTACACTGCATGGCAAGTTGAAGAACTTCTGAATCGAACTTGCCACAATGGTAATTGCGAATGACCGAGAAGAGTATTCCTCAAATCGTTGTCCGTGGATAAAGCGGATGTCTTCATCCGTCATTCCATGGAAAATAATAACAATAGGAATCAGCCTGCAATCCGAAGTTGCAGGCCGATTCAATTAGTGTATGGAGACGGCCTTTACTTGACCATTTCCTTCTTTCCATTCACGATGTAGATAACACCCTTGTTCATAGACTTCACCTCAACACCCTGCAGGTTGTAAATCTTGCCGGTATTCTTCACGGTGTTGTCCTCAATCTCCTCAATGCCGCTGAGGTCAGGATATTCAGCGCCATAGTAGGTCAGGCGGAAGTTGTCAACAACTACCCAGTCACCATCATGGCCCTTCATGTCCTTGGCAACACCAATGTCGAGGACACCGCTGGCATCTACCTCAACTATCAGTCTTACAATGTAGAGTCCGTTCTGGAAGTAATTGCAAGCCTGATCAATTCCGTCAGGATACTCACCTACGCTGGTCATATTACCCATGCCAGGAGCCTTTCCTACTTCGCTGGTGATGTTGGGAAGCAGCACATCGAGCATACCGCTGAAGAGATAAGCGTTCTGTGCGGGCTCCAGACCTTCCTCGGTGATGAGGCGAGCCTGCTCTCCATGATTGCCATCACGATAGAAGCCCTGACAAGAAAGAACATAATAACCAGGCTTCAGGCCTTCAATCGAAGTAGAGAACGAGCAATCGTTGGAATCATACGATTCAAGGGCAAAGTCGCTGTGGTTGTCGTTACGACCCCATACGCTGCCATTGAAGATCTGCCAAGCTGGATCTACCTCGGCACGCTGGCAGAAGCCAGGGTTCACAATATAATAAGATGCATCCACAGGGTTATTGTTGGAAGCGCTCTCAAGAAGAGCATCACGATCGGCTACAGACACGAGAACCCACTGTGCATCGAGGTCATCCTCCTGGAGGTTGCGTGCCTCAGTGCTGACTGTCGTCCAGTCACCATTGGGGCCATCAGTGCTGGCAAACGGATCATACTTCACATAAACGTCAGGATAATCGGCCTGAAGAATGTTGTAATTGCCATTGCTAAGCTTGACGAAACGCCATGCACCAGCCTTATACTGGTCGCAGTAGCCACGATAAGATAGATACTGGCTTGGATTATCGTCTGGTCCGCCATTGCGGAGACCGGTGTTGATGTGGAAGTCAGTCTCAACCTCGCTTTCCTCCAATGTGATCAGCGTACCAGGCATACCAAGGGCTGCATGAGTACCCCAATCGGAACCGCCAGTGAAGAAGCGCTTCTGGCCTACATTGTAGAGATAGAACTGACCAGCCTGTACGTCATGACCGGGGAATACATTCTCCTGACGCTCAGCGTGGAAATTCTTGCGCAGATTGCGGAGATCTCTCAGTGCATTGTTAAGTTCATCGGGAGTAAGACCGCTTACAAGGAACTCCTCAGCAACAGCGGTGTTCACACCTTCTGCCTTAGCAACAGCAATAGTCTTATTCAGGATATCAACTACATTCTGGTCAATAGCCTTGGCCTTGTCATAAGCGGCCTGAAGCTGCTCAAGAGCTGCCTTCTGAGCTTCCATGTCGTCACCATCAACCACAGCCTTGGCGGCAGCGATGGCTTCGTCAAGCTGACTCTTCAGAGCAGCAGTGGCAGGTGTAAATTCATCGGCCTCAATCTGGCTGATCAACAGAGCAAGACGTGGCTTATAATGATTCAGCTCAGGATAGGTTGCAGAGTAGTCAACGTGCTGAACCAATACATTGTCGAATCCGAACTGGAAATCGCGACCGTCATCAACGTAGCCAAACTGATAAACCAGCGTACTCTCATCGGTAGTAGCCTCAAACTCGATGCTGACTGGCAAGTTATTCGTCTCGGCTGTCGGCAACTGGTACTGACCCAGCACTTGGTCACCGTAACCATTATTGGTCACGCCAAAGTCACTGGTGCTGAAGACGATTGCCTTCATGCGCTCGTTGGCATTCCACGAATTCCACTCACTGCAGCTGAACTGGAACGAGAAGATATACTTCTGGCCTGCGATTGTTGGAACGGTAACCCACAAAGGCTCGTAGCCGCCCGTGCCAGAATAGTGCTCGATGTAGTTGGTGCCGGCAGCCTCGTCGTATGCAATCTTGTCAGCAAATACATCAACATGATCCTCAGTGGTACGCCAGTTGTTCAGGTTGCGGTAGTCTGCATAGCCATCAGCTATCTCAATAGGATCGGTGGTGCAGGTGCCAACAGCCTCAAACGTGCCATTGGTATATTTGTAGATCTTGTTGTCAGTGCTATTCAAAACGAGTTTGCCTTCATATACGGTAACACCGGCATCCTTGGCAATTTCCTCACCATCAGGACTAAGGGCGAACTTTGTATTGTCAATAGCCGAGAAGAACTTCTGACCGCTCACAGCGTCGCGCAGTCCACCCTGGCCGGAACCATCGACGATAGGATGAAGATCCATCACAAGTTCGCTGCCCTCGTAAATCTTGAAACCGTACAGTTTGATAAAACTGGTCGAGTTGTCACGCCTGTTGTCGTTTGCACCAGCTGTATTCAGATCAAAAATGTAAAGGCTGTTCACACCTTCGTCGGCATCCTTGTCCGTATCGCAAATAATTGTAGCAGCAGGTACCGATTCTCCCTGACGGGTGAAGGTAACCTTATTGCCCAATGCATCGACAGTGATGCGCTCGTTCTGAGGAATCTCCTCAGTGCCGGGCTGTTCCCAACGACCATCTTCAACGAAAGTACGGCTATAGCAGCCTTTATTCCAAGCTCCTTCTTTATCCGAACGGCAGAATACCACAAAAGCATGATGCTCCCAGTTGTTTTCGCGGGCACCAAACAAGGCTTCCCAATTGCGTTTCTCGTTCTGTGTGATGCTCAGGTCGGCAACGATACGGGTGTTGCTCTTGTGAACATAACCTGTGTTGATGTATGGAACAGGATCCATGTCGGTAGTGGTCTCGATGTACTGGATGTCAGTGTCACCGCCACCTGCAATCTTCAGATTCGATACAACAGCATACAAACCATACTGCTCGTAAACTCCGAGATTGTTGTAAGCATACACAATTCCGTCTGCCTGATTGTAAACGAAAGGTGCATTTCCGTCATAGTTGTTCAGATTAGGAACCACTGTGACTTCGGGAGACTGGGCCATCATGGCAACAGCCATCAGTGCTCCACAGATTGTCGTAAAGATTCTTTTCATAAGCACTTAATAATTTAATATGGTTAGGATTGTTAAAACTGGTTTTACTTTAGGTAAATTAACTTCCCCATTGGGAGATGCTGACATGCAAGGGAAAGATGTATCATTCCTCGCAATCGGGATCGGGTTGCGGCACATCGGCCTGCGGGAAGGCTGAAATTCGCAGACGTGCAGCACCCATAGGCACCAGATGAATCGTTTCTTCTTCCTCTGCACGAGAAGCGAAACGGCTTGGAAGCATATCGGTCATGCCGGTTTGGTCAAAACCCCAACTGGGCACACGACGGGCCGTAGCGGTAAATTCAAGCGGAACCGACTCCAACGTGAAAGGATAGTTATCAGCTGGCCATACCTTGCGCTCCATCGAGATATTGAGCGGAATTTGAAGCTCGTCCACCTTGAGGGCATAGTTCCATGGCGACTCAGCGAAATACTCATAGGCAGGCCAAAGCGACTTGTCAACACTCTCCTGCCAATGAGAATCATCCTGCACAATCTCAGGGTCACTGCTGTCTCGCTTATTCATTCGCTCATCAATACGAAGAGAAAGGGTCAACGGCCCATAATTTACGCTGACACTCGACTTGTTCACAGGCCAAACGTTCGTAGTAATGGTCATGGGCAGTGTGAGCACCACCTCATCACCCTCTTTCCACGTCTTCTCGATTTTGACAAATTTGCCATCAGCAGCAATGGTACTGCCGTCAACTGTTACGCTGCCTCCCTCTGCCCATGCTGGGATACGCAAGTAGAGCGGGAAATGCACATTCTCGCCTGTATGGATGATAAACTTAACTTGTTCCTCGAAAGGATAAAGGGTTTCTTCGGTCAATGTAACGGTCTGTCCGTCTGCGACCTGAGCGGTGGTCTCACTTGCACTGTAGAGCATGGCGCAGAGTCCTCCGTCGTTGGTAGCCATCACAAGATGTTCGGTGAAGTAAGGCCACCCCATGCCATGGTTGTGCTGACAACAGCGACTGCTGAACGGGCTCATGGAGAGCATACCACGCAGACTATTGTCGATGCTGGGTGCATGGTTCTTACCGTCGCTTATCGCCATATTAGGCGAAGTGATGTAGCGAAGGGCGCGCATATCGGGGGTGAGGGCTGCAGGCAGGGTATTAAAGGCAACGAGCTCGCAGTGGTCAGCCCAGAAGGGATCGCCTGTGATACCCATCATAATTTCATCACTGGCCATCTGTTCTACAACGGCACATGTCTCGGCTCCCTGACGAGGGTCGATGTAGCCCATACGAGCATTCTCGTCAGCGCCATACATGCCGCCAGGGACCTGTCCATAGCGAATGCGCATCGTGCGGTGATTGGCATAGGCGGCCTGAAGCATCCGCTCGTCTCCTTGCAGCACATAATAGGTAGCGGGCTCGCGGAAACCCTGAGCCACGTTTACACCATGCCAGTTGGGGAGATCGTCCTGCATGGCCCAATTCACACCACAACGGTGCAATTTTTCAATCAAAGGCAGGATTGACTCATCACCTGTATGATTGTAAAGCCACACAACGCTCCACTCATTGTCGCCACCGCGCTTCTCTTGCCACAATCCCTTCAGGAAGTGATCATCGGGGATGGTTGAGCTCCCATTTGAAGTAATTGGTCATAGCGGTAAGAACACGCTCGTCACCACTATGTTCATAATAGGTCTGAAGAGCCCACAGCATGGGCATCTTGGCCCAAAGTTCAGGATTGTCAGTATTTCCGTCCATCGCATCAGGTCCCAGAAGTCCATTAGGCTTCACATTGTTCAGAACGGCATCAAACCACACCTGAGCCTCTGCTTTCATCGACTCATCGTTAAGGATATAAGCCAGCGACGAATAGCCGCGAAGCCAATAGGGAACCTCCTCCCAGCCGTGGTCGCCCCTATCGCTTAGCCACTGATTGTTGTTCTTGTCAAGCCACGCACTTACACTACCAAGCTGGCCGTTCAAACCATCGCGCTGACGATGGAGCACCTCAAGCAGCCATCCGCGAGGCTGCACCTGACCCACTGGCAATTTCCTCAAGTATCCTCCATATAGGGGAGCGCGGTATCCGTTTTCAGAGAAGGCAGGCCTATCCACTACGCTCACCTCAGCATCTTGATTTTGGGCTTGCACAGTCATTGAGGCTACGCAGAGAGCCAGAAATCCGAAAAGTATGGTAACTTGCTTCATCATTTCGTTTTTGTGAATTTTTTGTTTTTCGAAACATATATTCCATTTGTGGGAGTCTCAGGAATTCCACCTATATTATAAATAGGCTCTTCTTCAGGCTCATCCGCCGTGATGGTGCTGATGTCACCGGGGTCTTCTGGACGAACCATGACAAGACCAAAGTCGATATGGCCGCCACCTTGTCCCTGCATCAACGAGACCGACAACACGTTGTCTCCCTCACGAAGTAAGAGCTTATTGCGAGAGGTAAAGCTGCGCGACACATAATCATTGTCGTTCCACCCCGTATAGCTCCACAATGAGGCACCGTTCAAATAGAAATGGGGATTCTCATCATAACTGCATGAAAGAGTCAGCGTACTTTGGCTAAGCACAGCCATATCTTCCGACGTCAATGTGAAATGACGTCTGATAAGGATAGGCTGCACCTGGCTACCCCATGGAGTTGTAAGGAAAGCATCAAGAGAATTACTGAACGGGCCATAGCCAAACGCCCAATCGCTCTCGTTAGTACAGCGACCTGTCCAGTCCTTCTGATCAATTTGTTGCAGCTCATCATTACTGTTTAGCAGATAGTAAACGCAAGGCCATGATCCATCGTCTTTAGTCGAAAGCAACTGCACGACAGTTTGTCCGTAAGCATGCAAACTTAATAAAGAGACAATAACCAGTAATGTTTTTTTTATGCTCATTAATCCAGAATAAATTATGCACCAGTCAAAAATAAACACAAAGAACTTACCCAATGTTAGTTCTTGCAGTATAATTCCAACGGATACAATGTGTCAATAGTAATGTTTTCGCTCGCAAAGTTACAAACTTTTTATTTTTCCCCCAAGCGTGCCAAAGTAGAATCAAAAAGGATTTTCAGACAGACTATTGACTATCAGCAGAATTACACTATCACATCAATGGTAAAATCTAAATCCTTTCAATTCTTCCAAATGGTGTTGCCTACAAGCCTCAAGACCCTTGACAGGAAGGAAATAATCAATACGTCAAAGTTAATCTCATGTTAACCACGAACGAATGCACAAAGCCCCGATGCCAAGGAATTCGGGCGCAAATATATATGAAATCCATCATATTCGTGTGCTAAATCCTGCCAAACATGTAAAATACGCCATTATCGTGGCGTTCTTTTATTCGACCAATGCAAAATCGATGGTCTTTCGGTCGAGGTTGACATTGGCAACCGTGACTTTGAGCGCATCGCCCAAGGTGAAGCGACGGTGAGTGCGCCGACCAATAAGGCAGAAGTTACGCTCGTCAAAAACGTAATGGTCATCACGAAGATCACGCAACGAAATCAAGCCCTCGCAAAGATTCTCCTTAAGCTCGACATAGATTCCCCATTCTGACACTCCGCTGATGACACCTTCGAAAACCTGCCCCATGCGATCCTTGAGGAACTCGGCCTGCTTGTACTTGATGGAAGAACGTTCAGCCTGAACAGACAACTGCTCCATCTCACTGCAATGCTTACACTCCTCTTCAAGCTGCTCGCGCACCATCGAACGCCCCTTTTGGAAGAGATAACGGTCGAGAAGTCGATGCACCATGCAGTCGGGATAACGACGAATGGGCGAAGTGAAATGCGTGTAATACTGGAAGGCGAGTCCGTAGTGACCGATGTTCTCGGTGGAATAGACGGCCTTGGCCTGCGTACGAATAGCAAGCGTAGAGAGCATGTTCTCTTCCGGACGGTCGTGAATGTCCTTCATCAGCTGGTTGATACCTTGGCTGATCTGCTTGTTCTTCGAATAATCGACGACATCCGACTTTTTGCCACTAAAGATATTTTTCACATTGTGTCCGAAACGTGCAGCTACGTTTGCCAAACTTTCGAGCTTCTCTTGTGAGGGCTGGTCATGAATACGATAGACGAACGATTTGGCCTTCTTCTGCATCTTGCCATTGATGCGCTGTGGACGCACGTCTTTGCCTATAGCCTCCGCTACGGTACGATTGGCAAGGAGCATAAACTCCTCGATAAGCTTATTGGCATCTTTCGACACTTTGAAATAGACATCAACGGGCTTGCCCTTCTCGTCGAGGACAAACTTCACCTCTTCACGCTCGAAGCCGATGGCGCCCTCTGCAAAGCGACGTGCTCGCAACTGTTTGGCCAAACGGTCGAGCTGGAGCATCTCGGGAGCAAAATCTCCCTTCCCCGTCTCGATGATTTCCTGTGCCTCTTCGTAGTTGAAGCGACGGTCGGAGCAGATCACCGTGCGGACAATCTCATGACGCAGCACATTGGCATCGTCATCCATCTCGAAGATGACACTGAAGCATAGTTTGTCCTCACCAGGACGCAACGAACAGAGGTTGTTACAAAGCTTCTCGGGCAGCATGGGGATGGTGCGATCGACCAGATAGATGGACGTGGCGCGATTATAGGCCTCCTTGTTGATGATGGAGTCGGGATGCACGTAGTAGGTGACATCAGCAATGTGAACGCCGACTTCCCAAATCCCATCCTTCAGTTTTTTAATCGAGAGGGCATCGTCGAAATCCTTTGCATCAGCGGGGTCGATGGTGAAGGTTGTGACCTTGCGATAGTCCAGGCGTTTGGCAATCTCTTCGGGGGTACAGCCATCTTGAATGCGCTCGGCAGCCTTAACCACATTTTCAGGATACTTATAGGGCAGGCCATACTCGGCAAGGATGGCGTGCATCTCGGTGTTGTTCTCGCCTTCCTTGCCAAGGACGTCAGCTATACGGCCGACGGGGTTCTTCGAGAAAGCAGGCCAACGCTCGAAATCGACCACCACCTTATCACCGTTCTTTGCCTTGCCCAACAACTCATTGGGGATATAGATATCCTTGTCGAGCGAACGGTTGTCAGGGGTGACGAAAGCATATTTCGACGTCTTCTGCAGCACACCCACATAGCGATGCTTGACGCGCTCGATGACCTCCACGACACGTGCCTGGGGGCCACCTATTCGTGTACGATGACCCAGAATCTTCTGTATGCGAACCTTATCGCCTGTGAGTGCCTGCATATCGTCGCCATCATATACCACGAAGGGCTCGTCATTGCCTTCTATACGTACTGTGTGCAATCCATTGTGACGTCGCTCGAATACGCCTATCAGTTCTGCTTGCGTCTGACGATCCGCCAAGCAATAGCGACCAGGACTCACCTCCTTGAGCAAACCTTGCTGCTGCAATGAAACGAGCAGATCATAGACATCCGTGCGGTTATTACGCCCAAAGATGCCCAATTCCTGTGAAATCTGAAGATAATTATAGGAGTCCTTCGGATGTGCATTGAACCATTCAATAATTCTTGCGACTAATTTGTCTGTGCCTTTGGTATTTCGTTTTGCCATAATAAAAAGGTTTTGATGTTGTTTTTCGTGGCAAAGATACAATGAAAAAACCATATCTCCAAATTTTCGGGCGAAAAAACTGAAGATATGGATAAAATAATTATAAATCAGGATTTTTACAGCAACTTGCAAACGACATCATTTGCCTCAATATGCAGTTTCCTGCCGCCTGCACTCTTTATGCCAGCGGGGATGGTGACATCGACGGCTTGACCAGCATTGTTGATGGCCACGAGCACGCCTTCGCCCATATAGATACGCAGATAGACGAGTGTGTTGTCATCAACATAGAGCGGCAGATAGTCGCCAAACTGGAGGGCAATGTTTTCACGACGTTGCTGAGCGAAACGACGAACCTCGTCGAGGTTGTGCTGCTCGAAGTGATTGTAGCCGCTGAAACGCATGAAGCGACGGTTATCGGGGTCGTTGCCTCCCTCCTGTCCGTATTCGTCACCCTGATAGATACAGGGAACGCCCGGCAGAGTGAGGTTCAGTTTCTCGAGCAACAATGCCTTGGAATAGGCTCGTACGGAATCACCGATGCCTACATGACGCGTCCAACCAGCAGCCTTGCCATCTTCGTCCCAACTGACGGCTCCGCCTACAAGACTGATGAAACGCGTCTTGTCGTGGTTTCCTGAAATGTTGCCCATCGTATGGTGAGCACCATAAGCGGCTCCGCTCTCTTCGATAGTGCGAGCCAAATCGCGCATCGTGCGTCCCTCACGTTCGCCAAGCACATCGATGGCGGTGTGATAGATGTTGAAGTCGAACTGGGCATTGAGCATACCTGCCTTGATGTACGAACCAATGAGCTCGGGCGATCCGTAGGTCTCGCCAATCATCCAGATGTCGCGATCCTTGAGCTGCGGATCGTTGGCAAGTTTCTTGCCGAACGTGCGCCAGTAGTTCAACGGGATATGCTTGCACGCATCGTGACGGAAGCCATCGAACTCGAAGTTGCGTACCCAATAGAGGGCAGAATCGGTGAGCTGGTCGGCTACGTTGCGACGCGTCAGGTCAAGACTCGGGATGTGCTTGTCGAACCAGGTGGTCAGACGATATTCGCCATCCCACAACTCGAGATTCGGCTTGCCATCGGCTGTAAGCGAATCGGTAGCCCAATCGGGATGTGCCTGGAAGAGCGGCGACTCGATGTGCAGGTGGTTGGCCACATAGTCGAGCACCACGTTGATGTTATGTTCGTGCGCCGTACGAAGCATCTCGTGCAGTTCGTCGGCATTGCCGAAACGTTCATCGACCTTAGTGATGTAGATGGGCCAGTAGCCATGATAACCCGTGAATCGAGTGCGTGGCTTCGGATAGAATCCCCAGACAGTGTAAGGATTCTGCGTGATGGGACTCACCCAAATGGTGTTGACACCCAGATTGTCAAAGAATCCTTCCTGGATCTTCTGCGTGATGCCTACAATATCGCCACCCTGATAATCTGCTTGTGGGAGCACAATTTTCGGATTGTTGAACTTCCAATCGTTCTCGGTCTTGCCATTGTTGAAACGGTCGATCATCAGCGAATAGAGTATCTGCGTCTCGGGGTCGTGGCGATTGAGCTGGTCGGCCGAAGTGATGACCTTGCCATTCTGAAGAGGAACGAGGATATCGCTCATCGGCGTGTCGGCAATAGCGCCATAGACACGCAGATAAGTGCGCTTACGACTCCCTTCTGGCACCTTGGGAAGAGTGACCACGATTTCGTTATCGCCGACAGTAATGCACTTCTCTGGAAGCAAAGTGTTCTGCCAAAGGGCAACAACCTTTTCAGGTTTCTGGGTGAAGCCGATGCCTACCTTGCCGTCGCGTGTCCACGTGGTGTAAAGGCGAGCATAGCCCGAATTGAAATGACTGCCATCCTCGACCACGAGTGTCAGTTTCTTGCCTTCGGACAAAAGGTCAATGGTGCTGAGCGGAACCTCGGTTGTGACAAAGAAGGTGCTGTCGGTGTAGCTATTGATTGTCACACCGGACCCTGCAACCACGGAGTCGAACTTATCGATCGAGGGGAAGTAATCGCTGAAATAGTTCTCTTGATTGGGAGCTGTCACAAAGACGACACTCGAACGATGCTCGTTGCCAGGAATCTGCTCAAGCACAAAGGGCTTGTTGCAGGCCGAGAAGATTACCAGCGCTGCAACGAAGCAACTTGAAGATAGTTTGCTAATCACTTTGGTTACTTCTTGATGAGCAGATAAGCCGACTGAGCATCGAGTCCACCGTGCAAAACACCCTTCTTGACACTGAAAATCTTGCCAGTCAGGGCATCCTTGTATTGGCCATTGGGGAGCGTTGTCGCCAAGGAAACCTGCTTGGATTCGTTGGTGATATTAATCAGTGCAGCGCCCTTGGTGCCACGACAGACCTGTGTGACTGCGCCATCAGCTGAGAAGGTGATGCTCTCAGGTTGACCCTGCATCTGATGACGGAAACGGTTGGCAGCCACAACGAGTGGATGCTTGAAGTTATCATTCCCCTTGATGCCTACCAGATTCTTGCCCCAAAAGTTTCCAGCAGGGCCATCGCTGCCATCAGGACGACTGTAGAACAACGGCATACCATTGGCACGAGCTGCGAGGAACACCCATCCCAAACGAATCTGCAGGTCGGAGAGTGCAGCCGATTCGTGGTCGTTGCAATAGGTGTCGTGACTTTCGACCCAGGTAACCAGCTTCTTGGGATCGACGGGATGGCAGTAGCCCTTCACGTCCTTGTCCATCCAATTGGCTTTCTCAAGGTCGTAGCGCAAGTCCCAACCAAGTCCAGAGGCAGTCATCCCTATAAATTCGGCATACTCCTCTTCCTTGACGTTCCTGTCCTGAAGCACCTCGCCATAGATGAAGAGACTATCCTCGGGCAAACAGAGACGCACGCCATTAGCTTCCTCACGACCGGTAGCCACTGCCCAGAAGTTGTTTCTTGGCGACTTCTCATCCTTCGGGTCGCTGGGCAAACCGATGTGCTTGGCTGTGTCGTAACGGAAACCGCGCACACCACACTTGATCAGGTCGTTGCAATACTGCAGGTAATAGGCCTGGAAGTCGGGGTTCTCGGTATTGACGTCGGGCAGACCGCCCATCTGACCAGTAGTACATTGCAGACGGTCGTTGTAGTCGCGAATCTCATCGAAGCCCGTGGCATGATAGAGGTTCTCGTGTCCACCAACGGCAGCATCGAGTTCGTCACTCACGCGAGTGTCATCGATGGCAGTGTGATTGGGCAGAACATCGACAATGATACGAATGCCATACTTGCCCGCCTCGTCGCAGAGCTGCTTGAGGTCCTCACGAGTTCCGACCACGTAGTTGCCAATCTTCCAATCGATGGGCTGGTAATAGTAATACCAACGGCCATGTCCGTAGAGCTGCGGGCCACCGCCCTTGTCGCCCTTAGCCTCAATGACACAGTTTTCGGCAGGCGAAGTCTGTACGACCGTATAGCCTGCCTCAGCGATGTCGGCAAGATTCTCGCGAATAGTGTTGAACGACCAGCACCAGGCATGCAGAATCACGTCGTTATTCGTCTCAACAGGCGCAACCTTTGGCTTAGCTGACAATTGAAGCCACATTCCCATCAGCAACACAGCGATGGGCAGAAAATATGTTTTCTTCATATTTATAAATTATTATGAAGGGCTATAGTGGCTATAGTAACTATTGTGACTATAATAACTATATACCTATAGTCCCTCTGACCATTATCGAATCATAATCTTCTTACCTCCACAGATATAAAGCTGTCCAGCCTTCATCTCGTTGACACGACGGCCCTGCAGGTCGTAGATGGCATCGGTGTCAGCAGCATCGTCATCAGTGATTCCTCGAAGTCCGGCATATTGGGAGGTGACATCGCTCACTGTGAACTTATTGCCAATCTTTGTGCTGTTGATGATGTAGTAGGCATCCTGCGTCATACCCGTGACATCCACCGACTGCTGATTACCAGCTGCATTAGTGAATACAAAGTTGACCTCATAATCACCCGTGTTGGGGATGGCAAAGGTCTGGACATACCACGTCAAGCCACCCTCTTCGACCGTCTCCGTTGCCTGAGCGCCTGGCCAACCGCCATTGAGCTGCTCGTTGTCGGGACCCGCCCAAATATAGATATAGAGTGGATTGAGCGAACCTGATTGGTTGCAGACGTGCATCGTAGCCTTATGGGAATCAATCGCTCCCTCTTCCTTGAACGTGTATGTACGACTCTGAACATTGCTGACTGCGCCATTACTCAAAAGGCCCACCTTCAACGTAGTAGTCACGGCAAACATAAGTTCCGAGCCACTCTCCAAAGCCGGAGAAGTGGCTGTCGGCTCTGAGCCGTCGGTAGTATATACCAGCTTAGCATTCGCATCCTGAGAAATGGCAAGCAGCGGCACCGTGACGGACTCACCTACCGAATAAACGCCCGAACCCTTGCCAATCCATGGAGCCTCAATGGACTTCGACACATAATACTTGTAGTTCTTGCCAGCAAGAACTTGCTGATATGTATTCGCAACATCGTAAGTGAAGTTACCGCACATCACACGCAAGCTGCCCTTGGTACCCGTCACCGTGCGTCCCACGTAGGCCGTTCCAGACATCCACTCGGCGTAAGTGCTCTGGTTGTTGATGCCAACAAGGCGACGCACCTCAATCATGTTCTTGATCTCCTCCTTGCAGTCAGTCCAATGCTTCAGGAACACACAGGGTGTGCCCGGCATAGCCAGCATCCACGCATTGAGTGCAACAGTATCCTTACGGATAGGATCCTGCGAAGCCGTAGCCGAACGATATTCGGTGTCGTGATTCTCCACGAAGGTGACCGAATACTGGCGATAAGCCTCGTCGCTGATGCCGGAACTGTTTTTCAGGTTTGACCAGTTGTTATTGTTCACAGCATCGCGGCAAGTGTAGCGGAAAGCGAAGTCGAAAGCTGCCGACTGCGTCACGCCATCGACCTTGGTTCCGTCAATCCATCTCTTGACATTCGTCGAATTGCCATCCCAGTACTCGCCTACCGAGAACTTGGTGCCCGAATAGACATTATAATCTCCCACGTGCGAGGCATTGAAGCCCTTCACCATATCGTAACGGAATCCGGTGTAACCGAGATCCTCAATCAGATACTTGGTATAAGCCTTGACGCTGGTCTGCACATTCTCCGACTTGTGGTCGAGGTCACGCATACCGTCCCAACCTTCGCCCTCATCATTGTTGGATGATAGGCTATAGCCGTTGCTGGTGGCCCAGTTCAAAGTCTTTCCGCCATCATCATTTCGGACAATGTCGGTGCTCTGCATCTGATAGGTCACACCATTGTAGGTCTCTGCCGGGAAATCCACCCAATTGGTGAGATTCTTGCGGTGATTGACCACCACATCAGCAATGACGCCTGTACCCTTCTCCTTGTACGCCTTGATCATGGAGCGCAGTTGTTCCTCGGTGCCGAACGAAGAGTGCTGGTCGAAATAATACAATGGATCATATCCCATCGAGGTACTGCTTCCGGTGTAAGCCGACTGCGGTATCCAAAGGAGTGAAAAATAGCTGGAGATTTCTTCAGCCTGCGATTCGAGGTTGCTCCATTTGGTAGCCGAAAAGGAATCCCAATAGAACCCTTGCAGCATCACGCCCTCATAGTTGGCGGGCCAACCCTGGGCATCGACAGCAGTTACAGCCGTAACTGCAAGGAGCAGAGAAGTAAAGATTTTTTTCATTGTCGATTCGATTAAGGTAAAAAGAGGAGCAAGGCAAGTGTAGTTCGCTTGCAACTTGCTCCTCTATAATTCATGAATTATTACTCAACAATAGCGTAAGCCTTGCCTTCGCAGTTGGGCCAGAACTTGACGGTATGAGTGCCTGGCTCGATGGCAATGTCGGCGCCATTATTAATCAGGTTGGCGAGATCACCGCCCCAGTTGAACGCCCAGTCATGGTTGGCACGGAACTTGAAGTTTCCTTCGCCGAAGTCGCCGGTGTAGGTCCAGCAACCCAGTTCGGTGTCGAACGTCATCTCTGTGTCGGCATCCCAGCCGCCAGCCGTAGCATCACCGATCAGGCCGATAGTAGCAGGCGAAGCCGAGTACGTGAGATTGGCCATATCAGCCACAAGCATATAGAAGCCCTCCTCGATGTTGATGTTGCCACCTTCAGTCGAGAGCTTGCCCTCACCGCCGTCGCCATACCAAGCACCATCAACAAACTTGAAGCCCCAGGTCTCTGCCGCCTCATTGACGGGGAGTACATAGTACCATCCGCGATAGACACCAGCGCCTTCGTGTGCCATCGGGCTTGCTTCAGTGCTCCAACCATTGGCACTGCCGGCATAGTAGATAAAGTCGCTATACTGTGCACCAGCGCCGGAAGTCTCGGTAAAGACAGCTGTGTGGTTGCCCTCGGTGGAGAGCGTCAGTGTGATGTCGTAGGTGCCTGCATTGAGACTGATGTTGGCGCCATCCTGGGTCAGACCATTCAGGTCGCCGCCCCAGTTGATCGCCCAATCGGCATTCGCACGGAATTTGACGCCACCCTTGGTTAGCTCAACACCCTTGACCTCCCAAGAGCCGGATACGGTATTGTAGGTAAGATCGACATCGCCGCCCCAAGAGTTAAAGTCTCCGATAAGACCAATCTGGTTGATGGCTACGAGTTCGTAGGTCATCGATGAAAGGTCAACGTTGATCTCATAGAATCCTGCACCTGGATCAGGGCAGTTGTCACTACCCTGGCCGATGCGGTTGTCGCCGAGCCATTCCCAGTCGCCATCCCAATCGTTCTCGTTGGGCTTGAACTTAAATTCGCCATTGAGATAATAGTAGCCCTTGTAAGCGCCGTCCGAAGCAGGGCTGCGGAGAGCGTGTGGCGTGCTCCAGCCCGACTCGTTGCCGATCTCGTAGATGTACTCGCTGAACGACAAGGCAGTGGCCTCCCAAGTCATGTTCATCATGTCGAAGGTGACACGATAGTAGAGAGCATCTGGATCGTAAGTAATCACGAAGTTGCCACCTTCGTTGTTGTACTTGAACTTGCCTTCATTCTCGGCATCGCAGCCCAGGCACTTGCTCCAGTCTCCACCAATGCCCGATTCAGGGGTTACCTTGAACTCAAGGTTCTCAGTAAGATCAGTGGGGGCTGCAAAGGTGCAGGTGAAGACAGGGTTCTCATAGACATCGCCACCACCATTGGTCAACGGATAATCCTTGTTCGAATTGTTCCATCCGTTGAAATTTCCGGTAAGATAATAGGTCTCTTCGATTTCGGGAGCCTCGGGAATGGCCTTGATGGCAAACGACTGGGAACTCAAGCGAACACTGGTCGCCACACTCGCCTCCCAAACCGAAATTACGCCCAACAGCTCGCGCTCCTCGGGACGCTTGCCATAGGAATCTTCCAGATAGCGCTGCAGGTCATCCGCATTCATGAATCCTTCGGAGGTAAGATAGAAGGTTTCGGGGGCGATGATATCACCTTCCGTAGAAAGGGTAATCATATAATCGGGCGAATAGTCTTCAGACGAAGCGGTGGGGGCATTGATGCTGCAGACCTGAACCATATCAGCCTCAAGTGTGCGGAAATCAATAGTGCCGACACTCGACACACTGCCATCGCCAAAGGTTACGGGGGACTCTTGTGCCACGCTCTTGGGTTCACTCCAGTCCTTGTAGTCATCGGTACAGGCTGCAAAAGCTGCTGCACCAAGCACCATGGCATATAAAATTTTCTTTTTCATTGCTTTTTGGGAATTTCAGTTCCTCCTGCCCCATTCACGGAGCATGGAAGAACTAAGGTTGATTACTGGAGAACGAAACGATAGAAACGTGTAATATCGTTGTAGATTACAAGATAATTACCAGGAGTGAGGAAGATGTCTGCACCGCCATTGGTACCGTAGCCATAGTAGCTGCCTTCGGAGGTCTCGAGCACATCACCACCCGAATTGTAGTCCCATGAACCTGCTTCCTTGACCTTGATGGCCTGGCCGTCACCGATGGTAACGTTGGCTACCCAGTCGTGGTTGATGGCGCCATCGTAGGTATGGATGGGCTTCATCTCGGTGTCACCCCAATCGTTGAAGTGTCCGGAAATGCACATGCCAGCAAATACGGCTGGAGCGCCCGCATACTTCTCGACGGTAAGCTCATCCTTCTCGGTGTTGAGCGTTACGGTGTAGTAGCCAGCCTCGGGCACTTTGATGTCGCTCGACCCGCCATCGTTCTTCACGAACGAACCGAAGCTGTCGCCCTGGCCCCACTGCTCATCCCACGAGTCGAGAGTATGCTTCAGCTTGAAGCCATTGCCAGCCAGATAACCCGTCCAAGTGATTATGCCTGCACCGGTCTTGGCATCATACTCATAGTCAGCCACCGTATGCATTGGGTAGCTGCTGGTCGGCATATCCGAAGTCCACTTGCCATCGCCGATATCACCACCGATAATGTACCAGATGTCGGGATCGGCAGCCTTGAGCTCGATATAATAAGGAAGGACGTTGAATGTCACTACATTCGAAGCCACAGATGCAAGCTTGGAAAATGACGCATTCTGAACGAAAGCCAGCACACGTGCATAGACGGTAGTACCATCGATGAATGCCTGACTGGTATTGTCCCAGCCATTAAGCAGTTCAAGTGCCCGGTCGATAGCCGATGCCGGAACCTCAACCGTGCAGTCGGTATAGGTCTCATCGAGTGCAAAGTAGTCGGCACCCGTGTTGTCTTCGGCCATTTCATCGTAGGCTTTGCTGAAACTGCCTGTCGAGGAGACCTGCACCTGATAATTGGCAACGACGGGAGCATTGGGTTCGGTAAACTGAGGCTGTGACCAGCTCATGGGAATCCTCAAGGAGCGGATGAGGTCAATCTGTGTATTTCCGAACACTGGCGTATTGACCGTGAACGAACCTTCAGCAGGATTCACCAGAATGGGGTTCGATTCATCGTCCTTGTCGCATGAGATGAATGCCAGGCTACCAGCCACGAGCATCATCGCATAGGAAAATATCTTTTTCATATTTGTTCAAATCGTGAAGAATTAATAACCTGGATTCTGAGTGAGGTTCGGATTGGCATTCATATCCTCATCAGGAATAGCGTAGATATTCAGATGGCTGTCGAAGCTGACGCCCGAAACGCCTCCACCTCCTTTCCATTCCCACAGATACTGACTGCTGTTGCTGCCGCCATAGTAACCGAAACGGATCAAGTCGGTGCGACGATATCCCTCGAAATAGAACTCACGTGCACGCTCGTCGAGAATGTGGGCAAGCGAGTATTGGGTCTGTGTCGAAGCGTTGGCTCGCTCGCGAAGCGCATTGACACGTGCTGTACCCGCAGCTGTGGTGGTGCCACCATTCTGACGGGCATCTGCCTCAGCCGAAATCAGGTAAGCCTCAGCCGAACGCATCAGGAAGAAGTCCATGTCGATGAACTGTGTATTGTGCGGAGTACCTCCCGAAGCGTAGGTGTTGCGGAACTTGGCACAGGCAAAACCGCATGTGTATTCGGTAGGAATAGAAACCGAAAGCTCACGATCGACGCCGTAGAAGATAGCACGGTCATCACGGGCAGCGGCCACCATATCCTCGAAGTTAGCATTTGGAGCATCACTATTGGGGAAGAACTTATCGAGAAGCTGGCGACGAGCACGGTTGCCGGCCCAGAACTCGGTGGTGCCAAAGTCAGAGTTGATGTTCATGTCCGACTTCCAGGTCGATGCCATGAGGAAGAGTGACGCACCCCACGAAGTGGTAGTGGCGCCATCCTGTAGTACGGGGAGGATGGCCTCCGTAGCGGCACTGGTCTCGCCATTGTCGCCCATGAAGAGCATCTGATAAGCGCTCCAGCCATTCATGCCTGTTGTGTTGAGCTTGTGAGGACCGTTGATAACTTTCTCGGCATAGGTCTGTGCATCGCTCCAACGGGCAGTGCCTGTATAAACTTCTGCATTCAGATACATGCGGGCAAGGAGCAGATTGGCTGCATCCTGGTCAGCACGTCCATAGCCGCTGTCCGAACTCTTGACGGCACGCGGAGCAAGCATATCGGGAAGAATCTCCTTGACCTCGTTCTCAATCCATACGAAGAGGTCGGCACGCATCATCTGCTGAGGGCTCTCAGCCGAAATTTCGAGGGTGAAGGGTACATTTCCGTAGAGGTCCATCAGGAAATAGTAGTTGAGGGCGCGAATGAACCGAACCTCAGCTGCACGGGTGACATCGACATCACCGCACATACTCAGATAGTGGTTGCAGAAGGCAATGCCGGTATAGAGACGATAGTAGAAGCCACGGAGCATGGGGTGAGAGGCATCATACTGATTGTAGTTGAAAGCCGGGATGCCCGGGTCGCCCCAAGCGCAGATAGCCTCATCGGTAGGAAGCTCCTGAGCGTTCCAGAGCTGACGCACATAACCTGTGGTGCCGCCATCAAGACCATCGATATCACAGTCGCCATTGGCACCGGTGTTGCCGGCCAGTCCAAAGTTGGCATAGCACTTTGCATAGAGGGCAGCCTCGTCAGGCACCATCGTCGTACTTGGGTCCTTTGGAGTAACATCCAAATCGTTGACGCAAGAACTCATACCCATCAGCAATGCAAGTGAAGCAAGTGAAAGAATATATTTCTTCATAGTGGTAATACGAAATTAGAAGTTAAGTTGGAGACCCAGTTGCACGGTAAATGGACGTGGGTACATGTTGTTGTCGATACCGCCATACACTTCAGGATCCACACCGTCGTAGTTGGTGATGGTGAAGACATTGGTTGCAGAAGCGTTTACACGGCCGCTGATCTTCGTGCCGAAGAGCTTGTTGAAGCTGTAGCCCAGGGTGACGTTGTCGCACTTGAGGAAGCTGGCATTCTCAACCCAGTAGTCGGAGAGGGCGTGGTCGTAGGTCTTCCAGTTACGCTCCACTCCCTTGAGGGTGCCGTTCTGGAGGTAGCTGAACGAACTGTCGTAACGCTTGTCGATATTCATCTTGCCGGCCTCGGTGTCGTTGAAGACGTAGTTGTCGAAATTGGCACGGAGCGAGAAGCCGAAGTCCCAATTCTTATAGCTGAGACGCGAGCTCAAGCCTGCGGTGAATGGAGCATCGGGGCTCTTGTAGAAGTAGAGATCCGAATCGTTGATCTGACCATCGGCATTGCGATCTACATAAACGCCTTCCAGTGGCATTCCGTTCGAATCATATACTTGCTGATATACGTAGAAGCTGTTCTTCGGATGGTTGGGCGAATGTGCCTGCACGGTGTTACCCGTACCTGCTGAGATGCCGCCGGTCTTGACCACGGCACTTTCGCCGGTCAGTTCGGTAATCTCATTGTCGTTGTAGGTGAAGTTGGCAGTAATCTCCCACTGCCAGTTCTTGGTCTGGACAGGACGGATGGTAGCAGCCAGCTCGATACCGGTGTTCTTCATCGAACCGATGTTCGAAGTCACCTGGTTGCGGAAGTTGGTACCAGCGCTGACGGTTGCTGTGTTGATCAGGTCGGTCGTCTTGCGATAATACCAGTCGGCATTGAATGTAAAGCGGTCGCGAAGGAAGCCGAGGTCAATACCCACGTTGGTCGTGGTGGTGGTCTCCCACTTCAGGTTCTCGTTGTATGCATTGGGGCGATACAGAAGACCTTCGTCGTTCACACCCGTGATTGGATAGCGGCCATCGACGTTGTCGCTGTTCACGTGATACGAAGCGAAATAGTTGTAGTTGCCGATGCCATCCTGCTGACCGGTCTTACCCCAGCCCAGACGAACCTTGGCTTCAGAGAGCCAATCCACGTCAACCAGGAAAGCCTCATCCTTGAGCTTCCAACCCAAGGCAACCGATGGGAACAGCGACCAGTGGTCCTTGAAGCGCGACGAGCCGTCATCACGCACGGTCACGGTGAGCAGGTAACGGTCGAGAAGATTGTAATTCATACGTCCGAAGAACGATACGAGGAACGACTCCTGCAGCCATCGGCCCTGACTCTTCGAATAGTTGCCACCAGTGCGGGTATCTGCATAGAAGCTGCTGCCCCAAAACTTCATGTGACTCCATTCGTAGCCGACCATCAGGTCGAAGTGATTTGCCTCGTTGAAGTCCTTCATATACTGTGCGTAAGCTGAATAGGTGAGGTTGAACTTCTCTTCTGACGTTAAGCCGTCGTTGCCATAATAGAAATTCGTCTGACCCCACTGTGCATAGTTGGTGTGCTGCGAACCGTTGCCGTAGTCGCCTGCAAAATTCATGTGGAGACGAAGGTCCTCGAAACCATGGACCTTATAGTCCAGCTCCAGACTTCCCTGCCATGAGCGCGAATGTGCCACATCGTCCTTCTCGTTGAGGAGGGCCACTGGGTTCGAAGCCGAATTTCTGTTCTTGGTGTAAGGATAATCGGGGTCATTCAAGGCTGCGCCATTGTCTGTCCAGGTGAAGTAGCCGCCGAACTTGTCGAAGCCATCGGCTTTCACCGGCTGGGTCGGGTCGAAACGTCCAGCCTCACCCACGGCTGCGGTATTGGCATAATTGGTGTTGGCATACATGAACTTGCCGTTGAACGTAACGGTAAGGTGGTTGTCGAAGAACTTCGGGTTGAGGTTCAGGCTGGCTGTGGTACGCTTGAAGGCCGAGGTCTTCAGGATACCTTCCTGGTCGGTATAACCAACCGAGAAGCGGTAGGGAAGGTTCTTCACACTGCCAGTCACCGTCACGTTGTGGTCGTGGCTGACGGCATTCTGATAGATTTCGTCCTGCCAGTCGGTCGAAGCATTGCCCATGAGGGAGGCAGCTTCGGAATCCGGTCCGTAATAGCTGTTGATGAAGTTGCGGTACTCATCTGCATTCATCACGTCGATGCGGTTGGCTGCTGTGCTCAGGCTTACACTGCCATTGTAGGTGACTTTCGGCTTGCCGCTCGATCCTTTCTTGGTGGTAATGATGATGACACCATTCGAACCACGGCTACCGTAGATGGCGGTGGCCGATGCGTCCTTCAGCACGGTGAAGGTCTCGATATCGGCAGGGTTCACCATCGAAAGGCCGTTCGACAGGCCCTTCACACCTTGGTTATCCATTGCCATGCCATCAATTACGATGAGTGGGTCGTTCGAGGCGTTGAGTGACGAACCGCCACGCACACGGATGGTAGCACCGGTGCCTGGAGCACCCGAACCCGGAGTGACGTTAACACCGGCAATCTTGCCCTGAAGCATGTCCTGTGCATTGGTTACTACACCACGGTTCTTTTCATCAGGTTTCATGGCGGTGACCGAGCCCGTCAAGTCGTTCTTGCGAGCCACACCGTAACCGATGACTACCACGTCTTCGAGGAGTTCTGAATCCTCGTGCAACGTAATGTTAAGAGGGGTGCCGTCGAAAACTACCTCCTGAG
This sequence comes from uncultured Bacteroidales bacterium, assembly GCA_905235375.1. Taxonomy (GTDB): domain Bacteria; phylum Bacteroidota; class Bacteroidia; order Bacteroidales; family UBA3663; genus Liminaster. The sequence continues at coordinate 42,574 of CAJOLH010000044.1, forward strand.
CCTGATAGCCGATGAAGGAGATCACAATCGTGCTGCCCTTGGGCGCACGGAAAGAAAAGTTGCCGTCAAGGTCGGTCGTTGCGCCATTGGCTGTGCCTTTGACCACAACATTCGCACCAAGGACAGGCTCTCCCAAGTCGTCAATGACCGTACCCGTGACCGGAAGATCCTGGGCAAATACACTGACGGACATGAAGATTCCTGCGACCATAGCCACGAGGAATCGGAAGCTGAACTTCGGTTTCATGTGTTTCGTTTTTGGTTTTTGTTTAAATTAAATAATGTGTTAGTATGTATAGTTGTGCTTTTTGGCAGTGCAAAGATACGTTTTTTTCGGCTTGTTTAAAGTCTGGAAGTTACAAATATAAATATTTAGAACACATTTGAACAAATTTACGCCTATTTTTCAGTTAGTTAGATTTTGCAAACATTCGGCAAAAATATAACTTCCCTAAAACTCCAAAAGCAGGAATCCGCGCCCTGGCAAGGTCAATTTCTCGCCCAAGGTCACCGACTTACCGGTGAGCACGTCCTTGGCCGTACGCAAGGGGAGTATCTCTTCGTAGCGTCCCAAGTCTATCTCCTTGTCATCGCTCGTACCGTTCATGAACACCGTCACCCGCTGTCCTTCGAGGCTGCGGCTATAGGCATAGCAGCCATTCTGCAGCGCAAACTGGGTAAGATGTCCGCGATGCACAGCATTGCACGTGCGGCGCCAGCGCAGCAGCTTGCTGGCAAAGTCGAAATACTCGCTTTGCAGCGCATTGCGTCCCGATGCTTTCAGCACCTCCACGGGCAAATCCTGGCGCATACGTCCGTCGCCCCACTCCTTGTGGGCAAACATGCCGATCTCGTCACCGTAGTAGAGCTGGGGTATGCCGCGCAAGGTCAGCAATAGCAGCAAGGCCTGCTTGTAGCGCACCACATTCTTGGCCTGTTCCTCGTTGGTCTGGAAACGGCTCGTATCATGGTTGTCGAGGAAGGTGAGCAGATAATTGGTGTCAGCATAGATGAAGTCACCCGCAAGATAGTAGTAGAGTTTCATCAGTCCCACATCATAGTCGGTGCTCTCCTCATCCACCACCTCGTTGAGCAGGCGCATCAGCGTGAAGTCCATCACGCTGCGCAGTTCGCTGTTCAGTTCCGACAGTTTTGAGTCCTTCTGCCAATAGGCGATGCTCGGGGCACTGTTGATCCAGGTCTCTCCTACTACCACAAAGCCGGGATATTCGCGTTCGAGGGCAAGATTCCAGTCGCGCATCATCTCCTGGTCGCAATACGGATAGGTATCCTGACGGAAGCCGTTGATCTTGGCATATTCCACCCACCAAATACTGCTCTGTATGAGATAGTCTTTCACAAGGGGATTGCGCTGGTTCCAGTCGGGCATAGACTGCACGAACCATCCGTCGGTGGTGTGCTTCAAGTCCCACTGGCTGGCGTGCGGATCACCGATCGATGCCGTGCGATGCGCACACACCTCGAAGGTGGAGTTGAAGTTGAACCAATCCTTGGCAGGCAGATCCTTGAAAAGGAAGTTGTTCACGCCGCAATGGTTGAACACCAGGTCCATCACCATCTTGATGCCGCGCTTGTGGCACTGCTCCACCAGCTGGCGATAATCCTCATTACTGCCCAGGCGTGGGTCTATCCGATAGTAATCGGTGATGGAATAGCCGTGGTATGAACCTCTTACATCATTCTCCTGCACCGGCGTAGGCCAGATGGCAGTGATGCCCAGTTCGTCAAGATAATCCAGCGCCATGTCTATACCCGCAAGGTCGCCGCCATGACGACCGAAGTCTGCTCGTGCCTCCCGATCGACCTTGGGCTCCACCATCCCCGGCACATTGTCCAGTTTCGGATTGCCATTGATGAATCGGTCGGGCATCAGCAAGTATATCACATCCTCAGGTCCAAAAGGCACAATGGCCTCGCCTGTACGCTCCTTCAGTTCGAAGGGCTGGGTGAGGTAGGCTTTCTTCTGCCCTGGCTTAGTGAGGGTGAAATAGAATGTCTGCGAGGGCGCATAGCGCAAGTCCAGATATACAAAAAGGTAGTTGGGATTGGTGACCTTCTCAACACGTATCAGCGATACATTCTGTGCCTGCGCGAGAGTCACGTTGCAGTCCCCGATGTTTTCGCCATGAAGGAGCACCTGTATTTCTGGGTTTTTCATGCCGCTCCACCAGTTGAGCGGATGCACATGACTGAGTTTCGGGGCAGCAGCCAATCCAAATAGATGTGTCAATAAGCCAAACATAAGGAATAAGACAAATCGTGTTTTTTTCATTGTAAAGATAGTTTTTGTTACTTTTCGGCGCAAAGATAGGTCTAAATTCTAAAATTTCCAAATTATTTCTCAAAAATTGCACATTTTTCTTGGCAGATTTCACAAAACGCATTATCTTTGCAACGAAAAATCAAAAAACACGTCCTACATTCATGCAAAGCCAGACTACATACCGAAAAGCGAATAAAACAAATAATATGCAAATATGAAAAACATCGTTCTTTCTGCTGCCCTTTTTGCAGCACTGGCTTGCACAAGTTGTGCAACAAAATCTTCGCAGACTATCGATGCCGATGCAACTCAAGGCAAGATTGTCATTTATCAAATGATGGTCCGTATCTTCGGCAACGATAATACTACTAATAAATATAATGGTACGCGCGAGCAGAACGGATGCGGGCGCATGAGCGACATCACACCCGAGGCACTCCAGAGCATCCGTCGCCTGGGTTGCAACTACGTCTGGTACACCGGCATCCTGCAGCAAGCCACCAAAACCGACTGGAGCCAGTACGGACTGCCCCGACAGACGGCTGCCGTCGTCAAAGGCAATGCTGGCTCGCCCTATGCTATCTGCGACTACTATGCCGTCAGTGCCGACATCGCCGACGATGTAAGCCGCCGCACCGAGGAATTCGAAGCACTCGTCAAGCGCAGCCACGAGGCTGGACTGAAGGTCGTGATGGACTTTGTACCCAACCATGTGGCCCGCGAATACCACTCCATCTCCTGTCCCAAAGGCGTAGAGGATCTGGGCGCTGGCGACAAGACCGATGTCGCATTCAATCTCGACAACAACTTCTACTACTTTCCCGGACAGACACTTGTCTGGAACGAGGTGAAGGACGAGAGTGCCAAGGCCAAGAAGAACATCAAGACTGCCGATTCCTATATCGAACATCCCGCCAAGGTAACGGGCAACGACGTCTTTGGCTCCGCTACCCCATCGCCCTACGACTGGTACGAGACCATCAAGCTCAACTACGGTGTGGACTACAAGGCCGACGGCACACGCGTCAAGGCATGGGAAAATGCCGATGGCACCATCACCATCCCCTCCACTTGGGTCAAGATGAGCGACATCTTGCTCTACTGGTGTTCCAAGGGTGTCGATGCCTTCCGTTGCGACATGTCCGAGATGGTGCCCTACGAGTTCTGGCACTACGGCATTGCACGCGTCAAAGAGCAATATCCCGACGTGCTTTTCATTGCCGAAATCTATAATCCCCGTGCCTATGAGGACTATATCGTCACTGGTGGGTTCGACTATCTCTACGACAAGGTGGAACTTTACGACTCCATCCGCAGCGTTGTGGAGAGCCGCCGCCCCGTCGATGCCATCCAGGCATGTCTCACCCTGCCCACCTATACCAACCCCAAGGTCAGCGGTCACATGCTCAACTTTCTCGAGAACCACGACGAGCAGCGCATTGCCTCCGACTTTTTCGGCAAGAATCCACAGGCTGCCATCCCTGCGCTCTATGTCAGCGCCCTGATCAACGGCAATCCCTATATGCACTATTTCGCAGGCGAATTGGGCGAACCGTCAATGGATGCCGAAGGCTTCCAGGGAGCCGACGGACGCACCACCATCTTCGACTACTGGGGACTCGAACGCCAGAAAGCCTGGAAGCAGGTCGGTTGGGACGAAACCCGTCTGCCTGCCGAATACCGTGCCATCCGCACCCGTTACGAGGAAGTGCTCCGCTTGGCTCAACGTGATGCTGTCGTCAATGGCACCACCGCCGACCTCACCACGCCCGAAATGAAAGCCGCCGGCGTCTTCGCCTTCCAGCGCACCTCGTCCTCCGACCAGCTAATCGTCATCGCCAACTTCGGCGATGCCTCCTTCTCGGGCTCCCTCCTCGGCCACGACTTCACCTGCGATCCTCACGACGGTCTGGCTCTCTAACCCCACGACGGCCCGGCTCTCTACCCCCCCACAGCGGCCCGGCTCTTTATTGTCCCGTCTGTCGCGATGCCATCGCGACCCCGCCCCCTTTAGTCCCGTTTGTCACCGCGCTGACCAAGTTTGGTCGGCACAACATAGAAACACAAAACAACAGCAATACGCATGAAACTCAATTTCAAAATCCACTACCGCACCGTATGGGGAGAGTCCATCGGTGTGATGATTGCCGACAAAGTGGTACCCCTCGACACCACCGACGGCGAGATCTGGGAAGGTTCCACCGACATCGAACTGCCCAAGGGCGGTCTGCCGCTGCTCTATCGCTATGGCGTCTATCGCGACGGCTTCTGCACACGTCAGGAGCGCAACAGCATGGCGCACGTCATCGAGAACGTAGCCCCCGGCAAGAAGCAACTCGACCTCAACGATGCCTGGCACGATGCCCAGCGTGTGGCAGGCGTAGCCATGCCCATCTTCTCGCTGCGCAGCGAAGGCAGCTTCGGCGTAGGTGACTTTGGCGACCTCAAGCGGCTCATCGACTGGGCAGTGCTCACTCATCAGAAGGCCGTGCAGATCCTCCCGATCAACGACACCACCATCACCGGCACCTGGACTGACTCCTATCCCTACAACTCCATTTCGATCTACGCTTTCCATCCGCAGTATCTCGACCTCCGTCAGCTCCCTGCCCTCAAGGACGAAAAGAAAGCTGCCGACTACGAGGCACAGCGCATCGAGCTCAACGCCCTCAAGCAGATCGACTACGAACGCGTCAACAACACCAAGCGTGCCTACATCCGCGACATCTATGAGCAGGAAGGCAAGAAGTGCTTCCGCACGGTTGGCTTCAAGACCTTCTTCGAGGCCAACGAGGACTGGCTTCGCCCATACGCCGCCTTCTCGGTGCTCCGCGATGCCTTCGGGACCCCCGACTTCAGCAAATGGCCCAAGTACAAGGTTTATAAGAAAGCTGAAATCGACACGCTCACCGATAGTAAGTCGCCCCAGTATCATTCCGTATGCTTCTACTACTATGTCCAGTACCAGCTTCACGTCCAGCTGCTCGACGCTTCGTCCTATGCCCGTGCGCACAATGTCATCCTCAAGGGCGACATCCCCATCGGCATAAGCCGCGCTTCGGTAGAAGCCTGGGTTGAGCCATTCTACTTCAACATGAACGGTTCGGCAGGTGCTCCACCCGATCCATTCTCGGCCAACGGACAGAACTGGGGCTTCCCCACCTACAACTGGGATGCCATGCTCAAGGACGGCCTCAAGTGGTGGCTCAAGCGCTTCCGCAAGATGCAGGAGTACTTCTCGGCCTACCGCATCGACCACATCCTCGGATTCTTCCGCATCTGGGAGATCCCGACCCATTCCGTCCATGGCCTTCTGGGTCAGTTCTCCCCCTCGTTGCCCATGTCACCCAGCGAGATCGAGAGCTACGGCTTCTCCTTCCAGAAGGAATTTATGACCCAACCGTTCATCAACGAAGACCTCCTCGAAAAGCGGCTCAGCCCTCTTCGCCACTACCATGACGAAGATCCGCGTTGGCTCGACGGCAAGGATCCTGTCGATTACGTCAAGGACACCTTCCTCGACCGCGTGCATGATGATGTCTGGCAGATGAAGCCTCAGTTCGCCACCCAGCGACAGGTCGAAGGGTTCTTCTCGGGCAAAAAGAAGCAGCGCAACCTCGACCTCAAGGAGACCATCTACAGCCTCATCAGCAACGTGCTCTTCGTCGAGGATCACAAGACCAAGGGAATGTACCACCCGCGCATCTCCGCACAGCTCGACTACACCTACAGTCGTCTGCAGTGGTGGGAGAAGGAGGCATTCGACCGTCTCTACAACAACTACTTCTATCGTCGCCACAATCAGTTCTGGTACGAACAGGCCATGATGAAGTTACCCGCTCTCATCAACGCCACTCAGATGATTGTCTGTGGCGAAGACCTCGGCATGGTGCCCGATTGTGTACCGTGGGCCATGAACCAGCTGCAGATCCTCTCGCTCGAGATTCAACGCATGCCCAAGAGCCCGAAGGACACCTTCGGCCACGTCCACTGGTATCCCGAACGCAGCGTCTGCACCACTGGCACCCACGACACCGAGACCCTCCGCCAGTGGTGGGAACTCGACCCAAAACTCACCCGCAAGTTCTACTACGAGGAGCTGGGCGAACAAGGCGAATGCCCTGCCACCGCTACGCCTGATGTCTGCGCTCACATCGTTTCCGATCACCTCTACTGCCCCTCCCTGCTCTGCATCCTCCCCTTCCAGGACNNATCGACGGCGACATCCGTTTGGCCGATGCCGATGCCGAACGCATCAACATCCCTGCCAATCCACGTCACTACTGGCGCTATCGTATGCACCTCTCCCTCGAAGAGCTCATGAAGTGCGATGCCTTCAACCAGCGCATCGCCAGCATGATCGATGCGGCTAACAGATAACAGATTTTAAGGGATTCTAAGGGATATGAAGGGATTTTAAAGGATTTTAAGGGACAAATGCCCCTTGTGTCCCATTCTCAACAGGCAAAGGTATCGTCCCTTTTACTCCCCTTTTACACCTCTTTTACTCCCCTTTTACTCCCAAAACTAACGTCCCCAAATATCCTTTAACATCCCTTATTATCCCCAAATATCCCTAAATAATAATTATTATGTCCAAGCAACTTCCTGACCTGAAATTTAGTCAGTTGATCAACATCAGCTTCGGCTTTTTTGGCGTGCAGATAGCCTATGCGCTTCAGTCTGCCAACATCTCGCGCATCTTCGCCACCCTCGGTGCCGATCCGCACTCCCTATCGTTCTTCTGGCTCCTGCCACCCATCATGGGCATGATTGTCCAACCGCTCGTTGGCAAATACTCCGACCTCACCTGGACGCGCTTTGGCCGCCGCATCCCCTACCTCTTCATCGGAGCCATCGTCGCCATCCTCGTCATGTGCTTCCTGCCCAATGCAGGCTCGCTCGGTCTGTCGGTAGGCCAGGCCATGGTCTTTGGTGCCGTCATGCTCATGCTGCTCGACACCTCCATCAACATGGCCATGCAGCCCTTCAAGATGATGGTCGGCGATATGGTCAACGAGAAGCAAAAGACCACCGCCTACTCCATCCAGTCGTTCCTCTGCAACGCCGGCTCGGTGGTAGGCTTCCTCTTCCCCTTCCTGTTTGCCACCTTCGGCATCTCTGGCACCGCCCCCACTGGCGTAGTGCCCGACACGGTGAAGTTCGCATTCTATATCGGCGCAGCTATCCTCATCCTTTGCGTCATCTATACTACCGTCATGGTCAAGGAGTATCCGCCCGAAGAGTATAACGAGTACCACCCCGTCGATCCCAAGGAGCATGAAGCTGAAGAGCCAGGTATGTTCGAACTGCTCAAGAAGGCTCCATCCACGTTCTGGACTGTCGGCCTTGTGCAGTTCTTCTGCTGGGCAGCGTTCATGTATATGTGGACCTACACCGCCGGCACCGTCGCTCATGGTGCTTTCGATGCACCCACCAAGCTCACCGAAGCCGGAGCCGTCGTGCTCGACACCGCTTCGCAGCAGTATCAGGATGCAGGCAACTGGGTAGGCATTCTCTTCGCCGTGCAGGCCATCGGCTCAGTATTCTGGGCCACCATCATTCCTCGCTTCAAGAGCAACAAGGTTGCCTACACCGTTTCGCTCATCCTGGGTGGCATAGGCTTCATCTCCACTGCATTCATCCACAGCCAGTACGGGCTCTTCGCCTCGTTCCTGCTCATCGGTGCAGCTTGGGCAGCCATGCTCGCCCTGCCCTTCACCATCTTCACCAACTCGCTGAAGGGTGGTCATGTGGGCACATACCTCGGTCTCTTCAACTGCACCATCTGCGTGCCGCAGATCATTGCAGCAGCCATCGGCGGTCTCATCCTCAGCCTCTTCACCACTCCTGGCGTTCTGGCTCCCGAGGTTGATATGCTCGTCCTCGCCGGCATTCTGCTCATCGCCGGTAGCGCCGCAGTCTGGCTCATCAAGACCCACGATTAACTTCCACTAACGTCCTTTGCGACGAAAAATTCCCTTTACTAACCCTTTAACCCACAAAGACATGAAAAAGTATGTATGTGACGTATGCGGCTACGAATATGATCCCGCAGTAGGTGACCCCGACAATGGCATTGAGCCAGGCACCCCATTTGAAGAACTCCCCGAAGATTGGGTTTGCCCTCTCTGCAGCGTTGGCAAGGACGAATTCAGCCCCGTTGACGAACAATGACCACGGAAAACTAAGTGCTTGCCCGCGATAGCAACGTTTCGCGCGGCAGATTATATGAAATCAGAGGAAGTTCCATCCGTATGTGGTGGAGCTTCCTCTGATTTGTTTTTCCAAATGAAACGACCAAATAATAATGGCGAAAATGTCAAAAAAGACCTAAATTCGCATAAAAACCAATCAATTGCATCCATGATTGAGAAAAATCTGCCCTAAGGTGTGATTTACTCAGATTTTATTTGTATCTTTGCCACGCTTCTTTATTAATTAATGTTTTCTTTATTAATTAATGTTTTCTTTATTAATTAAGCTGGCAAACACTTTATTTCCTGCAAAACTTTAATATAATTTATAACATGAAAGTATTCAAATTACTTATCCTCACACTGGCAGCAGGTATGCTGACGGGTTGTGGCAGCAACGAAAAGGGAAACAACGAGGAGAAGGTCCTCAACGTCATGACAGTGAAGCCCCTGAACCGCAAGGAGGCCGCCATCAAGAACTTTTCCGGAGTGGTGAAGGAGAACAGCACCGTGAGTCTCAGTTTCCGCGTAGCTGGGCAGATTGAGCGTGTCCTTGTGAAAGAGGGCGCATATGTCCATAAAGGGCAACTGGTCGCCACGCTTGACAAGAAGGACTATCAGTTGGCCGTTGATGCCGCACAGACGAAGTATGACCAGCTGAAGGACGAAGTGGAACGAATGCGCAAATTGCACAATGCCGACAACCTTTCAGGAAATGACTTCGAGAAAGCCGAGAGCGGACTGGAACAACTCCGCATCAATCTGCAGAACACCAAGAATCAGTTGAGCTACACCCAGCTGACGGCTCCCGTGGATGGCACAGTGCAGAAGGTGAATTTCGACCCCTCGGAGATGGTCAGCGCAGGTCTGCCAGTGATAGATCTCGTCGATACCCGCAGCTTAGAGGTGGAAGTGAACATTCCCTACGAAATCTATCGAATGCTTGACAACTACACGGGTGCATACTGCATCGTGGCTGGCACTCGCTATGAACTGCACAAAAAAAGCGCGCTGGCAAAAGCCGATGCCAATCAGCTCTTCACGGTGAAATATGCCATCGACGGGAAGTTGAACGCTGGCGTGAACGTGAATGTCTATATCGAGTTGGGAGGAACCGAGACCGTCAGCGGTCTGTCTATCCCCCCTCACGCCATCTTCGAGGACGGCGACAAGCCATACGTCTGGGTGGTTGAGCAAGGCGATGTGGTAAAGCGTCATGCCGTTGTGCTCAGTGGTGTTGATTCGGAGGGCATGGCTGTTGTCACGGATGGACTTTCTCCCGACGACAATGTGGTGAAAGCCGGCGTGAAGGCACTCCACGAAGGTGACAAGGTGAGAATCGTCACACAGCAGAAAACCAATGTAGGAGACCTCCTGTAGAAATTAACAAATTGACTTATTAGTTACAAGTTAAAGTGTTAACTATTAATAATTATATATATGAACGCTAAAGCACTGAGCGAATTTTTCGTCAAGCGACCAATCATATTCTGGAGCTTTGTGGTAGGCATCCTCTTCATGGGAGTGTTCAGCTACATCAGCATGGCCAAACTCGAAGATCCCGCAGTAGCCGTCAAGCAGGCATCCGTGGTGCTGGTCTATCCAGGCGCAACCGCCCATGAGGTAGAACTGGAGGCCGTGCAGGTGATGGAGGACGAACTGCGCACACTTGCCGATGTGAAGGAATTGAGCACCGACTGCCGCCCAGGCATGGCCATCATCACGGTGAAGTTCCAAAGCAAGGTGAAGATGTCGGAAATGGAACAGCACTTCGACCAGTTGCGCCGCAAGGCCAACGACGTGCAGTCAAAACTGCCCTCGGGTTGCTATGCACCCATCGTGGTGGACGATATGCTCGACGTTTACGGACTGTTCTACGCCTTCATGGGCGACGGCTACAGCTACTCTGAACTGGAGAAATATGCAAAGCTCGTCAGACGCGAACTGCTGACGGTGACGGGTGTGAAGCGCATCAACATTATCGGCACTCGTTCCGAGGTCATCAATATCATCATCGACAAGGAGAAGCTGGCTCGCACAGGCACCATCCCTACGCAAGTGATGCTGGCTCTCCGCAATGCCGGCAAGACCGTGAATGCCGGCAACTATGAGAACGGCGACGACCGTCTGCAGCTCCGCGTGAACAACGAGCTGGAAGACGAGAATGACATCGCCAACCTGCTCATCCCTGCCATTGGGGGCAAGCAGATCCGAATCGGCGACATCGCTCGGGTGGAGCGCACCTATAAGGAACCCCAGACGGGTGGCTTCTTCGTCAACGGCAAACCCGCGCTCGGCATCTGTATCACACTCAACGACGATGCGATTGTGCCCGATGTGGGCAAACTCGTTGACAACAAACTCGCAGAGGTTATGGAACGAGTGCCTGTGGGCTTCGAGACCGACAAAATCTTCTTCCAAGCCGATCAGGTGACCAGTGCCGTCAACGGGTTCCTCCTCAACCTGCTTGAGTCCGTGCTTATCGTCATCATTGTACTGATGTTCAGCTACGGCTTCCGTGGAGGCATGATCATTGGTACCAGCCTCGTGCTGGCCATCTTCATCACCTTCCCCGTGCTGCTGATGATGGACAGCACCCTGCAGCGCATCTCCCTCGGTGCCTTCATCGTGGCGATGGGTATGCTGGTGGATAATGCCATCGTGGTGATGGACGGCATCATCGTGGACCGCAAGCGAGGGCTTGGCCCCAAATCCTATCTCTATAACATTGTTAACAACACCGCACTGCCTATGCTCGGAGCCACCATCATTGCAGTGCTGACGTTCTTCCCGACCTACCTCTCCCAAAGCACTGCAGGCGAGTATTGCAGAGACCTGTTCCTGGTGCTTTGCATCTCGCTGCTTGCCTCCTGGCTGATGGCGATGGTGCAGGTTCCGTCGTGTGTGGTGGCATGGATGCCCCTACGTCCCAAGAAGAGCACCGACGACGGCGAAGTGAAGGAGTCGAAGCTGCAGTCTTTGGTTCGTAAGATGGTGGGGACTCTCATCGACTACCGTTTTGCTACCATCGGCGTGATGGCGGGCTTGCTCGTCCTCTGTGTGTTTGGCTACACCAAGGTGAAGCAAGTCTTCTTCCCCGACTTTGACTATGGGCAGTTCGTCGTGGAGTATCATCTGCCCGACCAAACCAGTCCCGACCGTGTGCGTGAGGATCTCCTCTCCATCACCGACACCCTGCTGAAGAATCCGCGCATCGACCGTGTGGCCGCTTCGATGGGGTCCTCTCCTGTGCGCTATAGTCTGGTACGCCCCATGAACAACGGCGGCAGCAACGACGGAGAACTCATCGTTGACTGCAAGGACTTCAAGACCATGAAGTCCGTCATACGCGAGATACGTCCTCAGCTACAGGCTGCCTATCCCGATGCCTACATCCGTTTCCGCAACTATAACTTCAGCATCAGCACCACACATTCCGTCGAGGTGGAGTTCGCGGGTCCTGACCCCGAGGTGCTGCGCGAATTGGCATCTCAGGCCGAGGCCATCATGCGCAGCTCCAAGTATGTTGACTCCTACTCCGTGCAGAACAACTGGCAGCACAAAGGCAAGTCCATCGTCACCAACTATGAACAGATCGACGCTGTGCGTAGCGGCCTGAATCGCGAGAACGTAGCCGATGCCCTGCTGGCAGCCACCGACGGACTGCCCGTGGGCGTCATCAGCGACCAGGATAAGAGAATCATCGTGCAGATGCAGGTGCGCAACGAGGACGGCTCGCTCATCCAGAACATTTCCACCATACCCGTGTGGAGCACACCCAACCTGCACCTCTCACCCGAGGATGTCAAGGGTCTCATCACCGGCACTACATCTGTCGAGGAACTCGAAAGCAGGCTCACCAACAGTATCCCCCTAAGCACCGTCAACAGCGATATCTATCTGAGATGGGAAGAAGACTACATTTCTCGCTGCAACGGTCAGCGCGTCATCCAAGCCGAGTGCGAACCCAACCCGGATCTTGAAGATGCTACGCCCAATAAGGTAGAGGCAGACATCTGCGAGGCTATCGAAGCCATCCAGTTGCCCCTGGGCTATTCTATGACATGGAAGGGTGTAGGCGAAAGTTCAAGCGAATCCGCCAGTTCCATACTGAGCCTCTTCCCCATCGTCTTTGTGTTTATCCTCATCATCATGCTCTTGCTGTTCAACAGCTGGAAGCAGGTGCTGACCATCGTTCTCTGCCTGCCGTTCATCGTAGTGGGCATGGTGCCTGCGCTGCTGCTCCTGCGTATGCCCTTCACCTTCATGTCCATCATTGGTGCCTTGGGTCTCATGGGCATGATGATAAAGAACGGCATTGTACTCATTGATGAAATCAACAGACTGCGTACCGTAGAGAAGCTCCCAGCCTACGAGGCCGTTGTGAACGCCACTGTCAGCCGCACGAGTCCCGTCATCATGGCCTCGTTGACCACCATCTTAGGCATGGCTCCACTTGTCAGCGACCCGATGTATGGCTCCATGGCAATATGTATCATGTCCGGTCTGGCCATTGGAACGCTCATAATCCTGGTGTTCCTGCCAATCCTCTATTCAACCTTGTACAAAGTTAAAAAAACGCAAGTCTCATGAAAAAGATAACAGCACCCATCTTCCGTCTCGTCTGCCATGTTGCTTTACTGTTGCAGCTCCCACTACACCTCAATGCACAGGATCTGCATCTCTCCCTGCAGGACTGCCGACAGATGGCACTGACATTCAACGAGCAGGTCAAGACCGCTGACAATGCCGTAGAGAAGGCCAAGCTCGACCGCGAGATTGCCTTTGCCCAGTATTTACCCAAGCTGGACGGCTCCTTCTCGATGCTGTTCATGCAGGACCAGGAGCTGCTGGAATCCAGTGAAATATTAGGTTTCCAGTTTCAGGCGCGAGGTGCCTATCTTGCCGGTATCAACCTCACGCAGCCCATCTTCCTCGGTGGACGATTGAGGGCAGCCAACAAACTGGCACACATCGGCAAGGCCGTCAGCGAGGAACAGCGGCGCAAGATACGTATGCAGGTCATCGCCGATGTGGACAATGCCTACTATACCCTCATCTCCGTACGCTCGAAAGTGCAGATGCTCGAAGCCTATTCCAAGCAAATGCAAGCGCTTTATGACCAGATACAACTCGCCACCAACGTTCAGATGGCTACCGAAAATGACCTGTTGCGCATCTCTACCAAGCAAAGTGAGATCAATTATCAGCTGCAGAAAGCGCGCAATGGAGAGCAACTCTGCGGATTGGCATTAGCCAACATCATCGGATCGGATTTCGAGCAGACCATCATTCCCACCGATACTGCGCTCTACACGGCTGCATCAACACTGATGCTCAGCGAGGACTTCTCGACACGCCCCGACCTTCTGTTGCTTCAGCGGCAGATAGAGGCCAACGCACAGATGGTCAAACAGGAGCGAGCCAACTATCTGCCTACCGTCGCACTCGTCGGCAGTTATTCCTATCACGACAATCTGAAGCTGAAAGGCACCCTTGATCTGCCAAATCTCAATCAACTGAGCTATAGCAACACCTTCAATGGTGGCTCTCCCTATGTTCTGTTGTCCGTTCAAGTGCCACTCTTTCACTGGGGAGCCGAAATTAAGAAGGTGAAGAAGGCCAAATTGGACCTCAACGATGCCCAGCTCCAGCTTCAGCAGTTGGAGCGCAGCATGAGCATTGAAGTACGGCAGGCGGTTCTGAACGTCACCGATGCGCAACGCATGGTCGAGACCACCGTCATCGGACAGCAGCAGGCCGATGAAAATCTGCGTGCAATGCGGCAGAAGTATGAAAACCAGCTCTGCACCATGACCGACCTACTCGACGCCCAGTCACAGTGGCAGCAAGCCCACAGTAACCTTATCGAGGCTCAGACTCAGCTTAAAATCTACGAGACCGAATACCTCCGCGTCACAGGTCGTCTGGAGCAATAAAGTTATTGCAAGCTTCGCATCGCGCTTCAGCGCACGAAAATTGTAGCATGTCCCCTAACGAACGTTGGGGGACATTATTCTATAGAACCATATCCTTCAGCGGACGTTAGAGGACATCATCCCATCGCAGCATGTCCTTCAGCGGACGTTAGAGGACATCATCCCATCGCAGCATGTCCTCCAGCGGACGATAGCGGACATCATTCCGTCGTCGCATATCCTCCAGCGGACGTTAGAGGACATCATCACATCGCAGCATGTCCTTCAGCGGACGTTAGCGGACATCATCCCGTTGCCGCATATCCTCCAGCGTACGTTAGCGGACATCATCCCGTCGCAGCATGTCCTCCAGCGAACGTTAGAGGACATCATCTCATCGCAGCATGTCCTCCAGCGGACATTAGCGGACATCATCCCGTCGCAGCATATCCTCCAACGAACGTTAGCGGACATGCAACAATCGTGGCATATCCTCTACCGTACGTTGGGGGACATGCCACGATTGGAAATAGTGTTTCTGCTTTTCTTATCAGAACGTTCCGATGAGATGCTATCAGTTGCGCTTGAGGTTGAACTTGTAGGCGACAGACAACTGGAACGTGAGATTCCTGCTGTCGAGATCGACCTTGCTCTGGTCGAAGATCTCAGTGAGGCCGAACGTGTAGCGCGCATCGACAACGAAGTGCCTGTATTCGTACGAGATTCCAAGGGGAAGCTCAAGGTCAAAATTCTTT
>CAJOLH010000045.1 GCA_905235375.1 uncultured Bacteroidales bacterium
CCGCTCGACTTGCATGTGTTAGGCCTGTCGCTAGCGTTCATCCTGAGCCAGGATCAAACTCTTCGTTGTACTTTTTATCGTTTGTCTGATGCTGGCAATTCAAATCCTATAAAAGGAAATTGACTTAAGCTCGTGTTGGTTAAACCAACATCTTACTTGTACTACTTGCTATTCTATCAATCTTCAGTGTTTCAAAGAACGATGTTGCCCGTTTTTTTGGGCAGCGGGTGCAAAGGTATAGCAAAAATATAGACGCACCAAATATTTTTATGGAAATCGTTGAAAAAAGTGCTTTTCCAAATCCATCTAAGCATAGTTGTCATCTTTGGTTTGCATGAAAGCCATTTTAACGACTAATTTTTGCTCAAAAAAATTATCACGAATTAGAGAATTGAAGAATTACGACCTGTGTAGATTCGAAAAAACCTAATTCGTGACAAAAAATACAAGAAAAAGGCGTATTAGAGATTCGCCTTAATAGCATCAATGAGTTCCTGGTATTCGGCATCGGAAAGATAGACCTTGCCGGGATTCATTTGAAAGACGCCACCATAATCAGGGCCATCGACATATTTGGGAGCGAGATGGAAATGCAGGTGGCTGAGTTTGTCGCTATATGCTCCATAGTTGATCTTCTCTGGATTGAAGGCACGCTGCATTGCGCGAGTCGCCTGAGCTACATCAGCCATAAAGTCATTGCGCTGCTGGTCGTTGAGCTCATTGAGGTCGTTCACATGGTGATCATAGCTCACCAGACAACGTCCACGATAGGTCTGCTCCTTAAAAAGGAAGAGACGGGACACACGAAGATGGCAAATCTCGATCATGAGATTGTGCAAAGTCTCATTGTTGGTGCAATAGAGACAAGATTTAGGATCGCTGTACATAGTTGATAAGAATTATAAGGGTAGTAAAAAGAATCATTTGAAACCGATTGGTGCAGTCGAATCTTGCTGAGAGTCGCAATCGAAACCGATTTCAAGTTGTACTGGTGCAGGCGAATTGTGCAAAGGGTTGAAATCATAGACCAAAGACGGACTGTTGCGAAGCAGCACACTGAGGACTACATCCTGCCCTACCCTCATGCCTTCACTTTGAAGCGCGTGGGCTGCAGTTCGATACGCCAAATCGGGGTCGTTGTTCTCGGCACTGAGGTGACAAAGGAAAAGATGACGAATGGTGGGATGCCAGATGTCGTGGATGAGCTCGGCACATTCTTTATTGCTCATGTGACCTCCTTCGCCACGTACGCGCTTCTTGAGATAGGCAGGATAAGGACCATCCATCAGCATGTTGATGTCGTGGTTGGACTCGATGACAAGATGGTCGGCGAGGGAAAGATAATGACGAATATCGGAAGTGACACAACCCACATCGGTGGCCAAACAAAAACGTACAACTTCGCTTCCGTCACCATATTCGATGTAGTAGCCGACATTGTCGGTGGAATCGTGAGGGACGGTGAAGGCTGTGACACGGAACTTCGTACCAGGGATATAGAATGGCGATTCGCGTTCGATATTGCGACGAGAGGCATTGGTAAGCTTTTTCGCCATTCCATAATTATGCTCCATGCCCTGATGTACTTCCCTGGTAGCATAGACAGGGATATGATAGAGTTCACCCAGACTTCCAGCCGAACGAATATGGTCGGTATGATCGTGGGTCACAAGCACCGCCATAATCTTGCCAAAGGCCAGACCATTCTCGCGAAGCACCTTCTGGATGGTACGCACAGGTATGCCGGCATCGATCAGAATGGCGTGCTGGTCGGTGCCAAGATAGTAGCAGTTTCCGCTGCTTCCGCTCGATAGGCTCAGAAACTTCAACATTAGCGTGCGTACATTATATATAATATATCATTTGTAAATTAAAAAGATGGCTGGACAACGCGGGACAAGCCTTTGACGATCCTCGTCAGAGCGTGCAGCGCTAAGCAGACGCTTCCATTCGCTCACAGTTCGTGTATGGATTGACTCGTCGGGACAGGTAATATCGGCAGCCAAGGAGAGGTGGGTCGAAGGACGCAATACCTGCAACAGGGTCTGCATCATCTTTAGGTTACGATAAGGCGTTTCGATGAACAACTGGGTCTGGTCTTCTGAATAAACACGAGCCTCCAGCTGCTTCAGACGCTGTATGCGCTGCCCTTCATCGATGGGGAGATAACCATGGAAAGCAAAACTTTGTCCATTGAAACCCGAAGCCATCACGCTGAGGATGATGCTCGAAGGACCTACCAGCGGGACCACACGAAGACTGGCGCACTGTGCAAGGGCGACCACGTCGGCACCGGGGTCAGCCACAGCAGGACAACCAGCCTCGCTGATGATACCGACGGCTTCCCCTTGGCGAAGAGGATCGAGATATGCATCGATGAGTCGGCGGTCAGTATGCTGGTTCAGTTCGCTGAAATGAAGTGAATCGATATCGATGGAAGGTTCGACATTCTTCAGGAATCGGCGTGCCGAACGAACATTCTCAACAATGAAATACCGGATACCCAGAACAACCTGCCGGTTATAGGCAGGAAGCACCTGATCGATGGGGGTATCACCCAGTGTAACGGGTATCAAATAGAGAGCAGGCTCGAGCATGTAGCGATGGCAGGTTGCAAATTATCCTTAATTTTTGTGCAAAAGTACGGAAAAAATTTGGCATTACAAAAAAAAATAGCGAATTTTGCGATGTTTTTTAGTATTATTATCCAAATTTGATTGAATATGACCCTCCCCGAGGCCTTTATAGAAGACATCAAGGCATATCTTCCGCCCTCAGAACTTGTCCCATTCATCCAAGCTCTGACCGACAGCGAGCCCACAACCAGCCTACGCTATAATCGCGCGAAATATGCCGAGCAGACCGGTCTGCCCATCGGTTGGAATCCAGCGGACGGCGTATATGTGGACGAGAGGCCCAACTTCACACTCGACCCTTTACTCCACGCGGGTTGCTACTATGTGCAGGAAGCGTCGTCGCAGTTTGTTACACACGTATTGAGATCGTTGGTCAAAGAGCCAGTGACTGCCCTGGACCTCTGTGCAGCACCCGGAGGCAAGAGCACGGCTATGCTGAGTGTGCTGCCCGAAGAAAGCCAACTGGTGAGCAACGAGATAGATCGGCGTAGGGCGAGAATACTAAGCGAGAATATCACCAAATGGGGATATCCGAATGTAAGCGTGACGTGCAATGCTCCTGCCGACTTCCGAGGGCTCGACCACCAGTTCGACCTCATACTGGCAGACGTGCCCTGTTCGGGCGAAGGAATGTTCCGGAAGGATCAGGGTGCCGTGGACGACTGGTCGCCACAGAAAGTGAAGTCGTGCGTAGCGTTGCAGCGCGAGATACTCGACACCATCTGGCCCACCTTGAAGGCGGGAGGCATTATGGTCTATAGCACCTGCACCTTCAACGTCCACGAGGACGAGGAGATGCTCGCCTACATTTGCGATGAACTGGGGGCAGAAGCCCTCGATATACCCACGGAGACCGCGTGGCACATCCATCCGCAACTCGTCGGCCACCGGCCATGCTATCGCTTCATGCCGCATTTCACCAAGGGCGAAGGGCTCTTCATGGCTGCTGTACGGAAAACAGGAGACAATTACGAGCCTAAGACTTCCCGCAAGACAGACAGCAAACGAAAAGGCAGCGGAAAGGCTTTTGGCAAGGGAGAGAAGAGCAGACCAATGATCGACTTGAAAAAGCTTGCCCCTACCCTCCTATCGCAACTTGACTGCGAGGCGAGCATCGAACTGACCTCGGAAGGTATCGTACGCGCCATACCTGCTGCACACAAGGCGTTGCATGACTCACTGACAAGTCAAGGGCTATACCTTTTGCAAAGCGGCATCGAAATGGGCACAATAAAAGGCCGAGACATTATCCCGGCCCATGCGCTGGCTTTGAGCATCGTACACAAGGGAAACGCCTTTCCCACCGTGGAAGTGAACCTCGATACCGCTCTCAACTACCTGCGGCACGAGGCCATCACCCTGGATGCTGCAGCACCGACAGGCTACCTGATCGTGACTTATCGGGGTCATGCCTTAGGCTTCGTCAAAAACCTTGGAAACCGCAGCAACAACCTGTATCCACAGGAATGGCGCATCCGCTTCGTCTGATCAGTGTTCTTTAAGATATTCGACGAGTGCGCGCACAGCCTTGCCGCGATGACTGATGGCATTCTTCTCGTCCATCGACATCTCGGCGAAAGTAACATCGTAGCCTTGAGGACAGAAAATGGGATCGTAGCCGAATCCCTGGTTACCCGTCAGTTCAGTGGTGATCGAGCCACGGCATACGCCCTCAAACTCCTGCATCTTGCCATCCATCAACAGGACGATGACCGTTCGAAACTGTGCCGAACGATCTTTAACGCGTTTCAGCTTGCGAAGGAGTTTATCATTGTTGGCCTCACTGTTGTGATCAAAGCCTTCGTCGAGCGCATAGCGTGCCGAACGCACTCCCGGTTCCATGCCCAAGGCACGCACTTCGAGCCCGGAATCATCGGCAAAGCAATCCACATCGTAATGCACATTGACATACTCGGCCTTCTGCAAAGCATTACCTGCGAAAGTGGAAGAATTCTCGGGTATGTCCTCGATGCATCCGATATCGCGCAACGACAACACCTCATAGCGTTCGGAAACCGACGGGCCACAGGCATCGAGCAGCGCTTTCACTTCATTGATCTTGTTCGCATTGTTGGTAGCAAATACAAGTTTCCTCTTTTTCATATTTTAGGTCATTTAATATCGGTTAGCCAGATACGCTGGACGTAGATGGCATCTGAGGTTGTACGCAGCACGATGTCATGCTGGTCAGTTGTGGGATCGATGGCAAACACAAGATCGTAAATCTGCTGAGGCTGATCGAGACAATCCTGATCGATACGCAGCAACTGCGGTTCTCCCTTATCAATCGAAATCATGCAATTCATCGTCGTGCCATAGCTGCGGGTAGGGAGCAACCAGACGCAGAGGTGGGCACTATCGGCCTGATGAAAGAGCGGAAGGCGCAACGCCTCGAAGGGCTCAAGACGAGTTCCGATGGCTCGTTTACTGCGATACAGAAGGTCGGTCCGGTCGTCGGAAGGCAAAGATGTCAACGACCCCACCTGCATTGGCGTCATCACGCCGTGACGATCCACTTGCATCAGGCTATGGTCAAGCTCAATGTCGGGCATCATGACGCCTCCAATCATCTGCCGCCACTTGGGTTCGACGAGCTGAGGCAGTTCGGCGGCCAGTAACGACATACGCTGTCGGCCATCCTCGACAGCCCATTGCTTGGCTGCATCGTGCTCAACAAGCTGCATGTTGCAGAGACGCTGCATCTGCGTCGTCAACATATTGAGCGGGTACTCGATGGTGCGAAAAAAGGCATTGTTATAGTCATTAGGAACCACCTTGTCGTTCAGTTCGAGTGAAAGCTGCAGCTGCAAGTTCTGACTCTCGCCAATAGCCCGACGAAGAGCCTCGAAACTGTGTGGTCGCTCGGGATGAAAAGTCATCGCAAGGTCGAAATAATCATTCCATATCTGCGACCAGTTGCAGCTGAGGCCGCTCATCTGTGTGAAATGCAGATCCTCGAGCTCATCCACTGAATATGGTCGCCTGTAGTAGTCAATATTCCAAGCCATATCAAAGAAGAGGAAAAGCTGGAGTTCGCCACCAAGTTGATGACACCACTGCATCTGCCACTCCTCCTTGCAGCCACTGTCGAAGGCGCGAACACCTTCGAGGCGAATACGTTCGGGAGCATCAAGTGCAAGACTCAAGCCAAGATAGGGCATGGTGGAGGGCTGGAGTTTCCAACGGAACAAACTATCGGAATCTGCTGTGGCATGAGCGAAATCAGTTACACCTGTAGCACGCAAACGAAGCAGAAGATTCTGCAGATAACGGTCGTGAGGTTGAGCGCCATCGAGCACCAGCGTCCTGACAGGCACAGATGCCTCGAAGAGTTCCTCATATGCCACACCAAGCTCGTAGGTATCCACAGGCAAGGCAGGAGCATCGGCCCACCAGCGGAAAGGCGAGACTCCCCATTGCCGGCTGAGCGTCATCAGGCCGAAAGCCGTGCCCTGCTCGTCACTGCCAACCACGAACAACTGCCGCCCATTGTTGTGAACCTTCAGTATAAAAGCTCCACGATGTTCGGCGAGCCGATCGAAACCTATGCCGCGCAGTTTGGCATATCGCTTGAGAGCGGGATCATCATAGGTTGCGACGATAATACTGGCATCAGCCATGTTGTTGGTATGCACCAGAAATTCGCCGAAGACCTCATGATAGTCCTGTTCGAAGAGCTGGTCGGCACGTTCGATGGCTGTGTCGGGCACACGTTGACAATACAATTTCACTGCATCACCATGATGGATGATGAAGTTGTCGGCCCAAGCGGATATGCAGATACAGAAGCCAAGAATCGCGGTAATCAAATGCTTCATCGGATATCAATACTTTTGAATGCGTGTGGCATCAAGTTTCAAGAATATAAAAAGCAGAATCGTGAACGACCAAAGACCCGACCCGCCATAACTGAAGAACGGCAAAGGGATGCCTATGACCGGCACGAGGCCGATGACCATGCCAACGTTGATGATGACATGGAAGGCAAAGATGCTCGCCACGCAATAGCCATAGACCTGGGCAAAGAGTGTGCGTTGTCGTTCGGCGAGGGAGATGAGTCGCGCAATGAGGATGAAGTAGAGCAAGAGCACCGCTACACAACCCACGAATCCCTGCTCCTCACCCACCGTGCAGAAGATGAAGTCGGTCTCCTGTTCGGGCACATAGGCGAGTTTGGTCTGGGTGCCTTCGAGATAGCCTTTGCCCAATAAGCCACCCGACCCTATTGCAATCTTGGCCTGGTTGACATTGTAGCCCGCACCCTTCAGATCCTCCTTCATGCCCAGCAATACCTCGATACGCCCGCGCTGGTGGGGCTGTAACTTGCTGAATGCAAAATCACAGGTGTAGAGGAATCCGACGAAAAGCACGGCAAAAACACCCACTATGATATACGAACGTACCTTGTGGAGCAGATAGAGGAAAGCACAATAGCCGATTGTGAAAAAGTTGATAATCCAACCTATCCATCGATACTGGAAGGGGAAAGGCCATGCAACGAAATGGTCGAGCAAACCGAAAATGCAAAAGCCAAAGAAAGCAACAAGCGCCACCAATCCGGCTGCTCCGTAATTGTTGGCAAAAAAAGCCAGCATACCAGCCACCAGGAAAGGAATGATGGTGAGCACAAGATTCTGGCCCTTCAGCGATGGTGGAGCAGACTCATCAGGGTCAAGGACCACCCCTTCGGGAAGCGGTTCGACACTGTATTTGATGCCCAGGACGAAGATGAGAATAAAGCAGAATCCAGCCCAAAGCACAATGCCGGACATACCCTGACGATAGAACAGCAGGACAAGCGAGAAATAGACAAGTGCCGAACCCGTTTCGTTCTGAAGGATAATGAGCATGACGGGAATAAGTACGATGACACAAGCCTTGACGAAATTGACAGGTTCGGTAAACTTGAAGTTATACCCGTTGAACAGATACGCGAGCATCAGCGCCGTGGAGAACTTCCCGAATTCGGCAGGCTGAATGGAGAACGTCCCGATCTTGATCCACGAATGTGAGCCATTGATGTTGGTACCGATAAAGATGGTGACAAACAGAAGAATCATCACACCCACGTAGATTAAAGGTGCATAGGTCATGTAGAACCTGCTGTCAAGACAGAGGATGACGATGATGAGGAACAAAGCCAGGCCAAACCAAACTATCTGCTTGCCCGAAGGACGACCGAAATCGAAGATCGAGGCTCCATCGAAATTGTAACTGGCAGCATTGATGGTGACCCAGCCCGTGAGGACCAGTATCACATAGACTATCAATGTCAGCCAATCAAAACTGCGAAGGAAGTTCATGTTCTATAAAATAATCGGTATCTATTTCTTCTTCTTATAATCGGTATTTTGTATCGTCGAGCTGCGCAGCATACTCTCTTCGGCGAATTTGCGCCTGCCGGAAATTTTGCCATTCAAATACTTTTCGATCACCAGGGTTCCGATAGGAACACCAAAAGTGGCACCGAAACCGCCATTCTCAACAAAACAGCAGACTGCGATCTTGGGTTGGTCCATTGGAGCAAAGCCCATGAAGACCGAATGGTCCTTACCATGCGGATTCTGAGCCGTTCCCGTCTTTCCACAGAGCACGATGCCTTCAGGGTCAAGATTGCCACTTCGCCTGACCGTACCGTTCACTGCCGCTGCTCGCATTCCCTTGACGATCCATTCATAATGTCTCGTGCTGATCTTCGTCTTACGCTGGATCCTGAACGTATCGGGTATCAAGGTGTCCTGTATCGCATGAATTACATGGGGCGTATAAAAGTATCCTCGGTTGGCAATCGTTGCTGCCAGATTGGCAATCTGCAATGGTGTCGCAGTGATTTCGCCCTGTCCGATGGAAATGGAGATGATGCTGATGGGGCTCCAGTCATCCGTGCGAAGCCTCTTGTTGTAATAGGCTGTATTCGGAATGAATCCGCGAATCTCACCAGGCAAATCGATGCCAAGCCGATAGCCGTAACCCATCGAGACCATATAGTTCTTCCATGCATCAAATGCTTCCTGAATGTTCTTGTACTTCTTGTTATTCAAGATATTCACCAAGCACCAGCCGAAATATCCGTTGCAAGAACCGGCGATGGCTGGGACAATAGTCCATTGTGCAATGCCATCGTGACAACCCATTCGGAAACGTCCCATCACGAAACCGCCGCGACAAGGCAGCAGCGTCTCAGGGGAAATGGCACCATCCTCCAAGCCAATCAAGCCTTGGGTCGGCTTGAACGTTGATCCCGGAGGATATGCTGCCGAAATGGTTCGGTCGAGCAATGGCTTGTAAGGATCGACAAGCAACTCCTTGTAATGCTTGCCACGTTCACGACCGACGAGCATACTCGGGTCGAATGTCGGGCTCGACACCATGGCAAGTATTTCGCCCGTAGCAGGTTCGATGGCAACCAATGCGCCAACCTTGTTTACCATCAGGCTTTCGGCGTAGGCCTGCAGGTCGGCATCGATCGAAAGCGTAAGGTTACGTCCAGCCTTCGGTACTACATCATACTTGCCGTCCTCGTAATGTCCCTTGATGCGGCCATGGGCATCGCGCAGCAGGATTTCCTTGCCCTTGATGCCGCGCAGGTATTTCTCGTAGCTCTTCTCCACACCAAGGTCTCCCGTATAGTCGCTACGCTGGTAATAGTCATCCAGCTGAATCTCTTTGGGTGTCACCTCGCGAATATTCCCTAAGATGTGAGGAGCTATCGTACGCATATACTGGCGGATGGTGCGCGGACGAATCTCAAACCCTCGGTACTTATACATTCTCTCCTGCAGCCTGGCATAGTCCTCAACGCTGAGCTGTGTGGCAAAGGTCTGCTGCGTATAGCTCGAATAGCCTCTATTGCGTCGGGGATCCTTGATTTCTTTCATTCTATCCTCAAACACTTCGCGTGTGATACCAAGCGTATTGCACAGGTCGAGGGTATCAAGATCCTTCACCTCGCGCAGAGTCACCACAAGGTCGTAGGCAGGCTGATTATACACCAGCAGATTGCCATTGCGATCGTAGATCTGGCCACGTGCAGGATAAATGGTCTTGGTGAGAAAAGCATTGTTGCGCGCCATGGCCTTGTACTTGTCATCAACAATCTGAAGATTGAACAGACGCAAAATGTAAATGAGGAAGATCAGCAGAACCAATCCTCCAATCACAAAGCGACGTTTTTCAAGTTCAAAATTGTGTTGCATTCAAGTTATTTCTTCGATGCGGCAAATTCAAAGGCCATGCAAAAGCCGAATGTCAACCCTACACTGATCAACACTTTGAGCAGCAGGACAGGGAAATTGAACAATGTGAAGGATTCGATAATGTAGAGCAGGAGGCAATGAAGGGCAATGATTGACAAAGAAAAGCGGGCATAAGCCGAAAGCCCCAACTGCTGCATCGTCACCAGTCCGCTTTTGAATTCGGGATCATCGTTGAAGAGATGCAGTATCACGTCGCGCAAAGCCATTACCGAAACGGCTGTCAGCGAATGCATTCCCGGAGTGTTGCAAAAGATATCGACAACAAACCCTACCAGAAATCCCATGACAATCTGCAGCACGCGGTTGATCTCGACGGGTGCTTTCAGCAGTGCGATGACATAGACAAGTGCCACCCCACCGAAGAATGAGAGGTGATTGAAAAGCAGCACCTGCAGCACCACTGCAAGAAGAAGCCATAAGATATAGAGAAGGATGCTCATCTGGCAGAAAGTTTGTAAGAAGGCATTACACCATATTAATTGTTTGCATTGACTGACGCCTGCAACTGGTCTCGCTCTTCCTGTTCCTCATTAAAGATCACATGGACTGCATTCAGGCGATTGAAGTTGGAGAACAATTCGACATGCAGCGTCAAAAAGCTGCCACCGCCATCGAAGGTATCCACAATACGCCCCACGGGAATGTTCTTAGGGAACGACGACGTATAACCCGTTGTAACAATGGTGTCACCATTTTTGTAATCCACGTTGCGGGGCAAGTCCTCGAAAATCGCATACCTGCTGTCTTTCCCATCCCAAACCAGCGAACCAAAGGCTTCAGTATTCTTCAACATCACCGAAAGACGCAGCTTGGGATTGAGCACACTGAGCACAAGTGAATAGTGCGACGAAACCTTGGCCACAATGCCAATCACACCATTCTGGTCGGTAACGCCAAGGTCCTGGTGCACGCCATCGGTCGAACCCTTGTCGATAGTAATGTAGTTTTCGGCCTGATTGATGCTGTTGCCTACCACGTGCGCTATCAGATAACGATACTGATGCTTAAGCGAATCGCGGTGCAGGCTTTCCAGGTCCTGATACTCCTGCAGCTGCTGACGCAATGCCAGATTCTCAGTTTCGAGCAACCCCATGCCTTCAAGCATCTCGTCATTAGCCTGACGAAGGCCGAAATAACTGGTCACACTGCTCTGCAGGTCATATACATTGGCCGTAATGAAATTGGCACTTCCGAACCATATACTGCGGTGATACGGATTGGTCTGGCATAGCAGCACTATGCTTAGAATGGCCAAAAACAGCCACGTAAACCACGGGCTGTTCTTGGTGATGAAGCGTATCAGACTCTCCATGATTCAAATGGAGACAAACTGTTAACGGATAAGGAATGGGAAACGATCGATGTTCTGGAGTGCGATACCTACGCCCTTGGCCACACTGAGCAGAGGTTCCTCTGCCACGTGGAAAGGAATACCAATCTTATCCTGCAGACGCTTGTCAAGGCCGCGAAGCAATGCACCGCCACCGGCAAGATAGATGCCGTTGCGCACAATGTCGGCATAAAGTTCAGGAGGAGTCTGCTCAAGACCAGTAAGCACGGCTGCCTCAATCTTTGAAATCGACTTTTCGATGCAGTGTGCAATCTCCTGATAGCTTACAGGAACCTCCATTGGCAAGGCAGTCATTCGGTTAGGACCGCGCACCACGAAATCTTCAGGAGGATTGTCAAGCACCGTCAGAGCCGAACCCACGTTGAACTTGATCTGCTCTGCCGTAGGAACGCCAACCTTGATATTATGCTGGCGGCTCATGTATTCCATAATATCCTGGGTGAGGTCGTTGCCGGCGATGCGGATCGAGTTATTGGTCACCAGACCACCGAGCGAAATGACGGCAATCTCAGTCGAACCGCCACCGATATCCACCACCATGTTGCCTTCAGGAGCAAGCACATCGATACCGATACCGATGGCAGCAGCCATAGGCTCATAAATCATATACACATCACGACCTCCAGCATGTTCGCTGGAATCACGCACGGCACGAAGTTCTACTTCGGTTGAGCCTGACGGCACACCCACTACCATGCGGAGCTGTGGCGTGAAGAAGTGACGGCTGCTGAATGCCATCTTAACCATGCCTCGAATCATCTGCTCGGCGGCATTGAAGTCAGCAATCACACCATCGCGAAGCGGACGGACGGTACGTATGTTGGCAGGAGTCTTACCCTCCATTTGCTGAGCCTTGTTGCCTACAGCAATCATCTTCTCACCCTCAAGGGCAACGATTGACGGTGCATTGACCACAATCTTGCCACCATGAATAATGACGGTGTTGGCCGTACCGAGGTCGATGGCGACCTCCTGATTTAAATTAAAGAATCCCATTCTTTATTTGACGGATTTTGTTATGTTGTTAATTTTCTGACAAATTTACTTCTGCTGGGCGAACCACGCATGTATGGCTGTGTCGTAGTGGCTGCTGACGCCGAAAGCCTGTTCAGCGAAGCTCAATCGATCCTCGTAATCGCTCATAGCTCCCTTGGTCTTCAAGATCTCAGCCAACTGCTGATATTGTGCCTTGCTGGCCACAATGATTACATCCTTGAAGTTCTTGGCAGCTGCACGAATCAAAGAAATGCCACCGATGTCAATCTTTTCAATGATGCTCTGGAAATCAGCGCCACTGGCAACAGTATCCTCAAATGGATAGAGATCCACGATGACGAGATCAATTTCCGGGATGTCATATTTTGCCATCTGCTCCTTGTCCCCCTCATTGTCACGGCGACCGAGGATGCCTCCGAACACCTTCGGATGCAGCGTCTTTACGCGACCGCCCAGAATCGATGGATAGGTCGTAAGGTCTTCAACGGCATTGCAAGGAATACCCAGTCCTTCGATGAACTTCTGTGTACCACCTGTAGAAAGCAGGGTTACACCTTGTGCATGGAGCATCTTGAAGATTTCGTCGAGACCATCCTTGTGAAACACCGACACAAGTGCAGTCTTTATTTTTTTCTGATTACTCATATACGACTCATTTTTAAATTAATTATCAATTTTGCGGCGCAAATATAGTAAAAATTTTTGAAATACAATCATTTTTGCACCCAAATTTTATAAAAAATTTTCTATTCCCTATTTTCAGCACCAAATCCTGTCCGATTTTGAAGTTTTCTTCGAGCATTTTTTCAGGTTTCGGATTGATGTAGCGCGAGCACTGTCCGAATGCATATTTCAGGCAATGCTTCGTCTGCATCACCATTCCTTCCTTATTGTGTAGCAACTCAAAGGCATCCGAGACATTTTCAATCTGCATTTCGCGATAGGTTTCGCGGGCCATTTTGTTCATCACATTCGCCAGGAAATCATCGGGTAGAATCCCCCTTGCATCAAGTGCTCCTGCAAGTGCCTTGTAATCGGGTTTTTGGAAGGCTGTGCGAACTTCACTTTGCATTTTAAGGCGCTTTTCGAGCAGATTCCCTACACATAAGCGTCGCATTTCCGTCAATTTCGACGAAGGTACAAACCATTGGTCTCCCTCAACCTCGATATGGCGTGCTCGGAAAGGAGTGCCTCCCATCTTGCCCAATTGCTTTACTATATTCTCTTTTTGTGAACGCTCAGCTCTCTCGAACGCACCTTCCATCACGATGCACGCTTCGACCTGATTACAGCAGGTCATGCGCAACGTCACTTTTTCCGCACTGGCAGCATAATGGATATTGACAGGCATCGTCCGCTTGGCCGACGGCTTGCTCAAAAGTTGCTCGAAGGCCACATCCAGGTTCCGATAAACGGACTGTCCCGTTTGCAGCGTACGGCACACCTGCACACCATCCAACGGGAAGCACGTGCTTGAGGCAGAGTCGAAGCGATTGAGTCTGAATCCCTGCTGCCCTACGAACAGCCCATCGCCATTGTGCAGGGTTTCTACATTGAGTCCGATGACGAAGCTGTCACGATTGACCTTCGTGATGACGCCGACCTTCTCCCCCATCGACTTCGGACTCTCGAAGTTCCACATCGGTTCGCGTTTCCCTTCGGCGAAATATGATGTAAAGCCGCGATTGAAGCTTTTCTCCAGACGTGGCTCGAAACTCAGTTCTACCTGTCCATCGCTGAGTGGAGCATACTCCTCCCTTCGCGCAATAATCTGGTCAATCAGCTTGCGATAATAGGCCACCACATTCTTCACATAGCTCATCTCCTTGAGCCGACCTTCAATCTTCAGCGAGGTCACTCCCGCATCGATAAGCTGCTCGATATATGCCGACCGATTCATGTCGCGCAGGGAGAGCAAATGACGCTGCCGAGCCAGAAGTTTGTCTCCCTGTGGACTCAACAGATCCATAGGCAAACGACAAGGTTGCGCACATTCCCCACGATTGGCCGAACGTCCGGTCAACGCCGCACTCATATAACATTGTCCACTGATGCAAACACAGAGGGCTCCATGCACAAAGCACTCCAGCTCCACATCGGGAACCGCCTCATGAATCGCCCGAATCTCCGATATTCCCAACTCACGCGCCAGAACGACGCGTGTCAAGCCCAAATCGCGAAAGAGTCGTGTTCGCTCGATGGTTCGAACATCGGCTTGCGTCGAAGCATGCAGTTCCATAGAAGGAAGATCCAGCTGCAACAAGCCAAGATCCTGTATGATCAGCGCATCCACTCCAGCCTCATAGAGTCTCCACACCATCTTCTCCGCCTCCAAGAGTTCCTTGTCTGTTAGTATCGTATTAAGAGCCACAATGGTCTTAGCCCCATATTGATGCCCATACCGTGCCAACCGCTCAATATCCTCCACCGAATTATGAGCAGCCGCACGCGCACTGAATGCCGGTGCACCAATATACACCGCATCCGCCCCATGATTTATGGCCTCAATACCAACCTCAGCCGACTTCGCAGGCGCCAACAGTTCTATCTTTCGCATCATTTATCTCTTCACATCAAGCTTTTTTCCGCAAGAAACCTTTTCGAGGTTTCCCAGAACCGTGGTTTTCGCTTTCCAAAGTCGAAAAACACGCCGCAAAGATAATCATTTTTCCCCGAACCGCCCACTTTTTCCCTCATTTTTTTGCATATTCCCCGCAAACGCATTATCTTTGCGCCCATATTTTATCATAAATAGAGGGATATTTAGGGATAATAAAGGATATCAAGGGATATGAAGGGACGTTACCTTCGCCTTGTTGAGAGAAGGGGATCCAAACTACAAACGTCCCTTAATATCCCTTAGAATCCCTAAGAATTCCTTAATATTCTCAAAAATCAACAATATGCTAGATTATCTCCAATCGATCAGCCGTTTCATGAGCCGCTACTGCTCATGGATAGTCATCGCCGCAGCCATCCTAAGTGGATTCTTCCCCTCTACTTTCGCCTGGGTACAGCAGGGAGCACGTCCCTCCATCATCCTCGGCATCATCATGCTCACCATGGGCTGCACCCTCTCAACCGAAGACTTCAAGATAGTCCTCAGCCGTCCCCTCGATATCCTTCTTGGCACACTGGCGCAGTTCACCGTCATGCCCTTCGTAGCCTACGGTCTCACCAAGGTCTTTGGCCTCGATCCCTTCCTCAGCGCTGGCATCATCCTCGTAGGCTGTTGTCCTGGTGGCGTTTCGAGCAACATCATGTCGTTTCTCTGCCACGGTGACGTCGCCTTCTCCGTTGGCATGACCACCGTTTCTACCCTCCTCGCGCCCATTGTTACGCCCCTCATGGTCCTTTGGCTCGCAGGGCAGCAGATCGAAGTCGATGCCTTTGGTATGTTCCAGAACATCTGCCTCGTCACCATCCTTCCCGTGACCTTAGGTTGCACATTCAATTATTTCTTAGGTCATCGCAGCAATTTCAAGCAGATACAATCCATTATGCCTGGCATATCTGTGTTCTGTCTGGCGCTCATCGTCGGTGGTGTCATCTTCACCGTTCATCCACGTCTCGAAGAGAACGGACTGAATCTCATTACCCTCACGCTGGCTGTCGTCACCTGCCACAACGGACTCGGCTATCTGCTGGGTTATTTGATTGGCAAAGCCGCACGATTCTCAATTGCCAAACGTCGCACCATCAGCATCGAAGTAGGCATGCAGAACGCCGGAATGGCGACCGTCCTTTCGAGCAACTTCTTCGCCACCCCCGCCGCCATTGCTGCCAATCCGATGGCCGCCCTCAGCGTTGTCCCCTGCGCCATCTCCTGTGCCTACCACAGCATCTCCGGCACCATCCTCGCCTCCTTCTTTGCCGCCCAGGACAAGAAGGCCTCCCTTTAATCCCCGCGTCCCCGTCCTCATCCGCCCTTCTCCTCCCCGTGTCCCGTATGGCGCGATGTCATCGCGCCCTTTCCCATTCCTGTCGCCGCCATCCTTGGCCGCCCTCATCTTTCCCTCCCCCCATGTCCTCCTTCCAATTCCGTCACTTCCTCATCCACCAAGACCGCTGTGCCATGAAAGTAGGCACCGATGGCGTCCTCCTCGGCGCATGGGCCACCATCCCTTCCCATTCCGACCCCGCCCACAAATCGTCCCTCCTCGATATCGGCACCGGCACCGGCATCATTGCCCTCATGCTTGCCCAGCGGACCACCGGCATCGCACCAGCATTCCGCATCGATGCCCTCGAAATCGACCCCCTTGCCGCCCAGCAAGCTCAAGAAAACGTCGCTGCCTCCCCCTGGTCCGACCATATCACTGTCCTCCCCCTCTCCCTCCAGTCCTTCGCTGAAAGCAGCACGCCCCAAACCTACGACCTCATCGTCAGCAATCCGCCTTTCTACAACGCTACCCTGAAACCTTCCGACGAAAGCAGGGCAATGGCTCGTCACAAGGACGCGCTACCAGTATCGGCGATCACCCGCTTTGCCAGCCGCGCCCTTTCGCCCAATGGCCGTCTCGCCCTCATCTATCCCACCGCCTACGATTCGGAGGTGATGACGGCTGCTGTTCTCAACGGTCTGCATCCCGTGCGCATCTGCGACATCCTGACCAAGGAAGGCAAGCCCTGCAAGCGCCGCATGACTGAATTCTCCATTCAAAACTCTCCCATCGCACGCCAGCAGCTCATAATCCGCGATGCTGAGGGCAAATATACCCGCGAATATCGCTCGCTCACCTCCGACTTCTACCTACATCTCTCCGATTAAGCATATATCGCCATCTCACTGCGCTCATCGCTCTCATTAAATAGCTATATTTTAATCCAAAAAGAAGAAACAATAATACAAAAAGAAGTTTTTTTTGATTTTTTTAGCGAAATATTTGTATAAGAAAACAAAACTCGCTATATTTGCACCGATATAAACACGCAAAATTCTTATATTTCATGAAACATTACGTATGCGCCGTAGATTTCGGTGCAACCAGTGGACGAATGATTATCGCTCGGCTCAACGAACAGGGAGTTCTTGAAACCGAGGAAATACGTCGCTTTCCCAATGCCATACAAGAGAAGGATCACGATGGCAAGTTCTATTGGAACATGACTGCCTTGGTTGGCGAAGTGGTGGCAGGTCTCAAGGATCTTGCTGCTCGTCCCGACATTCGCATCGATTCCATCGGAGTCGATACGTGGGGTGTTGACGTTGTCTTTGTGGATAAGGACGGCAAGATGATCGAAGAGCCACGCGCCTACCGTGATCCCTATTCCGTGTCGGCCATGGACGAATATATCCAGAAGGTCGGTCGCGAAAAGATCTACGAAAAGACAGGAATCCAGTTCATCAACTTCAACACGCTCTTCCAGCTCTATGCCTGCCACAGGGAGGGATTCCGCCCCTTCGAGGATGCGGCACAATATGTGTTCATCCCCGACTACGTTAGCCTCTACCTCACCGGTAAGGCTGTCTGTGAATACACCATCCTCTCCACCTCCGAGTTCCTCGACCCGCGCACCAAGCAGATCGACCGCGAGCTCATCGAGGCAGCAGGTGCCGACATCAGCAAGTTCCCGCCCGTTGTCTTCCCAGGCCACGTCATCGGCAACCTCAAGCCCGAGGTGGCAGACTTCGGCTACGACATCCCCGTGGTTGCCATCGCCGGTCACGACACGGGTTCTGCCGTTGCTGCCGTTCCTGCCAAAGACGAGAAGTTCGCCTACCTTTCCTCAGGCACATGGTCACTGATGGGCATCGAATCGAAGGATCCCATCAT
Organism: uncultured Bacteroidales bacterium; assembly: GCA_905235375.1. GTDB lineage: Bacteria > Bacteroidota > Bacteroidia > Bacteroidales > UBA3663 > Liminaster. The sequence goes on from CAJOLH010000045.1 coordinate 18,017, forward strand.
CAGCAGGCGTTCGTTCGAACTCAACTTCACCAACGAGGGCGGTGTCGAAGGCACCACACGTTTCCTCAAGAACATCACAGGCATGTGGATTCTCGAGCAGTGCCGCAAGGAATGGAAGCGTATGGGCAAGGACTACGACTTCAAGACCCTTGGCGAGATGGAGCAGAGTGGTGAGCCATTCCGCTCGTTCATCAATCCCGACGACCCGATGTTCGCCAATCCACCATCGATGCTCGAAGCCATCCGCGAATATTGTCAAAAGACCAACCAGCCCATCCCCGAGACCGATGCTCAAATTGCACGTCTCATCATGGAATCGCTTGCGCTCCGCTATCGCACCGTCTTCAACTGGCTCAAGGAACTTGCTTCTTTCCCGCTCGAAGTGCTCCACATCATCGGCGGCGGTTGCCAGAATGTGCTCCTTGCCCAATGGACAGCCAACTCCATCGGATGTCCTGCCCTTTGCGGACCCGTCGAAGCCACGGCTATCGGCAATATCATGATGCAGTTCAAGGCCATCGGCAAGGTGAAGGATATTACCGAAATGCGAGCCCTCATTGCAAAGGCCATCGAGCTGAAGCGTTACGAGCCTCAGGACACCGACGCATGGCTCAAGGCTTACGAGCGCTATACCGCCCTCTGCGAGTCGTAACCCCCGCTTTCTCCGCAAGCGGCGGTTCCCCTGCCGCCCTACGTCCTTGTCGCAGCCATCGATGGCTGCCCTCTTGTCCCAGTCGCGGCCGTCTTTGGCCGCCCCCCATCCCCGCTAATCCCACCTTATTAATAATAAAAAACAATGGCAAACAACAAAGGAAGCTTAAGGAGCACGATTGCCGTGTCTCTCACCAATTATCTTGATGCAGGCGCCATCGTGGCAGGTGCCAGTGGCCTGACGCTTTGGCAGAATTACCTCGGCCTCTCCGAGGTACATCTCGGCTGGCTCAATTTCATCAGCGCCAACTGTCTGGGCGCTGCTCTCGGTGCCATCATCGGCGGATTCCTCGCCGACAAGTATGGTCGAAAGTTCATCTTCACCTACAACCTGCTCGTCTATATGCTCGGCGTGCTCACCGTCATGTTCAGCGTCAATTTCCCCATGCTGCTCTGCGGTTTCCTCATCACGGGCATCTCCGTAGGCGTAGGCGTTCCCGCCTCATGGACCTATATCTCTGAGAGTTCCGAGGTCAACAATCGTGGACGCAACATCTGCATCTCTCAGATGTCCTGGGGATTCGGCCCCATGTGCATCCTGCTCCTCGGTATGCTTTTCGCCCCTGGCGGATACCTCTTCAGCTGGGTTGAGTCCCTCGCACACACCATCGGTGGAGCTGATCTCACTGTCAATGCGGTCAACGTCTTTTCATCGCGCATCGTCTTCTTCTCGCTCTTCATCGTAGCCTTCATCGCCTGGAACCTGCAACGCGGACTTCAGGAAAGCGCCGAGTTTGTGGCAACAAAGAACTCCGGACAGAAGGCTGGTCTTATGGACAATATCAAGGTGCTCTTCCAGAACAGCATCGCTGTCAAGACCGTCTGCTTCCTTGCCACTATCTATCTCACTTGGAACCTCGTCGCTTCGGTTATGGGCTTCTTCCAGCCCCACATCTATGAGACCGCAGGTGGTGTCAGCAACGAGCAGGCCAACTGGATGAACTGTATCCAATGGGCTATCATTGTAGGCGTGACATTCATCGTTTCGAAGCTCATCGACAAGGTAAAGCACAAGGCCATCTACATCTTCGGACTCCTCGTTGCCATCTGCGCTTGGGTTGTCATTGTCACCATCGGTGTCAACGGACGTGCAGGCCTCTGGCTCTTTGCTATCCTCTGGGGTGTTCAGGGCGGTAGTTCTCCACAGATTTTCTACGCCCTCTGGGGTTCTGAGCTCTTCCCCGCCAAGTTCCGTGCTGGTGCTCAAGGTCTGATGTTCTTCATCGTCCGTGGTCTCTCCGCTGTCTGGGGTCTCATCTTCACCATCATTTATGGTGAGAATGGCGAAGGCTTCACCGTAGCCGCCTTCTGCATGATTGCCCTCCTCGCCATCTCCCTCATCGTCGGTATCATCGGCTGTCCCAACACCCGTTGCAAACCTCTCGACCAAATCACCCGCGAGCGCTACGGCGACACCGTCTAAAGCCCCTCCCCGCGTCCCGTATGGCGCGATGCCATCGCGCCCTCCCCATGTCCACGTCGCAGCCAAGTTTGGCTGCCCCAATAATAATCACCAACAAACCACACTTTATATGAAAACCATCTTAGAAAACCGCCCCGCCCTCAAGGCCGTCATCTACCAGATCGCCGAGGTTACCGGCTACCTTTGGCAGAAAGGCTGGGCCGAGCGCAATGGCGGCAACATCACCGTCAATGTTACCGAATTTATGGACGACGAATGCAAGGCCATGCCTGCAATCTCCGCAGTGAAGCCCATCGGCATGACTCTTCCCTATCTGAAAGGCAAGTATTTCTATTGCAAGGGCACAGGCAAGCGAATGCGCGACCTCGCCAAGGAGCCCATGCAGAACGGAAGCATCATCCGCATCCTCGACGACTGCGCCTCCTACGAAGTCATTGCCGACGTCAACGTCGTTCCAACCAGCGAATTGCCAACCCACCTCGCGCTTCAGAACCACCTGCTTGAGACTGGCAGCTGCTACAAGGCTACCCTGCATACCCATCCCATCGAACTCGTAGCCATGAGCCATATTCAGCGCTTCCTGAAGGGAGATGAGATGACCAAGGTCCTCTGGTCAATGATTCCCGAAACCCTCGCCTTTGCTCCGCTTGGCATCGGTATAGTGCCCTACGCACTCCCCTCTTCGGTCGCCCTCGCCGAGGCCACCCTCGAGCAGATCAAGACCCACGACGTCGTTCTGTGGGAAAAGCACGGCACCGTAGCCGTAGGCAAGGACATCATGGATGCTTTCGATCAGACCGACGTACTCTGCAAGGCCGCCAACATCTATATGTGCGCCCGCAACATGGGCTCCGAACCCGATGGCATGACTACCGCCCAAATGAAGGAAGTCCAGGACGTCTTCAACCTCCCCAAGTCCCGCCCCTGCTGACAGACCCATCTCTCATTCCCCTGCATTGGGGGATGACCCGAAGCCTCTAAGGTCGAGCATAAGGTAATGTCCCTTTTACTCCCCTTTTACTCCCCTTTTACCACCCTTTTACCACCCTTTTACTCCTCATAATCATCCTATGAAACCATTAGTAGAAACCAAAGCCCGCGTCGGCGTATTCTCCATCGCCCTTGGCGCTTATCTCCCCCAGTTCCCACAGCTCGTTCCCGAGTTCGAGTCTCAGTATGACGCATTCAAGAAGACCCTCCCCGACACTGTCGAAATCATCGATGGTGGCATGGTGACCACCAAGGAGCAGTCAATGCTTGCCGGCGACAAGTTCCGTGCAGCCGACGTTGATCTCGTCATCCTCCAGATGCTTACCTACTGCACCTCCTACAACATGTTGCCCGCCGTGCGCGACCTCGATGTGCCCGTCATTATCGTCAACCTCCAGAAGAAGTTGGCTCCCGACTATGCAAAGACCGACATCCCCACATGGCTGGGCGAGCTCTATGCCTGCGGTGCCACTGGCGAAATGGTAGCTGACTTGAATCGCGCTGGCAAGCGTTGCGCCGTCATCACCGGAGTTGTTGAAGGTGGCGATCCTGCTGCACAGGCCGAAATCGAGGATTGGTGCCGTGCCGCTCAGGTGCGCCGTCGTTTCCGCGATACCAACATCGCACAGATCGGTCGCCCCTATCCTGGCATGATGGACCTCTACATCGACGAGACCAACCTCTATCATCGTATGTTTGTCTATACCAAGCAGTTCGATTGGGAGCAGATGTGGCACATCGCCGACAATATCACCGACGAGGCAGCTATCCGCACCAAGGCACAGGACATCCTCGACACCTTTGAGATTGAAGGTGGCGGCACCATCGAAAAGGTTTGGGACATGGCGAAGTACGTCGTTGCCTTCGAGCAGTGGGTCAAGGACGAGAAGCTCGGCATGATTGCCTCACATTATGCTGGCCTTGCACAAGGCATCGCCGGCAAGCTCGACTCCATGCTCATCCCCGCCTTCTCCATGCTCATCAAGCAGCACACCGCTTGCGCTGTCGAAGGCGATATGAAGGTGGCTATGGCGATGAGCATCCTTAAGACCATCAGCGGCACTGGCACCCTCGCCGAAATGTATAGCATCGACTTCCCGAAGGACATCTGCATCATCGGTCACAGCGGTTCGGGCGACTACGACATCTCGCAGGCACACAAGCCAACAATGAAGATTGTGCCCGTGTTCCACGGCAAGACCGGCGGCGGCTATCTCACCCAGTTCTATCCTCCTGTTGGCCCCGTCACCTACCTCGCCATCACCCAGGACAAGAACGGTGTCTTCAAGTTCGTCGTAGCCGAAGGCGTCAACGAGGAAGGCCCCATCTTCATGTTCGGCGACACCAACATGCGCACCAAGTTCTCGATCTCCTGCCGTGAGTTCTGCAACCGTTGGAGCGAAGCCGGTCCAACCCACCACATGGCCGCCGCTGTGGGTCACCACATCGACACCATCGTCAAGGTTGCCAAGATCCTCAACATCCCCATCGAGATCGTCACCCGCTAATCAGCAGTCATTTCATATAGACTCAAAAATATTCATCCGAAACGCCCTATTTTACGTTTCGGATGAATTTTTTTACACCTTATAATAATATATTATAAGGCAAGAATATGTTCATTATCCAGACACGTGTGCAAATATAAACAAATAAAAAAACTACTTATAATCCGTAAAAATATGCAAAATTAAATGTGAAAGCATGATGAATGATGAAAAATTTGCAATATTAGGATTTCATTTTCTAAACGCTATCGGCTTACAAGGAGTTCGCATTGGGAGTTTATTCGTAAACAGAAGGAAATGGAGCGTCAACGTCACTACGCGTTCCATTTCCGACAGCAAATGGAGCGTCAACGTCACTACGCGTCCCATTTCCGACAGCAAATGGAGCGTCAACGTCCCTACGCGTTCCATTTCCGATAGCAAATGGAGCGTCAACGTCCCTACGCGTTCCATTTCCGATAGCAAACGGAGCGTCAACGTCCCTACGCGTTCCATTTCCGACAGCAAATGGAGCGTCAACGTCCGTACGCGTTCCATTTCCGATAGAAGATGGAGCGTCAAC
>CAJOLH010000046.1 GCA_905235375.1 uncultured Bacteroidales bacterium
TTCTATTCAGAAAAAGGTCTTATCTTTGCATCGTGTTTTTCATGGTATTAGATTTAAGGTTAACGGAAGAAGGACGTCGTGAGATGGCCTTCTTTTTTTATCTTTAAACGCGAATTACCGTAAATGATCATTAATTTTCGTACATACTTATGTTCAAAGCAAGGATAAAATGACATCATCTCTCGGATCAATACCGGAGACTCTGCCGGAAAATTGCTGCCTTCAATAGGCAGCATAAAATTGCTTACGCATAAAATCGTTTGGGTCGCTTCGCTCAGAATTAACATAAAAATGAATCATATAATTTTAAGAATACCATATTTATAATTTTCAAAATAATTTCCCTATAATTTTGAGCCCAGCGACCTCCACATTTTGATCACGGATCACACGAAGCACACGGAATCTTGTTCGTCCAGGGGAGACCAGTGGACTGCGCTGCACTGTCCCCTGGAGCGGAAGACACTGAGGCCTGTCCGTTTCTTCTCTCTAAGGAGTTGAGGGGTCAAGGAGTTTTTTCTTTCTCTACGGACTTTGAATTGAAATAAGCACTATTTTCAATTAAATGTTTGGATATGTTGGGAAATATGGTTATCTTTGCACCCGGTAATTAAAAATCATCGTATGAAAGATTTAAACAGACTAATGTTGGTACTTGTCATAATAGGAATTGTTGACGTAGTGCAGGCGGCACCCGTTTCTGAGAATGCCGCAAGACAAAAGGCAGTGGCGTTTATGACTGCCAAGGATCATCAGTGCAAGGCGATTCGCGGCGTTACAAAAGACCGGCAGGAACTGAACACCTCAAGTCTGCAGATGGCTGAGCACAACAATGCCTATTATATTTTCAATATTCCATCTAATGAGGGCTATGTCATCGTAAGCGGTGATGATCGCTTGCCTGAAGTGCTCGGCTACTCCCACAGTGGGCAGTATGATGGTAATAATATTCCTGAGAATATGCGTGCCTGGATGGAGGGGTATGTCAGACAGTACGAGTACCTGCAGAGCCATCCGGAGGCAACGGTTACGGCGCAGAATACTAACCGGGAATCCATCGAACCCATGATCCAATGCAAGTTTGATCAAGGGGTACCCTACAATAATCAGTGCCCGACCATCAATGGCGAGAAGGCTCCTACAGGGTGTGTGGCGACGGCGATGGCACAGATCATGTATTACTATCAGTGGCCGAAACAAACCACGGACATCATACCGGCATATACAACCGCAACTCGCAAAATATCCATGCCTGCTATTCCTGTCACCACCATCGACTGGGACAATATCCTTGGTGAATATAATGATAATAGTTATTCTGATGAGCAGGCCAAGGCTATTTCCACCTTGATGTTGCTTTGTGGTGCGTCGATTAAGATGGATTACGACTTAGGTGGTAGTGGTGGATTTTCAGAGTCAATTGATTTTCAGAAATATTTTGGTTATGGTGATCAGGGAGAGTATATTAGAAGGATTCAATTTTCTTCTGATTTGTGGGAACAGATCCTTTACGATGAGTTGGCATCAGGCCGTCCGATCTTGTATCATGGATCTACGGGAACAGAAGCGCATGCTTTTGTGATGGATGGTTATAAGGATGGCTATTTTCATGTGAACTTCGGGGGGGTGGCGATTCAGACGACTATTTCATCATACCGAATATCGGGGGATTTGTCAATGTCCAAGCTGCTTTTATCGGTATTCAGCCTGACAATGAAAATTACCCAACCCAGTATTCAGTGCTCGACAATGGCAAACTGACGCTGTATTATGACAAGGAGAAAAAGAACCGTCAGGGAACTATATTGTTGAAGAGTGAGTGGGCAGATCATGCTGATGAGATTACGGAGTGTGTCATCGATCCTTCATTTGCCAACTGCAAACCTATAAATCTCAATTTTTTCTTCGAAGGTCTGAATAACATGAAATCCATTAAAGGTTTAGATAATTTCAATACCTCGAACGTGACAGGCATGTGTATGTTGTTCCATGATTGCTCCTCCCTGATGAGTCTTGATTTGAGCAGTTTCAATACCTCTAATGTGACGGACATGAGTGGTGTGTTCGAAAATTGCTCTTCCCTGACGAGTCTTGATGTGAGCAGTTTCAATACCTCTAACGTGACGCACATGAATTCTATGTTCGGTAATTGCTCTGCCTTGACGAATCTTGACGTGAGTGGTTTCAATACCTCGAACGTGGTGAGTATGACTTATATGTTCGATGGATGTTCCTCCCTGACGAGTCTTGATGTAAGCAGTTTCAATACCTCTAACGTGACGTACATGAGTGGCATGTTCGCAAATTGCTCTTCCCTGACGAGTCTTGATGTGAGTGGTTTCAACACCTCTAACGTGACGAAAATGGATAGGATGTTCTATAATTGCTCTTCGCTGACCACTATTTATGCAGATGAGAAGGAATGGAACACTTCCAACATAACAAATGGAGACAATATGTTCGCATATTGTTCCAAACTTGTGGGTGGTAATGGTACAGCCTATTCTGATGGTAATTGGGGACTGGAATATGCCCGAATAGACAAAGAAGGGTCTCCCGGTTATCTGACGATTAAGACTGAAACGGGCATTCAGCTTCCGAAAGCGATGGGAATGGAGGTTGGTGTATGGTACACCCTCGACGGGCGCAGACTCGACGCTCAGCCTACCGCCAAGGGTCTATATATTAATCAAGGCAAGAAGATCCTTGTGAAATAATATCTCCTATACTCCTTAGACATTAAACCAAAGAGCAAACAACTCCCTTACTCCTAACCTCCTTAGACAGAAACCACGGATTCGGGTCGGGGCAAGGATCCGTGCGATCCGTCCAGTGGTCGGCGAAGCAATGATCACTGGTATCCCTTGGGACAACAGATAATCAGTAAGATTTGTGTGATCCGTGATCAATATGTGGAGGTCGTTGCACTCAAAATAATTCGATAATTCGCTAATTCGTGATAAAAGACAATATAGAAAAACATTTATGAGGAAGTTCGCATCTCTCAGTGCAGCTATGCTGCTGCTCTGCGCCTACACGGTGCCGACGCCGGAGGCCGTAGTGACCATCGACATGGCACAGCCCGGTGCTGAAATCAGCGAGGGCCTGTATGGTATCTTCATCGAAGACATCAACGAGGCCAGCGACGGATGTCTATATGCCGAAATGCTGCGAAACCGCAGTTTCGAGGACGGCACGCTGCCTGCAGGCTATACTGCCGAAGGCGAAGTGCTGCTCTCCCCGCCGACACTCAATCACGTCAACGGGCAGATGGTGCAGGTCAGCAACCGTTGGGATGCGCATCCGGTGCCAGGGTGGGAAATCCTGCCGGCTGGCGCACAGTGCGAGGTGACGGACGAGTCGCCTTGCTTCCCCTCGGCTCCACACTATCTGCACATCGGAAGCCAGGGTGTCACCCGTCTCGTCAATCGGGGTTTTGCGGGCATCAGCGTCAGCGAAGGCGAACTGTATCACCTGCGCATCATCGCCCGCTCGCCGAAAGCCACGACGATAGGAGCGCAGATTGTCTCGTCGGACGGCAAGGTGCTGACTTCGGCAAGGTTCCCAATCAGAAAGGCCGGGGAGTGGACCGACCTGACCATGAGCCTCAAAGCCTTCGCCAGCGCCACAGATGCGAGGCTCGAGATTTCGTGCAAGGGGGCGACCGACCTCGACTACGTTTCGCTCATGCCCGACGACACTTACCTCCATCGTCCGAATGGGATGCGACGCGACGTTGCGGAGACGATAGCAGCGCTGCATCCCGCCTTTGTGCGTTGGCCCGGCGGATGCGTGGTGGAAGGCATGACCCTCGCTACACGCTTCCAATGGAAACAGGCGCTGGGCGACCCTGCTGCACGTCCCGGGATGTATAACCTTTGGGGGTATCACAGCAGTTGCGGCGTAGGGTGGCCCGAGATGCTGCGTTTCTGCGAGGACCTGGGTGCCAGCTGCATCTACGTCTGCAACGTCGGCATGGCTTGCCAGGCACAAACCTCCGAACTGCTGCCGATGCCGCAGGTCGATGCGTATCTGCAGGATTGCCTCGATGCCATCGAGTATGCCATCGGCGATGCCCAGTCGTCACCATGGGGCAGGCGTCGCGCTGCCGACGGACATCCCGCTCCCTATCCGCTGCGTTACGTGGAACTGGGCAACGAGAACTGGGGACCCGCCTACGACGAGCGTTTCAACCTCTTCCACGATGCCATAAAGCAGCGCTGGCCTCACCTGACCATCATCTGCAATTATGGGATCGACGGCACCCGTGGCATACGCAGCACCGACATGATTGACCCGCATTGGTTCGTGGCTCCCGACTTCTTCCTGAACAACAATGCCATGTTCGACACCATCGCTCGCACTTCACCCAAGATCTACGTGGGCGAATATGCGTCCAACCGGTCGGTGGGCGCAGGCAACATCTACGGTGCCCTCGGCGAAGCCGCCTTCCTGATGGGTATCGAGCATAATGGCGACCTGGTGAAGATGGCTTCGTATGCCCCCCTCCTCGAAAGCAGCTGGCGCAGGGCATGGCCTACCAACATGATATGGATCAGCCCCAACGCCGTGATGGGACGCAGCAGCTACTGGGTGCAGCGCATGATGGCGGAGAACCGCCCCTCGTGCAGCGTGTCTTGTTCGCCGCGTGCCGACATGCCGGCAAGTGCGCCCTACCCTTCGGGCCGCATCGGCCTCGGCACCTGGAAGTCGAACGTGGAGTTCCGCCGCCTGTCCGTCACGCTTGCCGATGGGAAGGTGATGCAGCCTGACCTCGCTTCGGGCACACCGTATGTGGGCCAATGGATGGTGAACGGCGACGGTACGCTGTGCCAGACCGACATCCTTCCGCGCTGCAAATATCTTTTGCCCGAGGTTTACGAGGGGACCTATACCATCGAGGTGGAAGGCCGGAAGACTTCGGGCAAGGATGCCTTCCTCATCTTCTTCGGCATGGACACACATGGCCAGGAAGGCCTCGTCTATAGCATCGGCGGCAAGAACAACAGCAAAGCCTGCGTCGAGGGCATTCACCAGGGCGAAAACACGGGTGAGCAGGGGATGCTGGCCGACTTCCACGCCGAGATGGACCAATGGTACAGGCTGCGTATCGAAATGTCGCCCGACTCGTCGCGCCTGTATGTCGATGGCGTGCATCTCCTCACCCACCATCAGCAGCAAAGCGTGCAGCATGTCTATTCGGCAGGTTTCGACCGTGGGAAACAGGAGCTGGTCCTGAAAGCCGTAAACACGGCGGACACGCCTTACGCCGTGCACTATGTATTGAGAAACGCAGTGACCGAGGGTGAAGGTCATGCCATTACATTGTCCTCCGCCCATCTTACCGACGAGAACTCCTTCGACGTGCCCGACCTCATCCGCCCCATCCAATCGACGTTCCATCCCGATGCGGGGACTATCGACTACACCCTTGCCCCCCACTCGCTTACCATCCTCCGCCTGAAGGCTCGTCCCATGCTGACAGCTGCCGCGTGCGGTGCCGTGGGCGACGGGCAGACGCTTTGCACTCAGGCCCTGCAGCAAGGCATCGATTCGCTTGCAGCCATGGGAGGAGGACGTCTGCGGCTCACTGCGGGCACCTACCTCACCGGACTCATCGAGCTGGCAAGCAACGTGGAACTGTGGATCGACGAAGACGCCACGCTGCTTGGCTCCACCGACCCTCGCGACTACGAGAAGCCGTCGTCGGTCAGCAGGAGGGGCGACGAGGATGTGCATCTGGGGCTTATCGTAGCCGAAGAGGCACACAACATCAGCCTGCGCGGCAAGGGCACCATCGACGGCCAGGGGCTGGCGCTCGCCCTCGCCATCGACAGTCTGCATCATATCGGCGAGCGCCCCGATCCGCACTACAACTATCGCCGCAATCGTCCGAGCACACGTCCGAAGCTGCTCTTCCTCAACAATTCCGAGGGCATTCGGATTGAAGGTCTCACGCTGCGCAACAGTGCCGGCTGGGGATTGTCGATCGACCGAAGCAAGGACATCGAGATCGGTCATGTGACCGTCTTCAACCGCGCCTATTGGAACAACGACGGCATTGACCTCTGCGACTGCACGAATGCCGAGATACACCATTGCGACATCGATGCTGCCGACGACGGCATCTGCCTGAAGAGTGACGATCATGCTCTGGGGTGCGAGGACATCTGGATCCACGACAACCGCGTGGCATCGAGCGCCAGTGCCGTGAAGATGGGAACAGCCTCCTACGGGGGATTCCGCCGCGTACGCATACATGACATCTACGTCTATGACACCTTCCGGTCGGCCGTTGCGCTTGAGGCTGTCGATGGAGGACTGATGGAGGACATCGAGGTGGACGGCATCGAAGCAGTGAACACGGGCAATCCCATCTTTGTATGCCTTGGAGGAAGGCATCTTCGCCCCTTGCCTGCCGACACAGCGACTCACCCCAATGCCGACACAGCAAACCGCCACAGCGAGGTACGCAACATCACCATCCGCAACGTCAAGGCGCAGGTGCCGTTCGGTCGTCCCGACGAGGCATACAACCTGCGCGGACCAGAGGTTAACTACTTCCACAACCCGTGGCCATCGAGCATCGCCGGCCTGCCGGGACATGACATCGAGAATGTCCTGCTCGAAAACATCGACATCACCTATCCCGGACGTGCCACCAAGGCAATGGCGTATGTAGGGTTATATCGCGTCAAGGAGGTCAATGAGGCAGCCGAAGAATACCCCGAATTTTCCATGTATGGCGAACTCCCCTCGTGGGCATTCTATGTCCGTCACGTCGATGGCATCACGCTGAAGAACATCAACGTCCGGCTGGCCGACTACGACTTCCGCCCTGCCTTCGTGTTCGACGATGTGAAACTGCTGAAACTCCAAGGCATCAACCAACCTGATGATCAGATCTTCAAGATAGATGTCACAGAATAAGGACTTTTGTTTGCGCACCCCCGTCATAGTCCCATAAGTCCCAAAAGTAGAGAAAAAAGAAAAAGTCCGTAGAAATAAGAAGTCGGGCCAAAGTCCGTGGTATCCGCTCCAGTGGTCGGCGAAGCAATGACCACTGGTCTCCCCTTGGGCAGACAGATAATCCGTAAGATCCGTGTTATCCGTGATCAAAATTTGGAGGTCGCTGCGCTCAAAATTATGGGAAAATTATTTTGAAAATTATCAAATAGGGATTCTTAAAATTTTTTGATTCAATTTTTTGTTAATTTTGAGCGCAGCGACCCAAATGATTCGACAACTCGTGATAAATCAGAAATTCGTATGAACATATCGTAAAGAGCGTGGAGGAAATGCGCGTGATGTCGCACGTCTTTGAACGCTATTGCGGTTGCTCTGCCTTAGAATGGTTGGCCCAAGAACAGAAAAACTGATCTAATAACGAAGGAAGCACTCTGACGCGCGACAGGATGCTTCCTCTTTTTGCGATAGCATTGTGACGCGCGAGATAATGCTTGCTGCAACGAGAAAGAGCATGGTGAGGCGCGACAGAGTGCTTGATGCGGCGGGATAGAGCACTGTGAGGCGCAACAGAATGCTTGCGCAGTTGGAGAGAGCACGCTGACGCGCGACGGAGTGCGTGATGCTGTAGGATAGAGCACGGTGACGCGCAACAGAGGGCTTGCGCAGTTGGATAAAGCACGTTGACGCGCGACGGAGTGCTTGATGCGGCGGGATAAAGCACGCTGAGGCGCGACGGAGTGCTTGATGCAGCGGGATAAAGCACGCTGACGCGCGACAGAGTGCTTGATGCGATTGGAGAAAGCATCATGAGGCGCGACAGAGTGCTTGATGATGCGGGATAAAGCACGCTGACGCGCGACAGAGTGCTTGATGCGGTTGATTGGCCTTTCTACCTACGGAGTGGTCTTTTCAGTAACGATTTTGAGCTGAATAGCGGTAAATCTTGGGAAATAGCGCATATTTTTGGGTGATATAGGCGATTATTCCGTTTTTTTCCTTATCTTTGCAGCGCACTTTTCGACATATCGAAAACAAAAGCGGATAATAACAATATGGTCGCTGCGCTCAAAATTATAAGAAAATTATTATAAAAATTGTCAAAAAGGGATTCTTATAATTTTTTGATTTAATTTTTGAGAATTTTGAGCGAAGCGACCCAAACAACAAAAAATTTTCGTAGATTTCGATGTTTTCGTGTTTTTCGGAATCCTAAAAAAACGATGGATGTTATTCCGAAAATGTCCGAAAAAACGAAAAGGTCCGAAAATTGGATCACGGATCATGAGGATTCAACGGAGGATTGTCCGAAAAAGGGCACACAGATTCCTCAGATGAACACAGATTTTCGCTTGCGCGCACCAATGCGGGTCGCTACGGAGTTTTGGTTTAAGTTCTACGGACTTTGGGGACTTCAAGGACTTTTGCTTGCGCAGCCCCTTGATGGTCCGTTAAGTCCTTGAAGTCCGTAGAGAAAAAAGTTTTCGTAGATTTCGATGTAAATATATTGTTAATTAAATACCACATCACATGAGAAAGTCATTCATTTTCCTCATTGTTGCAATGCTGACACTGGCATCGTGCAGCACAGAGCGTAGAGGTCTCAACCAGATGCGCAAGCTCACCAACGAGGTTGAAGCCAAGGGACAATATTACGATGTAGAGGACTGGAAGGAGGCGTATGCCGATTTCCGCGCCATCGACGAGAAGGTGGACATCAAGAAGCTCAACAACGAACAGGCTGCCGAATACGGCGAACTGAAGGGTCGCTTAGTGTCGAAGTTTGCCAAATGCTCGGTGCAGAGCGTGGTCAATTCGGTGTCGAGCTACATCAATGAAGGGAAGGGCATCATCAAGGGTGTCATCGATGGCCTGCTCAAATAAGCAATCGCTGCACTACAATGGAAAAAGTTGCAACCACCCGATACGTCTGCGAACCATTTCATTCTGACTTTTCAGGACACCTCACCCTGAGTGTGCTCGGTAACCATCTGCTTAACTGTGCGGGACAACACGCTTCGGCACGCGGCTTCGGCATGGCACGTCTCAACCAGGAGGAACATACGTGGGTGCTCTCGCGCATGGCCATCGAATTTGAGGAACTGCCCCGCCAATACGAGACGTTCGAGATCGACACATGGGTCGAGAACGTCTATCGACTGTTCACCGACCGTAACTTTGCCCTTCGCAACAGCGAGGGACGCACCATCGGCTATGCACGCACGGTATGGGCGATGATCGGCATGACGAGCCGCAAGCCCATGGACGTGGAGCACCTCTACGAGGGGCTCATCACTTCCTACACCTGCCCTGAGCGCGAATGTCCCATCGAGAAGCCCGGACGCATCAAGGTGACTGCCAAGGAGCCTTCTGACGCGTTCGTGGCACACTACAGCGACATCGACATCAACGGACACGTCAACAGCGTTCGCTATATCGAACACGTGATGGACCTCTTCACCCTCGACTATCTGCGCCAGCATCGCCTGTATCGCTTCGAGATTGCCTACGTGAGCGAAAGCTATCATGGCGACAAGCTGCACCTGTTTGTGTCGAAGGATGAAGACGAGACCTACTCGGTGGAGGTTCGCCAGGCTGTGACGGAGATACCCGTCTGCCGTTGCAAGCTGTTCTTCAAATAAATGATTCCCCTACCCTTCCATTGGCATGACACACGTCTGGAACATCTACGAACCTTGTGACCCCAAGGATCTGGGTGACGACCCGTTCGACATCTTCGTCTATTCGCTGCGTCGCGAAGAGGCTCCGCTGCTTAATGCGCCCATCTATCTGGAGGGGCGGCGTTGCCGCATTGTCGCCATCGCCAAGGATCATGGCAGGACTGAGGTCTTCGGGTTCGGGGAGGAGCAATACCACAAGGTGTGCGTTGTTCCATGTTAAGGAATGTTTGGGGGTATTACTTTTGTCTCTACGGACTTTTTCTTTATCACGAATTAGCGAATTCTTTTGAGCGCAGCGACCTCCACATATTGATCACGGATCACACGAATCTCACGGAGTTATCTGTCAGCCCAGGGGAGACCAGTGGACTGCGCTGCACTGTCCACTGAAGCGGATAATACAGAGGTCTGTTCTTTTCTCACGGATGACTTTTCTCTCTTTTGTCACACAGATTTCACAGATTTACACAGATTTTTGGCTCTAAGGAGTTTGGGAGTTTTTTTCTTTTTTCTCTACGGACTTCATGGAATTAAGGGACTATCATTGACGCGCGCAAGCAAAAGCCTGTGCCCTTACATCTCTACAGATTTCGCAGATTTATCAGATTAGCAGCTCGGTCAAAAATAAATCCGTTCAATCCGAGAAATCCGTAGAGGAAAGGACTATCATTGACGTGCGCAAGCAAAAGTCCTTTAAGTCCAGAAAGTCCGTAGAGAATAATTACTCCTTGGAGCCCTTGTTCTTTATCACGAATTAGCGAATTATTTAGGGTCGCTGCGCTCATGACTGAGCTAAAGGAGTGCGATTACTTCGTCGAAGGTGTCAGCCTTGAGCATCACCTCGGGCCAAGGCTTGTTGACCACATTGCGTCGGCTCAAACCTTCGAACATCACAAACAGATCATCCCAAAACCCATTGATATTCCAGAACAGGATTTTCTTGCTGTGGATGCCGATGGTGTTGGCAGCCATGACGGTGAATACTTCGTCGAGTGTTCCCACACTGCCTGGGAGCGCGAGGATGATGTCCGACTGACTGACGAGCACGTCCTTGCGATCGTTGAGGTCACGGGTGAGGATCTGCTCGCTGAGATAGGTGCTCACGCGGTTCCTTTCGAGCAGGATCTGCGGAATGACACCTATCACGCGACCGCCTGCCTCGCGAACTGCCTTCGCCAGGGTTTCCATCAGTCCGCAGTTGGCGCCGCCGCAGACCAACGTCCTGCCATGCTCACCCATCCAACGACCCAAGCGTGCGGCCTCGTCGTAATAAACCTTGTCCAAGCGATTGGACGAGGAACAGAATATACCGATTTTCTGCATAAGCTAAATAAGGGATATTAAGGGAATCTAAGGGATTTTAAGGGATATTGGGGATTCTAAGGGATATTAAGGGATTCTTAGGGATTTTAAGGGATATTAAGGGACGTATGTTTCTTGGATCTCATTCTCTACAAGACGAAGGTATCGTCCCGTGGTCCCTTTTTACTACTTTTTTACTCCCCTTTTACTCCCGAAAGTAACATCCCCTTTAAATAACCGGGCACCCCACAAGAGTGAGGCACCCGGAAATAGCTGGATTAACGAATAGAAGTGGAATCAGATGCCGAGCGAAGTACAGATCTTCTTGAGGGTCTCCTCAGCTGCGGCACTGGCCTTCACATAGTCGCCGTCGAAGTCTGCAGGAACCTCGCAGTAGAACTTGATCTTTGGCTCGGTGCCCGAAGGACGAACGCTGACCTTGGCGCCATTCTCGGTGAAGTACTGGAGCACGTTGCTCGTAGCTGGCATATCGACATCGCTGACGACACCCGTCTTGCAGTCAACCTGCTTGAGGGTCTTGAAGTCCTTGGCGAGCACGACAGGCGAACCACCCAGTTCCTTCGGAGGATTGTTGCGGAAGCTCTCCATCATGGCCTTGATCTCGTCGGCACCCGACTTGCCTGGCTTCACTACCGATACGGCCTTCTCCTTCTGGAATCCATATTCCTCGTAGATCTTGAGGAGCAGGTCGAAGAGGGTCATGCCGTTGTCCTTTGCCCAAGCTGCGATTTCGCAAATAAGGCAGATGGAAGCTGGAGAATCCTTGTCGCGAACCTTGTCGAACGGCAGGAAGCCGAAGCTTTCCTCACCACCGCCGATATACTTCTTCTTGCCCTCGTTGATGCGGATGCGATAGGCAATCCACTTGAAGCCTGTGAACTCGTCGAAGATCTCCACGCCATTCTTGTTGGCAATCTTCTTGATGAGTTCGGAAGTAACGATGGTCTTCACCATGAACTCGTTGCCCTTGAGCTGGCCGAGCTTCTTCTTGTTGGTGATGATGTACCAGGAGAACATCATGGCAGTCTGGTTGCCGTTGAGGATCATCCACTGGCCCTTGTTGTCGCGGCAAACGATGGCGAGACGGTCAGCATCGGGGTCGGAAGCAATCACGAGGTCGGCGTTGAGCTTGTCGCCCAGCTTCATGCCGAGGGTCATGGCCTCGGAGTTCTCGGGATTAGGAGAAACGACGGTCGGGAAGTTGCCATCGATGACCATCTGCTCGCGTACGACGTTGATGTTCTGGAAGCCCCAAGTGCGAAGGGCGGCAGGAATGATGACGCGGCCTGTGCCATGGAGTGGCGAATAGACGATGCCGAGATCCTTCTGGCGCAGGATGACATCTTGATCGACCATGGCCTCCTTGACAGCGTTGAGATAGTCGATATCCATCTCGCCGCCGATGATCTTGATGAGGTCGTAGTTGGGTTCGAACTTCACCTTGTCGATGGTCACCTTGTTCACCTCGTCGATGATGCCCGTGTCGTGAGGTGAGAGCACCTGAGCTCCGTCATCCCAATATGCCTTGTAGCCATTGTACTCCTTCGGGTTGTGCGAAGCGGTGACATTGACACCTGCCTGAGCATGGAGCTGGCGAATAGCAAATGAGATTTCGGGAGTTGGGCGGAGCGACTCGAAGAGATAAACCTTGATGCCATTGGCTGAGAAGATGGCGGCCACGGTCTCGGCAAACATACGGCCATTGTTGCGGCAGTCATGACCTACGACCACAGCAGGCTGAATGTCGGGGAAAGCGCGATTGATGTAGTTGGCGAATCCCTGGGTAGCCATGCCCACCACATACTTGTTCATACGGTTGGTGCCGGGGCCCATGATGCCACGAAGTCCGCCGGTGCCGAACTCGAGGTTCTGATAGAAGGCCTCGATCAGGTCAGTCTTGTCCTCGTTGTCAAGCATTGCCCTTACAGCAGCCTTGGTTTCGTCGTCGAAACCATCACCTAGCCAAGCTTGTGCTTTGGCTGTACAATCTTTAATAAGTTGTTCGTCCATGATATGAATCTTTTTATTAGGTTTGGTTATGAATCTGAAAAATACGGTTAGCGGAAGAAGAAAATTAGCCTCAGAAATGGTGGCGCATTTGGCAATGACACAACACCCTTTCAGTGTGCAAAGATACGGAAAAAAAATGATGCTTACAAATTAAAAAACAAAAAAATGCCCAAAAAATGTTCTAAAACATATTTTTGAGCAGTTTTTCTTGGCGGCGGTGTTCGCCTGTATGATTTGACCATCGTCCGTACTATTCGTCCCAGTCCAATTCGAGGTCGGAGGGTGCAACGCCTTCGATGGTGTAGTCGTCGTGTCCGTAGGGATCGGTCTCCTCGTACTGGTCCTCGAGTCCCTTCGAGATGTCGAGGTTGCGATGGGAGAATGTCTGCACGCGGTTGGCCTCGTCGTTGAGCATAGTCCACAGCATATCCTTGAGTTCGTCGAGGCCTTTTCCAGCCACGGCGGATATGAATACTGCGGGCACACCATCGGGCAGTTCATGCCGCATCTGGTCGATGAGCTCATCGTCGAGCAGGTCGCACTTGGTGATGGCAAGCAGACGCTGCTTGTCGAGCAGTTCGGGATTATATTTGCCCAGTTCGCCCAGCAGCACCTCATAGTCGTGTCTGACATCGGTCGAGTCGGCAGGGACCATGAAGAGCAGGGTGGAGTTGCGTTCGATGTGGCGCAGGAAGCGCAGGCCGAGACCCTTTCCCTCGGAGGCACCCTCGATGATGCCAGGGATGTCGGCCATGACGAACGAGCGATTGTCGCGATAAGGCACCAGACCCAGATTGGGCTCCATGGTGGTGAACGGATAGTCGGCGATCTTGGGTTTGGCTGCGCTGATGCTCGACAGGAGCGTCGATTTGCCGGCATTGGGGAAGCCGACAAGTCCCACATCGGCGAGCAGTTTCAGCTCCAGGATGACGCTGCGTTCCAAGGCGGGTTCGCCGGGCTGTGCATAGCGAGGTGCCTGATTGGTGGAAGTGCGGAAATGCCAGTTGCCCAAGCCTCCGCGACCGCCCTTCAGGAGCACCACCTTCTGGTCGTGACCCGTCACCTCGCAGATGTATTCGCCCGTCTCGGCATCATAGACCACCGTACCCATCGGCACCTCGATGATGACATCCTCACCATCCTTTCCGAAGGACTTGTTGGGCATACCCGCCTGACCATCGGTGGCAAAGACATGACGCTGGTAGCGCAGGTGGAGCAGCGTCCAGTAGTTGCGGTTACCATGCAGGATGACGGAGCCACCCTTACCACCATCGCCGCCATCGGGTCCCCCCTTGGGGATATACTTGGCACGATGCAGATGAGAGCAGCCTCGCCCACCCTTGCCCGAGCGGCAATAGATGCGAACGTAATCTACAAAATTGGATTCTGCCATAAAAGAAAGGCGACTTCAATTAATACTCGAAATACAGCGTCAAGCCCACGCTGAGTCCGTTGTTCTGTAGGAAGGTCTTGTTGAGGTTCTTGAATCCCCAGTCGTAAGCCACGTGAACCTGCCACTGCTGGTCGTAGAGCAGGCTGCACTGCAAGCCCCAGCCCACATCCCAATGCGAAGCATCGTGCGATTTGAAGAACGAGTGGCTGCCGATGATTGTCTCATCGTCGGGTCGGGCGGTACCAGCCAAGCCTATGGCAAAATAGGGGCCCGTCTCGGCCATGATGGTGAAGTCGGAATTCAGGTACCAGGCATATCCATAATGCAAAGGGATCTCGATATAATGCGTGGTGAAGTGCGTCTCGGGAGCCAAGTCGAAGCCATCGGGATGCCTGGGGTCGGGGCCTGTAGCGCCCTTCATCGAATAGCGCACCACGGCACGTGCAAACGTATCGTCGAACAAGTCGCTGGCATCGAGCATCAAATCGACACCGGCATTGACACCTGCAGTATAGTCATAGCCCGTGCCCGAAAAAGTAGGGACATTCAGTCCCACGGTAATACCGAGCTTGTAGGGGGGCATACCGTCGAAATCGAGCAACTGGGCATTCGCACGTTGAGCCAATACTGAAGTAAATAAAGCAATCAGGACTGCAAAGATCTTTTTCATTATATAATAATTTTAAATGAAACGGACTCCTGCAGGAATCCGTCCCATAGGTAAACATTAGTCGAAATAAACGGCGAGGTTGATGCTGAAGTTGAGGTTCTTACCCGTTCCCAAGTAGGTCTTGCTGTCGGGCACGGCATCGCAAAGACCCCAATCATAGCCCAGGGTAAGCTGATACTTCTCCTTGTAGATGGTGCCGACATGGACACCCCAGCCGATGTCGAAACGACGCAGGTCGTCGTAATACCTATGCATACGTCCGCTGATGCGGCCCTCACTAACGCCATCCACATCCTCGCTGCGGAATGAACCAGCACGGCGGAAAGCGAGATACGGGCCGGTCTCGACCATGAGGCAGATGTCATCTTCCATCTCGTAGGCATAACCAAAGCGGATGGGCACCTCGATATAGTGCAGGTGATAGATGGCATCACGGGCGGTAATCTTCGATTTCTTGTAGGTGAAGACATCCTCGTCGGCATTTCCTCCCTTGCGGCTGTAGAGTGCCGACACTCGAACGTAAGAATTCGGGATGAAGTCCTCGGAGTTATAGAGTGCGGTTGCACCAACATTCCAACCAGCCAACCAGCTGTACTGTTCGTGTCCGAACGACGAAACGTTCATACCCAACTGAATACCAAAACGAAGATGTTCGTTCGAGCCATTGAATATGGCCTGCGCACTGGCAGTGGTCATGGCTGCAATGACGAAGACAGCTACTGATGATAAAAATTTCTTCATTTGTCTATGTGGTTTGATTAAATTTATAGGCGATGCAAGAACATACAAATAATTCAGGCGCAAATGTAAGCATCTTTTGACAAAAAAACAAATATTCGGATAAAATATTTGTCAAAACAGCATTTTTTGTCCATAAAAATTCCAATTTAGTGATTTTTTCAGTACCTTTGGACCGAAAAAAAGGATTCTGAACCACAAACTGCACACGAATATGAAAGGAATTGTTCTGGCTGGAGGAAGCGGGACCCGCCTCTATCCCATCACCAAAGGAATCAGCAAGCAGCTCATTCCCATCTACGACAAGCCGATGGTGTATTACCCCATTTCCGTCCTGATGCTGGCGGGCATCCGCGAGATACTGATCATCTCGACGCCCTACGACCTGCCGGGCTTCAAGCGCCTGCTGGGCGACGGGTCGGACTATGGCGTACATTTCGAATATGCCGAGCAGCCCTCTCCCGACGGGCTGGCACAAGCCTTCATCATCGGCGAGAAGTTCATCGGCGACGACTGTGCCTGCCTGGTGCTTGGCGACAACATCTTCCATGGCGCCAACTTCACCGGCCTGCTGAAGCGTGCCGTCAGAAATGCCGAGGAGGATGGCAAGGCTACCGTCTTCGGCTATTGGGTGAACGATCCCGAGCGTTACGGTGTGGCAGAATTCGACAAACAGGGCAACTGCCTCAGCATTGAAGAGAAGCCCGCCCATCCGAAGTCGAACTATGCCGTTGTGGGTCTCTACTTCTACCCGAACAAGGTGGTCGATGTGGCCAAGCGCATCAAGCCTTCGGCACGCGGGGAACTCGAGATCACGACCGTCAACCAGTGGTTCCTCAACGACAGGGAGCTGCGGGTCGAGACGCTGGGTCGCGGTTTCGCCTGGCTCGACACGGGCACACACGATTCGCTGTCGGAGGCATCGACGTTCATCGAGGTCATCGAGAAGCGTCAGGGTCTGAAGGTGGCCTGCCTGGAGGGCATCGCCTATCGCCAGGGCTGGATCGACGAGGAGAAGATGCGCCAGCTGGCTCAGCCCATGCTCAAGAACCAGTATGGCCAATATCTGCTCAAGGTCATCGACGAAATCAAGCGCGACGGGCGTCGCGAACTGTAATTTATATCATCACGAATTAGAGAATTTGAGAATATTTCAGGGTCGCTGCGCTCAAAATTATAAGAAAATTATTGGGGAAATTATCAAAAAGGGATTCTTATAATTTTTTGATTCAATTTTTTGTAAATTTTGAGCGAAGCGACCCAAAAGAACGAAAACTCGAAAAGACAAAAAGTTTTCGCAGATTTCGATGTTTTCGTAGTTTTCGGAATCCGAAAAAACGATGGAGGGTTATTCCGAAAAAGGACGAAAAGACGAAAAAGTCCGAAAATTTTTTTTGGAAATTTTGAGCTAAGCGACCCTGAAAAATTCGATAATTCGATAATTCGTGATAAAAGAAAAAAAACTAATTCAAGATAGAATATGCCAACAAGAACAATAGTCATTACAGGCGGTGCAGGCTTCATCGGCTCGCACGTCGTACGCCTCTTTGTGAACAAATACCCCGACTACCACATCATCAACCTCGACAAGCTGACCTACGCCGGCAACCTGGCGAACCTGAAGGACGTGGAGGGCAAGCCGAACTATGAGTTCGTGAAGATGGACATCTGCGACTTCGAGGCCTTCTACCAGCTGATGCAGGACAAGAAGGTCGATGGCATCATCCACCTCGCAGCCGAGAGTCACGTCGATCGCTCCATCAAGGACCCGTTCACCTTTGCCCGCACCAACGTGATGGGCACATTGAGCCTGTTGCAGGCTGCCAAGCTCTATTGGGAGTCGTTGCCCGAACGCTACGAAGGCAAGCGCTTCTATCACATCTCGACCGACGAGGTGTATGGGGCCTTGACCATGAGCCATCCCGAGGGCGTGAAGCCTCCCTTCGCAACCACGGCATCCAGCACCGAGCACCATCTCGCCTACGGCACGGACTTCTTCTACGAGACCACCAAGTACAATCCTCATTCGCCCTACAGTGCAGCCAAGGCCAGCTCCGACCACTTTGTGCGCGCCTACCACGACACCTACGGTATGCCGACCATCGTGACCAACTGTTCGAACAACTACGGTCCCTACCAGTTCCCCGAGAAGCTGATACCGCTCTTCATCAACAACATCCGTCACCGCAAGCCGCTGCCCGTCTATGGCAAGGGCGAGAATGTGCGTGACTGGCTCTTCGTCGAAGACCATGCACGCGCCATCGACCTCATCTTCCACCGTGGCACCGTGGCGGAAACCTACAACATCGGTGGCTTCAACGAATGGAAGAATATCGACCTTATCAAGGTGGTGATCAAGACCGTCGATCGCCTGCTCGGACGTGCAGAGGGAGAGGACCTGAACCTCATCACCTACGTCACCGACCGCCTGGGTCACGACGCCCGTTATGCCATCGACTCGACCAAACTGCAGAAGGAACTGGGCTGGGAGCCAAGCCTGCAGTTTGAGGAAGGCATCGAAAGGACCGTCCGCTGGTATCTCGACAACCAGGAGTGGATGGACAACATCACTTCGGGCGAATACGAGAAATACTACGAGTCGATGTATGCCAATAGATAAGGGATGAGAAGGGATTTGAAGGGATGTTTGGGGATATGAAGGGACGATAGTATCGCCTGTTGGAATTGGATGCCCAAAGCATTGTTCCCTTTCGGTCACGTCCAAGAGAAGCGTCTCTTCTAATCCCTTAGAATCCCTTAATAATATCCCTTAATATCCCTTAGATTCCCTTAGAATCCCCTAAAAAATAAACACA
Source organism: uncultured Bacteroidales bacterium (assembly GCA_905235375.1). Lineage (GTDB taxonomy): Bacteria > Bacteroidota > Bacteroidia > Bacteroidales > UBA3663 > Liminaster. The sequence continues at coordinate 18,598 of CAJOLH010000046.1, forward strand.
CACCATGCGCCACATCTTATCCATCTTAAGCACATTCCTATTATCTGCCTTCAGCACGATGGCACTTGACCTCGGGGGACAGAACCGGCAGGACCTCAGCCTGAACGAAGGCTGGGGCTATCATTCCATTTTCGAAGTGGCCAAGAAAGCGCCCTTCGAGCCCGTCACCTTGCCTCACACATGGAACGTACATTTCATCCCGGGCACGGTGCGTTATGACCGTGCGATGAACGTCTATAACCGCACGCTCACCATCACTCCCGAAATGCTGGGCAAGCGCCTGTTCCTCTATTTCGAGGGTGTCAATTCCGTTGCAACAGTCTTCATCAACCGCCACATCGTGGGCGAACACAAGGGCGGCTATCTGGCCTTCTGCTTCGAGATCACCGACTTCGTGGAACAGGGCGACAACCTGCTCGAAGTGTGGGCGAGCAATGCTTTCCGCACTGATGTGCTGCCCATTTCGGGCGACTTCAATGTCTATGGTGGCATCCATCGTCCCTGCCACCTCATCGTCACCGGGCAGGACTGCATTCGTCCCGACTTCTATGCTTCGCCCGGCGTAATGATTCGCCAGAGCAACGTCAGTGACAAACAGGCCGACCTCGACATCGAGACCTTCCTTTCGCTCAAGAGCGGCAAGGACCTTCGGCTCAAGGCTGAGGTGAAGGATGCTGACGGCAATATTGTTGTCGCCAATACGACGGCCGCACATGGCGACGTGACCCATATCCCTTTGACATTGAACCAGCCGCACCTGTGGCAAGCCAAGCAGGATCCCTACCTTTACACCGTAGAGGTTTCGCTGATGGAGGGCGACAAGGTGATTGACCAGGTGCGCCAGCAGACGGGCCTGCGCTCCTTCTATGTCGATCCCGACCAGGGCTTCTTCCTCAACGGCAAGCACCTTGACCTTGTGGGCTTCAACCGACATGACGACTTCGACGGACGCGGCTCTGCCCTACTGCCCGAACATTACCAGCAGGACATGGCGCTGATTCTCGAATCGGGAGCCACCTTCATGCGTCTGGCACACTATCCCCACAACGAGGAGATGTACCGCCTCAGCGACGAGAACGGCATCGTGCTTTGGACAGAGATACCCTTCTGCGGTCCAGGTGGCATGGCTTACACGGGCTTCCTCAATACGCCGGGCTTCAAGGAGAATGCGCGGCAGTGTGCCCACGAGCTCGTCTATCAGAAGTTCAATCACCCGTCGATCTGCTTCTGGGCCATCTTCAACGAGGTGCTTGTCGATAAGGACAACTTCGTGGGCTACGATGACCCCACCGAATTCTTCAAGGAGATCAACGCCATCTACAAGAGTCTCGACCCCACGCGACTGACGACCTTTGCCACCTGCGTCGATACGAAACTCTATCTCGGCATAGCCGACCTGCTGGCTTGGAACAAGTATTTCGGCTGGTATAGCGATGCCGTGGGGCAGGCCGACAAGTTCTTCGACAATGCGAAGGAGGAGGCAGCAGGAACGCCTGTCGGCGTGTCGGAGTATGGTGCAGGTGCTTCGCCCAACCAGCACAGCTGGCCGCTCGACGAAGCCAACAAGGCCGACGGACATTTCCATCCCGAAGAGGCACAGTCCGTCTGTCACGAAGGCAACTGGGCCTGTTTCAGCACACGTCCCTACCTCTGGTGCAAGACCATCTGGCACTTCGCCGACATCCAGTCGTATCAGCGCAAGGAGGGCGAAAAGGACGGCTTCAACGACAAGGGCCTCATCACCTACGACCGCTCGACGAAGAAGGATGCCTTCTGGTTCTACAAGGCCAACTGGAATCCCGAGCCGATGATCTACATCGCTTCGCGCCGCTTCACTGACCGCACCGAGGCGCAGACCGATGTGCGCGTCTATACCAACCTCAAGGAAGTGACGCTCTTCATCAACGGCAAGCGGATTGGCAGGATGAAGCCCGACAGCATCCGTCGCGCCCTCTTCAACGGCGTAACGCTCCAGCCTGGACAGAACGTGATTCGCGTAGAAGGCAAGAGCGGCAAGCAGCTCCTCAGCGATGAATGTACCTGGAACCTGAAATGATAATATACCCCTCTAGAAAATCTAGAGCTTCTAGACTATCTAGAGACCCAAGAAATACCCTCCCATGAAACTCCCCATCCTCCCCCTCCTCCTCACAACCATCCTTTGCGAACCCATCCTTGCCCAACAGGTCTTCGAGGCAAATCCCTCGAACCTCGCCACAGTGCTCAAGCAGGTACAGAAGCAGCTGCGCAAGCCGCAGAAGGAAGACATCGTCATCCAACTGGATGGCGGCACCTATCAGTTCACCGAACCGCTCGACATCGACCAGAGTTTCAGTGGACGCGATGGACACACTGTCACCCTTCGTGCTGCCGAAGGACAGAAGCCCATCTTCAGCGGCGGACGCACCGTGACAGGTTGGCAGAAAGTCAATGGTAATCTTTGGAAAGCACACCTCGACTGCCCCGTCAAACTGCGCAGCCTGCTCGTCAATGGACGGCGTGCCGTGATGGCTGCTGCCCACAAGCGTTCGCAAGGGGCTGGAGTACTCGACCGATTCGAGATCACGGGTGAAGAACCTTGGGCTTTCGGTGCAGGACAAGGTGTGGATGGCATCAAACTTGTTGCCGACCCCGAGCTGCACCTCTTCCGCAATCCCGAGGACGTGGAGATTGTGCAGGAGAAGACTTGGACCGAAAAGATCCTTTGTCCGCGCGAGTTCGACAAATGGGGCGACACCATCATCGTGCGCTTCCAACAACCGCTCGGTGCCATCCTCAACTCGATGGCTTGGGCAGGCAAGATCGACTACAATAAGCTCTTCTACGTGCGTAATGCCTACGAACTGCTCGACGAACCGGGCGAGTTCTACTTCGACCGTGCCGCACAGACCCTTTATTACTACAGCCGAGGCGAGGACATGACCACTGCCGATGTCATCGCTCCAAGCAGCGAAGGTCTGTTGCGTCTGCATGGCGTTTCGAACACTCGCCAACTTGAGAATTTCCGCATCGAAGGCGTGACCTTTGCCTACGACACCTGGAACCTGATGTCGCTCGAAGGCTCGCGCGGCTTCGGTGGCATACAGAGCCTCGGCTTGGCCTTCAAGTACATCCCCGACGGCAACTGGCATCCCACCAAATACAATTCGTGCGACACGCCTGAGGGTTGTGTCGATGTCAAGAATGCCAAGGGAGTGCAGATCACAGGCTGTCGCTTCGAACACTTGGGTTGCGCCTCGGCCATCACGCTGATGAACGACGTGAGCGAGTCGTGCGTAACAGGCTGCGTCTTCAACGACATCTTCGGCAATGCAATTACCATCGGACATCCCCAGCACTACGAGATTGGCGATGGTGAGGGTCGCTTTGCGCCAGGTGTGGAAGGACTGTGCCACGACATCGACATCACCAACAACTATATCCGCAACGTCAGCATCGACTTCCGACAGGTCGAGGCCATCGTCGGCTTCTTCTGCAACACCGTCCACATCGACCACAACGACATCCTTGGCTGTCCCTACGGTGCCATCGCCTTAGGTTGGTGGTGGGCCAATGCAAAGATCCCCGAGCCGAAGCTTTCGGGCAACAACACCATCAGTTTCAATCGTCTGGGCCAAAGCCACCAGTTGCTCTCCGACGGCGGCATCGTCTATATGCTCGGTCCACAGCCCGGCTCAGTGGTCGAAGGCAACTACCTCTTCAAGGGTCCGCGCTGCATCTATCCCGATGACGGTTCGTCGGGTTGGAAGATTCACGACAATGTGATCAACTCCGTGGGTCAGCTCTGGTTCCACATCGACTCTGACCGCGACTACGACATCGAGACCTATCACAACTTCGTGAAGGCCAACAACACTGCCAACAGCGGACGCGGCACCACCATCCGCGACACCCAGGTGTTCCGCAACGTCGATTTCAACGACGAAGCCAAGGCCATCATGGACGCTTCGGGCATCGAAGACAGCTGGAAGCACATCATCCCTGCCGAAGAGCCCGAACTCGTCCGCATCTATCCCGACTTCGACATCAAGCGTTGGTAAGACCTCACACTGATACAGAGACTGGGAGCCGATATTTTCGGCTCCCAGTCTCATTGTTTAGGGTCGCTTCGCTCAAAATTATAAGAAAATTGATTGTAAAAATTATCAAAAAGAAGATGGTCCAAAATAGTCGTGACCAGTTTCGACTCGTTTTTCTTATAATTTTTTGATTTAATTTTTTTATAATTTTGAGCGCAGCGACCTAAATATCTTCTCTACGGATTTCTCGGATTGAACGGATTTATTTTTGACCGA
>CAJOLH010000047.1 GCA_905235375.1 uncultured Bacteroidales bacterium
AGCAGGATGCAGGCGTGAAGGGCCGAAAAGGGCAGGAGGTGAGCGGCGGCTATGCCGACATCTATATGCAGCCTCGCTTGGAGGTCTATCCCGACCTGGTGCACAGTTATCTGCTGGAGCTGAAGTACCTGCCCTCGTCAGCTACGGATGCCGAAGTCGAAACCGCGCACCAGACCGCCATCGCGCAGCTCACGCGCTACGCTCAGGGGCTCAACATCGCTGGCACTATCGGTCACACGCAGCTGCACCGCCTCATCCTCCTTTGGCGTGGCATGGAATTGGCCGTGGCTGAGGAATTTTATCTTTGAAGCGCTCATTTCGACATAAAGTTTTCGTTGATTCCGATGTTGTTAAGTAACTATTCAGAATTAACTATACATATTTTTCTTTAACACTGTTTGGGGTCGCTTCGCTCAAAATTATAAGAAAATTAATTTTTAAAATTATCAAAAAGAAGATGGTCCAAAATAGCAGTGACAATTCATGTATATTCATGATAATTCGTGTTAAGAAAAAGACGCATATAATTATCGTTAATTTTGGTTACATACTTATATAGAAGCGACCCTTAAAAACAATTAAGAATAAAATGAGCAAAACATCTCTGACCAACCGTAAGTATCTGGTTCCGTTTATACTCATCACCACCCTCTTCTTCCTTTGGGGGTTTGCGCGTTCGATGCTGGATGTGCTGAACCAGCACTTCAGGGACACACTGAACATCTCTATCACTCAGAGTTCCTTGATTCAGGTATGTAGTTATCTGGCCTATTTCCTGATGGCGATACCTGCCGGTATCTTCATCAGCCGATATGGCTATCGTAGGGGAGTAGTCTTCGGCTTGCTGCTTTTTGCGGCTGGCGCTTTCCTCTTCATTCCTGGCGCTCAGGTGGAGTCTTTCTCTGTCTATTTGGGTGCACTCTTCATCATTGCCTGCGGCTTGGCATTCCTTGAGACTGCTGCCAATCCTTACTCCACTTTGCTTGGTCCCAAGGAGACAGCTACCAGCCGTCTGAATCTGAGTCAGTCGTTCAATGGCTTGGGAAGTTCGTTGGGCCCGCTTATTATGGGCGGTTATCTTTTCAGCCAAGCAGATGCCGACCTGTCGATCCCATACGCCGTGATGGGTGTTGTGGTTGCGGTTGTGGCTGTCGTTTTCAGTAGGGTGAACCTGCCGGAAATTCAGAATGAGGATGAGCCTGTTGAAGCGGAAACTCCCCAGCATCCATTGAAGATGCTGATGCGCAATCGTATGTTCTTGTTCGGCTTATTGGCCTTGCTTGCCTACGAAGTGAGTGAAATCAGCATCAACAGTTATTTTGTGCTCTTCGTGACAGGTATGGGATGGTTGGCAGCCGATGGTGCCAGCTACGTGCTGGGCTTAAGCCTGTTCATCTTCATGGGTGGACGATTCCTTGGCAGTTGGATCATGCGCAGTGTAAAACCCGCTCGTATGCTGTCGTGGTGCGCCACGGGCAGTATCTTAAGTATGGTGTTGATTCTCTTGGTCAGTTCATCGGTGCAGAACGATGCTTCTTGGACGCGTTATCTTCCCATTGCATTCCTGATGGTGAACTATCTGTGCGAATCAATCATGTTCCCCACCATCTACAGTATGGCCTTGAATTATGTGCCCTCCCGACTGGTGGGTCGTGCAGGCAGTGTCCTGATGATGACGCCCGTTGGTGGCTGCGCCTTCCTGATGATGGGCTTGATGGCTGACAACATCGGCTATGTGCTGCCGTTCTTCCTGCCGCTTTGCGGCTTCGTGGTTGTGCTGGCGTTTGCGGTCATATCGCGTCAATGGTCGCAGAACTCAAAATTATAAAAAAATCAAATCAAAAAATTATAAGAAAAAACGAGTCGAAATTGGTCACGGCTATTTTGGGGCCATCTTCTTTTGATAATTTTAAATATTAATTTTCTTATAATTTTGAGCGAAGCGACCTCAAGCAATGTATAGTTAATTCTGAATAGTTACTTAGATACTTATATAAATAATGAGAGGCACCATTCAAGTGATGCCTCTCATTATTTATTATATGAAGAAGTTATTTGCGACGTCCTTTCTGATGGGGTGACTTGTGCTCAACTTTTATGTTCGAAGCATCGGCTGGCTTTTCTTTAGGAGCGGTCTCCATCTTTTTGCCTTGCTCGGGAAGAACCATTCTGGGACGCAGTCCGCGTGGGCCATTGCCGAAGCGGATGATGCCCTTGAGCATATCGGTCTCGATGCGGCGGGCAATCTCCTCGGCGATGAGCATGGCACCGGCAGCATTGGGGTGAATCTTGTCGGGCAGCAGATCCATGAAGGGCTTCATGGGATTGTAGAGGTCGATGACGGGCAGGTTGCGTTCCTGTGCGACGGCACGGATGCGAGGAATGATTTCGCCAGCGATGACCGAGTCGCGAATGGTCCACACTTCGCCATTGGCGGGGATGGGCAGACACAGGTAGATGTAGGGCTTGCTGGGCAGTGCCTGGAACGAGTCAATCATGGCGTTCAAGTCGCGCATGAAGTCTGCATGGAGCAGCGAGTCGTAAGGAGTCTTCGAGTCGTTGGTGCCAAGCTTGATGGTCACGATGTCGGGATTGCTTGCCAAAGCCTTCTGGAAGCGGAACCATCGGCCGTCGTTCATATAGGGGCGGTCGGTGCCGTTCATGAGCGTGTAGCCCGAAAGACCGAAGTTCTGGACAAGGTAACGCTCACCGAGCAGTTCCTGCAAGCGGGCAGGATATGCTTCGGTCTTCTTGTCCTTCAGGCCATGGCCTTCGGTGATGGAGTTGCCTACACAAGCCACGCGAATGGTATCGTGGCCGAAGTGGGGAGGTGCTGGAGCCATCCGATGAACAGGTTGCTGAGCGGCAGCGGGAAGTGCGCAGGCGAGGAGGAGGGAGAGAAGAAGATGTTTCATAATTATATTAATTATTTAGCTCGGGATTTCGGGATTCGGGATTTCGTTATATCGTTATTCCGAAATTCCGAAATTCCGGAATAACGATATTTCGTAATTTCGGGAAAATTCATTTGGTTTGAATAATCAGATAGGGTGAACCTTCCCAGAATGTATCGGGGTCAGTGATACGCAGGGTAGTGGTTTCATCGGGATTCTCGATGAGCAGATATGAGTTGGCGGGCTTCTCGGTGATGAGCTTGGCCTTTTTGCTGTTGATGTTGAGTTCCTTGAAGTCGCGGATATCTACCTTCGAGAACTTCGAGTTGTCGAGATTTGCATAGTCGGCCTTCTGTTTGAAGACACCCTTGATGAGCCCCAGGTCGCGAAGCATAGACTTCGAACCAACAACGAAATAGGCGGTGTTGATGACCTCTTTCTGGAAGTCCGCCACCTCCTGAAGCGCATCGCGTGCCTTCGTCATTCTGGCAGTGTTCTCTTCGCTCTTGGCAAGCGTCTTTTCAAGCTGGGCGATGTCCTTCTTCTTGTTGTTGAGGTCGTTTTCCAGTTCGGAGATGCGAGCTTCCTTGTCAAGAATCTCCTGACGCAGGCGCCCGATGATTGCGCGAAGCTCGCGGATGCTTGCATTGTCGCTCTTCGCCTGGTTTTCGAGCCGGGCAAGTTGCTGGCGCTGACGGGCAAGAAGATCCTTGTAGTTCTGGATGCGATCTATGATTTGCCGCTTGGTAGCCTTGGTGCCGTCTTCGTTGTTGACAAAGAGGAGATTCTCTTGGGCATCGATGCTGTCGAAGCTGGTGGTGACGGTGCCAATCAGGTCTTGAAGCTCGACGATGTGGCTCGTCAATGAGTCCTTCTCCTTTGCCAGCGCATCATACTCTTCCTGTGTCGGCCCCTTGTGGGCTTGCTGGCAGGAGGCGAGGAGTGATATTGCGGCGAAAAATGCGAATGGTTTTCTCATAATTAACTATACATATTTTATTTAAACACGAACTATGTCTCGAATGGACATGAATGATTAGCTTGCGCACCCCAGGGCTGGTCGGTGGTGCAAAGCGACCCCGAAAATTATTACTTCACGGGGATGTCGTCGATGCGCTGCTGGTGGCGTCCGCCTGCAAATTCGGTGGCAAAGAACTCGTCGAGGCACTGACGGCAAACCTCCTCACTGATGAAGCGGCCGGGGAAGACGATGACGTTGGCGTTGTTGTGTTCGCGGATGAGGTGGGCAATCTCAGGACGCCAGACGAGGCCGGCGCGAATCTGCTGATGCTTGTTGAGCGTCATCGAGATGCCTTCGCCACTGCCGCACATGGCAATGCCAGGGTAACATTCGCCAGCTTCGATGGCATTGGCGAGTGCGTGACCGTAGGTGGCGTAGTTGCAGCTCTCTTCGGTGTAGGTGCCGTAATCGTGATACTTGATGCCCTTCTCATCGAGGTACTTCTTGACAAACTGTTTCAGCGGAAAAGCCGCGTGGTCGCTTGCCAGACCTACAAAATTCTTGATTTCCATTTTCTCTTTGTTTATTATACAAATGCACGGAATCAACGTCCCGTGCATTTGTTCTATTTGGATAACTTACTTGTTGAGCATCTTCTTCACCTGGTTGTAAACGTTCTGTCCGGTGAAGCCAAGTTTCTCGTCGAGCACCTTGTAGGGAGCCGAGAATCCGAAGCTGGAGAGACCCCAGATTTCGCCATCCTGGCCAACGAGGCCTTCGAGGGTTACGGGCAGGCCGGCGGTCATGCCGAACTTGGGCTTGCCGGGAGGCAGGATGCGGTTCTGGTAAGCCTTGGGCTGACGACGGAATAGGCCCTCGGAAGGAACACTGACGACGCGGCACTTGATGTCGTCCTCGCGAAGCATCTCTGCACCAGCGATGAGGGTAGCCACCTCCGAACCCGAAGCAAGGAGGATAACGTCGAACTCTTCGTCCGAACCAGCTACGATGTAAGCACCCTTGTCGGTCTGGCTATAGTCGGTGCCTGCGGGCAGGGTCTTGATGTTCTGGCGGCTGAAGATGAGGCCTGTGGGGCTGACGGTGTTCTCCATCGCAAGCTTCCAGGCAGCGGTGGTCTCGTCGGAGTCAGCAGGACGAAGCACGAGCATGGAGTTGCGGCCCTTGTGGGTCTTGAGCTTCTCCATGAGGCGTATCTGGGCTTCCTGCTCAACGGGCTCGTGGGTTGGACCATCCTCGCCAACGCGGAATGCGTCGTGAGTCCAGATGAACTTGACGGGGAGTTCCATGAGCGCAGCCATGCGAACGGCGGGCTTCATGTAGTCGGAGAATACGAAGAAGGTGCCGCAAGCGGGGATAACGCCGCCGTGCAGAGCCATACCGATGCAGCAGCATGCCATGGTGAGCTCGGCAACACCAGCCTGGAAGAATGAACCTCCGAAGTCGCCGCGAGTGATGGCGCGTGTCTGCTTCAGGAAGCCGTCGGTCTTGTCGGAGTTCGAGAGGTCGGCAGAAGCGCAGACCATGTTGGGCACCTGCTGGGCGAGCTGGCTGAGGACGGCAGCCGATGCGCTGCGGGTCGAGTCGTCGGCCTTCTGCTGAACCTTACTCCAGTCGATGACGGGAGCCTTTCCGCTGAACCACTCCTTGAGCATGTGAGCCTTTTCGGGATTCTGCTCAGCCCAAGCGGCCTTCTTTGCATACTTGGCATCCATGATCTTGCGAAGTTCGGCACGACGCTGCAGATAGAGCTTCTTCACCTCGGGGAATACCTCGAACGGATTCTCGGGATCGCCACCCAGGTTCTTGATGGTGTTGACGTAGGCATCGCCACCGAGAGGAGCACCGTGGGTCTTGCAGTTGCGCTCGTAGGAAGTGCCGTCGGCCTTGAGGGCACCCTTGCCCATGATGCATTTGCCGATGATGAGGGTAGGCTGACCCTTGGTGGCCTTGGCGATGTTGAGGGCGCCGCGAATCTGCTCAACGTCGTTGCCGTTGATTTCGAGCACCTTCCAGCCCCAAGCACGATACTTGGCAGCTGTATCTTCTGCGGTGACAGCAGCCGTCTCGGTAGAGAGCTGGATGTCGTTCGAGTCGTAGAACATGACGAGGTTGTCAAGTCCGAGGGTGCCGGCGATGCGGCCTGCGCCCTGCGAGATCTCCTCCTGAACGCCGCCGTCGGAGATATATGCGTAGATGGTCTGATCCATGACACCGCCGCCGAGGAGAGCGTCGAGGTGTTTGGCAGCAATGGCAGCGCCTACGGCAAAGCAGTGGCCCTGACCGAGAGGACCTGAGGTATTTTCGATGCCACGGTGACGTACCTCAAGCTCCGGGTGACCAGTCACGGGAGAACCCCACTGACGGAGGGTCTGAAGCTCGTCGGTAGTGAATTTGCCAGCAAGGCAAAGCTGGGCATAAAGCATGGGAGCCATGTGGCCCGGGTCGAGGAAGAAACGGTCACGGCCTTCGTATGCCATGTTCTTTGGGTCGTACTCAAGAAACTCGCTGTAAAGCACGTTGATGAAGTCAGCACCGCCCATGGCACCACCCGGGTGTCCGCTCTTGGCCTTCTCGACCATAGCAGCAGCAAGGATGCGAATGTTATTGGCAGCCTTGTTCATTAGCTCAATAGAATTGTTCATTGCATGAAAATTAGATGATTATTGGTAATTGGTAGAAATAAATTTAAACTGAATGTAATTTGGGGGCAAAGATAATGATTTATTTCGTAGAAACAAAATAAAACGCACCAAATTTGCGAAAATGATGCGTTTTTTTGTCTTTTGACATGTTGAGGTCAATTACTTGGGCGCTTTCTTCTCAAAAACATACCAGCAAAGGGGCAGGTAAACGAGGTTGGGCAGCCACACGGCGAGTATCACGCTCATCGAACCGCTCACGGCAAACGACGAACTGACCGTTTGGAAGAGGATGTAGGCAAAAGCAAGCACCAGACCGATACCCAGATTGATGCCCATGCCGCCGCGAATCTTCTTCGACGAAAGGCATACGCCAAGGAATGTCAGGATGAACGAGGTAGCGATGGCGGCAAAGCGCTTGTGGTACTCAATCTCGTATTCCTTGATGTTGCCTACGCCTCGGCCACGCTGCTTGTCGATATATTCCTTCAGGGCAGGCGTGGTAAGTTTCTCCATGTCGTTCGAGCCGATAATGATGTCTTCGGGAGCCACGTGAACCACGGTGTCGATGGCATATCCCTCGGTGATGGTCTCGCCGCGTTCGGTGATGTCGCGAATCTTGTAGTTGGTGAGGTGCCAGGTGTCATTGCCCTCCCAAGTGGCGCGGTCGGCAGTCAGGCGCGAGACGAGCTGGGTGCCCTCGAACCTCTCCAGTGCAAAGCGATAACCGGTCTGGCTGTCGCGGTCGAAGGAATAGAAGAACGCCACTTCGCCGGGAGCCACCATGAACTGGTTGTTGTACTGCGTCTTTTTGTCCTTGTCCTTGTAGTATTGCTTGAGCAAAGCCAGACGGGGCACCGAGGTGACGGGGATGACCCAGCTGTTGAGCGCGAAGGTGAGCAGGCCCAGGAAAAGGGCAGAAAGCATATAGGGCCGAAGCAGACGCTTGAACGAGATGCCGGTGGCGAGCATGGCGATGATTTCGGAGTTCCCCGCCAGCTTGGAGGTGAAGAAGATGCAGGCTACGAAGATGACAAGCGGTGACAGCATGTTGGCCATATAGGGGATGAACGTACAGTAGTACTTGAATATGGCGAAAGTGGGCGTCTCATGCTCCGCAAAGTTGTCCATCTTCTCGTTGTAGTCGAGTACCACAGCGATGGCCATGATGAGCAAAATTGCGAAGAAGAAGGTGCCCAGAAACTTCCTGATGATGTACCAATCGATCTTCTGTAAAAACATTCGAATCTTTCTTAACCTTTCGAACCTTTCAAACCCTTCGAACCCTTCGAACCTTTCAAACCTTTCAAACCCTTCAAACCCTTCGAACCCTTCGAACCTTTCAAACCCTTCAAACGCTTCGACCCCTTCGAACTTTAATCCTCGTCCTCGTCGTCCACGATGCCAGCGGCACGCTTCAGGCGCTTGCGCTCCAGTTCGTCGAGGACGACTTTGCGCATTCGGATGTTGTGGGGCGTAACTTCTACGTATTCATCGGCCTTGATGTACTCCAACGCCTCTTCGAGGCTGAACACCTTCGGTGGGATGAGCGCGGCTTTCTCGTCGCTCGACTTCGAACGCATATTGGTGAGCTTCTTCGACTTGGTGACGTTGACGGTGAGGTCCTTGTCCTTGGCGTGCTCGCCCACCACCTGTCCGCAATAGACTTCGTCCTGCGGGAAGATGAAGAACTTGCCGCGATCCTGCAGCTTGTCGAGAGCGTAGGCAAAGGCTGTGCCGCCTTCCTTGGCGATGATGGAGCCGTTGGTGCGGCGCACGATGTCACCCTTCCAAGGTTCGTAGGCGAGGAACTGGTGGGCCATGATGGCTTCGCCAGCCGAAGCGGTGAGCACGTTGGTGCGAAGGCCGATGACGCCGCGCGATGGAATCTTGAACTCAAGGTGTTGGCGATCGCCCTGAGTGTCCATGGCAATCATTTCGCCCTTGCGGCGGGTCACCATGTCGATCATCTTCGAACTGAATTCCTCGGGACAGTTGATGGTAAGCTGCTCGATAGGCTCGCACTTCTGTCCATTGATCTCCTTGACAATGACCTGAGGCTGCCCGATAGCCAGTTCATAACCCTCGCGACGCATGGTCTCGATGAGGATGGAGAGGTGGAGCACACCGCGACCATAGACTACCCACGCACCGTCGCGGGTCTCGTCTTTCTCGACGCGCAGTGCCACATCCTTCTCCAGTTCCTTGTAGAGGCGGTCCTGAATCTGACGCGAGGTGACGTACTTGCCGTCCTTGCCGAAGAAGGGCGAGTCGTTGATGGTGAAGAGCATCGACATCGTTGGCTCATCGACCTTGATGCGCGGCATGGCTTCTGCAGTCTCGATGTCGCTGATAGTGTCACCGATTTCGAAGCCTTCGATGCCGGTCATGGCGCAGATGTCGCCCGAGAAGACTTCATCGGTCTTCTTTTTGCCCATGCCCTCGAAGGTAAAGAGCTCCTTCACCTTCACCTGCTTCGAGACGATGCCCTCGTCGGTGTGGTGCATCAGGAGCACCATCTGTCCCTGCTTAATGCTGCCGCGATGCACGCGGCCTACGGCGATTCGACCTACGAACGAAGAGTATTCGAGCGAAGTGATGAGCATCTGAGTGGGACCTTCGATGACCTCGGGAGCGGGGATGTTTTCGAGGATGGCATCGAGCAGGGGATAGACGTTTGTGGTGGGTTTCTTCCAGTCGTCCGACATCCAGCCCTGCTTGGCAGAACCGAAGATGGTTACGAAGTCGAGCTGCTCTTCGGTGGCACCGAGGTTATACATCAGGTCGAACACCTTGTCCTGCGCAATGTCGGGTGTGCAGTTGGGCTTATCGACCTTGTTGACCACGACGATGGGTTTCAGTCCGATCTCGATAGCCTTCTGCAGCACGAAGCGGGTCTGCGGCATGGGGCCTTCGAAGGCATCGACCAGAAGGAGGCAACCGTCGGCCATGTTGAGCACGCGTTCCACCTCGCCGCCGAAGTCCGAGTGGCCTGGGGTGTCGATGATGTTGATCTTGGTGTCCTTGTAGTTGATTGACACGTTCTTCGAGAGGATGGTGATGCCGCGCTCGCGCTCCAGCTCGTTGTTGTCGAGCATGAGGTCGTTGGTCACCTGATTCTCACGAAAGAGGTTGCCGGCGTAGAGCATCTTGTCAACCAGGGTCGTCTTGCCATGGTCAACGTGTGCGATAATCGCAATATTACGGATGTTTTGTTTCATATATCTTAATAATCAGGGCGCAAAGTTAATAAAAAATCCGATATGTCGGTATTCGCAAAACCTAAAAAACGACTGCCCGTCCGATTATAGAATATATTTGTAATATGGAATACACAAAATGGAATTCAATCTATAGTCCACTTTGTCATGTATAATTATCCGAAAGGTTTGAAAAATCTTATAGCTGAAAAGCATTGGAAAAGTAAGATAACTCAATGTCTTTTTTCTCCATTTGGATGCCTTTCCCTTATATTATTTTTATTTTTATGGCATGAGTCCAATTCTCTATAGTAAATTGGACCCGTCAGATTGTGGGAGTCCAATTCTCTAAAGTAAATTGGACCCGTCCGATTGTGGGAGTCCAATTCTCTAAAGTAAATTGGACCTATCCGGTTGTTGGAGTCCAATTCTCTGAAGTAAATTGGACCCATCCGATTGTGGGAGTCCAATTCTCTGAAGTAAATTGGACCCGTCCGATTGTTAGAGTCCAATTCTCTAAAGTAAATTGGACCCGTCCGATTGTAGGAGTCCAATTCTCTGAAGTAAAATGGACCCGTCCGATTGTTGGAGTCCAATTCTCTGAAGTAAAATGGACCCGTCCGATTGTGGGGGTCCAATTCTCTAAAGTAAATTGGACTCGTCCGATTGTCGGAGTCCAATTCTCTGAAGTAAATTGGACCCGTCCGATTGTCGGAGTCCAATTCTTTAAAGTAAATTGGACCCATAATGACTGAGTGACCTTATCCCATAATTGAGCCTTTGTCCAACCAATCGTGGCAACAAAAATTGCTCGTTAGGCAAGAAACAAGATTTAAAATATTGATAAATCAGTCAAATTATTTGGAGAAGTCATAAATATATCCTAAATTTGCACCCTCAGAAAATATAGACTATGGAATCTTTCGCACATCTCCACGTACATACAGAGTTCTCGCTCCTCGATGGGCAATGTAAAATCAGCAAACTCTTCGCTAAGGCAGCTGCAGACGGTATGCCGGGTTTTGCCATCACCGATCACGGCAATATGTTCGGCATCAAGGACTTTTTCGACATTGCATCCAAGGAGAACGCTGCGCGCGACAAGCAGGGACTGCCTCCTGTGAAGCCCATCTTCGGCTGTGAGGTGTATGTGGCACGTCGCGGATTGAGCCGGAAGGAAAGCAAGGCGGACATGAGCGGTTGGCACCTGATCTTGCTGGCCAAGAACAAGCAGGGCTACCAGAATCTGATCAAGGCCGTGTCCATCGGCTGGGTGGATGGTTACTATATGCGTCCGCGTATTGACCACGAGGTGCTGGAGAAGTATCACGAAGGGCTGATCTGCTGTTCGGCTTGTCTGGGCGGCGAAGTGCCTCGCAAATTCGAGGACGGCGACTTGGAAGGGGCAGAAGAAGCCATCCTTTGGCACAAGCGGCTCTTTGGCGATGACTATTACCTGGAGTTGCAGCGCCATCCGTCGAAGGATCCTCTATACAATCCCGGATGTATCGTCAAGCAGAACAAACTCAACCCCTGGCTCATCGAGATGGCGCACAAGCACAACATCAAGCTGGTGGCCACCAACGACGTACACTTTGTGGATGAGGAGAACGCCGAGGCGCACGATCACCTGATATGCATGAATACGGGCAAGGACCTTGATGACCCCACCCGTTTGCGCTACACCAAGCAGGAATGGTTCAAGACCACAGCCGAGATGAACGAACTATGGGCCGACGTGCCCGAGGCGCTGAGCAACACCATCGAAATTGTCGATAAATGCGAGATATATAACATCGAGAACGGCCCCATCATGCCCAATTTCGAGATTCCCGCTTGGTTCGGCAACGAGGAGCAATATCGTCAGCGACTTACCGATCAGGATCTCTTCGACGAATTTACGCAGGATGAGAACGGCAACGTGGTACTTCCTCAGGATGAGGCAGAGAAGAAGATCAAGAAACTGGGAGGTTATGAGAAACTCTACCGCATCAAGTTTGAGGCCGACTATCTGAGATTCCTCGCTCTTCGTGGTGCTATTCCCCTCTATGGTAACGAGGCTATTCAGGCCAAATATGCTGCCGATCCCAAGGCTGTGACCGACCAGGATGTCATCGATTCGCTCGAACCATCTGTTTGGGAACGCATCAAGTTCGAACTGCATATCATGAAGACGATGGGCTTCCCGGGCTACTTCCTCATCGTGTCGGATTTCATTCGCGCCTGTCGTGAGGAGTTGAACGTCAGTGTTGGCCCGGGTCGTGGATCGGCAGCAGGTTCGGCTGTGGCCTATTGCCTTGGCATCACCAAGATTGACCCCATCAAGTACGACCTGCTGTTTGAACGTTTCCTGAATCCCGACCGCATCTCGCTGCCCGATATTGATACTGACTTTGACGACGACGGACGTGCCCGTGTGATCGAGTGGGTGCAGGAGAAATATGGTGCTGACCGCGTAAGCCACATCATCACCTACGGCACAATGGCCACCAAGATGGTGATCAAGGACATGGCGCGTGTCGAAAAGGTGCCTATTCCTGTGGCCAATCATCTGGCGGGCCTCGTACCCGACCGAATGCCCGAAGAAAACGGCAAGGCCTTGAAATGCAACCTCAAGAACTGCATCAAGGTGGTGCCTGAACTGGCAGAAGCCTGCGACAGTGACGATCCGGCTGTTCGCAACGTGATGCGCCTCGGACAGATGCTTGAGGGCAACGTGCGCGGCACGGGTGTGCATGCCTGCGGTATGATTATCGGTCGAGATCCCATCGACACTGTCGTACCTGTTTCTGTGGTCGATGACCATGGCACCAAGCTGCTCGTAACCCAATACGACGGACACGTCATCGAATCGACCGGACTCATCAAGATGGACTTCCTCGGCCTCAAGACCTTGGGCATCATCAACGAAGCGCTCGACAATATCCGCGAAACACGAGGCATCGAAATCGATATCGAAAAGATTCCGATCGACGATGAACTGACCTACAAACTCTTCCAGGCTGGACGCACCGTGGGTACGTTCCAGTTCGAATCGCCCGGTATGCAGAAGTACCTCAAGGAACTGAAGCCCGACTGCATCGGCGACATCGTGGCAATGAACGCCCTTTATCGCCCGGGTCCAATGGACTACATCCCATCGTTCATCGCCCGCAAGAATGGTCGTGAGCCCATCACCTATGATATCCCCGTCATGGAGAAATACCTGAAGGATACCTATGGCATCACGGTCTATCAGGAGCAGGTCATGCTGCTGTCGCGCCTATTGGCCGACTTTACGCGTGGCGAGTCGGATGCTCTCCGTAAGGCGATGGGCAAGAAGAAGAAGGACATCGTCGATGCAATGAAGCCCAAGTTCATCGAAGGTGGCAAGAGGAATGGACACGATCCGGAAAAGCTTGAGAAGATCTGGGGCGACTGGGAAAAGTTCGCTTCCTATGCCTTCAACAAGAGCCATGCCGTGTGCTACGCTTGGGTGGCTTATCAGACCGCTTACCTCAAGGCGCACTATCCTGCCGAGTATATGGCAGCTGTGCTTTCGCGTTCGCTCAACGACGTGAACGAATTGGCAAAGCAGATGGACGAATGTCGTGCCATCGGCCTCTCGGTCAAGGGCCCCGATATCAACCTCTCGCGTCAGCGGTATTCGGTCGATGCCGAGGGTGCCGTGCGCTTTGGATTGGCGGGCATCAAGGGCTTTGGCGAAGGTGCTGCCGATGCCGTGGTGAAGGAGCGTAATGAGCATGGCCCCTTCAAGGACATTTTCGACCTGGTGGAGCGCGTCGATCTTGGCTCCGTCAATCGCAAGGCACTGGAGTCACTGGCCTTGTCGGGAGCCTTCGACAGTTTGGGCAAGATCAGTCGCGAACAGTACCTCGCTGTGAATGTCCAGGGCGTAGCCTTCCTCGACCAGGTGATCAAATACGGTCAGAAGTTCAAGGCCGACAAGGAGTCGAACGAGATGAGTCTTTTCGGAGACCTGGAGGAGAACGACGTGATGATACAGCATCCCGAGCCGCCCAAGGAATTTGAGCAGTGGAGCACCCTGGAGCGTCTCAACCGCGAAAAGGAGTTGGTGGGTCTCTTCCTTTCGGCGCACCCGCTCGACGAATACAAGTTCCAGCTCCAGTACGCCTGCAATACGACGATGGCAGAGCTTGAGTCGATTCCCAATCCTCGCAGCAAAGAGGAACAGGACACCAAATGGAAAGAACTGCAGGACAACCCTGCCGAGGTGGAGCGCATCCGCAAAATCCAGAATCGCGACATCACGTGTGGCGGCATCGTCACGGCTTGGCGCGAAGGCACTTCGCGTTCGGGCAACCCTTACGGCATCCTTACCCTGGAAGACTATTCGGGTCGTCATGAGTTTGCACTCTTCGGCAATGCCTATCCGCAATGGCGTGGTTTCGGCAAGGAGGGCATGTACCTGTATATTCAGGCCAAGTATCAGCCCAAGCGTTTCCTGCGTGGTGAGCCTCGCACGATCTTCGATTTGGAGTTCAATATCGGCAATATTCAGCAACTCAGTCAGGTGGCCGACTCGCTGCTCGACAGTCTGACGGTGATCCTTGATTGTCATCGCCTGACCCACGCAGGAATCGAGCAGATGGCCGATGCCATTGTCAAGCGTTCGCTCGAAGAAGTGCGCTTCAAAAATGTGGAGGCCAAGACTTCGCTCTACTTCGAGCTGTGCGACCCGCTCAAGAACTACGTCGTGAAGCTCTACAGCCGCAAGCACAAGGCTCACATCACTACTAACCTCATCGATTTCCTGCGTACTCAGGACGGCGCGCAGGTTCGCATCAACAACCGCCTTGTCGAGGATCTCGTTGCAGTTACTGATGAGTCGGACGATGCAATGCCTGAAATGGAGGATCTGCTGCCGGATGATTGATTCCTGTATTAAGGCAGGATGGTGCGCAGAAAGGAGAGAAGGTGGGCGTTACTTGTCGTCGTAATGCCCGTAGGCTGTGAGCACTATCACGATTACTTCGGTGTCTTGGATTTCATATACTAAACGATGTTTTTTCGTGATACGTCGGCTCCACTGCCCGGCTCGGTCGCCAGAGAGCGGTTCAGGCTTGCCAGTGCCGGTGCGGGGATGTTCTCGTAGTTCTTCAATTAATGCTTGAGCCTTGGCAAAGGCTTTCGGCTCGTTTTGGGCAAGTGCTACCAAATCGAGCGTGGCTTTTTTGGTAAACTCGATATTATATGTCATGACCGAGTCTTCTTAGAAAAGTGGTAATGTCTTCATCAGGGAGCATTTTGTAAGTTGGCCCTTTCTTCGCTTCATCAACACGACGGAAGAATTCTTCTTTGGTCATCAACGTAGGGTCTTCCTTCTTTGTGGCAAGTTTCTTTGCATATTTGATGAGTTTCTGAAGTGCTGCTTCGCTGTCAAGCAGCGGATTCATTTCGCGGAAAAGTTCCGCACGCAGTTCTGATATGGTCATAATGTTAGCTTATAAGTTACTCAATTATTCTGGAATTGCGTTGCAAAAATACGAAATATTTTGTAAGTTTCAAAATTTTTGGTCATAATATTTTCTTTATTCCTCGATTTTGTTCTAAAGACCATTATTTTCGTGCGATTCTATTTAAATGCGATTCTATTTAAAACAAAAGCGAGCCAAGGGCATCAAAACCCTTGGCTCGTCATGTTATTCAGTCGAAACGCAGATTAGCACTGGGCAAGCTTGCCGTCAGAGCCGAGCACGTTGACGATCTTGTGGATATACATCTTCTTCATGTTGTCACGAGCAGGAGTGAGGTACTGACGTGGATCGAAGTGAGATGGGAACTCAACGAAGTGCTTGCGGATAGCAGCGGTCATGGCAAGACGCGAGTCGGAGTCGATGTTGATCTTGCAGACAGCGCTCTTGGCAGCTTCGCGGAGCTGCTCCTCGGGGATACCGATAGCATCGGGCAACTTGCCACCATAAGCATTGATGGTGTCAACCTCGTCCTGTGGAACTGACGAAGAGCCGTGGAGAACGATGGGGAAGCCGGGGAGCTTCTTCTCGATCTGATGGAGCACGTCGAATGCGAGTGGGGGAGGAACGAGCTTGCCGGTCTTGGGATCGCGGGTGCACTGCTCGGGCTTGAACTTGTATGCGCCGTGGCTGGTGCCGATAGAGATAGCGAGGGAGTCGCAACCTGTGCGGGTAGCGAAGTCGATCACTTCCTCAGGCTTGGTGTAGTGGCTAACCTCTGCGGCAACCTCATCCTCTACACCTGCGAGCACACCAAGCTCACACTCTACGGTAACATCGAACTTGTGGGCATATTCAACTACCTGACGAGAGATCTTGATGTTCTCCTCGTAGGGAAGAGCCGAGCCGTCGAACATTACCGACGAGAAGCCCATGTCGATGCAGTCCTTGCAAGTCTCGAAGCTGTCACCATGGTCGAGGTGAAGCACGATTTCGGGATGCTCGCAACCGAGCTCCTTGGCGTAGGCAACAGCGCCCTCAGCCATAAAGCGGAGAATCGTCGGGTTGGCATACTTGCGTGCGCCCTTCGAAACCTGCATAATCACTGGAGACTTGGTTTCAACAGCTGCCTGCACGATGGCCTGCATCTGCTCCATAGTGTTGAAGTTAAAAGCTGGGATAGCGTAACCGCCGTCAACTGCTCTCTTGAACATCTCGCGAGTATTCACGAGACCGAGGTCTTTGTAATTGATCATAATTTGAGTTTGTTAAAAAAATGTTGTTTTGGTATTGTTAAGTTAATTAATCGTTGTTATTGTCTTTTTTGTTAGACGTTGCAAATATAATAACTTTTATTCGAAAAGCGTTATTTTAGAAGGAAAAATAATGCTTTTCATCGGTTTTTTTATTAAAATCGTAATGTAGAGTGAAAAAAAAAAAAATCGGTAAAAAGTTTGGAGGTTTTAAAAGTTTGCCTTATCTTTGCCCCGGTTTTTTCAAGAATTATGAATAATTTATCTGGCCGATTTTACTTTTACTATTATTATTGCTTTGCTGAAGGTAAGGTCGGGCTGACGTGCGCATAACTGCATACGATAACATAAAGAATAGACTAAAAATCCCGACCATGTGCATGGCCGGGATTTTTTACATTATAAATAGAATATGCAACAGAAATTACGTGTGGCCATTCAGGGCCTGGAGGGTTGTTACCACGAGATGGCAGCCCGCGAGTATTTCAAGGATTGTGAAGTCGAGGTTGTTCCGTGCAAGTCGTTCCAATCTGAGTTCGACACGATGGCAGCCGATCCGCGTGTCCTTGGCGTGATAGCTATCGAAAACACCATCGCTGGCAACTTGTTGGGCAATCACGAGCTGCTTCGTCAGTCGCAGCGACAGGTGATTGGGGAGCAGCGCCTCCACATCAGCCACGTGCTCTGCTGTGTGCCCGGTCAGTCGATGGAAGATATCGTCGAGGTCAATTCGCATCCGATAGCCCTGCTGCAATGTGAGGTCTTTTTGCAGTCGCAGTTGCCCAAGGCCAAGATTGTGGAAATGGCTGATACGGCAGGTTCGGCAAAGATCATCAAGGATAACAGGCTGATGGGGCACGCTGCCATCTGCTCGGAATATGCTGCCAACCTGTATGGGATGCAGATTCTGGCTCGTGCCATCGAGACCAACAAGCGCAACTTCACCCGATTCCTGATTCTGCAGGACAAGTATTCGATGCTCATCGAAACGAACAGGATGCAGGTCAACAAGTCAAGCATCGAGTTCTGCGTGAAACATACCCAAGGGTCGCTGACCAAGGTGCTCACCATCCTGTCGTTCTACGACATGAACCTCACCAAGATTCAGTCGATGCCCATCATCGGACGCGAATGGGAATATCGCTTCTTCGTCGATATGACATTCACCGACTACATGGCCTATCGCAATGCGCTCGATGCCATCATGCCTTTCACCACCGACTTCATGATTCTGGGTGAATACACCGAAAACTTAATGGAAATAGACGTATGAAAGAGATCAAGCCTGCCGACCGTGTCAGCCACGTCGAAGAATACTACTTCAGCCGTAAACTCAAGGAGGTGGCCCGGATGAATGCCGATGGGGGACTGCCCGTCATCAGCCTTGGCATCGGAGGTCCCGACTTCATGCCTTCGCAACAGACCATCTTTGCCCTGATGGAGGATGTGATGAAGCCCGATGCCCACAGCTACCAGTCGTATGTGGGGCTGCCGGCCTTGCGCAAGGCTTGGAGCGAATACTATCAACGCTGGTACAATGTCGAGTTGGATCCAGCCAGCGAGATGATTCCGCTCATTGGCTCGAAGGAGGGCATCATGCACGTTTCGATGGCGCTGCTCAATCCGGGCGATAAGGTGCTCGTGCCCGACCCGGGCTATCCGACCTATTCGTCGGTGAGCAAACTCGTCGGTGCGGAAATCATCAAGTATGACCTCAAGTACGAGAACAACTGGGAGCCCGACTTCGCTGCCCTCGAAAATACTCCGGGCATCGACGACGTGAAGCTGATGTGGGTCAACTATCCCCACATGCCAACCGGTCATTGTGCTTCGCTCGAACTTTTGACGCGCATTGTCGATTTCGGTCGTCGTCATGGCATCGTCATCATCAACGACAATCCCTATTCGTTCATCCTCAACGACCAGCCATTGTCCATCATGCAGGTCGAGGGAGCGAAGGACGTTTGCCTGGAGTTCAACTCGATGTCGAAAAGCCACTCGATGGCAGGATGGCGACAGGGTATCGTGGTGGGCAAGAAGGAATACATCGACTGGGTGCTTCGCGTGAAGTCGAACGTCGATTCGGGCATGTTCCGACCAGTGATGAAGGCTGCCATTGCCGCCTTGGGCGCACCGCAGGAATACTTTACACAGCTGAACGAAGCCTATCGCGTACGTCGCATTGCTGCCGAACAAATCATGCGCCATCTGGGCTGCGAATTTGACCCCGAGCAACGCGGACTTTTCCTTTGGGGACGTATTCCTGACAAATATGACCACTGCGAAGAGCTGACCGAGCCGGTTCTCCACAAGGCGCGCGTCTTCCTGACCCCTGGCTTTATCTTTGGTCGCAACGGTGAGCGCTTTGTGCGCATCAGCCTCTGCGCCCCCTTCGAGAAGATGCAGGAGGCTTTGCTACGCATCAAGGCGGCGGGACTCTAAGAAGGTTTGAAAGGTTTGAAAGGTTCGAATGGTTCGAATGGTTCGAAAGGTTTGAATGGTTTGAAAGGTTTGAACGGTTCGAATGGTTTGAAAGGTGGCCCTCAACCCCCTCAACCCCCTCAAACACTTCGAACTCCTCAACCTCCTCGAACCCCTCGAACCTCTCAACCTCCTCGAACCCCTCAAACCCCTCAAACCTCTCAACCCCCTCGAACTATAACTTTTTATTACTATACATTATGGAAATGACATTTGCTCCGCTGCTGCCGCAGCTCGACGTTCAACGTCCTCTCGTCATTGCAGGCCCCTGTAGCGCCGAAAGTGAAGAACAGGTTTTGACCACTGGCCACGCCCTTGCCAAGCAGGGCATCAAACTCTTTCGCGCAGGCATCTGGAAACCGCGCACCAAGCCAGGAGGCTTCGAGGGTGTGGGAGTGATCGGCCTGCCATGGATCCAGAAACTCAAGGCCGAGACCGGTATGCTCACCTGCGTCGAAGTGGCTACTAAGGCTCACGTCGATGCTGCGCTTGCCTTCGGCGTCGATGTGCTGTGGATAGGAGCGCGCACCACTGCCAACCCCTTTGCCGTGCAGGAGCTTGCTGATGCCATGGCGGGAAAGGATGTGTCCGTCTTGATCAAGAATCCTGTCAATCCTGACATCGAACTTTGGATTGGTGCCATCGAACGTATCTACCGCGCGGGCATTCATCGCATCGGAGCTATCCATCGCGGCTTCTCGAGTGCCGACAAGACCATCTATCGCAACGTGCCCCAATGGCATCTGCCCATCGAGCTGCGTCGCCGTCTGCCTCAGCTTCCCATCATCTGCGACCCTTCGCACATCGCGGGGCGCCGTGACCTCATCCAGCCCATCTCTCAGCAGGCAATGGATCTTGGTTTCGATGGACTCATCATCGAAAGTCATTGCAACCCCGATGCCGCCTGGAGCGATGCCAAGCAGCAGGTGACGCCAGCTCGCCTTGAAGAGATTCTTGGCAACCTGATTATCCGTAACAACATTGTGCATACCGAGGATTTGCGCGACCTGCGTGGGCAAATTGACGAGATTGACGACCAGATCATCGCCATCCTGTCGAAGCGTATGCGCATTTCGAGCGAGATTGCCCTTTTCAAGAAGGAACATTCGATGCCCGTGCTTCAAGCCGGTCGCTACGATGAGATTCTCACCAAGCGCAGTGAACAGGGAGCCAGTCTTGGGATGGCATCCGAGTTCATCAAGGAGGTCTTCGAGGCTATCCATGCCGAATCAGTACGCAAACAAATGGAAATCCTGAATCAATGAAAATCTGTATAATGGGTGCCGGCAAGATGGGCATGTTCATGGCCGACACGCTTTGCATGGACCACGATGTGGCCGTTTATGCCCGCCGACCGGAGAAACTGCGTTACTGTCTGAATACGCGTCGATTCACCTCGATGGAGGAGATCCGTGAGTTCGACCCAGACCTGCTCATCAATGCGGTGACCATCAAGAATACGCTTTCCGCCTTTGAGGAAGTGTTGCCCAACCTCCGCCCCTCGTGTATGCTCTCCGACATCGCTTCGGTCAAGACGGGTTTGCCCGAGTTCTATGCCAAGTGCGGACATCCTTTTGTTTCGACTCACCCCATGTTCGGCCCGACGTTCGCCAATCTGAACGACCTGAGCCAGAACTACACTGTGATTATCAAGGAGTCCGATCCCTTCGGCAAGGCATTCTTCCGCGAAGTATATTCCAGTTTGCAGCTCAACATCTACGACTACACTTTCGAGGAGCATGACGAGACCATCGCCTATTCGCTGTCCATACCCTTTGTCTCGACGCTCGCTTTTACGGGAGTGATGAAGCCGCAGGATGCACCTGGAACGACGTTCAAGAAGCACATGGCTATTGCCCGTGGCCTCTTGAGTGAAGACGACTATCTGCTCACCGAGATTCTCTTCAATCCTTACAGCCCTGGTCAGATTGATAAGATCTGCGCCCGATTAGCGGAACTCTCGGACATCATCAAGCAGCATGACAACGAACGGCTGCTCGCCTACATCAACGAGTGTCGTGCCAACATCAAGGACCAGCGATAATGCTGGCCCTTTTTCGTGAGTATAGGTCTATTTTATGCTTAAAAACACATTTTTAAATGTCAAACAAAACAATTTTTTGGATATATTTCATAAAATTGAGAAAAAAAGTATATATTTTGTACAATTTTCAATTATTTTCTGTATCTTTGCGCCCGATATTATCTTTTTTCAGCATCATTTTGATACGACAACAAAATTATTAATATAGGTAATATGAAAAAACTTCTATCCTTCATTGTGACTCTGGTTATGGGTATCACGGTGATGATGGCGCAGAAGCAGGTGACAGGTAGTGTCGTTTCGGCCGAGGACAAAGAGCCCGTTATCGGTGCCTCGATTGTCGTCAAGGGCACGCAGACGGGCACAACTACCGACATCGACGGCAAGTTCAGCCTTCGCGTCCCTGACAATGCCAAGACGCTTGTGGTTTCCTACATCGGTATGAGGACACAGGAAGTCTCCCTGAAGGGCAAGACAAATTTTGCCATTATGCTCGAATCCGATGAGCAGGTCATCGAGGAGGTGGTCGTCACCGGTATGGGCAAGGTCGATAAGCGTATGTTTACGGGTGCTTCGACCAACCTGAAAGCCGATGCTATGATGCAAGCCGGTGCTAACGACGTGAGCCGTTCGCTCGAAGGCCGTGTGGCTGGTGTGCAGGTAACCAATGTGAGTGGTACATTCGGTACTGCTCCAAAGATTCGTATCCGTGGTGCCACATCCATCTATGGCAACTCCAAGCCTCTTTGGGTGATTGATGGTGTGATTTATGAGGATAATGTCGATGTCACTTCCGACGAACTTTCTTCAGGCGATGCCAAGACGCTGATTTCTTCGGCCGTTGCGGGTTTGAACTCTGACGATATCGAGTCGTTTACCGTGTTGAAGGACGGTTCCGCCACCTCTATTTATGGCGCACGCGCCATGGCAGGTGTGATTGTAATCACCACCAAGAAAGGCCAAAAGGGCCGTGCTACGCTCAACTATACAGGCGAGTTCACCACCCGTCTGAAGCCTTCGTACCGCGACTACAACATCATGAACTCGCAGGAGATGATGGGTGTGTATAAGGAAATGGCCGACAAGGGTTGGCTGCAGCTCGAGAATCTTGCCAATGCCTCGAACACGGGTGTCTATGGCTATATGTTCCAACAGCTCCGAAACTACAACTCCTCGACAGGCTCTTTCGGTCTCGAAAATACCGAGGCTGCCCGTAATGCCTATCTGCAGCAGGCCGAGTTCCGCAACACCGACTGGTTTGACCTTCTTTTCTCCAATTCGGTCACACAGTCGCATTCGGTGAGCATGTCGGCAGGTACCGACAAGTCGCAGAGCTACTTCTCGATGTCGCTCATGAACGACCCTGGCCTGTATATCAATCGCAGCAAGGTGCGTCGTTATACGTTCAATGCCAATACTTCGTATGACATTCTGAAGAACCTCACGGTACGTTTCGCTGCTTCGGGCACCCATCGTGACCAGGAGGCTCCCGGTTCGCTCAACCAGACCACAGATGTCGTTACAGGTGAGGTGAAGCGTGACTTCGATATCAACCCGTTCAGCTATGCAATGAATACCAGCCGCTGTCTGGATCCGAACATCAGCTACACACGTTTCTATACCCGCTTCAACATCTTCGATGAGTTGGAGAACAACTACAACGACATCAACGTAAACGAGTTGATGTTCCGTGGCGAGTTGGAGTTCAAGCCTTTCCGTGGCATGACCATCAACGGCTTCGCTTCGGCTCGTATGACGGCTATCAAGCGTGTGCAGAATGTGATGGATGATTCGAACCAGGCCAATGCCTATCGCGCAGGTACGGATGCTACTGATGACAACTCTACTGTCCGTGATTCCAACTCCCTGCTTTATACCGATCCTGATAACGACTTGGCGCTGCCTGAGTCGGTGCTCCCCGTGGGCGGTATCCGCTATCAGTATGATGATGCAATGCGTTCGTTCATGTATCGTATGAATGCCGACTATCGCAACGTGTTCAAGGACGTGCATACTGTAAATGCCATGATCGGTTCTGAACTTTCGACTGTGCGTCGTACTTCTTCAAACCTCACTGGTTGGGGCTATCAGTACAACAATGGCGGCATCACCTACACTCCTTACCTCTGGCTGAAGCAGGCCAATGAGGAAAATACCGAATATTTCGGCGAGTCGTTCACCCAGACCAACAGTTTAGCTTACTTTGCTACGGCAACCTATAGCTACGACCAGCGTTACACCCTTTCGGGTACCTATCGTTATGAGGGCACCAACCGTCTGGGCAAGGCTACCAGCAGCCGCTGGCTCCCAACGTGGAACGTATCGGGTAGCTACGACATTGCAGCTGAGCCTTGGATGGAGCGTTTCAACAAATGGTTCTCGATGTTCAAGTTCCGTGTGTCGTATTCTTTGACTGCCGATACCGGACCTGCCTATGTGACCAATGCTACTCCAATCTATCGTACGGCAAACGTATGGCGTCCAACCACATCATCAGCTGAGTCGATGATTTATCTCTCCGATATTGCCAACTCTGAGCTCACCTACGAGAAGAAACATGAGTTCAATGTCGGTATTGATATGGGCTTCTTCGATGACCGCATTTCAATCATCACCGATTATTACAAGCGTAATAACTTCGACCTCATCGGTACAGCTTATACCCAGGGTGCAGGTGGTGTGATTTCGAAGATGGCCAATGTGGCAGATATGGAGTCGAGTGGCTTCGAGTTCTCGCTTTCCACCGTTCCAGTTAAGACAAACCGCTTTTCTTGGAATCTTGACTTCAATTACACTTATGCCAAGAACGAGATTACGAAGCTCAACACAGCCGACCGTGCCGTGGACCTCGTGACAGGTGCCGGTTATGGTGTCGAGGGTTATCCGGTACGCGCTCTCTTCAGCTATGAGTTTGCCGGCTTGAACAGCGAAGGTCTTCCTTCGGTTGTCAACGAAGCTGGTGAAGTTACTGTCGGCAATCTGAACTTCCAGGAGACCGAGAATTTGACCGATTTCCTCGTTTATGAAGGTCCTGGTGAACCTACTTGGAACGGCTCGTTGGGCAATACGTTCAACTATGACTTCGGCAAGTTAGGCAAGGTCTCGCTCAATATTTATATTACCTATTCGGGAGGCAACAAGGTGCGTCTTGACCCTGTGTTCCGTTCGGCCTACAGCGACCTGACCTCACTGCCACGTGAATATAAGAACCGTTGGATGACGGCTGGTGATGAAAAATATACCGACATACCTGTCATCGCTTCACGCAACCAGATGGATCGCTACGGTTCGACCGACCTCAGCACTGCCTACAATGCTTTTAACTATTCGACGGCACGTGTTGCCAAGGGCGACTTTGTTCGTATGAAGGAGATTGCCATCACTTATTCTCTGCCCAACGATGTGGTACGCAAGAGCCGCGTGCTTAGCAGCGCTTCACTGAAATTGTCGGGCACCAATCTCTTCCTGATTTACGCTGATGATGCGCTCAACGGTCAGGACCCCGAATACGTGAATGCCGGTGGTGTGGCTTCGCCTATCTCCAAGCAATTCACTGCTACTCTTCGTCTCGGATTCTAATCATCATTTAGCAAATCATAAGATATGAATACACCTTTTAAATATATATATAGGAGTTTGGCGATTGCCTTTGCTGCTACGATGTTGGCTTCGTGCCTGGACAAGCTTGACGAGGTGCCGGACAACCGAACGGAGATCGACAGCCCAACCAAAGTAGCTTCGCTGCTTACTTCGGGTTATCCCGATGCCACAGCTGCTGTCATCTGCGAGCTGTCGGGCGACAATTATGTGGACGACAACGTGGTGGTCCCTGCCACGCACAATGATGCCTATCAGGACTTCCACGAGGAGGCATATAAGTGGGTTGACATCAATAATTATTCGATGGGCGCTCAGGATACACCTTATTCCGTTTGGCAAGCCTATTATGGCGGTATCGCCGTCTGCAACCATGCCATCGTGGCAATGGAGGAGATGTGCCCCGGTATCGAGACGATGTCAGCTGCCGACATTGCTGCCACCTATCCCGAACTGTCGGCTTCGTGGGGTGAGGCTATGGTGCTTCGCGCCTACCTCCACTTCATGCTGGTTAATATCTTCGCCGAGGCATACAAGAACGACCAGCTCAGTATGAACGATGTGGGCGTTCCTTATGTAGTTGAACCGGAATCGACGGTCTATGTCGATTATGGCGACTCGAAGTAC
Organism: uncultured Bacteroidales bacterium; assembly: GCA_905235375.1. Taxonomy (GTDB): domain Bacteria; phylum Bacteroidota; class Bacteroidia; order Bacteroidales; family UBA3663; genus Liminaster. Next base: position 25,153 of record CAJOLH010000047.1, read on the forward strand.
CTTCATAACGTGAAGGAGACCTACGACCTCATCGAGCAGGACCTTTTAGCCGGTCTGCCGCTCATCAGCGACTCTCAGTACAAGGTGGCAGCCTATCATTTCAACCGCAATGCTGCCAATGCCTTTGCTTCCCGCTTCTATCTGTTCAAGCGTGACTATGCCAAGTGCATCCATTACGCCGATGAAGCGCTGGGCAACAATCCGTCGTCGATGCTGCGCAAGTGGTCATCGCTCAACACCAATACCATCAATTCGCGTCTGTTGGACTACAACGACGAGACGGCTCCCTGCAACTTCATGATCCAATCGACCTATTCCGTGCAGGATCGTATGCTCTCGGCTTGCCGCTATGCCATCAACACGGGCACTACGTTTACGCAGGATGGCCAGACTTGGACTGTGCCATCGACGCTCGACATCATCTACGAGGGTGGTGGCCCCAACTGGAGCGGCTATGTTCCTGCCTATTCAGGTAATCTGTACATCTTCGGCGGTCAGCAATATGGCGTTTGGCTCTTTACGGTGTATGAATATTTCGAATACACCGACAAGATTGCCGGTATCGGCTATGTTCACATGCTCTATCATCCTTTCACGGCTGAAGAAACCCTGCTTTGCCGTGCTGAGGCAAAGCTCTATTTGGGCGACCGTGATGGTGCCATCCAGGATCTTGAGTTCTGGACAAAGAGTAAACTCGTGACCAACGCACTCACTCTTTCCGGCATCCAGCGTAAATATTCGAGAGCCGGTAATAACCAGTGGTGCAGTCCTCTGCATCCTGCCGAGATGGGCTTTGAGAAGGTGCTGACAGGTGAGGACCTTGCTGTGCTTGACTGCGTGCTTCACTTCCGTCGCATCGAAACAATGTTCGAGGGTATGCGCTGGTTCGACATCAAGCGTTACGGCATCACCGTCTATCATCACTATCGTGGCGCCAACGAGGATGTCATTCATACTGATTCGCTCGCTTATAACGATCCTCGACGTGTGCTCCAGTTGCCCAAGAATGTCATCGATGCAGGTTATCCTGCCAACCGAGGCACCTCGGCGGGTGGCGGCGGAGGCAGTTCGTCGAGCGTTGTCCACGACCTCTCTAAGGGAGATGCAGTGAATCCCATCCAGCTTCAAACCAATTAACGTCGGAGTATTAAACTATCTGAAGTATGAAAAAGATATTTCAATCTATATTGGCGCTGTCAGCCATGCTGATGTTCACCGCATGCGGTGATGACGAAGACTTCACCGAGTCAATCTTCGATACCAGCATCTCTGCCGTTGACCAGAATGCGTCCACAGCTCCTTTCGACCAGTGGCTTTACGACAACTTCGTAGTGCCCTACAATACTGAGATCCAGTATAGGTTCAACTTCACAGCGTCGGACCTCGGTTATCAGCTTGCCCCAGCCGACTACAAGAAGTCGCAGCTCCTCTCGCACTTCATCAAGTACCTCTTCTACGAGGTATATGACAAGTATGGCGAGAAGGATGCCAATGGGAATCCTATCTTCATGAAGAAGTATGGACCCCGCATCTTCCACTTCATTGGCTCATCGGCCTATAGCCCTACAACGGGCACCGAGACGCTGGGTTATGCTTCGGCAGGCGTGAAGATCACGCTTATCAACGTGAATGATATGCGCACGGTGACCGAGGGTATGGACTTCACTCCCGAAGACATGTTCTCGCTCAACGAGCGCCAGTTCCACACCATGCATCACGAGTTCTCGCACATCCTGCATCAGACCAAGTCATACCCCACCTCGTTCGGTATCGTCACTTCTGGCACCTATGACCCACGTTCATGGCAGGAGCGTGACTCATGTGACAGCCATGCCATGGGTTACTTCACCCAGTATGGATCATCGGCTAACTATGAGGATTTCGTCGAGACCCTCTCGTGCACCATCACCGACACCGATAGCCGCTGGATGAACACCATCATCGAAGGCTGCCTGAATGGTGGTGTCAAGGCAGGAGACAAGGAGCAGATCTATGCGCTCATCGACAGTCTGGAAATCGAGAACTTCGATGATCCAAAAATGCATTGGAACAATTTCACCATCTTTGATGAGACTGTGCTCGATGATTCAGGTGAGCGCATACATACACGTTACATCCTTGATGATCATCTTGCGGATTCACGTTCGCAACTGATGTCCAATGCGGGTTCCGACTACTCGAAGTACAGATGGACGGCATCCAACACTTTCACCTCGTTCCGTGACTTCCTCGACAACTGGGTGCAATACGATATCAGCGACGAGACCAAGGGCATCAATGCAATGCTCAAGAAAATTGACATCGCCACAAAGTGGTACACCGAGAGCTGGGGTCTCCACCTCTTCACTGTGCGTCACGAAGTGGACTATCGCCAGAAGCATATCAACGAATATTTGCATAGCGGCGATTGTGTGATTTACGACTATCAATAATTGCTAAGGACAGAACCAAAATGAAAAGTTATTCAACTCTTTGCCGCATGATGCTGTCGGGTGCAGCACTCACTGCGCTAATGTCGGCCTGCACCTTCGAGCAAGAAGATTATTTCGACGAGTCGGCGGCTCTTCGTATCCAGCACGTCAATGAGGAAATCAAGGCTGCACTTTGCGCCCCCAGTTCCGAGAATGGCTGGTTGATCCAGTATTATGTGGCTGGCACTGACGATTATGACTTCGAGGGATTCAACCTCTTTGGCAAGTTCTACGAGTCGGGTAAGGTTACGCTGAGCAGTGACCATCGGTTCCTGCGAAACGCCAATGCCGGCAAGTTTACCGAATATACGAGCTATTATGAGATGCTGTCCGAGGAGGGACCTGTGCTTTGTTTCAACACATGGAATGATATTCTTTCCGTATTTGTTGACCCGGTAAGTCCTTCATCTGCTCCCAATGCCCTCATTGACGATGGTGAAGGCATGAATGGCGACGACCGTCTTGTTGTGGTCTCGTATAATAGCGATGAAATCCTTCTTCGTGGCGAACGCCATACACAACCCATTCGTTTCGTCCGTCTTGACCGTTCTCCGGAAGAATACCTCGCTGGAACGGCAAGTGCCAAGGCTATCTTTGCCAGCGGACGAATCAATGAATTCAGTTTGTCGAACGGCGAAGCTGAAAGATTTATCTCAGGTTTGTCAAAAGGCTACTTCGACTATGTCGATCGTCTTGATGACCCGCTTGATAAGTCGGTCAAGTCTTGCGTCTTCACACCTACAGGATTCCGCACCAAAAATGCCCTGGCATTAGGCAATGATACGATTCAGGAGTTCTTCCTTAATGATGCAAAGGATGCCCTCGTCAGTGGCAATGTTGTGATGAGACCATGTTGGGAGCGTGCTGTGGCCACATTCCTTTCGGTGGCTAACAAGCCTGTGATTACAGAAGATGGTGCATCACCCTCTTTCGAGTCACTTTACAAGGAGCTTTCTGACGCTGTTACTGCAGCCTATGCTACACAGACACTTGTGGGAATCACATTCGGCAATTCCAATGAGAGTTCCCAGAATAGGCGTCGTGGACTTGTTTTCACAATGAAGGCTGCCTCACGTTCGTATATGGTCGGTTATGAGGGCAAGATTACGGTCGATGGCAACCAATTGACTATCGACGTGGATGTAAACAATCATTCATCGAACTACAATACCTACAATTCAAAAGGTATAGGCGTTTATTTCGATGCTCTTGCTTCGAAAATGAACGGCACCTATACGATGGTTCCTAACAATGTGTTCACGGCAAATAGCGTGACTGCTACCAAGAACGATGATTCAAGTTTCTATTTTGTAATCAACTTATGATAGTTTGTCCATAAATATTCATTATTAATTTTTAAATTCAACTGCAATGAAAAAAAATTTACTTTTCGCAGCAGCCCTTCTTGCAGCAAGTGCTATGGCTCAACCCTCGTCTAATGTTGACCTTGGCAAGGTTCGCTTGAATGGAGAGCAACTTCACCAGCTTGTTCAGGCCAAGAAGAATGTCAAGGCTCAGGCTAAGTCCTCTCAAGAGGCTGGTTTTGCAAAGGAATCTGACGGAACCAGTGTTGTGATCGGTTTCGATGGCATCAATGCCAATCCCGTTGACCTTCGTGCCAATGTTCAGCCCAAGTTTAGGCTGATGGAGCAATCTGCACGTCGTGCAGAGGCCTTCGATATGAGTTCAGCTCGTAGGGCTAAATCTTCCGTGTCCTCGGGTGCATTCTATCGTCTTTATGGAGGCATTTTCCCTGGTGGTGAAACCTGGACTTCCTACGACGAGCTTGTAGAAATTGCCAGCGATTTGGGCATCAGCGATCCTTCGATCTACCCCAATGGCATCTATCTTAACTATACAACACCTTGGCTCTACACTCAGAGCTTGAACGATTCTGCCCGCTTTGATCGTGTTAGCGGTGTTACATGGACTGTTAATGGTAATGATGTCAGTGAGTATTTGAGCGATCCCAGTCGTTTCCCTGTTACAGAGATCTATGGATCAGCTTTTGGAGCATATTATGCACCTGCAATTGCCAATCCTAAGGGTGGTTCGAGCTATTTCTTCGGTTCTGACGGTGATGGCAGTGCCTCATACGCTGTTCTTTGTGGCGCAGACCTTTCAGAGGGCATTGTGCCTTCCAGCTTCGGAGTATATAACATGTATGATGCAGAGAATGTTTATACAGGTTACTCCAATACATACGGCTATGGCTCCCGTTCGTACGAAAGCGCAGGATGGGGCGGTTTTGTAGAGTCTGACTTGACTGTTATCGATCTTGGTTATACTGGCGGTGGCCTCGTAATCGACCGCATTGATGCAATGTGTATCTCTGATTCTGATTGCCCGGTGAAGGGCAATGTGGAAGATGGCCATTTTATTGGTGCCACTCTTGTCGATATCGATATGGAAACCGGAGAACCCACCTACTATTATACCTATCTTGCTGAAGGCGATGCTGGTGTCATGAAACTTTACGAATTCACCGGAGGTGATGGCGCAGCTGCCTATTCACTTCACTTCACTTTCGTAGAGGAAGATGAGGAAGGTTTCTCGACCGAGATTTCGCCCGTTCTCAACGGCTATGCTTATCTGTATCTTTATAACTTCAAGGACGAAAATGTTGATTGCGGCATTTACATGACGTATAACGGCAATGAAGATGGCAAAGGCAATTATGACAACCAGACTCATTCGTATTTTGATGTTTGGCTTGATGGTGTTCTGCAGACCGATAGCGAAGGCAATGCAGCATGGTATCTTGACGATGTAACTGATGCCGTTGTTAACTTCTATGGCTATTTCAACTGCTTCCGTGATTTTGGCGAAGGTGCTAAGGAGGTAACAGTGAATATCCCTGCTGAAGGTGGTTGGGCTGTATCAGCCATTGGTGAGGATGGCACTAATTATAATGATATTGATGTTGCCTCGTCTTTGCCAATTGATGACATTACCATTGAGGAGTATCCCGACTGGATGATTGATTCTGAAGGAAGCCTTTTCATGTCATACGATGACGATTATTACTTGGAAGATGAGGCCACGGGTATCAGCAATGTCCTTTTGTTCTATGTAGGTGCAGAAGCTCTTCCTGATGGCGTGGAAGGTCGCCAGGGCGATGTTGTGCTTCGTTCGAATGATCAGGTTAATTTCACTATCCATGTCGTTCAGGGCACTCCATCCGACATTCACAAGATTCAGAATGACGAAGTGAAGTCCGATGCTGTTTACAATCTTCAGGGCATGAAGGTCGCCAAGTCGGTGAAGGAACTTCCCGCTGGCGTTTATGTAAAGAATGGTGCAAAGTTCGTGAAGTAAGACACCAGATAGTACTTTTATAGGCCGATTCCTTCGGGAATCGGTCTTTTCGTTACTTGAAATTCAGTCATTTTCAAATCACCGATGAACCTTTTTAATTATACGATGAAACTATTCACTTTACTGGCAACCTCTATGCTTGCCATCTCGTCGGCTTCGGCCGAGGATTATACTCCATGGGGTTATTACACGGGTAATATGGAAGAGCAGAGCATCGGACTTATTGGTGCAGGTGTTGCCACCCTTCGTATCGCCATCTTTGTGCCAGGCGATGGCATTCTGGCAGGTGAAACCATTGCAGGAGCCAATGTGCCTGTGGCAGATGCTTCTGCTGTGACTGCCCTTAGTGCATGGGTTACTCCAACGCTTTCTTCCAGTGAGACATATACCGAGCGGGTTGTGCTGACCAATTATACTAACGGCTTTAACCAGGCTATTTTCGCTGAGCCCTATACCGTAACCGAATCGGGTTGTTATGTGGGCTATACCATTACGGTTAATACTTCGCTCGGTACGCAAGGAAGCACGTATCCTGCTGTCTATGATCGTTCGACACAAGCTCCTAACAGCTTTTGGATTTGGTACAGTTCACAGTATGGTTGGCAGGACATCGGAGCCGATTACGGACAGTCGTGCCTGCAGGCGCTGTTCTTGGGCCTCCAGGTGCCCGAGACGGCTGCACACTTTGGAACCATCCACAATGCTGTCACTGGAGCCGACACCGAGACCGAATGGCCAGTCACGGTTTATTCGGATGCTTCGGAGGCAGTCCAGAACATCGAATATACGATTGATGTGAATGGTGCCAAGGAAACCCGTATAGCGGATGTTTCCATTGAATCCGGTTTCAACAAGTCAGGTGAAATCATGGTCAAGGTGGCTTCTCCGACTGAACCTGGCGTGTTTGATGTAACACTCGCCATCACGAAGGTCAATGGAAAAGAAAATTCCTTGGCCGATAAGCCTACAGTAATCAGTTTCAAGAACCTCAGCCGCATCTTACAGCGCAATACTGTTGTGGAGGAATTCACAGGCACAGGCTGCGGATGGTGTCCGCGTGGTATGCAGGGCATGGCCAATCTGCGAGCAGAATTCGGTGACCGTTTCATTGGCTTGGCTTTCCATACGTATAATAGTACAGACCCGATGTATCCTAACTATTACATCTCGGCTTCCAAACTTGGCATTACTGGTGCTCCAAGCTGTATCATGGATCGTAAGAAAGTGATGGATCCCTATTATGGAACGGAGCAGAACAATCGATATGTGCTTCAGGACTTCGAGAATTATAGTTCTCTTCCTGCTGAAGTCGATATTGACTTGAAGGCAGAGTGGACTGGCGAAGGCAACGACAAAGTGAATCTTAATGCAAAAATAGAGTCTTTGGCAGGAGGTGAATACGAGGTTGTCTATGTTCTTACTGCTGATAGCCTCACAGGAACTACGTCCTCTTGGCGTCAGTCCAATTACTATTATCAGTATTCGGCTTCTGAAGTTGGAGATGCTGATCTTGCCAAGTTCTGTAGAGGTGGTGAATATGGCACAAGTCGTTTCAGTTGGAACTTTGATGATGTAGTGATTGCAAGCTCCTATAATTCCCAGGGCATCAATCAGGCTGTGTCGTTAGGCACTCTTACTGCTGGCCAGAGCGTTGAGGATAGTTACACACTTGCCTTGCCCACCAAGGCGGCTCTTCGTGAGGCGGTGGAAGCAAGCATTGACAAGGTTTATGCTGTCGCTTTTGTCCTCAATTCCGAGGGTACTATTGCACAGGCAGTGAAGGTTCCTGTCTCCAAGTCGTCAGGCGAAGGCATCGAATCGGTTAGCGAGGACGTGAATGTTTCCGTGGCTCCATGCTATGACCTCCAGGGTCGTCCTATCAGCACACCTCGCCGTGGACAGCTCTTCATCCGCGATGGCAGGAAGATGATTGTTCGGTGAAGAATTTAGTCCTTTCCCTATAAATATGCCCCCGAAAGTTAGATAAGCACTTTCGGGGGCGTTGGTTATTTGTGTGAGTTTTGATGACCTTGTGCAATACGCTGCAAGGTGGGAGCGGCATATAGGAACTTGCGAAGCGCGGGGCTCTCGGTTTGCAGGATGTTATCCTTGTTGCCTTGCCAGTTCACCGCTCTGTCGGCAAGGAAAATGATATGATTGCCAATGCCGAGCACGGAATTCATGTCGTGGGTATTGACCACGGTGGTGATGTTGTACTCGTGTGTAATGTCGTCGATGAGCTGGTCGATGAGAATGGAGGTCTGCGGGTCAAGGCCCGAGTTGGGTTCGTCGCAGAAGAGATATTTGGGATTGAGCGAGATGGCACGCGCAATGGCAACGCGCTTCTGCATACCGCCCGAAAGTTCGGAGGGCATCTTCTTGTGCGCACCCTTCAGATTGACACGATCCAGACAGAAATCCACGCGTTGGCGTATCTCTTTCTGTGTTTTATCGCTGAACATACGGAGAGGAAAAGCGACGTTCTCTTCCACCGTCATCGAGTCGAAGAGGGCAGAGCCTTGGAAGAGCACACCAATCTCCTTGCGTATCTCTTTCATCTCGTTATCCTTCAGTTTGGTGATGTCGCGCCCATCGTAGAGTATTTCTCCCTGCTCGGGCTTGTGAAGGCCGATGAGACATTTGAGCAGCACGGTTTTGCCCGAGCCCGACTGACCGATGATGAGGTTGTTGACTCCTGTCTCGAACGTGCAACTGATGCCGTTGAGCACCGTCTGTTCGCCGAACGACTTGTATAGGTTCTTTACTTCAATCATGAATGTGTATTTTTGCGGTGCAAATATAATGATTTTTTCAATATGTAAGATGATAATTCTGCACAATTAACAATTATTGATTGAAGTTTTGGTTATTTCGGAAATTTTGCGTATCTTTGCGCCGCAATTTTCCGTTGCTGCGGTCAAGTCAAACAGAAAATAATATGTTCGACAATCTATCGGAGCGTCTTGAGCGCTCGTTCAAAATCCTCAAGGGTGAAGGCAAGATCACCGAAATCAATGTTGCAGAGACTCTCAAGGACGTGCGTCGTGCGCTGCTCGATGCCGATGTAAACTATAAGGTTGCCAAGACCTTCACCGACGAAGTGAAGAAGAAGGCTCTTGGCATGAACGTGCTCACTGCTGTGAAGCCCGGCCAGTTGATGGTCAAGCTCGTGCATGATGAGCTGGCTCAGTTGATGGGCGGCGAGGCGGTTGACCTGAATCTGAAGGCCAATCCTACCATCATCCTGATGGCTGGTCTGCAGGGTTCGGGTAAGACGACCCACACCGGCAAGCTGGCCTTGATGCTGAAGACGAAAAAGGGCAAGCGTCCGTTGCTTGCAGCTTGCGACGTCTATCGTCCTGCTGCCATCGACCAGTTGGAGGTCGTGGGAGGTCAGGTGGAGGTGCCTGTCTTTACCAATCGTGACTCGAAAGATCCCGTCCGTATCGCCCAGGATGCCATTGCGCAAGCCAAGCGTGACGGCAACGATGTGGTCATCATCGATACCGCAGGTCGTCTTGCCGTGGATGAGCAGATGATGCGCGAGATCAAGAACATCAAGGATGCCGTCGAGCCCCATGAGATACTTTTCGTCGTCGATTCGATGACGGGCCAGGATGCCGTCAATACAGCCAAGGAGTTTAATGACCGACTCAACTTCACAGGTGTGATCCTCACCAAACTCGATGGTGATACGCGTGGCGGTGCAGCCCTCTCCATTCGCACTGTAGTGCAGAAGCCCATCAAGTTCATCGGCACGGGCGAGAAGATGGAGGCTCTCGATGTGTTCTATCCCGAACGCATGGCAGGCCGTATCCTCGGCATGGGCGATGTTGTTTCGCTCGTCGAACGTGCCCAGCAGCAGTACGATGAAGAGGAGGCCAAGAAACTGCAGAAGAAGATTGCGAAAAACAAGTTCGACTTCAACGACTTCTACGAGCAGATTCAGCAGATCAAGAAGATGGGCAACATCAAGGACCTCGCTTCGATGATCCCTGGTGTGGGCAAGGCCATCAAGGACGTGGATATCGACAACAATTCGTTCAAGAGTGTTGAGGCCATCATCCAGTCGATGACTCCTTTTGAGCGAGAGCATCCCGAAGTGATGAACCAGAGCCGCAAGATGCGCATTGCCAAAGGCTCAGGCACCAACATCCAGGAAGTGAACCGACTGGTGAAGCAGTTCGACGATATGCGCAAGGTGATGAAGAAGATGAACGACCTGAAGGGAAATCCGCGTGCGATGCAGCAGATGCAGCAGATGGCCTCCAAGATGCGCGGCAAGGGATTTGGTATGTAGGAACTGAAAGGTCCTGAAAAGTTATGATGGGTTCTGAAATGTTTCGAGATGGAAGACATCCTCTTGAACCATTCAGAACCCTTCTACTTTTTCCTTTCTACTTAATGGTGCATCCAAGAGCAAATGACATCTGCTCGGCCTCGAAGCCATTGCCTTTGGTGTAGAATCCTATGTAAGGGGATACGGTTTTATGGCGGAACATCACGTATTTGTATCCGACATTTTCGTAGATTCGCGCGGTTCCTTTATATTTTATAGGGCGTTTGCCGTTCAAATAGGTGCCGACTTGCACGTGGATGACAAAGGGACCGAACCATCGGTCATATTTGATGCCCGCTCCAATATAGTCTTTGCGATTGGTTCGATCGGCATGGTCGTTGTGATAAAAATCCACGCCCATGCCGATGCCATTGTTGGGGTCGATGCGATACATTGCATCTGCCATCAAGGTAATTTGTATTGCGGAGTTGGGATCTTCGAAATATACTTTGCTGTATCCCGCCATCACACTGCCGTAAAAGTGCGAACGGAACCTCCTGCCATCTTTTTCGATAAGGGCTTCTTCGGGTTTGCATTTCTGTATTTCCTTCAAGGTCTTGTGCCGATAGCGCAAGGAAAGCGAGAAGTTGTTGATGCCTGTGTTGTAGTTCGCGAGTCCGCTGTTGCTGAGGTGCGTGAATTGAGGACCGAAGGCTATTTCCCCACCTTTGATCTCGTAGGCGAAGAACCACCCGAACCCTACAAAGATTTGCCAAGGCTTGGAGAGAGTGACCCAACTGGGGACTTCATAGACGGGATTGAAGACGTAGGCAGCTCCCGTTTCGTGATTCAGGTATCCGTGCCATTTGCCGCTTGTCCAGCAGTATTGGTTCAGGGTGAGACCAAACGTGGCAATCTGCCCGTAGTCGGCTGTCTTGCTTTGAGGGAAGATAGGTTTCACACCCCGTATCTTTAGATGACTATAGTCTAACCATTGGAAATACATGCCGAGAGTAGGGTAGTAATAGCCTTTGGGCGCAGCACCATAATCTTTCGAGGTGAACTGATGCCCGATATTCAACTGCCACATCTGGCTGAACTTCTGTGTGAACTCCGAGTTCTTTACCGATCGCCACTCTGTGGCACCAAAAGGCGACCCTGCGCCATAGCCAATTCCCCATTCGTTAATCAGATTCTCCCGTTTGCTCTCTTCTCGATGTTGGGAATAGGCATCCCTTCCTGCTATCAGCAGAACGAAAGACAGAATCAATAATCTGAAGAGGGACATTGTGCGCCCGAGGGTATGAAGCTTGCGCCGTTTCATATTGCAAAGATAATTTGTATCGAACAAAAAACGCCATTTCAGCGGAAAAATCATGGATAAAGTCTTTTATTGTCTTCGAAATTTGGTTAATTGAATAATTTGCATTACATTTGCAAAACTAATTTTGATAATTATGACATTGATAGATGGAAAGGCTACTGCTGCAGCCATTAAGCAAGAGATAGCAGCAGAAGTCCAGCAGATGCTGGCCGAAGGAAAACGTGCTCCCCATCTGGCTGCTGTCTTGGTGGGCCATGATGGAGGTTCGGAGACATACGTAGCTGCCAAGGTGAAGGCTTGCGCCGAGTGTGGATTTACATCTTCGCTGATACGTTTCGAGAGTGATGTCACTGAAGAGGAACTCCTTGCCAAGGTGGATGAGTTGAACAAGAATCCCGAGATTGACGGCTTCATCGTGCAGTTGCCCTTGCCGAAGCATATCGACAGCCAGAAGATCATCGAGGCCATCGACTACCGCAAGGATGTGGATGGATTCCATCCGGTAAACGTGGGACGTCTTTCTATCGGTCTTCCTTGCTTTGTGAGTGCTACGCCGATGGGCATCATGGATCTGCTCGAGCGCTACAATGTGCCGACCAAGGGCAAGCATTGCGTCGTGCTCGGACGTTCGAACATCGTGGGCAAGCCCGTGGCTACGCTGATGATGCAAAAGACTTATCCCGGCAATGCCACGGTGACCGTCTGCCACAGCGCTTCGGAGAACCTCAAGGAGATTTGCGCTTCTGCCGACATCCTTATTGCTGCTATTGGACAGCCAGAGTTCGTTACGGCAGATATGGTGAAGGAAGGAGCCACGGTGATTGACGTAGGTACGACCCGCGTTCCCGATGCTACCAAGAAGTCGGGCTTCAAACTCAAGGGCGACGTCAAGTTTGACGAAGTGGCTCCCAAGTGCGCTTTCATCACGCCTGTTCCTGGTGGAGTAGGCCCGATGACCATCTGCTCGCTGATGAAGAATACACTCAAGGCGGGGAAAGGTGTGAATTGGTAAATCCGGCGGTTTTGGTTTTCGGTATTCCGTAATATCGTAATTCCGTAATACCGAGATACCGTTATATCGGAATTTAGAAAATAACCCCCTCTTAACCCAAACAAGGTGGTGACTAAGCAGTCACCACCTTGTCCATTCTTACGTCCCATTCGTCGCAGGGAACCATCCGTTGCAGCTGGCAGGTGAAGCAAACACCCCACTTCGGGCAATCCAATGCTGGCAACAGCTTGTCGTAATAGCCTTTGCCTCGCCCCATGCGATGCCCCTTTCGGCTGAATGCGCGACCGGGGATGACGGCGAGGTCGATCCTCGTCAGGTCGGTCAGTTCCGCACAGGCATCGGTTGGTTCTTCAATGCCAAACTTCCCCTGCGTCGCTATGTACTGCGGGTCGTACTTACGGAGTAGCAGTGTGTCTCCATCAACGACGGGCAGGATGACCGTCTTGCCCGAGCCCATCGCATCGTCGATGAGCAGTTGCAGATTGACCTCGTCAGGCAGTGCAGCATAGAGAAGCACGGTTTCGGCATTTTGCCATTCTGCCGAGCCAATGACCTGCAGACAGACATAGAGGGACTGGGTGTCGCGTTCGGCAACACTCAGTTTCTTTATTTCCTCTTTGATCTGCTTACGCAGTTCGTCCTTGGTCATCCTTATTTTTATCCTACGATGATGGTTTTAGTTAGATATGTAATATAGATCGCAGTAAGAGTCACGCCTTCCCAACGTTCGAGCTTATATTTTGAGCGAAGGAACATCCAGAGCAGTACACCCAGGCAGACCATTAGCGCATAGTCGAAGGCAAAACCAATGTTGGATCCTGTGATTGGCGTGATGATTGAGGAGATGCCGATGACGCAGAGGATGTTGAAGTAGCCCGACCCGATGATGTTGCCAATGGCCATGTCGGTCTTGCCCTTGATGGCAGCCATCACGCTGGAGAATAGTTCGGGCAGAGAGGTGCCGATGGCCACGATGGTGAGGCCGATGATGCGGTCGGTGACACCTAACTGGCGGGCAATGTTGCTGGCTCCTTCGACTAGAATATTGGCACCGAAGACCATGGCAAGAAATGCGCCTACTACCAAAAGGATGGCTTTCCAAAGCGCCATCGGCTCAGCTTCATCATGGGATTCAGGGTTCTCTTTAGCAAGTGTTGCTTCGGCTTTGCGCGACTCGCGCACCTGATATGTGACGAAGCTCGTGAGTATAAGTACTGCAATGACTCCTGCTACACGCCCCACGGTGCCCGTCATGGCAATGGCCACAAAGAGCACGAACGAAAGGAGCATAAACGGGAGGTCAACCTTGAGGGTTGATTTTTGCGCGGGAATCACATGCACGATTGAGGTTACGCCCAGAATCAATGCAATGTTGGAGATGTTCGAACCCACGACATTACCGATGGCGATGCCCGAGTTGCCCATCAATGCAGACTGCGCCGAAACCAGTAGTTCCGGCATTGAAGTGCCGAAGCCGACCACGGTGAGACCAATCACCATTTCGCTGAGTTTGGCTCGCTTGGCGATTGCCACCGAACCATCGACGAGATAATCGCCTCCCTTGACGAGAAGCACTAATCCTAAAAGGATATATACGATGTCTAAGATCATGATTATTTGATTATGCCGTCACGACGCATCAGGGCATTGATGTCAGGGTCGGCTCCCTTGAATTGTCTGTAAAGTTCTGCCGGATCCACAGTGTCGCCACTTTCGAGCAGGTGACGGAATCGTTTGGCTGTGTCGGGATTGAACAGTCCTTCCTTCTGGAAGACGGCGAAGGCATCGGCATCGAGCATCTCTGCCCATTTGTAACCGTAATAGCCAGCAGCATAGCCTCCGCTGAAGATATGGGTGAACGAAGTAGCCATCATGGCACCCTCGACACGTGGCAACACTTGTGTGGGAGCCATAGCATCTGCTTCAAACTGCTCGATGTCCTGAAGCTGTGGGAACCGCGCCGTAATCTCGTTGCTGTTGTCCCCTTGATTACCCTTGCCCAAAGTGTAGAACTTCATGTCGAGCATACCGAATGAAAGCTGACGTACGCAGGCATAGGCTGCCTGGAAGTTGGAGGCATCTTGTATGCGATCGACGAGGTCCTGTGGAATCTTTTCGCCCGTCTGGTAGTCGGCAGCAAAGGTGTCGAGGAATTCCTTTTCGCGCATGAAGTTCTCATTGAACTGCGACGGCAATTCCACGAAGTCGTGTGCAACGTTGGTGCCGCTCTGTCCCTTGAAGGTACACTTGGTGAGCAGGCCGTGGAGTGAGTGTCCGAACTCATGCAGGAAGGTGGTACACTCGTCGTAGGTCAGGAGGGCTGGTACGTAGGTCGAGTCGCCAGGCTGACCAATAGGCTTGCTGAACGACATGACAATCTGGATGTGCGGACGGCTGTCGCTGCCGTCCTTCTCGCGCCACTGCCCCTTGAATTCTGTCATCCAGGCGCCGGGGCGCTTCACTTCGCGCGGGAAGAAGTCGGTGTAGAGGAGTCCGAGATAGGAAGAGTCAGCATCAAGCACCTCAAAACATTCGGCGGCCTCGTTATAGACGGGTACGTCAATCTTGTTGAAGGTGACGCCATAGAGTCGTTCTGCCAGGCCGAAGACACCTTTCTTGACCTTTTCGAGCGAGAGATAAGGTTTGATCTGAGCATCGCTGACATTGTATTTCTCTGCCTTGAGTTTCTCGCTGTAGTAGCTGAAGTCCCATGGCATCAAGTCCTTCACACCATCCTTGGCGGCAAGGGCAGCCACCTCCTTGACATCGTTCATGGCAGGCTGCTTATAGGCCTTGAGCAACTGATTGAGCAAGCTGTTGACGGCATTGGGCGTATGTGCCATGGTGTTGGTGAGGCGCAGGTCTGCAAAGGTCTCGTAGCCCAGCAGGTCGGCTTTCTCCTGGCGCAGGGTGGCAATCTTGCGGATATTCTCTGTGTTGTCGAATTCTCCGCCCACACAACGTGCATTATAGGCCTTATAGAGCAGTTCGCGAAGGTCGCGACGGCTCGAATAGGTCATGAACGGACGATAATCGGTGGCGAGCAGTCCGATCTGGTAATCCTTCTGCTTGAGCGCTTCGGTCACAAAACCGGGCAGTCCGGCAAGGTCGGTCTCGGGGTTAAGCTGGTACTTCCATGTCCCCGTTGCCTTCTGCACGTTCTGTCCGAAGACGAGCGTGAGGCTGTCGAGTTCGGCGCTCACCTGACGCCAGCGCTCACGCTTCTCACCCTGAAGGGTGGCACCATTGCGCACATAGCTGTCATAGGTGTCCTTCAGCAGACGATATTGCTCGGTAGTAAGTGTAGTAGCCTTGGGATCTGCGTTGTCGTTCCAAACTTGCTGGATGCGTTCAAACAACTTTTCGTTGAGACTGATGTCGAGGCTGTGCTGGCTCATCATCGGCTGGAGTTCCTCACCGAGGGCGAGCATCTCGTCGGTGCCATCACACTCATGGAGGTTGTAGAAGATGCCTGCCACGCGGTTCAATAGGCCACCACTGTAGTCGAGTGCAGCGATTGTATTTTCGAAGGTGGGAGCTTCGGGATTGTTGACAATGGCATCAATCTCCTTGTTTTGCTCCTGGATGCCAGCCTCGAATGCCGGCTTGTAGTGCTCGATCTTGAGTTTGTCGAAGGGAAAGGCACCATGAGGAAGGGGGGATGCTACGAGGAAGGGATTTTCCATATCTTTGTTCGTGTTACGATCAGTGCAGCTGGCCACAGTGAATGCAGTAACGGCCATTGCACAAAGGATTGTTGAGGTCTTCATTAGAGTTCTGAAAGGTTCTGAAGGGTTAAGAGTGGTCCTGAAAGGGAATTTCCTTTATTTGTAAAATTTGGATACGAGTTCGTCCGCCTTCACCTTCACTTGTTCACCGGTGATCATGTTCTTGAGCGAAACCTCGCCCGAAGCCACTTCGTCGGATCCAACGATGACGACGTAGGGAATCTGCTTGGCATTGGCGTAGGTCATCTGCTTCTTCATCTTGGCGCGTGCGTCGGGATAAATCTCGGTGCGGACACCCGACTTTCGAAGGGCAGCAAGGAGCGGTAGACAGAAGTCCTGTTCGGCCTCTCCGAAGGTGACGAACAGCAGCTGGGTCGATTGCAGTGCATCGGTGGGGTAGAGGTTGAGTTGGTTGAGCACATCGTAGATGCGGTCGGCACCGAACGAGATTCCCACGCCTGACATACCGGGCATACCGAAGACCCCCGTAAGGTTGTCGTAGCGGCCACCGCCTGTGATGGAACCCATCTCCACATCGAGCGCCTTCACTTCGAAAATGGCACCCGTATAGTAGTTGAGGCCACGGGCAAGGGTGAGGTCAATGTCGAGCTGGCAGTCTGTTCCGCCAAGTTTCTCCACCTTGCTCAGGATGTATTCAAGTTCCTCGACACCCTTCATTCCCACAGCCGAGGCAGACAATGTCTGCTTGATGGTGGTCAACTTCTGGCGGTTCTCGCCTTCCAGTTTGATGATGGGCTGCAGTTTGGCAATCTGCTCCTCGTTGAGGCCCTTCTCGCGGAGTTCTACATTCACGTTGTCGAGACCAATCTTGTCGAGTTTGTCGATGGCAACGGTGATGTCAACTAGCAGTTCAGGAGCGCCGATGACTTCCGCGATGCCAGCCAGTATCTTGCGATTGTTCATCTTGATGGCCACGCGGATGCCGAAACGACGGAACACTTCGTCGATGATCTGGATGAGTTCCACCTCGTTGAGCAGCGAGTCGGAACCCACGACGTCGGCATCACACTGGAAGAATTCGCGGTAGCGCCCTTTCTGCGGACGGTCGGCGCGCCATACGGGTTGTATCTGGTAGCGTTTGAAGGGGAATGCCAGTTCGTTCTGGTGCATCACGACAAAGCGTGCAAAGGGGACGGTGAGGTCATAGCGCAGACCTTTCTCGCAGATGCGTGCTGCCAGCTTAGCGGTGCCTCCGTCCTGCAGTTCCTCAGGTTTGACATCGGCGAGGAAGTTGCCCGAGTCGAGAATCTTGAAGAGCAGTTTGTCACCCTCTTCGCCATACTTGCCCATCAGCGTAGAAAGATTCTCCATCGAAGGAGTCTCAATCTGCTGGTAGCCGTAGAGACCATATACGTCACGTATGGTGTTGAAGATGTAGTTGCGCTTTGCCATCTCGACAGGCGAGAAGTCACGAGTCCCTTTGGGAATGCTTGGTTTCACTTGTGCCATATTTCTTAGTGATTTTGCTTTTTATTATTATTTTTAGCGTGCAAATATACAAAATTTTTGTCTTTTTTCGGTGTGTTTAGGTGTTTTTTTTCGAAAACCCTTACATTTTAAATAATAATATGTATCTTTGCAACTCTAAAATTCTTTTTTTATGAGCGTATCTGAGATTCTGCGTACTACCAAAGAGACATTATTCTCGTTTGAGGTGTTGCCCCCGTTGCGTGGGAAGAGCCTCGAACAGATTTACGATACCATCGATCGGTTGATGGCCTTCAATCCCGCATTCATTGAGGTGACTACACATCGCAGCGACTATGTTTATAAGGAGTTGGCTCCCGGGCAGTATTGCCGCGTAGAGGAGCGCCTTCGTCCAGGAACTGTGCCCATAAGTTATGCCATCAAGCAGCGCTATAATGTGCCCGTTGTACCCCATGTCATCTGTTCGGGCTATTCGCAACAGGATACAGAGAACGAATTGATGGATCTTGCGTTTCTCGGAATGCATGACTTGCTTGTGTTGCGTGGCGATAAGTCGAAGCAGGACAGCCGCTTCATTCCCAAGGAGGGCGGTCTGCAGTATGCCAGCGAGCTTTGTGAGCAAATCAACGAGTTCAACAAGGGCAACCTCCTCTATGGCGGCCAGCATGAATTGACGCTCGTTACACCTTTCACCTATGGAGTGGCTGGTTATCCCGAGAAGCACGAAGAGGCCATGAGCCCAGCTTCCGACCTGCGCGCCTTGAAGCGCAAGGTGGATCTGGGCGCGGGATACATATCGACACAGATGTTTTTCGACAATAGGAAATATTTCGATTTCGTGAAACGGTGTCGTGAGATTGGCATCCAAGTGCCGATAGTTCCCGGTTTGAAGCCCCTCACTACCCTCAACCAGCGAGCCGCGCTCCCACGTACCTTCCACATCGATTTCCCCGAAAAACTGGTCAAGATGCTTGAGAAATGCCGGACCAATGACGATGTGAAGGAGGTGGGTGTGGAGTGGCTGGTTCGTCAATGCCGTGAGCTGAAGGATCGGGAGGCACCTTGTCTCCATTTCTATACGATGAACGCTGCCAATCAGATTGTGAAGATCATGTCTGCCATTTGAGTAACTCTTTATGACATTAAGGGAGGCTTTCAACCAAAGGATTTTGCTCTTGGATGGTGCGATGGGTTCGTTGCTGATGAAAGGCAACAACGATCATCTCTCGCTCACCAATCCGGAGGCAATTCTCGATATACACCGGCGCTATGTGGCTGCCGGTGCGGATGTTCTCACCACTAATACGTTCTCTTCGCAGCGTATTTCACAGCACGACTATCATCTCGATGATGAGATTGAGGCGATGAACCGTGCCGCAGTGCGACTGGCGCGACAGGCAGCCTCCGAAGCGCAGGATCGTCAGGTCTTTGTGCTGGGCGATGTCGGCCCCACTAGCAAGATGCTGTCGATGAGTGAGGATGCCGACAATCCTGCGGCTCGTTCCATCACTTTCGACCAGCTCGAAGCAGCTTATCTTGAGCAGATCCAGGTGCTTGTCGAAGAGGGAGTCGATGGCATCCTCATCGAGACTATTTTCGACACGCTCAATGCCAAGGCTGCCATCAGTGCTTGCCTGAAGGCAGGTGCGCCCGAAATATTGCTGAGCATGACGGTGAGCGATGCCAGTGGTCGCACCTTGAGCGGACAGACGGTTGAGGCTTTTGTCACGTCAGTGATGCACTCCAATCCGCTTTGTGTCGGCTTGAACTGTGGATTGGGTGCCGATGGTATGCTTCCCTACCTTCACCGAATGTCGGCTCTTGCGCCCACATTCGTCAGTTGCCATCCCAATGCAGGATTACCCAATGAGTTTGGTGCCTACGAGGATAGCCCCGAGGATATGGTGCGTCAGATGACACCCTATCTTGAGGAGCATCTGGTCAATATGATAGGCGGATGTTGTGGCACAACCCCTGCGCATATAGCTGCCATGCGCACGATGCTTGACAGTCTGCCTGCTTCTTACACGAAGCGTGTCCCGAAGGCAAGAGTAGGAGTGCAGCCCATGTTGCTCTCTGGCCTTGACGTGCTGAAGGCAGATGCCAGGACATTTGTCAAAGTCGGCGAGCGATGCAACGTGGCGGGTAGCCGGAAGTTCCTGCGGCTCATTGGCGAGCGGCACTACGATGAGGCACTTGACATCGCACGCAAGCAGGTGGAGGATGGCGCTATGGTCATCGATATCAATATGGATGATGGGATGCTCGACGCTCAGCAGGAGGTACAGACGTTTCTTAATCTTGTGGCTTCCGACCCCTCCATCAGCCGTGTGCCGGTCATGATTGACAGTTCGCGCTTCGAGGTGATTGAAGCAGGATTGAAGTGCTGCCAGGGCAAGGGAATTGTCAATTCCATCAGCCTGAAGAAAGGAGAGGAGGATTTCCTTGCCAAGGCCCGTGTGGTGAGACGTCTCGGTGCAGCGGTCATTGCCATGTGTTTCGACGAAGACGGGCAGGCTACCGACTTTGAGCGACGCGTCAAGGTCTGTCAGCGTATGTATAGGTTGCTTACTGAAGAGGCTGGATTTGCGCCCGAGGATATCATCTTCGATCCCAATGTGCTGACCATCGCTACGGGTATGCCCGAACATGCTGCCTACGCGCAGGACTTTATTCGAGCAACGCGCTGGGTCAACGACAACCTGCCTGGCACGCGCGTTTCCGGAGGCTTGTCAAATCTCTCGTTCGCTTTCCGTGGAAACAATTATCTGCGCGAATCGATACACTCGGTCTTCCTGCATCATGCCATCGCCAACGGATTGGGCATGGCTATCATGAATCCTGCCGCCGAGGTGCCTTACAAGAGCATCCCCCTTGAACTGCGCATGGCCATTACCGAGGTGGTGCTGAATACGGCTGAAGATGCGAGTGAGGAACTCATTGACATTGCGCAGAAGATGAACGAGGCGCAGTCTGCGGCGAAAGAGGCTGGCTTGAAATATGATCCGAAAGCAATCTTCTTGCCCGCATCGCAGGTGGCCGAGAAGGAAAACCCTGATTGCAATGCTCCTCGTGCATCGCAGACACCCATTGCTGATTCTCCCGAACAGCGTTTGCAGAATGCACTTTTGAAAGGTTTGACTACGACGCTCGATGCCGACCTCAAGCAGCTTCTTGCAAGAGGCGATTCGCCACTGTCGATCATTTCCGGCCCATTGATGGAGGGAATGAACGAGGTGGGACGTCTTTTCGGCGAAGGGAAGATGTTTCTGCCTCAGGTGGTCAAGACGGCACGCACGATGAAGAAAGCTGTCGAGATACTTGACCCCTATATCAAGAGCGAGCAGATTTCCGGCAACTCCGCAAAAGCTCCCTCTCGTGGCAAAATCCTGATAGCTACGGTGAAGGGCGATGTGCACGACATCGGCAAGAACATTGTGGGCGTAATCCTTGCGTGCAATGGCTTCGAGGTGGTTGATCTCGGGGTGATGGTGCCTGTCGATGCGATTCTTGCTTCTATTCGCGAGCAGAACATCGACATCGTATGCCTTTCGGGCTTGATTACGCCAAGCCTCGAAGAGATGTGTGTCGTGGCGCGTGCCATGCAAGCCGAGGGTCTTGATATCCCGCTGATTGTTGGTGGAGCCACAACTTCGCCTGTGCATACAGCGGTGAAGATTGCTCCTTGCTATGATGGCCCCGTGTTCCATGTGCGCGATGCTGCCAGCAATCCCGTATTGGCGATGAAGTTGCTCGACCCGACAACTCGCAATCAGGTGATTGCCGCCAATCGTGTCGAACAGGAACGCATCCGCCAGCAACAGAGCCAGCGGCAGTTGCGTGAGAAGGTGCATGGGCAGACCAGCCGAACATTGGGCGAGGCTTCGCCGTTGCAACGTAGGCTGAAGGTCGATTGGCAGAAATATCCCGAGGTCGTTCCCCCATTCTATGGCGCGCGTGTTTTGCCTCCAATACTTGTTCGCGATCTTATTCCTCACATCGATTGGTTGTATTTCTTTTGGGCATGGCGTGTGAAAGAAGATAGCGATGAGGGCAAGAAGCTTCGCCGTGATGCGGATCATCTTTTGGCGCAGATTGCCGAAGGACAGGAATATGCCGTGCGCGTGACGCAGGCTTTCTATCCTGCCGAAGGACTCGATGATAGGATTCGTGTTACTCTTCGCCGAAACGGGCATGACCTGGATTGCCCTTGCTGCAATCAGACCCTCGACATCCCGACGCCTCGCCAGCAGAAGAAAACGGGCACGTGCCTCGCGCTCTGCGATTATGTCAACGATTGTGTGGGTGCCTTTGCATGTACAGTGAGCGAGAAGTTCGTGCAGCGTCTTGAGCAGCTCAAGCAGCTTCAGGGCGGCAGTGACTACGATGTGCTCCTGCTTCAGACGGTAGGCGATCGGCTTGCAGAAGCCGCATCGGAGTATCTTTCGCAAAAACTCAAGGAAGAAAACCAATGGGGCGGTATTCGTCCTGCTGTAGGTTATCCGTCTCTCCCCGAGCAAAAGGCCATCTTCCTCTTGTCGCGGATGATTGACTTCAAGGCTATTGGTATCAGCTTGACCGAAAACGGAGCCATGTATCCACAAGCCTCAGTGAGCGGGCTATATATCCCTTATCCCGATGCAGAATATTTCAGCGTAAAGTGATGACCGACGAATATTATATGCGACAGGCTTTGATCGAGGCACGTCAGGCAGCTGAAGAGGGAGAAATTCCTGTCGGCGCTGTCATCGTGTGCCGCGACCGCATCCTGGCACGCACGCACAACCTCACGCAGACACTTCGCGACGTCACTGCCCATGCCGAAATGCAAGCCATCACGGCTGCTGCTGAAACCTTGGGCGGCAAATATCTTACTGACTGCACGCTTTATGTTACCCTTGAACCTTGCGTGATGTGTGCAGGTGCATTGGGGTGGAGCCAGATTTCGCGCATTGTCTATGGCGCTCCCGATCCGCGTCGGGGTTACGCTCTCTTTGCTCCCAAGGCATTGCATCCCAAAACGCAGGTCGTTGGGGGCGTGCTCGAAGAGGAATCCTTGCAGTTGATGAAGGATTTCTTCTCGAAAAAGCGATAATAAGGGTCGTTCCAATGGTACGAAAGCAGAAAAGTGAAATGCAAAAAACACTTTTTTGCTTTTTTCTTTGGCAGTTTCGTGGATTGTCACTATATTTGCACGCCTTTTCGGACAGTTAAAAGCATTTTCACATCGAAAAACTCGAAAGTCCGATAATAATTGTTACATTTGCTATTCTTAATAATCATGAAGAAGATTTTTCAAGCGCCTTCTGTCGAAATTGTAAGACTGAACGAGGCAAACATCATTACAACAAGCCCTGGTGATAGTACAAATATGGGTGTAACCGATACGAACGTCGATTCCAGTGATAAATCCCCATGGCGCTCCCCTTGGGGCGATGATTGATATCCGTTCTTCGATATCTATTTTGCATCCCCCATTTGCCAAATTCGCATAAATATCTGCTGAAAAACACCCGAAACGTACGATTTTGGGGTATTTCTCTTTGCCATACCATAAATTCTTCGTAATTTTGCACCGCAAAAACAAAGAATATAAGTCCCAGTTAGGGAACAAAGAAACTATTTAATTATTTAAGGTATGTTTGAATTTATGAATAAGAGACCCGTTATGACGGCAACTCTTGCAGCTTACGCAGCTGCTCTGATTTATGTGGCTTGGGCAATCTTCAAGTAACCTGTCCAGGTTGAGATTTGAAAAACAGTTAATAATTTTATACCCAGCCGGTCCTTCATTTGTGTCCGGCTGGCTTTTTTATATAATGATGCAAAGAGCTGAAAACGAAGTGTTGTTGCATTGCTGCTGTGCTCCATGTTCGAGCGCCATCATCGAGTGGATGTTGGCCCACGATGTGCGTCCTATGCTCTATTACTTTAATCCCAACATCTTCCCCCAAGAGGAGTATATGATTCGCAAGAATGAATGTTCGCGCTATGCCGCCCGATTGGGCTTGGACATCATCGACGATGACTACGACCACGAGGCGTGGCGTTGCGAGGTAAAGGGGATGGAGAGGGAGCCGGAACGTGGTGCGCGCTGTCTGCAATGCTTCAAGATGCGGCTGCTCCATGCTGCACGCAAAGCGTCAGAACTTGGTTTCGGGGTATTTACAACAACGCTGGCATCAAGCCGCTGGAAGTCGCTGGCTCAAATCAATGAAGCTGGGCAGTGGGCAGCAGAGACTGTCAAGGAGGAGACGGGCAAGATTGTCCGCTTCGATGATCGCAACTGGCGCAAGGGTGGCCTGCAGCAGCGGCGCAACGAATTGCTGAAGGAAAACGGTTTCTACAATCAGCTCTATTGTGGATGCGAGTTCAGCTTGGAGGCTATGAAGCAGAAGTTCGGTGTGGATGACATCCACGAATTGGATCCTAAATAAAGTTTGCTATGAAGATGATTCATTTCCCAGAGGTGCAATCCACAAATACCTGGCTGCTTGACCATTTGTCCGAAGGCGATGACATGGCCGACGAGACGGTTGTCTATACGATGAGGCAGACAGCGGGACGCGGGCAGATGGGAAACAGTTGGGAGGCTGAACCCGACAAGAACATCTCTTTTTCGATGCTGCTCTGTCCCGAATTTCTGCCCATCAGGGAACAGTTCCTCATCAGCCAGCTTTGCAGTCTTGCCATCGTGGAGGCACTTGACGAATTGGTCGAAGAGCAGGGGCTTTCAACCGAAGACCTTTCTCTCAGCATCAAGTGGCCCAACGATATTTATGCAGGAGATATGAAATTAGGCGGTATTCTGATTGAGAACCGTTTGGTCGGCACCACTTTCCAGCATTGTGTACTCGGTGTAGGATTGAACGTCAACCAGACCCGATGGATTGGCAATGCACCCAATCCCGTTTCTTTGAAACTGCTTGGTATGGAGACGGATTCCCTGACGGTCTTGGAAAAGGTGACAAGGCATATCTCAGAACTGTATAATGCCTTGCGCTGCAACAAGGAGATGGCTGTCGCGATACGTGAGCGCTATATGCAGCGCCTTTATCGCAAGACGGGTTACTATGCCTATTATGACCCGAAGCGCGACGAGCATTTTGATGCGGAGACTGTTGGCGTTGATGTCCAGGGTCCGCTCATGCTTCGTCTCGCTTCGGGAGAGAGGAGAAAATATTGGTTCAAAGATGTGAAGTTCGTCCTGCCTTGCGGTGTGACGAAGGAATAGTAGGAGAACCTTTGCCACGATGATTCATTGCCTGGGTGTAGTTGTAGGGTCAGTACCATCGGCAGGTCGAAAGCCCGCTTTTATTCCAAGGCTTTATAATACATCTTTTTGAAGGGGCGGGTAAGGCGTTTCAGGGGACGTGGCCGATGGTCGTGGCGGTGCTTCTTTCGTATAATGTAGTTGGCCATTTCCTCGCTTTCGGCATTGCGGCATTTCAGATATTCCTGCACAAAGTGCTGATAAGTGGCGGGTTCTGCCGAGAAGGTGTAGAAATCTTTGAGACATTTCTCCAGAGGGATTGCTTCGGGGAAGATACGAGCCCTGTTGATGTCAACCACCGAGAACCGAAAGCCGTTCGGCGCGGTTTCATCCGCTACGCAAAGTGTATTGGTCGAGTTGAGGTCACCGTGCAAAATGCCCTGTTCGTGCATTTTTGCCACAAATCGCGCAAATGCCACGCAGAGTCGGTCGTCCTCTTCGATCTGCTCCTTGAGCTGGAATCCTTCTGTGGCAGCACAGATATAATAACAACACAGAAAGATATGATGCCGCCACTCCTCGACATAGGCCAGCGGGGTGGGTGTGCCGATGCCCCGTTGGAGCATGATGTTTGCATAGTCGTAAGATCTGTGTGCCTTGCTATGTCGGATGAAGGTGTAGTCGAGGCGCTGGAAGATATTCGGCTTGTGGTATCTTTTGATAACCACCTCTTGGATTCCAAGGTCCTCCAGTCCCTTGATTCTCACTCTTCTGATGCAGTTGCGTCCATCATGGATGATGGTGCCGAGTTTCGAAAACTCCTCAGGCAGGTGTCTGACTAAATTGAGCAAGTCGTCAGACTGCATCGCACACTTTGTAATCTCATACTTTGTCATAGTGAATCTGTGTTTGTTTCGCCAAAATACCTATCTTTTCGATTCATTCGTGTCCTGTTTTTCTACAGGGATGTCTTCCTGCATCAGGCGCTTCCACTTGAAGAAGCCGAAGATGGCGATGACAACGTAGAGCGCATAGAGGCTGGCTTTGAAGGGGATGTCCTTGTAGAAGTAGAGGATGCAGGTGACGACATCGACAGCAATCCAGATGAGCCACTGTTCGAGGTACTTGTGGGCCAGCGCCCAGATGCCGATGAGGCTCAAGGCGGTGGTGAAGCTGTCGGCAAGCGGCACGTTGCTGTTGGTGAACGTCACAAGCAGCCAGTAGATGATGCCCCAGATGGCTGCCATGAGCAGGAGCCAGGGCAGGATGAGGCGGCGCGGAAACGGACGGATGGGCAGTGCCTTGCTCCTCTGTCCGCCATGCACCCAGCGCCAATAGCCGTAGATGGTCATCGAAAGATAATAGAACTCCATGCCGCAATCGGCATAAAGACCCTTCTGATAGTAGAGCACGATGCCGAGTGCCTGCATAAGGAAGCCGACAAGCCACATCCAAAGGCTTGCCCGGTATTCCAGTAGGATGTAGGCGAGGCCGAGGAGGGTGGTAAGGATGTCGAGCCAATGTGCGGTCAGAAATTCCATATCAAAGTTTTCCCTTTGATTATTAAGCCTGATTGCCGGACACTCGTTTTTCGTCCGAAGAGGTCGAAAGTTGCGGGTGTTTCATCCCGATGAAGCGAAATCGTTTCAAGGTCGGCGGCATTGGGATGAAGGTCTTCCGCGCCTGAAATCTCGGTCGAAGTTTCGCCTATCCATCCGCAGTCCTGATGAAGGGCGGTATATACTCGAACAAAATCGACGTATCTCAGATTGACGCTTTCGCGTGTATTCAGATCCACGGCCCAATCAAGGTTGAACGAGCAGCCTAACGTGTCGGAATTGGGTAGGTTGTCTGCATAGCCATAGCGAAAGGGTTCGAGCTCCCAATAACTGCCGTTTCCGCTAGTGTCGGTGGCATTGTTCGGAAGTAATGTGCCCGTGAAAGTGAGTGTCGAGTCCAACCAGACAGGAAAGTATTCCTGCTGATGGAAAGGGTTGCGATTGACAAACCCCGTGTTACCCAAATTGTTCGACCAAGCCACACCGAGCGAATCGCTCAACAATGTATAATTCATCTCGTAGTCATATCGTACGATAGAACCATCGGTGTCGGCACTTCCGCTCAATTCGTACCACGTGTCATCGGGTAAGCCGTTGCCATTCTCGTCCTGACTGACCCTCACGATGCCCGCTTCTGAATTGCCCGTATGGGCATTGCCTTTGATGTAGAGGTCCATTGCCCCTTCAACATTTACTACGGGGTGGTCAAAGTGGAACGTTATGTATCCTCCCCAGGCACCCAAACATACGGTCCTGCTTGCGTCGTTAGCCAGATATTCGGTGCATTTACGCGCCATTGTTGCTGCATCGTCGCCCGCTTCGTAAGCCGGCATGGTGTTGATGAATTGTCCGGGGGCAGGTACATATTCATCCACCGCTGCAATGAAGGGTGAGTTTTGCGCAGCGGTGATAAGACTCAATGGTGCAAGTGAAATGATGAGAATGGCTTTTTTCATTTTATTCGAGTCAGAATCTGATCGTGATGCTGCCCATTGCCGTGGTGCCGGCTTGCGGGATGTAGCCGATTTCGGTGTAGCGGTTGCCTTCCGGGTTGCCGCCGCTCTCGTAGATGGCCGAATAAACCCAGCCGGAGGCGGCATAGTGCAGGTTGAAGATGTTGTTGATGTTGAAGCCGAGAATCATCTCCTTGATGCCTCGGTTCTTGAACGTGAACACATAGTTGGCCGAGAGGTCGCTGGTCGAGAAGCTCGGCAATGAGCGCTGCTTGCACTCGGTGTTGTCGAGATATTGGCGCGACACGTAATTGGTGTGCCAGGTGGCGGTAAGCCTGTTCTTTCGGTAGGTGATGAACCCGTTGAGGATGACCGAAGGCGAGAAGGCCAGTGTGCTGTTGTCGTAGTGGATTACATCGAAGCCGTCGCCGTCATAGGCCTTTCCGCTGGCATCGGTGTTGCCCTCCCAGTCGTCCCAGTTCTCGACATACTCGTCGAAGTCCTTGATCTTGTTCTGACTGAGTGCTGCATTGCCCTCGATGGTGAGCCCAGGAGGGTCCATGCGGCGGTGAGTTCCATGCCGAGGCGATACGACTTGTCGATGTTGGTGGTCAGGTTTTCGCCAATGTCGCTCAGTTCTCCCGTCTGCACGAACTGATCCTTGTAGTGCATCCAGTAGAAGTTAGCACCCACAGTCCAGCGTTTGGACATGTAGTTGTAACCTATCTCGGTGTCGAGCAGTTGTTCGGCTTTGGGTGCAGGATAATTGCCGTTGTCGGTGAAGTTGTTGCGTTCGGGTTCGCGATTGCTCATGGCAAACGAAGCGAAGGCGTGGTGCCCGTCCTGATGAAGGCTGATGCCGACCTTGGGATTGAAGAAGTCATACTTCTTGTCAATGTCGAGGCGCTGGTTGGTATAGCCATCATCGGTGGCGATGAACTTGCCATTGACACTATCGGTGGAGTAGGAGACATGACGGTACTGAACGTCAGCAAAGATGTCCCATTGGTCGGTGAGGTGATAGGTGGCCTTGGTGAAGAGGTTGCCATCAAGCTTGTCGGCATCGCTGTCGTAGTACTGGTAATCGCCGTCCTTCAGGTACTTGCTGCTCATTTCGCTATTGGCTATGTAGGTAAGGTAGCCGAAGTGGTTCGACCAGAAGTCCTGCAGCGAGAGACCTCCGATGATGTCCCAGCGTTCGTCCTTGTAGTTGACATTCCATACGAGACCCAACTGATCCTGTGAGAGACCCTTCTGGCGCACGAAGTCTGTCCGTTTGAGTGTCGAACCATCGCTCAACGTGAAGTTGGGGAGTCCGAACTTTGAGAGCTTGTTGTTGTAGCGGAACTCATTGTAGTAACCGTATCCGTGCGTATAGTGGGCGGATGCCGAAGTGGTCCAGTGGTCGTTGATTTCCCAAGCCAGTGAGAGGATGGTGCGGTTTTGCCAGAAGTTGTCAGTGGTCTTGCTCCAATACGATCCGTCCGACATCTTGTAGCGCTCGGTGCCCTTCGAGGGGTCGTAGTCATCGACGAGGTGTTCGTAGAGCGTGTTGTATCGGCCAAGGCCTGCGTCGTAGAAGTCCTTGTAATCGAAGAGCCCTGTGTCCATGCCGCCATAGTTCCAGTCGAGCAGTTCGCCCGTGTCAAGGCCGTTCCAAGCCTGACCGGTCTTCTCGAAGTTGCCGAAGTTCTTCAGTCGGATTATGAACTTGTTGCCCATATAGGCGAGGCCTCCATAGTAGGAGCCGCTGCGACCCGACGTGCCGTGCATATATCCGTCGGTGTTGGTCTCGTGATAGGCTCCGTCGAAGATCCAATGTTCGGCAAAGAGCCCGGTCGAGAACGAGCCTCCAACGTTGAAGGTGTTGTACGAGCCGAAGGAGCCAGACAGTTCGGCTGAAGGCTTGGTGTTAGGAGCCTTGCTGGTCAGCGCGATGGTGCCGCCGAAGGCACCGTCGCCATTGGTCGAGGTGCCTACGCCGCGCTGTATCTGAGCACCGCCGAGCAGTGAGGCGTAGCTGTTCATGTTGGCCCAAAAGACACACTGGTCCTCGGGAGAGTTGAGGGGTACACCGTCGAGGGTGACATTGATGCGCGAATCAGCAGCACCACGGATGCGCATATAGACGGTGCCCGTTCCCAGTCCGTTCTCGCCGTAGGCAATCACACCGGGCGTGTGGGTGAAGAGCATGGGCAATTCGCGACCTGTCTTCGAGAACTCCTCGAGTTCCTCCTGTTCGATGTTGGTCTTCGAGAAGGGCGCCTCCTTCTGTGCCTTCACCGACTTGACAACGATTTCGTTCAGTTGATGAATCTTGCTCGCCGTCATGCGAATCTGTTGCATCGTGCCGGGTTCAGCAGTGAACGTCAGGTCTTCGTAGCCGAGATAACGCGCTACCAGCTCGGTGCCACTGGCTGCATTGAGCGAAAACTGCCCGTTGCCATCGGTGATCGTGCCGATGCTTCGCCCCTTGAGCATAATGTGTGTGCCTGGCAGGGGTTCGCCGTTCTCATCGACTACGGTTCCCGTAACGCGATGGGAGGCGGTACGCTGATCGGCCATTGCCTCATTCGCGGTTGAAGAGAGCGCGTACCCCATACTTGTACTTGCTGCCATGATGGCAGCCATAAACAAAACCTTTTTCATCTTGCGAAGAAAAATTTAGAATGAATAATAAGACGAGATGGGGCTCAGCATGTTCCCTTGCCAGAATTACCTGGCCAGGTTCAATGGGTCTAATCTCAGCCTCGCTGTCGTAAGGGACGGACGAAGCACCCCAGGTTGCCGTAGCAGTCGCTTCAACGCGACGTGGCAAATATCATTTTGCGCTGCAAAGGTAAACTATTTTTTCGAGAATTCCAAGAGTAACGGCAATTATTTTTCAGATTTGTCACAATTCACATTATATTATATATATGTACGCGCGCGATAAACTTTGTGTCAGAAAAATTTGCAAGTGAACGAAAAAAGATGTATCTTTGCGCCGCATTTTCTAACAACAAGACAAAGGAATGCGCATTTCTATGGATAAGACACAGATATATAACAGCGTCAGAAATTGTATTTCCGAAGAATTGAAGGACTTCGAACGCCTATTCGAAGACGTGTTGCACACACGGGTGCCTTTGGCTGATTCTGTTATTCGCTATTCGCTGGAGCGCAACGGCAAGCAGTTGCGCCCCATTATGACGCTTCTTGCGGCCAAGATGCTGGGTGAGGTCAACCAGGTTACCACCTATGGCGCTGTCGCTTTGGAGCTGCTTCACAATGCCACATTGATGCACGACGATGTCATCGACCAGAGTCCTGCGCGTCGTGGCTGTGATACTATCAATAAGATATGGGACAACAGGGTCGCCGTGCTGATGGGCGACTTCTTCCTGTCGAAATGTCTCTATTGCAGCAATGCTACGGGCTCGCTGCAAATCTCGCTCGTATTGTCCGACATGGTGAAGATGCTCGTCGAAGGAGAGTTGGAGCAGATTTCCAACGTGCGCTCCCATCTCTTGAGCGAGGATGCCTATTTCTCGGTGATTCGTGGCAAGACCGCATCGCTTTTTGCCGCCTGCATGAAGATCGGCGCGCTCAGTGTCGATGCTTCCGAGGCCGACAAGGAACGATTGGCAAAGGTGGGGGAGCTCATGGGCGTGGTCTTCCAGATACGTGATGATATCTTCGACTATTATCCTTCGACCAAGGAAGTCGGCAAGCCTACCGGTCACGACATCATGGAGGGCAAGATTACTTTGCCGCTGCTCTATGCCTTGCAGCATGCACCTGCCGACGAGACTACACGCATGAGGGCCATTATCGAACAGGCGCAGGAGCTGACAGAAAGTCAGGTCGCGCAGCTGGTTGATTTCGCCAAAAGTATTGGTGGCATAGAATATGCACAGGCAAAGATGAAGAATCTCTCCTACGAGGCCAAAAGGTTGCTCTCCACCTTCCCCGAGAGTGAGGCTCGCGAGGCACTGATATGCCTGATAGGCTATTTTTCGGATAGAAATTATTGATTTTGCCGTACCGACAAAGCAAAAACGGATTGTTGGGGCTGCGTTTCTGGCCGAAAAGAAACATTTTTCGAAAAAACTCTCCAAAAAATTTGGAGGTTTGAAAAAATTGAGCTATCTTTGCACCCGCAAAACATGAAACGGGGTGTAGCGCAGTCCGGTTAGCGCACCTGCTTTGGGAGCAGGGGGTCCCAGGTTCGAATCCTGGTACCCCGACTACACTTCACGAAATGTTCGTTCTTTGAAAGGTTTATGTTGGCTCCTTAGCTCAACTGAATAGAGCATCTGACTACGGATCAGAAGGTTACAGGTTTGAATCCTGTAGGAGTCACAATCTGAGTTTCCTCGTCGGTGGCTGAGGGGTTTCCTATACTGCTTCAATAGCTCAGTTGGTTAGAGCACCTGACTGTTAATCAGGGGGTCGTTGGTTCAAGCCCATCTTGAAGCGCATTCTGCCTCTTTAGCTCAGTTGGCCAGAGCACGTGATTTGTAATCTCGGGGTCGTTGGTTCGAATCCGACAAGAGGCTCAGATTTTTTAGGGCGTATTCCAGAGTGGCCAAATGGGGCAGACTGTAAATCTGCTGTCGACGACTTCGGTGGTTCGAATCCATCTGCGCCCACCACAAGCGGGATTCCCGCACATGATCTTTGACATATTGAAGGATAAACGATATAAGAAATATTTTCGGAAGCGGAAACGCTTCCCGTCTATGACTTCGTAGCTCAGTTGGTAGAGCAACTGACTCTTAATCAGTGGGTCCAGGGTTCGAGCCCCTGCGAGGTCACCATGATGGCGAGATAGCTCAGCTGGTTAGAGCGTCGGATTCATAATCCGAAGGTCCAGGGTTCAAGTCCCTGTCTCGCTACGGTTCATTTTTACAGGGATTATACTGGAGAGATGGTAGAGTGGTCGATTACACCGGTCTTGAAAACCGGCGAACGGCGACGTTCCGGGGGTTCGAATCCCTCTCTCTCCGCTTTTTCTTCCCGCTGTTGCGGGACGGTCTTCGGATCGCATAGTTCCTGGTGCGTTAGTTCAGTTGGTTAGAATATCGCCCTGTCACGGCGGAGGTCACGGGTTCGAGTCCCGTACGCACCGCAAGCATTAGCTTGTCTATTTGCTTTTATATCGCGGAGTGGAGCAGTGGTAGCTCGCCAGGCTCATAACCTGGAGGTCAGTGGTTCGATCCCGCTCTCCGCAACAAGGGTTAGTCGAAGCACTAACCTGCGGATGGCGATAACGCCTCCGCAACTAATTCTATGTCTTTTTGCGAAAATAGCTCAGTTGGTAGAGCACGACCTTGCCAAGGTCGGGGTCGCGGGTTCGAGTCCCGTTTTTCGCTCATCAGCCCAAATGGCGGAATCGGTAGACGCGTTGGTCTCAAACACCAATGGAGAAATCCGTCCCGGTTCGACCCCGGGTTTGGGTACACAAGATGACTCTTCTGAGTCTGACTCTGCGGAGGTGGTGAAATTGGTAGACACGCTACTTTGAGGGGGTAGTGGCCGTTAGGCTGTGTGAGTTCGAGTCTCATCCTCCGTACTTCGATCCGCTAGCTCAGTCGGTAGAGCACAACACTTTTAATGTTGGGGTCTTGGGTTCGAACCCCAAGCGGATCACCACGATCCGATGGGGTTGTTCCGGCGAATGACCCCTTTGCGGATTCGTTTTGGTGCCATAGCTCAGTTGGTAGAGCAAAGGACTGAAAATCCTTGTGTCCCCGGTTCGATTCCTGGTGGCACCACAATAATTTTGGTCAGTTGGATGAGTGGTTTAGTCACTGGTCTGCAAAACCAGCTACAGCGGTTCGAGTCCGCTACTGACCTCTTTTTATTCGGGCGCTTAGCGACTATGGTTGGAGACCATCCTCGCAAATCGCCAATTTAAGGGCGCTTAGCTCAGCTGGTTCAGAGCGTCTGCCTTACAAGCAGAGGGTCGGGGGTTCGAATCCCTCAGCGCCCACAAGTCGTTGCTCAGCAACGGCTTTTTATTTCGCTTATCCTTCAATAATCGAAGTAAACGATCTTTGAAAGTTTGAAATTGACAAATAGATTAGCAAGCACATACTTAGGGTAGAGCAAGTGCAAGACAATAGCTTTACCGTCAATAACTTTATTGATTGCCAGCATCAGACAAACGATAAAAAGTACAACGAAGAGTTTGATCCTGGCTCAGGATGAACGCTAGCGACAGGCCTAACACATGCAAGTCGAGCGG
>CAJOLH010000048.1 GCA_905235375.1 uncultured Bacteroidales bacterium
CAGCTTCCGTCGTGCCGACTCCACCTGTGCCAGCATGCCCACTCGGCGGGAGATATATCCCGCATCGCCATGCAGGATCTCGCCCTGCAAATCATGCTGCTGCAGATAGGAAAGTATCTCCATCGAAGCGGCCAGCGAATTGCTCTTGCCCGATGACAAGAGATAAAACTTCTCCCCCTTCCCATGAGAAAGCGTGGGGAGGAGACGGCGGAAAATGCCCTCGGTGCCACCTGTTCGAACAAAGATGAGACTAAGCGGATAACTACCGAAGTCAGAATAATCACTGCCTCGAAAGTCGTATTCGATAGTGAGACTTTCGAGGAACTCACGGGTCACAGCACCCACAGCCTGCTCGTCATGGAGCTCAGAGGTGAGGGTATAGATGGCGATGCTTTTCATAATCTATTCTTTTTATCGTTCTTTTGTAACTGAGCGATCTCGGCCTGCTGCTCTTCGTGCGTCTTGGTGACGACAGGACGCGTGTAGAAGCGCTTGCGTTGGGCGGGCGTGGGTGTCCGCTTTCCTGCCTTGCGCTGCTCCAGAGCTTCCTGCTGACGTTCGAGATAGTTATCTGCCATAATGGTTGTTATTTGGTCGCTTATTTCACGATGACGTGAATCTTCTTGACCAGACGCAGGCGATACTTGACGGAAGTTCCCGCACTGGTGATGGAGCCGTTCTCGGCAAAGTTGAAAGTCTTGGTGCCCTCCTCGCAAAGGTAGCGAGCATTGCTGCTGGAAGTATAGACATTGATTTCATCGCCTTTCAACCTATTGATGACGAGATTCAACTCCTCATAGTTGCCGCCATACATTTTCTTCAAGGCACGCGCCTGTTCCTCGGTGGGTACTGCCCAATCCTTCAAATCGTTTTCGATGTAGGCTTTGACAGAATCCTGCATCTGCGTCTCGTGTCCCTCGGCAGCAGGGGCATAGACGTTTATCATCTCATGCAGGCCGAGCAGCAGCACGTCTGCCTCCCGTTCATTCGCATTTTCGACCAAAGCGGCGAGATGACCTTTCCAATCCTGTCCCTCTACGGGCAAGGACTCAACCTCGTAATAGGCCGTTGTTGAACTCGATCCTCCGCTGCTGCTTCCGCTGCCAAACTCAAAGTCAAAGCTGCGTTCCTCCTGCCATCCCTCGATGGTGATGACACCCGTGATGTAGGGAGCTGTCGATTCGACGTAGGTTCCCTTGATGGTATAGGGCACAGCGGCCTCCAAAGGCTCGCTGAGTTCGTAGCTGTAGCTGGTCTGTCCCTCGGCATTGGTGAGCGAAAGGGTGAGCGTAGTCGAAGAGCCTGCACCGGGGAGGAGATAGACCTGCTCGGAAGTCCAAACGTCGCCCGTCTTGGTACACTTCACGTTGGCTGTGCTCGATCCGCTGAATGTGCCCGACATGTCGATGGCCTTGTACTGTTGTGAGACGCCCACGTTTACGGCACTTACGTCCTCAGGCACGGATGCGAGGCTCAGCGAAAGACTTGCCACGCGATAGGTCATGACGACATTGACTTTGGCCGAAGCGCTGGTAAGAAGCACATCTGCGCCACCCATCATCAGGGGTGACTGGGCATAGCCAGCCGCAGGGATGTTGATGAGCGCCGACTGCTGGTTGTAACTCGATGGCTCTGTATAACTGCCCTGCCCGGAAAGAGCAGTGATATGGTAAGCACCTTCACTGGCTGATCTCCTCGCCTTCAGCATTGATGGTCTGTTCGCCCTTGAGCGAACCCGATTCGTCGTAGGCCATCACAAGGATGGGATAAGTCACTTCTCCCGAAGCGGCTCGCGTAGTGACCTTCAGCCGGGTGGTAGCAGCCGATTCGTCGATGGCTTCGGCATTGTCGTCGGCAGGTGAAAAAC
The DNA here is from genome assembly GCA_905235375.1 of uncultured Bacteroidales bacterium. Lineage (GTDB taxonomy): Bacteria > Bacteroidota > Bacteroidia > Bacteroidales > UBA3663 > Liminaster. The sequence continues at coordinate 1,868 of CAJOLH010000048.1, forward strand.
AACTGGTCAGCGCGAGAGCCGACAGCATGGGTAGAATGATTCGTTTTTGTGTAATTGTTCTCATAGGCATATTTGTGAATAGTGAATAGATTCGAGTCAAAAAAAATTATCGGTTGAAGAATCCGTTCGAGCCCTGCTCCTTGAAGAGTCGTGGAGTGGCCGATGCAGCACCCACCGTGACGGGGAGCCACACCTCCATGCCGCCCTTCTGTCCACGATGATCCCAGGCATAATAAGGTATCATGGTGAGCCTTCCATCTTTCACCACGAGCTTGCCAGCCTGGTCGTAGCCCAACGTCTGCACATCACTGGTGGTAAGGGTGCAGATGGGATAGATGTTGCCCTGGTCGGTCTTCAGTTCGGCATTTTCCACACTGAACCTGGCCTGACGATTGAGCAGATAGGTGCGAACGTCAGCGGCATTGTCGGGCCACTCGGCACAATAGACCAGCGGTCCGCGCTCCACGGCTACCATGCCACGGTCGGCCCACACCTTGTCGTTGGCAGCCACGATGCGAGGCACCATGTCGAAATGGATTGTCACCACATCACCTTTCTTCCAAGGTCGGGCAATGGTGTAGTAGCCGTCGGCGGTGATGCGGCCATCGGGATAGAGCGAACGGCCCTTGGCATCGGTGACTGTCACGTTGTACTTGGTCTCCTGTCCATCGACGAAGCGATAGAGGTCGCTGGGCACCACGTCGCCATTCACCCAACCGGGCACACGCACCTTGAGCGCGAACAGTCCTGCCGCGTTCTTGTTGATGCGGACGCTAACCTCGTCGCCGTAGGGATAGACGGTCTGCTGCTCGAGTTCCACTTTCTTGCCGCCCACAGTAAGCTGAGCGGTATTGTTCATGAAGAGGTTTACATAGACGTCGCGGTCGCGCACGGCATAGACGTAGCCGGGCAGTGAAGGGATGAAGCGTGAAATGTTCGACGGGCAGCAGGCGCAGCCGAACCATGCCTTGCGCGCATAGTTCATGTCGGAAGCCACTGCCAGCGGATTGGGATAGAAGAAACTGTTGCCTTCGAGCGAAACGCCTGAGATGAGGGCATTGTAGAGCGTGCGCTCCACCACATCGTAGTATTTCGACTCGCCATGCAGCAGGAAGAGGCGATGATTGACATAGACGTTGCCGATGGCTGCACACGTCTCGCAATAAGCCTCGGCATTGGGCAGTTCGTAGTTGTCGCCGAAAGCCTCGCCGGCATGACGTGCGCCGATGCCGCCGGTGATGTAGTACTTCTTCGAGACGATGTTGTCCCAGATCTTGTCAATGGCCTTCAGGTAGGCACTGTCACCCGTGATGGCTGCCACATCGGCCATACCGGCATACATATAGGTGGCACGCACGGCATGGCCCACAGCTTCGTCCTGTTCGACGACGGGCTTATGTGCCTGACTGTAGAGGTCCTGGCGCGTGGTCTTGCCGCGACGGTCGAGGAAGTACTTGGCCTGGTCGAGGTACTTCTGGTCGCCCGTCATGAGGTAGAGCTTCACGAGTCCCATCTCGGCAATCTGGTGTCCGGGCACTCGATCGACCTGCCCCTCTCCCAGTCCGATCTCACGGCAAACGCAGTCGGCATAGCGGATAGCGATGTCGAGGAAGTTGCGCTTGCCTGTGGCCTGATAGTGGGCAACAGCACCTTCGAGCATGTGCCCGAGGTTGTAGAACTCATGGCTCAAGACTTCGACCTTCTCCCAACGCTGGGTGCCATGCCACTGGTGCGGATGCTTGGGGTTCATGGTCCAGGCGGTGTTGAGGTAGCCGTCGGGCTCCTGTCCGCCCTTGACGATCTCGAGCACCGAATCGATGTAGGCCACGAGCTTCTTGTCGGGATAGGTCTGCAGCGAGTAGCTGGCACCCTCGATGGTCTTATAGACGTCGGTGTCGTCGAACGAGAAGCCCTCGACCTTGACATCTTCGGTGTTCTCGCCTGCAAGCTGGCGCGCAGCGATCTCGAAATTGCGGTAACGGCCCGACTCCTCACACTTCGAGAAGGCCAACGGGATGGTCACCTCGCGGCTGGCCTTGAGGCGCTGACCCCAGAAGCCATCGCCCACCTTGACCTGGGTGAACGGCACGGGAGAGATGGGATAACCCGGCACCTGCACAGGTGCCGTCTTCTGAGCCTGCACAGCTGTGGCAGCCAGCAAGGAAACTGCTATCAAAAGATACTTCATAGATATTTTATTTTAGACTATAGTAGCTATATCAGCTATAATAACTATATCAGCTATATCAACTATAAAGTGATAGACATTGCCTGGCCATCGTAGCTCACCGTTTTTTGGAACGAAGTGGCCTCCACGTCGCCGCCCTCCGAGGCAGCACTCACCACATGGATGCGGAAACTACGGCTCTGGAGCATACCGGGATAGCTGCCCTCGCGTGCATCGATGGATAAGGTGCGCGAAGCGTCGTTCCAGTGGAAACGAATCTGGGCAAACTCGCCCTGCTCGTAGCCATAGCCATCGCCTGCATCCTCGTAGAGCACATAGTCGCCATCAGCGCCCGGATAGATGCGAACCTCAAGATTGTCCCACGGCTTTTCGCCCGAGTAACTAACCTTGGGGCCGAAGGGGATGATGCTTCCAGCCTTGACGAAGACGGGCATGATGTCGATAGGCGCAAGGCGGCGGATGGCCTTGCCTCCCTCATGCAGCTCGTTGCTCCAGAAGTCCCACCACCGTGTGCCCGCAGGCAGATAGACCTCCACGGGAGCAGCCGCTTTCTCGACCTCGGGATAGATCCAGTGGCTGGTGCGTCCTTCAAACCATGAATAGAGCGGCTGGGTGATGGGCTTCACGAGCAAAGAGCGGCCGAACATATATTCGTCGGCGCGGTTGATGGCCGTCTTGTCGTTGGCGAAATCCATCACGAGCGGACGCATCATCAGGTCGCTGCGCTGCACGGTGGCACCTGCCTGGCTGTAGATGTAGGGCAACAGGCGGTAGCGCAGTTCGATGAAGCGCTTCTGCACATCGTAGGCCCACTGGCCGGGCTCGCCATAGTGCCATATCTCGCTCATCATGGGCGAAGAGCAATGGTTGCGCATCAGGGGCATGAACGTGCCCCACTGCATCCAGCGCACCATCAGTTCCTGGGCGTATGGGGTCTTGGGGTCGTTGCCGAAGTCCCAGCCGAAGAAGCCGCCGAGGTCGGTGTTCCACATCGGTATGCCGCAGATCACATAGTTGAGACCCGAAGGCACCTGGTTCTGCATGTCGGTCCAGTTGCTCACGATGTCGCCGCTCCACGAGAACGTGCCGTAGTGCTGTATGCCGAACGATGCCGAACGTGTCATCTGCAGCGAGCGCTTGGTGTTGCCCTTGGTGGCTCGCTGGTGGTCGTAGATGCCACGGTTGTGTACCAGCGGGAAGGCATTCTTCACGCTGCGCCACGAGCCGTCGTGCGTCATATAGTCAAGGTCGCCCTCCTTCTCGAAGTGATCAGGCTCGGTCGAATCGGTCCACCACGCATCGAAGCCCATGCGATAGAGGTTGGTCAGATATTTCCAGTAGATGTCGCGTGCCTTGGGGTTGAACACGTCATACACCAGCACGCCACGGTTGCGCGGCCAGGTGTCGAAAGGCATGAGGGCACCCAGCTTGTCGAGCTCCCTGTACTGCTTGGTCCAGGGGCCGAAGTCGGGCCAGAGGGTGATCATCAGGTGGGCATTCTGCTGGTGCACATAATCGACCATCTGCTGCGGCGTGGTCAGGCGCGGTGCGCCCTGAGCCTTCGCCTTGGCAATCTCGGCTGCGGGATCCTCGTTGTTGGGCAGATAACGCATCTGCTTGGGGTCGCCGATCTTGTTGAGGTAATGGGGGTTCTCGAACTTCATGGCGTTCCAGTTCGAGTCGCAGCCCCAGTACTGCCAGTCCTGCACGATGGCATCGATGGGGATGTCACGGCGGCGGTATTCGTCGAGCACGCCCGACAGCTCGTCGGGCGTCTTGTAGCGCTCGCGGCACTGCCAGTAGCCGTAGGCCCAAAGCGGGAACATCGTGGCTTGTCCGCTCAAGAGGCGTATCTGCTCCACCACGCCGTCCTGCGTGCCGTCCTTGTAGAGGAAGTAGTAATCCACGCCCTCGGCTACGCTGCTTCGTAGGGTTGTTCCGTTGGCATCGTCGCACCAGAACGTCTCGCCAGCATTGTCCCAATAGATGCCGTAGCCCTTCTCGCTGGTGAAGTAGGGGATGTAGATGTGCGTATTGGTGTTCCAAAGGCGGAACGAGGTGCCGCGCTGGTTCATGGTCTGCCCCTCGCGGCGCTGACCCAGGCCGAAGATAGCTTCTTCGGGTTCAAGCTGCCAGCGTTGGCTGACCTCGTACTTGCCCCGATCGACGCCTTCAGTGATGGGAGAGACCTTGCCCTGCCCCAGTTCGGTGTGAAGCTGCTTGCCCGATGGGTCAAAAAAACTTACCACGCCCTCGGCCGTGACCTTCACCGTTAGGCATTCGGTCGTGAGAGTTCCTTCGCCGGTGATTGCCGACGTCGGGCTGGCAGGAGTGAGTACTACCGAATAGCTCTTTTTCGAAGCCATCGGGTCAGAAGTTGCCGCAGCATCGACTTTCGTGACACGCACGATACCTGGTGCATAAAGTTCGACGCGTGTGGTTTGTGCCAAGAGCAGATGGCTGGCACAAGCCAAAAGCACGCCTGTCGAAAAGATTCTAAGGGATTGTGTCATATTCATAAATATTAATATACCTTACAGGGGATAAGAGTGAACGTGAATCGGTGGTCGGCATACTTCACGAAATACTCTTCGCGCGGCAGGGCACCCCAGCTGTTGACGCAGCCCAGGCCCATCTGCTTCTGGTCGATGCAGAGGTTGGTGAGCGGACTGGGGTCGATGTCGGGCGAATGGAGGTTGCGCTTCTCGAAGCCCTCGTCAAGGCTTTCGATGGTGTAGTGGAGCGCGGAGGCAGAGAAAGGTTCGTCGGCCACCACCATCAGGCCACGGCCTGTGGCATCGGTGAGGCGCCACCAGCGAAGATCGACGTGATTGCCCGTCTCCTGCGGACGGATGTAGGGATAGAACTCCCGGGTGACGGTGCTCTCGTAGATGCCTAAGTGCTCGGAGTCCTTGCGGTCGCAATAGGTCTCGACGGGGCCACGGCCATAATACTTGATCTGCTCCATCGATTCGGGCATCGGCAGCTGCATACCGAAGCGGAAGAGGTCGCTGGCCTCGGTGCTGCGCTCGCCTTCGGCAATGGGTGCATCGCGCGGCGAGATGCGCTGGAAACGTACGCGATCGACGCGTTTCTGCTGGGCAGGATCGACGGTCATCTTCTCATCGACACGCACGGCACCTTCGCCATCGATGGTGTAGGTGAGAGCGAGCTTCACAGCAACTGCTTCTATCTCAAACCCAGTCTTGACAACGTAGCCTTCCTCGCTCTCTTCGGCCTCGAATGCCGTAAGTTTCAGTTCGGGGTTGTTCCACGCAGCATATTTACGCTGCAAGTTGGCACCAAAGTCGTTGTCGGTGGGGGCGCGCCAGAAGTTGGGCTTCAGCTGTGCACCTTCGGCCAGCAGCTTCACACCATTGGCCTCGTAGTGGTTCATCAGTCCCGTCTGCTTGTCAAAACCGACTACGAAGTGCGCACCAGTGATGGTGAGACTTTGGTCGGTTTCGGAAATCTGTGGACTCGGGGCATTAGGATTCCCCTGGCAACTGCAAGCCACAGGCCCGGTGAGGGCAAGCTGCTGATGAGCCATCACGCTGCCAGTCTTGAGCAGGGGTTCGCTGCGCTTGAGCACATACTTCACGTTGAGCAACCATTCGCCGCAGCCCTTCATGTCGTCGAGGGGCAGGGTGACGAGGGCTTTCTTCTGGGCAGGCACATTCAGCTCGCTAACCAAACCGGTGCTGACAGCCTCTCCATTGCGAAGTAATTCCCATTCCATGCGATAGTTGGAGAGGTCGCGGAAACGATATTCGTTCAGGATTTCGAGCGTAACGGAACCATTCAAACCCTTCGAACCCTTCAAACCCTTCAAACCACCCTCCACGAAGCTGGTCCAGATGTTCTGATAGTAGTAGCCCACCTCGTACATGTGCGGATTGGGCTTGCGGTCGGGCGAGATGAGACCATTGTCGCAGAAGTTGCCGTCGTGCTGGTCGGTGGTGTTGAAGTCGCCTCCGTATGCCCAGATCTGACGTCCCTTGCTGTTGGTCCAGCGCAGACTCTGATCGACGAAGTCCCAGATGAAGCCGCCCTGCAGCTTGGGGTATTTGCGGTAGAGTTCCCAATATTCCTTGAAACCACCCACGGAGTTACCCATGGCGTGTGCATACTCGCATTGGATGAAGGGCTTGATGTTGTCGGGGTTCTGTCCGTAGGCTTCGGTCTGACGATAGTCGTCGTACATAGGGCAGAAGATGTCGGTCTTGGCCTCCTGCTGAGGCACTACGCCATCGCGAATGCCGCGCACGGCGCCTTCGTACTGCACGAGGCGCGAGGGGTCGTCGGCCTTGATCCAGTCGTAGGCATCGGCGAAGTTAGGGCCATAGCCTGCCTCGTTGCCAAGGCTCCAGAAGATGATGGACGGGTGGTTGAACTGCGCCTGCACATTGCGCTGGTTGCGTTCGAGGTGAGCCAGGTGATAACCAGGGTGCTTGGCCAAGGTCTTTTCACCGTAGCCCATGCCGTGGCTCTCGATGTTGGCTTCGGCCACCACATAGAGGCCGTACTGGTCGCACAGGTCGTACCAGTAGGGATCGTCGGGATAGTGGCAGGTGCGCACGGCGTTGAGGTTGAACTGCTTCATGATCTGAACGTCCTGCAGCATACGCTGGCGGCTGACCACATAGCCGGCATCGGGGTCGAGCTCGTGGCGGTCGGCACCCTTGATGAGGATGGACTGTCCATTGATGAGCACCTGTGCGTCCTTCACTTCAATCTTGCGGAAACCTACGCGCACGGGCACCACCTGAAGCACCTTGCCGCGAGCGTCGGTGAGGGTGGCGCGCAGAGTGTAGAGGTCGGGCGTCTCGGCTGTCCACTTGAGCGGATTGTCCACATTCATCGTCACTGGCCTGCCGGTGCTGAAGCTTTCGGCCACCACCCTACCGTCCGTGTCGAGGAGCTGGAGCTGCACTTTGCCGCCCGTGGCCTTGACATCGACGTTGAGGAGGCCGTTGGTGTAGGAGGCATCGAGGTCGGGCGTGACGCGGATGTCGCTGATGTGCTGACGGGGCTGTGCGAAGAGCCAGCTGTCGCGGCAGATGCCCGCATAGCGGAAGAAGTCCTGATCCTCGAGGTAGGTGCCGTCGCACCAGCGGAACATCTGGATGGCGATGAGCGCCTTCTTGCCGGGCACGACATAACGGGTCAGGTCAAACTCGGCAGCAAGCTTCGAATCCTCGCTATAGCCCACAAAGCGGCCGTTGACCCACAGGTACATGCAACTCGAGGCCGAACCGATATGAAGAATGACCTGCTGCCCCTTCCAGTCGGCAGGGATCATGACTTCATGACGATAGTAGCCCACATGATTGTTGTCGGTAGGCACAAGCGGAGGAGTGTTCTCATGCTGGCGAGCCCAAGCGTAGGCAATGTTGGTGTACTGCGGGTCACCGTAACCATAGAGTTCCCAGCATCCGGGCACGGGAATGGTCTTCCAGTCGGCATCGTCGAATGTAGTCTTGTAGAAGTCGCTCCGATAATCGACTGCATCGCGCTGCCAGCGGAACTTCCAATCGCCGTTGATGCCAAGATAACGCACAGATGCCTCGGGTGCACACTTCGAAGCTTCGACCGACTCATATCCGAAGAAGGTGGTGTGCATCGGCAGGCGGTTCACGGCATTGACCTCGGGGTCCTGCCACTCCTTGAAGGTCTGTGCATTGGCTAATGTGGCCAAAAGGCTCAAAGCAAATAGCAAATGAAGATGTTTCATGATGAATGATTTATAGTAAATGAATATTCGAAATGGATGCCGCAAATATAATCATTTTTTTGTTTCAATGCATGATATCGGGAAGAAATTATCGATTTTTGACTTTATTTTTTGTCTTTTCAACCAAATAGGTTATCTTTGCATCGTAAAACGCATTTCCAAATCAACCTTTGCGATGAAAAAACATACCCCAAGTCTTTTGCTTTTGGCCTTGATTGGCCTGACGTTCGCACTCAACAGTTGCACGAAACCCGTTCCCGAAGATACTGCCTACATCTTCACCTCGTTCCGCGAACCCTCGACCCGTGGCCTACAGTACCTTTACAGTCTCGATGGCCTGCATTGGGACACCCTGCCTGGCGTCTGGCTCGCCCCGATGGTGGGCAACGACACCACTTACATCGATGCCTGGACGGGACAGGAGCAGGCACCGAAATACTATCCCGACGAACGTGTGATGCGCGACCCCAGCATCGTCCGTGGTCCCGATGGCACGTTCCACCTCGTCTGGACCACCCAATGGATGGGCAGCCGTGGCTTTGGCTATGCTTCGTCGCGCGACCTGATCCATTGGTCCGAACAGCGTGTCATCGACGTGATGGCCGACATCCCGACCAACAACGTCTGGGCACCCGAACTTTTCTACGATGAGGAACTACGTCAGTACCTGATCATCTGGTCGTCGCAAATCGATCCCCTCACCTACACAGCCGCCGACACGCTCGGCACGAACAGCTGCCATCGCTTGTGGTACACCACGACGCGCGACTTCCTGACCTTCACGCCCGCCCAGCGCTATTATGACCCAGGCTTCAACAGCATCGACGGCTACCTGCTCCAGCGCGGGCCGAAGGACTATGTGCTCGTGGTGAAGGACAACCGCAAGCCGGGATTCAGCAACCTCTTCTGCGTCTTCGGCGACTCGCCCTACGGACCCTTCCACCCCTCAAACCTTTCGCTTCCCTCGGACGCGACCAACGAGAGCAACCCCTCAAACTCCTCAAACCCCTCAAACCCCTCAAACCCCTCAAACTCCTCAAACCCCTCAAACCTTCCCCCTTCTCCCACCTTCGGACGCACCTATTCCGAAGGTCCCTGCGCCATCTGGTTAGGCGATGAGTGGATCATCTACTTCGACCAGTACCATCCGCAGGAATACGGCGCTGTTGCGACACGCGACTTCCTGACCTTCACGCCCATCCCCGAACGCATCAGCGTGCCTGCCGACCACAAGCATGGCACCATCGTCGAGGTGAGCCGCAAACAGCTCGATGCGCTGATTAAGTATGCAAATGAACACTGAAAACTTCCGACCATTTATTTCTAAACTATGTTTGACCCCCGAACTTCAACATTACGAAAATCCTCGATAGTAAAAATAGATATAGTAACTATAGGATTATTCGCATTTTTCGCCATTCTGCTCAGTTCCTGCTCTTCGTCTCGGGAACCGCGATTCCGCATCGGCGTGTCGCAATGCTCCGAGGGACCATGGCGCTCGAAACAGAATGCCGAGATGGAACGCGAGCTGCTGCTGCACGACGGCATCTCGATGGAACTGATTTGTTGCCATGACAATAGCCAGCAGCAAATTGAGGACATCCATTACTTTATCAATCAGAAGGTCGATCTGATCATCGTTTCGCCCAATGAACCCGAAGACGTCACCCCTGCCGTTGCCGAAGCCTTCGATGCAGGCATTCCTGTCGTGGTCTTCGACCGTCAGATTCTCGGCGACAAATACACCGCCTTCGTGAGTGGAGACAACGAAGGTGCAGGACGACTGTTGGCTCGCTATGCGCTGAGCCTTTCGCTTCGCACGGACGCGACCAACGGGAGCAACCCCTCACTCCCCTCGAAGAGGATCGGAATCCTTGAACTCACGGGCGTCATGACTACCACGCCAGCCCAAATGCGTCATAAAGGCTTCGTCGAGGAACTTAAGGGCTATCCCCAGGCGAAACTGTTGGCCTCGGTCGATGCGCATTGGTCGGGCGACGATGCGGCGGCTATGATGGATTCCCTGCTCAAGTGCTATCCCGACGTCGATGTCATCGTCGCCCATAGCGACTGGATGGCATGGTCGGCAAAGGCCAGGGCACACGAACTCAAACCCGATAACCACATCCGTTTTGCCGGCATCGATGGTATCGTGGAACCTGGTGAAGGCATCGAAGCCATCGAACAGGGCCGTCTTGATGCTACGGCCACCTATCCCACGGGTGGTGACATTATCATGCAGACAGCCATCCGCATCCTCGAAGGCGAACCCTACGAGAGGGAGACACTGCTCGAAAGCCACCTCATCTCGTCGGCGCAGGAGGCTATGCTCACCAGCAGTATGCAACGCGCCATCGACCGCGAGGCCGAAAATATTCGTTTGCTGCGTGGCCGTCTCGACCACTATTGGCAACTGCACAGCCTCGAAAAGGCGTTGAGCCGTGCACTGGGCGCTCTGCTGCTGCTTGCCCTTGGCTTCATGCTGACGCTCTACATCTTCTACCGCATCAGCCGACGCACCGGCCAAAGTCTCGCCCGCCAGCGTGCCACCCTCAAGGAACAACGCGACCAGCTTCTCGCCCTGACCCGCGAACTCGAAGAGGCCAACAATGCCAAGATGAACTTCTTCACCAACGTCAGCCACGACTTCCGCACACCGCTTACGCTCATCGCTGCACCCGTCGAGCAACTCGCTCAAGACCCGCTCCTGCACGACCCTAAGCAAAAGCAACTCCTGCAGCTGGCACAAAGGAACATTGGCGTCTTGCGCCGACTGGTGAACCAGATCCTCGACTTCCGCAAGGCCGAAAGCGGCAAGATTTCGCTCGACCTGCAGCCCATCGACCTCAATGCCCTGTTCTCGGCATGGACCGACTCGTTCCAGGGATTGGCTGCAAAGAAGCAGATCCAGCTCACCTACGAAACGCAGGGCAAGGATTTCCGCACCATGGCCGACGAGGGCAAACTGGAGCGAATCTTCTACAACATCATGGGCAATGCCTTCAAGTTCACTCCCGATGGAGGCAGCATCAGCGTCTCCCTCGCGCACACGGGAGATAAATATATAATGTGTATCGGCGACACCGGACTGGGCATCCCCTCAAGCGACATCCAAAAGATCTTCGAAAGCTACTATCAGGTGGGTTCCCGCCATTACGAGGGAACGGGACTCGGCCTGGCTCTTGCCAAGAACTTCGTGGAACTGCACGGCGGCACCATTCGTGCCGAAAACCAGCCGACGGGGACCGGCTCCGTCTTCACCATCACGCTTCCCGCAAGGCCCACCAGCGAAGGTCAGCAGACCATTCCTTTCATTCCGAGCACTTCGGACACCCTTCCCTCGACCCCCGACCTCGATATGCTCGAAGCCCAGGAAGACCTCACTACCCGCGACGACGAACCCAAGCCCATCGCACTCATCATCGACGACAATCACGACATCCGTCTCTTCCTGCGCACATTGCTGGCCGAGAAATATCGCGTGCTCAGTGCCGCCAATGGTCAGGAAGGCCTGCGCAAGGCGCAAGAGACTGTGCCCGACATCATCGTCTGCGATGTCATGATGCCCGTGATGGATGGATTGGAATGCTGCCGTCTGCTCAAGACCACTCCAGCCACCAGTCACATCCCCGTGCTGATGCTCACGGCTTGCTCGATGGACGAACAGCGTGTGCGCGGTCTTGAGGAAGGAGCCGATGCCTACATTGCCAAACCGTTCAGTTCGGCAGTGCTCTTGGCCCAGATCGATTCGCTCATCAGCAATCGTGCAAGGATCAGGGAGTCGATAGCCCCGATTGCTGGCTACTCTTCCGCAAAGTCCTATTCGGCAGCGGTTGCCGACAAGCCATCTTCCAGGGACATTGACACATCCGCACGACCTGCCATCGAGCCTGTTGCTACTTCTAATCGCGTCCAACAAGAGCCTTCTCTTGGACGTGACCAGAAGGAGCCTGCAGCACCCCCCGCTCCTGCTCGCTTGTCGAAATATGATGAGGAGTTCCTCGAAAAACTACGGAAGTTCATCGAGCGAAACCTCAGCAACGAAGACTACACCATAGAACTTCTCGCCTCCGACATCTGCCTCAGCCGCACACAACTGTTCCGCAAATGCAAGGCACTCACCGGGCGGAGTCCAGTGGAACTGCTGCGCAACACGCGCATGGATGCCGCTCGCCAACTGTTGGCCGAGGGCAAGGGCAATGTGGCTGAGGTAGCATCCCTGGTGGGCTTCACCGATGCTTCGTATTTCACCCGATGCTACAAGGCATATTTCGGCACAACACCCCATGAGATGAACAAGCAGAAATACTGAAAGGGGACGAATGTTGCATCCCTAAAAGGACACATGTTGCATCCGCAAGCGGACACATGTTGCAAAAACAGAGGTTGAGACAAATTTCTTATTTGTTGCAACCTCTTTTTTATTTTTTATTAAAATATAAGCCTATCTTTGCCGCACAAACACCAAAGTTTACATGAGAAGCCTCATTCAAAATTCACTTTTCATACATCTTTAATATTTAATCACAATGAAGAAATTCAAAGTTCTGATTTCAGGTTTAGTCCTGGCACTCCTTTGTACCATGAGCACATTGGCTCAGGTGCAGGTGAGCGGCACAGTGACAGACAATGTACTGGGCGAACCGATCATCGGTGCCTCAGTAGTTGAAGTAGGTACCACGAATGGTACGATCACCGACCTCGACGGTAACTTCTCGTTGCAAGTCAAGTCGGGCGCACAGCTCCAGGTCAGCTTCGTGGGTTATGTGACTCAAGTTCTCGCAGCTGCTCCCAACATGAACGTGGTTCTCGCCGAGGATAACGAACTGCTCGAAGAGGTCGTGGTCACCGGTTATACCACCCAGCGTAAGGCCGACCTCACCGGTTCGGTTGCAGTGGTACAGACCAAGAGCCTTAAGACATCGAGCGACACCGACCCAATGCGTGCTCTGCAGGGTAAGGTTGCCGGTATGACCATCACCAGCAATGGTTCGCCTGCTGCCACCGCTACCGTCCGCATCCGTGGTATCGGTTCGTTCAACTCCAACCAGGATCCTCTCTACGTTATCGATGGTGTGCCCACCACTTCCGCCCTCAACACCCTCAACATGAACGACATCGAGTCGATGCAGGTATTGAAGGACGCCGCTTCGGCCTCTATCTACGGTAGCCGCGCTGCCAATGGTGTCATCATCATCACCACCAAGAGCGGCAAGAAGGACCAAAAGGTAAAGGTTGACTTCTCCGCTTCTGCTCAGGCTTCGTTCTACAACAGCCAGTCGAAGATGAAGCTCAGCAACACCTACCAGTATGCTACCACCATGGCTCAGGCCGCCCTCAACGATGGCCTCGATCCTGTCATCTACGCTCAGAACTACGGTCTGAACCTCAATGCAGCCAATGGCGTGCCTATCACCGCTTACGATCCTGCTACCGGTCAGAATGTCAACTTCACCGTTGGTGGTCTCTACAACGGTTACATCAACGCCAACCAGACCATGATCTTCAGCGACACCGATTGGCTCGACGCTATCAGCCGCACCGGCTTCACCCAGAGCTACGATCTCTCCATCAGCCACGGCACCGAGAAGAGCACCCAGATGTTCAGCGTAGGCTACAAGAAGGCCAACGGTATCCTGAAGTACACCGACTTCGAGAACATCGCCGTCCGCATGAACAGCACCTACAACATCAATAAGGTTGTCAGCGTGGGCGAGAACTTCACCCTCACCTATAGCGACCAGGTGGATTGCCAGCCTCTTGAGAACGCGCTCAAGATGTCTCCTACCGTTCCTGTCTATGAGAAGGATGGTGTGACCTTCGGTGGCCCTGTCGGTGGCATGTCCGACCGTCAGAACCCTCTCCGCGAGCTTTACCAGAACCGCGACAACCGCCTCACCATGTGGCGTCTCTTCGGCAACGGTTACATCAGCCTCAAGCCCATCAAGGGTCTCGACATCCGCTCGAACTTCGGTCTTGACTACAACGCTTCATTCATCCACTCGATGACCTACACCTTCGTCAGCGATATCGTACGCGAAGATACTCCTAAGACCAGCGTCGGCCAGACCAACGACCTGAAGTGGAACTGGTCAACCACTGCCAACTATCTCGTACCGCTCCCCGAGGATCACACCCTCACCGTCCTGGGTGGTGTGGAACTCTACAAGCAGCAGGTTATCGACATCAGCGGTAACGCAGAGGGGTTCGCAATCGAAAATGACCTCTACATGTGGCCATCCGCTTCAACAGGCATTCAGAAACTCTATGGTGGCCAAGCCGGCTACACCCTCGTTTCTCTCTTCGGCAAGCTCGACTACAACTGGCACGACCTCTTGCTCGCAAGCTTCACTATCCGTCGCGACGGTTCCAGCCGTTTCGGTAAGAACAACCGCTACGGTACCTTCCCAGCCGCATCTCTCGGTTATCGTCTCTCAAAGCACCTCCATCAGGATTGGCTCGACGACCTCAAGATCCGTGCTTCATGGGGTCAAACCGGTAACCAGGCCATCGACAACTCGGCACGCTACACCATCCTTACCGCCGACTACGGCTCGGGCCGTGATGCTTCGACCGCATACGACCTCAAGGGTGAAGGCTCAGGCACCTACCCCAGCGGCTACCGTGTAACCCAGACCGGCAACGACAACATCAAGTGGGAGACTGCCACTCAGTACAACGTCGGTCTCGACTATTCATTCTTCAGCAACAGCCTCTACGGCACCGTTGATGCCTATATCAAGAAGGTGAAGGACATGCTCATCAATCCTGCTTACCTCGGTTCAGTAGGCGAAGGTGGTGCCAGCTGGCAGAACGGTCCTTCTCTCGAAAACAAGGGTATGGAGTTCACCGTAGGTTATCGCAACAAGACTCCATTCGGCATGACCTACAACATCAATGCCAACCTGGACTTCTTCCGCAACAAGGTTACCTACCTGCCCGAAACCACTACCGGTTCTTACGCACACACCGCTTACGAGAACCTCGTAGAAGCCAAGGTTCCTTACGGTTCGATCGTAGGTTATGTAGTTGATGGCCTGTTCCAGTCGCGCGAAGAAGTGCTCGCCAGTGGTCAGGAGAATGCCCGTCTCGGCGGCCTCAAGTATGCCGACCTCGATGGCAATGGCATCATCAACAGCAACGACCAGACGTGGATCTTCAACCCAGTGCCCGACTTCAGCTATGGCCTCAACGTAGAGCTTGGCTACAAGAACTTCGACTTCGCCATGTTCTGGCAGGGTGTTCACGGACAGGATGTTTACAACGGACAGAAGTTCCAGACCGACTTCTTCAGCCTCACCGACCCAGGTTCGAACAAGGGTTCGCGCATGATGGATGCCTGGACACTCGGCAACACCAGCAGCTCTATCCCCGCCCTCACCACTTCGAACGTGGGTGACGAAGGCCGCACCTCCAGCTACTTCGTTGAGAACGGTGGTTACCTCAAGCTCCGCAGCCTCCAGTTCGGCTACAGCCTTTCCGAGAAACTCCTCAAGAAGGCACACATGAGCAATGCCCGCGTATATGTGAGCGGCAACAACCTGCTGACCATCAAGTCAAGCAGCCTCACCTGCTCCGATCCTGAGAACCCAGGTTGGGCTTACCCAATCGCTACATCCCTCAGCCTTGGCATCCAGCTCGGCTTCTGATATGACTAACATTCAGTTTTCAAAACCTCACTTAAAAAAGATAGTCAAATGAAAAAGATATATATGATTCTTACGGTGGCTGCCAGCCTGCTCACTGCCACCTCATGCGATGATTTCCTCGAGGTGAAGCCGTCGGGTACCGTTGACGAGGAACTTGCATTCTCCGATCCCGAAGGCATGCTCACCGCAGCTTACGCCTCGCTCGGTGCCGACTGGTACAACTATCCCTTCAACCTCTGGCCCTACGGTTCGCTCTCAAGCGATGATGCCATGAAGGGCGGTTCGGGCACTACCGACACCAACTACCACCCCGTCGAGGTTTGGTCCAACCTTACCGCTTCGCAGCCCGACCACATGGACGAACTCTGGTATCGTCTCTATGTCTCTGTTTCGCGTGCCAACCGTGCCATCCTCGCCATCCAGGAGTTCGGCGAAGAGAAACTCGGTGCCGAAACCGCCAAGGTGCGCATGGGTGAAGCCCGCTTCCTCCGCGCTCACTTCTACTTCAAGCTCATCCAGCTTTGGTATCAAGTGCCCTGGATTGACGAAGTTGTCCTCAAGGAAGCAGCTCAGGAGCAGACCAGAAATGACGAGTTCACCCACGAGCAGCTGATGCAGAAAGTCATCGAGGACTTCGAGGCTGCCTACAACAGTGTGCCCGATAGCCCATCCGATAAGGCTCG
The DNA here is from genome assembly GCA_905235375.1 of uncultured Bacteroidales bacterium. Classification (GTDB taxonomy): domain Bacteria; phylum Bacteroidota; class Bacteroidia; order Bacteroidales; family UBA3663; genus Liminaster. The sequence continues at coordinate 18,122 of CAJOLH010000048.1, forward strand.
CGTCAACAAGTATGCTGCCGCTGCCATGCTCGCCAAGTGCTACCTCACCCTCGCTTACGGCGACGGCTACGAGGCCAACACCGGCTACAGCCACATCAACCAGCAGTACATGCAGAAGGTGGTTGAATACACCGGCTACATCGCCAACAGCGGCAAGTTCGGCTACGAAGCCGACTTCGGCGACCTCTTCATGGAGGACAACGAGGGCAACATCGAAACCATCTTCGCAGTGCAGCACTCCGATTATATCGACGACAACACCAAGTTCGGCCGCAACAACTGGAGCAACATGCTCAATGGCTGCTGGGGCATCTGGTCGAAGGGCTGGGACTTCCATAAGCCCACACAGAACCTCGTCAACGCTTTTAAAGTCGATGAGAATGGCTTCCCGATGTTCGACAAGTACGACAACGAGCACAACATCCATCCCGTCAACGGCATTCCGGTTGACCAGAAGTGGGATCCACGTCTCTTCCACACCGTAGGTATGCCGACCTTCCCCTACAAGTACGAGGCCGAGTACACCCTCACCACCGACAACAGCCGCAATCCCGCCAACTACGGCTACTACACTTCCCTCAAGGAGGTGCCACAGCGCAGCCTCGGCGAGAGCTACACCGAATCCACCTGGCAGGGCTTCGCCATGGACGACTACGTAGTGCGCTACACCGAAGTGATGCTTTGGCGTGCCGAGGCTCTCATCGAGACCGGCAACATCGGCGATGCCATCACCATCATCAATCAGATTCGCGCCCGTGCCAACAACTCCGTAAGCAAGTACATACAGTATGCTGCCAACCAGATTCGCACCCTTGGCTACTACCAGACCGGCGTAAGCAAGGACGATGCACGCAAGTACCTGCGTTGGGAGAAGCGTCTCGAGATGGCTATGGAGCCCGAACGCTACTTCGACCTCCGTCGTTGGGGCTTGGCTTCCAGCACGCTCAACGCATTCTTCGCTTCCGAAAAGGAGGGCAACTACGACGGCACTGCTTTTGCCGGCTACTATGGAGATGCCTTCTACACCGCCGGCAAGAACGAGTACTGGCCCATCCCCTACAACCAGCTCTTCTACGTTCCTGGTCTCTACACCCAGAATAAGGGTTACAACTAAGATTCAATGAATATATAGGATTCTAAAGGATTCTTGGGGACTTTAAGGGATTCTAAGGGATTTTAAGGGACGAATGCTTCCTGATCCCGTTCTCAATCAGGCGAAGGAAACGTCCCTAAATATCCCTAAAATCCCTAAATATCCCTTCAAATCCCAAATATCTCATAAAAAATAATTCAATATGAAACTCAGATATATTTTCGCAACTATCGCTGCAGTCGCAGCACTCAGTGCCTGTAACGCCGATATGGACTACGATATCGTTGCCCCTATTCTCAGCAAGCCCGATGCTACCAGCATCCAAGCCAGCTTGCAGGGTGACAACTACGTCATCTCTTGGCCAACCGGCAGTCAGAACATGCAGGTGACCCGCTATGCCAACGGCACCAAGTCGGGCACCGAGGTTGTCACCAGCGGCACCTACACCCACTATGCTGTCGAGACCAATGTAGCCAACAGCTACGTGCTCAAATATACCGATGGCACCAACTTCTCCGAGGGCATCGTTCTCAACTACACCCGTCCGGGCGCAGCTCGTTTCAGCGGCATCCAGATGAGCCAGGTCGAAAAGGTGGGCGGTTATGACGCTTACGTCGAGTGGGATGCCAACCCAACAGCCACCACAACTCACTTTGTGGCTACCAATGGTGCCAATCGCACCATCGAGGAGACCATGATGGCCAACGTGACCAACTACACCATCAAGGACGTCATTCAGGGTGAAACTTGGACCGTTACCCTCACCGCCGAGAACAACGAAGGTCTTTCGCTCCCCGCCAGCAGCAGCCTCCGCATCGGCAAGACCGCTATCGGCTATCTCTCGGTATTCGACACTCCCGAAGAGCTCATTGCCAACGGTGACGATGACGACGCTTCTGCTTGGCTCTGGTTCCACGAGACCTATCCAACGGGTGCCTTCGTTCCATTCAGCTCGATCACTTCAGCCGACGTTCTCGAGCCTTACCGCGTGCTCTGGTGGATGCGCGACCTCGACGACAACAGCTCCGTTTGGGAGATGCCTGAGGTTGTCATGAATGCCACTCCTTCGGTTCGTCAGTGGTACAAGGACGGTGGTAGCCTCCTCCTTTGGGCTCACGCTACTCCTTACATCGGCACTCTCGGCCGTCTCGAAATGGATATGCTCAAGAACAACGACAACGCCATCAACACCGCTCCTGGCGGCTACAACGGCGACGTATGGAAGATGGCATGTATGCTCAACTGCGGCACCTTCGTCAAGGACTACTCGACCCATGCCGTATTCCGTGGCCTCGAAGTAGAGGACAATGGCACCACCAAGCTCATCGCCTTCAAGGGCGCTGGTTGGACCGAGGACCACAACTGTCTCTACTTCAACATCCCATCAGCCCTCACCGGTCTGGGCAATCAGGACGAGGCTTCCCTCACCATGCTCAACAACAAGTTCGGCATCTATCCTCTCGGCACTTGGGACAGCCAGATCTGGTGGGTTAGCCAGCTCAACGTCTGGGAGGCTCAGCAGGGCGATACCGAGTTCCAGGGCACCATAATCTGCGTCGGCAATGGTGGTCTCAACTTCTCGATGAAGAACGACGACGGCACTCCTGACATCAGTGCTCATCCACACAACAACGCTTTCCAGGAGAACATCCTCACCTTCGCCAAGAACGCGCTTGAGTATCTCAAGACCCGCTAATTACACTACCCTATTATATTGCAAGAGGGCGGACGCAAGTGCGCCCACCCTCTTGATTATTATTGATTATGAAAATCCCCATCCTTTCACTTGTCACAGCGCTGCTCATCGCCCCGGTCATCACCTCGTGCGGCTCCGACGATCCCTTTGAGGATTCCTTCAAGCCAAACCCCAATAATCCCGATTCCTCAGGCGGCTCCGACAATCCTTCGGGCAGTGGCACCGATAATCCATCAGGTGGTGGCGGGACCTCATCATCCAGCTACAACGAGCTCTATCGTCCTCAGATCCATTACACCCCTGCCAAGAACTGGGTCAACGACCCCAACGGCATGGTCTATATCGACGGCACCTGGCATTTGTTCTATCAGTACAACCCCTACGGCAACAATTGGGGCAATATGAGCTGGGGACACGCCACCAGCACCGACCTCGTGCACTGGACCGAACAGCCCACTGCCCTCGAACCCGATGCCTTGGGCGACATTTTCTCTGGCTCAGCCGTCTGCGATGACGACAATACTGGAGGTTTCGGCAAGGGAGCCATGGTGGCCTTTTACACCGCAGCAGGCACACACCAGCAGCAGGCTTTGGCCTACAGCACCGATGGCGGCAAGACGTTCACCAAATATGAAGGCAATCCCATCATCTCCAACACCACACGCGGCGACTTCCGCGACCCCAAGGTCTTCTGGCATGCCGAAAGCAAGCGTTGGGTCATGTGCCTGGCTTTGGGTTGGGAATACGGCATCCAGTTCTGGACCTCCACCGACCTGCACTCTTGGCGCGAAGCCAGCACCTTCACCACCGAAGTAGGCCGTTGCAAGCGCGGACAATGGGAGTGCCCCGACCTGCTGCGCATGAACTACAACGGTCAGGAGAAGTGGGTGCTCATCGTCAGCGTCAACCCGGGCGGCCCTGTGATTGGTAGCGGCACCATGTACTTCGTCGGCAACTTCGACGGCGAAAAGTTCACTGCCGATGACCTCAGCTATCCCCTCTGGCTCGACTATGGCCTGGACAACTATGCAGGTGTCACCTGGAGCAATGCGCCCGACGGACGCACCATCCTCATCGGATGGATGAACAACTGGTCCTATTCGGGCGACGTACCTTGCAGTCCCTGGCGCTCGACCTTCACCCTGCCCCGCGAACTCAGCCTCGTCGATTATCAGGGCAAGCCTGTGCTCGCCAGCCGTCCCGTAAAGGAACTCGACAAGCTCGCCAGCGAATGGTCCACCCTCGCCACATCGGGTGGCAGCATCAACGCCCCCAGTGCCTATCGTCTGCAACTTACCCTCGATGCCACCGTTGCCAACACCATCTCTTTGGGCAACGACAAGAAAGAAGTTTACGAAATCACCTATAGCCCATCAGCAGGCAGCATCATCGCTCGTCGCAATAACAAAACAGGAGCAGCCACGTTCAACGGCAGCTACTCCATCCCTTCGGTTTCAGGTTCGCTTTGCTGTGAAGGCAATGATCTGGTGTTCGACATCTACGTTGATCAGTCTTCTGTCGAGATCTTCACGGGCAATGGTTCGATGGCTATAACCAACCTCGTGTTCCCAACCACCATCTACAACCAGCTCTCTCTCAGTCAACCCGCCAAGGAGGTTCGTTATCAAGCGTACACTTCCATGTGGAAGTAAATCGAAAGGCTCGTACTTCGGTATAACGTAATAACGGTATTACGGAATACTGGAATACCGACTTAACCTTTCGAACTCCTCGAACCTTTCAAACCTTTCGAACTCCTCGAACCTTTCAAACCTTTCGAACTCCTCGAACCTTTCAAACCTTTCGAACTCCTCGCAAACCTTTCGAACTCCTCGAACCTTTCAAACCTTTCAAACCCTTCAAACCCTTCGAACCCTTCGAACTCCTCTTAATCTTCCCTCGGCTCTACATGCACCGCGATATGCGTCTCTTCCCCATAATGGCTTCGTAGTAGATTCTCTACTTGCGAAGCCTTTTCGTGTGCTTCGCGCAGTGGTAGGTCACCATCCACGAGGATATGCAGTTCAATGGCATAATGGTTGCCGATGCGTCGGGTGCGCAGGTCATGAGGGCCCGTCACACCGGGCACAGAAGCGGCTAACCGCAAGATCTCGGACTCCACATCGTCGGGCAGCGACCGCTCAGTAAGGTCGCCGATGCCATTGCGCAGCAAGTTGAACGACACCTTCACAATCAGCAGGCCCACAATGACCGAAGCCACGGGGTCGAGCACCGTCCACCGTTCGCCCAGGAAGATGGCGCCACCGATACCCACGGCCGTACCTACCGACGACAGCGCATCACTGCGATGATGCCAGGCATTGGCCTCCACAGCCTGCGAATGTAGCTGGTGCGCCTTCATTATCGAATAGCGGTAGATGCTTTCCTTCATTACTACCGACAGCAATGCAGCCCATAGCGCCAGCATACCAGGCGTCGCCAGCTGCGCTCCTTTGGCCCAGCCGACAATCTTCATGATGCCACCATACAGGATGCCTATCGCCACGGCAAGCAGCGACAAGCTGACTGCCGTGGTTGCCAACGTCTCGAACTTGCCATGTCCGTAGTCGTACGACTTGTCCTCGGGCTTGCTGCTGACGTGCACAAAGATGAGCACGATGACATCGGTCACACAGTCGCTCAGCGAGTGAACCGCATCGGCCACCATCGCCGAACTGTGACCCACGATGCCTGCCACGAACTTGAATACGAGCAGCAGGACGTTCATCGCACCACCCGCCAAGGTCACCTTGAATATTTCCTTGTTTCGCTCCATATCTTTCTCTCCCTATTATCACGAATTATCGAATTAAAGAATTATTTTCCCCGCCATTCTTCGGAATAACGGAATAACGTTATAATGAAATAACGAAAAATTCGCTAATTCGTGATTAAAAATCAATCGAACGTCGGATAAGGATCATACTCGAACTCGACAACCTTGCCCGCCTTCAACGACTTCTGCACATCGATGAGCCGCTGGTTGCTCGAACCACGGAACAGCAGGTCAAGGCTCTTCTTGGCTTCGATGAAAGGACCATCGACCAGCACATCCAGATAAGGCAGCATCCTGCTCATCATCGGATCGGCAGCCACCTGCTCATAGCGGAAGCCCGTGTAGCACCAGATGCCCTTGTGCAGTTCCTCGCGTATGCGGCGAGCCAGTTCCGTGAAGGCTTCGGGCTGATACATAGGGTCGCCGCCGCTGAAGGTGATGTCACCCTCGGCATATCGCAGTTCCTCCATAATCTCATCGATGCTGACGCATTGACCTGCCGTGAAGGGCCACGTCTCGGGGTTATGGCAGCCCTGACAGGCATGACGACAGCCTGCACAATACACACTCGTGCGCCAACCTGGTCCATCGACCGTAGTATCGGCCACAATCTTCATCAATTGGATGGTAAGCTTTTTTTCCATAATTAATGATGCCGGAATACATTCTTGTGGGCGCAAATATACGTATTATTTCTGATATTCCAAAAAAATTGCCACAATTTTATGGTGTAAGCATCCCGTCGTGCGGCAGAAAGTCTTTTTCCCATCGTCGCATGTCCCCCAACGAACGTTAGAGGACATCATCTCGTCGAAGAATGTCCTCCAGCGGACGTTAGCGGACATCATCCCGTCGCAGCATGTCCTCCAGCGAACGTTAGAGGACATCATCCTGTCGTAGCATGTCCTTCAGCGAACGTTAGAGGACATCATCCCGTCGTAGCATGTCCCCCAGCGAACGTAAGAGGACATCATCCAGTCGCAGCATGTCCCCCAGCGAACGTAAGAGGACATCATCCCGTCGCAGCATGTCCTTCAGCGAACGTGAGAGGACATCATCACATCGTAGCATGTCCTCCAGCGTACGTTAGCGGACATCATCTCGTCGTAGCATGTCCTTCAGCGAACGTGAGAGGACATCATCTCGTCGCAGCATGTCCCCCAGCGGACGTGAGAGGACATCATCTTATAGAATCATGTCCGCTAACGTACGTTGGGGGATATGCCACGATAGATTTACTATACTCAACTTTCACAAATGCTAAAGTTGATGATTCCAAGGGATTCTATAGGATAAGAAAAGATCTATAGGATGAATGTTCTTGAGTCCCATTCTTTTTAGGCAATGGTATCGTCCCTTACAATCCCTTAATATCACCAAATGTCACTTCATATCCACAAATTGAGCAAATGCGAAACTTGAGTAATATAAAAACTGAAAGCGCAGCACCAAACGATGCCGCGCCTTCGGTTTCAGCGGATAGAGCGAGAAAGGACTGACTAATCGTAGCTTTTGTGAAGAATAGTCAGGCTATTTCAGGGCATGACAGGTTCGAAATGCTGGTCAGCGGGTGATATCGACCTTGCCACGGATATCGACCGACGAGGAGCCGACATAGATGGTGAAGTCGCCTGACTCGAACCACCAGCGGCCTTTCACCTCATCGTAATAGAAGAGGTCTTCGTTCTGGATGGTGTAGCTGACCACCTTGCGCTCGCCGGGCTTGAGATTGACCTTCTCGAAGTGCTTCAGCTCCTTCTTGGGACGGACAACGGAGCTCTTGGTGTCCGATACGTAGAACTGCACCACTTCCTGGCCTTCGACCTTACCGACATTGGTCACTTCGACGCTCACGGTGCCTGCAAAGATGGTGGGTATGCCGTAGGCGAACTTCGTGTAGCTCAAACCATAGCCGAAGGGGAAGACAACGCTCGAAGTGCCCACACCATTGAGCTTGTGATAGTCGTACCAGCGATAGCCCACCAGGATGTCCTCGGCATACACTTCAACTTCGTCGCCTGCACCCCGATGGGTAGAGGGATCGCTGGACGTGTTGAGCACCTTGAGCGACGGATTGAAGCTACGGGCGGCATCGCGCAGGGCCGTAGGGCTCTTGGAGGCAATGGCAAGCAGGTCGGCAGAACGCGGATTGGTGTCGGGACGATAGCGCCATGCCGACGGCACTTCGTCGGGGCGCACACCAGGATAGCTGATGCGGCCCAACTGATGAGCCGGACAGTCGGCCAGCGTAGCAGGATAGGTGAAGATAGTCTTGCCCGACGGACACACGTCGCCTGACAGGATATCCGCCAAGGCTGCACCAGCCATCGAGCCGAGATACCAGCTCTGGAGGAGTGCAGGCACACGACTGAGCCAAGGCATACGGAAGGCATTGCCCGAAATGATGACGCAGACGAGTCGGGGATTGGCGGTGGCAAGGGCTTCGATAAGCTCGTTCTGATGGAAGTCGAGGTCGTAGGAGAGCCGGTCGCCGCCCTCGCAGTCGGAATAATGGTTCTTGTTCAAACCGCCCACGAAGATGACGAGGTCGGCTTCGCGTGCCTTGGCAACGGCTTCGCTGCGCAACTGGTCATAGACGCTGTCGTCAATGGGTTCGGTGCGACCATAGAAGGCACCGCCCGAACGATAGCCCTCGGCATAGTCGATGGCGACCTTGTCGCCGAAACGATCACGAATACCCTGTAAGGGTGAGATCTCGACCTTGGTCTTGAGCTCCGACGAACCTCCACCCATGCAAAGGCTGCGCGTAGCATTCTCGCCCACCACAAGGATGCGGCGATAGAGCTCGGGGCGAAGAGGAAGAAGAGGGGTGGAAGAGGTTTGAAGGGTTTGAGAGGTTCGAGAGGGTTTGAGGGGGTCGTTCTTGAGGAGGACGATGCCTTCGTCAGCAATGCGGCGGGCGGTGGCAAGTTGCTCGTCGCTGGCTACACGTCCGTTGGGATAGGCGCTGTTGAGACCAGCCTCTGTGCGGAAAATCAGACGAAGGATGCGTGCGGCCTTGTCATTGATGATCGAATCAGGCACCTCACCACGCAAGCACTTCTCGTAGTAGGCACGGCCCAGATAATAGTCGTCATAGCCGAAATCGCCTGCTTCGGAGGTGAGGCCGTTGGTATAGGTTCCCATCTCGATATCGAGACCATTGAAGATGGCTTCGTCGGTATCGTGGGCGGCACCCCAGTCGGTAATGACCACACCATCGAAGTTGAAGTCTCCCTTGAGCACCTTGTCGATGAGCACTTCGTTATGAGCGACGTGCTGGTCGAGATACTGGTTGTAGGAGCCCATCAGCGTCCACACCTTACCCTTCTCGACAGCAGCCTTGAAAGGTGGCAGGTAAATCTCGTGAAGGGCACGGTCGGACACCTTGACATCGACGTGTCCACGGAACTCCTCCTGCTCGTTGAGGATGTAATGCTTGACGCAAGCTGCCACGCCATTGCGCTGAATGCCGGCAATGTAGGGCACTACCATCTTTGCGGCGAGGCATGGATCCTCACCCATATACTCGAAATTGCGGCCTCCGAGCGGCGTACGATAGATGTTGACACCCGGGCCGAGCAGCACGTTCTTGCGGCGATAGCGCGCCTCCTGACCGATGTTGTAGCCGTAGAGGAAGGCGAGTTCATCATTCCACGTGGCGGCAAGGCAGGTGAGAGCGGGATAGGCGGTGATGGAATCGCTGTTCCAGCCAGCATAGCCCCAGTCGTTCCAGTTGATCTCGGCACGCACGCCATGAGGTCCGTCGCTGTAACGCACCTCGGGGATGCCAAGACGGGGCACGCCGGGGGTGGAGAACTTGGACTGTGCGTAGCAGAGCCGGCACTTCTCGGCCAACGTCATCTGGCTGAGGGCATCCTTGATGCGCTGCTCGATGGGTTGGGAACTGAGGGAATAGGTGGGCACAAAAAGGTTTGACAGTGCCTCATATTCGTCCACCTGCTGCAGTATTTGTGCAAAGGCATCGGACGATAGGGAAGCCAGCAGGATAGCGGCGATGAAATAACGTTTCATGAGATAATACAGTTTACAAGGAATGAATCGTTTCGGGTGGCAAAGATAATGATAAAAATGGGATAAACCAAACATTTGGCCCAAAATTATGCCGAAACAACGGAAAACGAAGAGGCAGAAGCCGACTGATGCGGTTTCTGCCTCGTTTTTTCGGGCATTATGCGCTTAGAGACTTACGACCTGCGCCTTGCCATCGTACTGCACCACGATACCCTTGGCTTCGGGGTCGTAACCCTGGATATGGTCAGCACTGACGGGCACGACGATGAAGGTACGCTTCTGAAGCATACCCGGGAACTCACCCTCGCGGTCGGAGATGGTAAGCTCCTTCTGGGCCTCGTTGTAGCTGAAGCGGATGTTGGCGAAACGTCCTGCCTCATAGCCATAGTTGGTGCCTTCGTCCTCGTAGAGCGTGAAGTCGCCGTCCTGTCCCTCATAGACATAGAGTCGGATGGTGCCGGCAGGCTTCTCGTCGCTATACTGCAAAGCGGGACCGAAGGGGATGATAGAGCCACTGGGCACGAAGACGGGTATCTGCTCGTAGGGAGCGGCGCAGATGCGGGTCTCGCCACCTTCGGAGGCAATACGACCATCGGGGAAGTTGTACCAGATGCGGCCTTCGGGGAAATAGACATCACGCTGGCGTGCCTTATACTGATAGACGGGGCAAACCATGAACGAAGGACCGAACATGAACTGGTAGCCCAAATCGAGCACCTTGGGGTCGTAGCCGAAATCCATCACGAGAGGACGGAGCATGGTGTAGTCGTCGAAATAAACCTTGCCTGCCAGCGAGTAGATGTAGGGCATCATGCGATAGCGGAAGTCGATGCAGGAACGGATGACCTTGTAGGCGGGATGTGACTCGGGGGCAATGTTCCAAGGCTCGCGGAACGGGAACTGGCCGTGTACGCGGTACATGGGAGTGAATACACCCCACTCGTGCCAGCGCACATTGAGCTCGCGCCAGTCGCGAAGATCCTCGTTCTCGCGGCCCGTGTCATCGTAAAAGCGTTGTGCAGCCTCGTAGCGCTTCTCGACCGAGAAGCCGCCGATGTCCTGGCTCCAATAGGGTATGCCGGAGATGGAGAAATTGAGACCAGCCGTGATCTGCGTCTTCATGTCCTCCCAACGGGTGCCGATATCGCCCGACCAGGTGGCTGTGGAGAAGCGCTGCTCGGCAGCAAATCCGTTGCGCGTGAGGAGGAAGACGCGCTGATTTTCGGGCGAGAAGTTATCTTCGTTGCCAAAGCCGTACTGGTTCCACTTGGCATGGTTCTGGAGAGCCTGTGAATCGTCAGGCTTGATGCCCTGGCGCTCGATGGCGGTCTCATAGCCTCGCTGACCATCGTAGATGGCCTCGGCATTAACGATCGAATAGGCATTGAAATATTCGTCGCTGGAGCCAAGGGCTGTGGGACCGCAGAGCAGTTTGCGATAAGGCAGGTCGGTGCAGTCGCGCACATTGGGCTCGGAGGCATCCATCCACCAGGCATCCATGCCGATGGTGGCAAGCTTCTCGTAGAGCTGGCGCCAGAAGACCTTGCGGGCATCGAGATCGTAGGCGTCGTAGAACGCATACTTGTAGCCCAACCAGTCATAGAGCGAGTCCTTGATGCTCTGCTGATAGATCTTGCCCATCTGGTCGAGTTCCTTCATGTTGTCGGTGGTGAGGTAGTACTTGGGCCAGCAGGAAATCATGATCTTGGCATGCTGAGCATGGATGGTGTCAATCATGCCCTTGGGGTCGCTGAATCGAAGTGTGTCGAAGGTGAATGCGCCCCACGAGTCGGGACTCCAGTAGTTCCAGTCCATGACGATGTTGTCGATGGGGAGACGGCGGTCGCGGAAGCCCTTGAGGGCATCGAGAATCTCGCGCTGACTCTTGTAGCGCTCGCGGCTCTGCCAGAAGCCGAAGAGCCACTTCGGCATGATCTGCGCCTTGCCCGTGAGGGTGCGGTAGCCTCTGATGACCTCATCGCTATTGTCGCCTGCGATGAAATAGTAGTCGAGCTGCTGCACCATTTCGCTCCAGAAACTCAGCTTGGCCTGCTCTTCGGGAAGTACGGGTGCCAGGGCGCGCAGTCCGCAATAGGCCTCACCTCCATCGGGAGCCCATTCGAGACGGAACTTATAGCGCTTGCCAGCCTCCATGCGGACGGCGAACTTGCGGGCATTGGGGTTCCATGCGGTGCGCCAGATGGTCTGGTCGCCCTCGACACCCGTGCCCTGCACATCCTCGGTATAGACATTGCGGTCGTTGATGTAGATCTTCTGGTAGCCGCTGTAATAATGGCTGAAGTTGTATTCGCCGGTCACACGGGGCACTATCTCGCCTTCGTAGGTCACGAGTGCCTTATCAAGGCGGAACTTGGGGAGGTTGCGTGCCGAAGCGAGATTTTCGAAATAGATGCTGTCCTCACGGCGAACGAGCGTCTCCTCTCCAGGTGCGGAATAGGTGCCTGTGAGTGCACCTGCCACGCCATCCTTGTCGTAGAGTTCAAAGAGTTCAGGCAGCTGGCTGTAGTCCTTGGGGTTGCCAAAGCGCATCAGCGAGTAGCTGTCGATGAGTACGCCGTAGTTGCGGCTCGACACGATGAACGGGACGGAGACCTTGGTGTTGTACTGGAAAAGCTCTTCGTTCCTGCTCTTGTAGTTCCAGTCGTCGGCCTGATGCTGGCCGAGTCCATAGAATGCCTCGTCGGCAGGACTTTCGAAGATGACGCATGCCGACCATCCCTTCCAAGTGGTGGGATTGGGCACTTCTGCGGGGCCGTCGCCATTGGCAGTCCAGACGGTCTGCGTGGCGCTGTAGGGCGCAAACGTCTTGCTGCCCTGGGACTGTTCGGCAAGAATGACCTCACCCTTGAGGTTGGTGAACCACACCTGACCATTGCTCTTGAGCACATTGGCCACAACAAAGGCTGTCTTGACCTGCACGGTGTCGCCGCGTTCGACGGTCTCGTACTTGACCTGCTGGCTCTGTGGCACGATGATGAGCGAAGGACGGTCGGCAAACTTGTCGGTGGCCGTAGCCGTCACACGAATAATCTTCTCGCCCATCACTTCGAGACGAACGAGGCGAGGGCCATCGGCTGCGGTCTGTTCGACGCGAACCGTAACCTGCTGCCCCTTCTGACTGACCGCCTTGCCTCCGCAGGAAGTGAGGACAAGCACCGAAAGAAGCAACAGGGAAAGGAAATGAATCTTTTTCATAGGAGGGGGTATGAGGAGGTTTGAGGGGTAAGGGGTTTGAAAGGGTTGATGGGTTGAAAGGATTTGAAAGGGTTTACTGCATAAGGTCTTTTTTCACATAGTCCATCACCTGCTGGGCGATGGCCTTCATGCCAGCTTGGCTGGGATGGCCCCACTGCTTGTCGATATCGTGGAGTTCGATAAGGGGCAGACCGTAATGGCGGCAGATGACACGCATCGATTCGGCATGTTCGGGCTTGAGCTCTGTATTGAGAATAAAGTAGATGCGCGCCATGGGATAGTTCTGCTTGATGACACTGCATAGGCGAGCCATGGCGGGACGGAAGAACCATAAGTCGTTGTCAGTCCAGTTGGCCCACTTGTAATCGCCGACAAGTTCGCCCGTCCATGAGTCGTTGGTGATGCAGCACGAGAGGATGATGTCAGGATTGCCGAGGTTCTCGACACGAGTATTGAATGAGCGCGGCTTGTAGTTGTCGTAATTATATCCTGCATAGCCCACGGTGGAACCGCTGTAGGAGTTGTTCATCTCAAGCTTCCAGCCCATCTGGTCGATGACCTGCCACCACCACGTCTGCTCGACGAGGACGACATCGTTGCCCTTCTGCCGATGAGGACTGTCGGCGCTAAAGTACCACGACTCGTTGTCGGCGGGGGTGAGCCAACCTTCGAAGGTGGAATAACTATCGCCGAAGATGGTGACGCGCAGCGAATCCTGCGCCTGAGCAGCCAGAGCAATCGCGGTGGCGAGGGCAATCATTAGTGTCTTTTTCATATTCTGTATTTTTGTCATAATTCCTATATAAGCTATATTAACTATAAAGGCTATAGTAGCTATATCTATAAAGAGCGTAGCGACTATAGTTTTCTTTAAAATTCCCAGGTTTGCCCATCGGACGACTTCACGTGGAGCTTGCCGGGCACCTTGCGATGGCTGGTAACGTCAAGACGGGTCACCTTGCCATCCTTCCACTCCATGCTGAGTTCGTAGCCGCCACGCAGACGCACACCACGGATGTGCCCGCCCTGTTTCCACTGCTCGGGTAAAGCGGGCAGGACGAAAGCCTCACTTTCGCCCTCGCTGATCCAGCGGCTTTGCACAAGCATCTCCATCACACCAGCCGTGCCTCCGAAGTTTCCGTCAATCTGGAATGGAGCATGGGCATCAAAGAGGTTGGCATAGGTACCACCGCCGCGACGACGATCCTCGCCCCGATATTCCTCGGGGTGCACGAAGGTCATCAGCTTGCGGAAAATGTGGTAGGCACCAGCAGCGTCACGAAGTCGTGCAAAGAGATTGACCCTCCAGCCAGCACTCCAACCAGTGGTGCGGTCGCCCTTGATTTCGAGGGTGCGCGCACAAGCCTTGGCCAGTTCGGGTGTATCGTCCACCGTGATATGATGTCCAGGATAAAGACCGAAGAGATGCGACTGATGACGGTGGTGCGGATCCTTGTCCTCCCAATCGAAATACCATTCCTGCAGATTGCCCTTGACACCGATCCTATAAGGCAGGAGTTTTGCCAAGGTGGCATCCACCTGCTCAAGGAAGGCGGCATCATCCTCTTCGCCATCAGAACCCTTCAATCCTTCAGAATCCTTCAGCACCTCCGCCGCAAGACGAACATCGGTGAGCAGTTCACGAATCATCGCCACATCGGCGGCACCGCCATAGAACGTGGCTCCTTCGAAGCCGTCAGGCAGACGATATTCGTTTTCGGGCGTTGTGGAAGGCAAAGTCATCAGGTAGCCATTCTTCTCGACCAGCCACTGCATCAGGAAGCGGGCAGCACCCTTCATCACCGGATAGGCCTCAGCCAGGAACTTGCGATCCTGGGTGAACATATAATGTTCCCAAAGGTGAGTCGAAACCCAAGCGCCACCAATAGGCCAGCAGCACCACATCGGGCTCTCTCGCTGATAGCCTACAGGATTGGTCATGCACCAGATGTCGCTGTTGTGACAGACGAGCCATGTCGGCACACCCTGTTCCTCGGTGACGGTAGCGCCATAGTAGTTCTGTGCGGTGATGGCGCCACTCTTGGGCAGGCGCTTGATCCACGTCAGCATGGAGTTGTGCATCTCGGGCAGAGCACCGACCTCCGAAGGCCAGTAGTTCTCCTCCACGTTGATGTTGACCGTATAGTTACAGCTCCAAGGTGGAGTCATGCGTTCGTTCCAAAGGCCCTGCAGGTTAGCGGGCACGCCCTCGGTACGGCTCGACGAAATGAGCAGGTAGCGTCCGTACTGGAAATAAAGTTCCTCAAGGTCGGGGTTGAAATAGTTCGGATCGTCGCCCAAAAGCAGCTGCTGGTCGGTATCGAGTGTCAGGATGGAATCGGCTGTCTGCCCTAAGTCAAGGCTCACACGACAGAAGAGACGCTGAAAGTCCTCAAGATGTCGCGACTGCAAAGTCCAATAGTCCTTCTTTACGGCTTCGGCAAGACGCTGGGCAACTGCAGAGCGGTAGTCGCGACCTTCGGTGACGGGGTTCTTGTAAGGACCATTGTAGCTGGTTACGTTGGTGAGCAGCAGGACGGCCTCATCGCAGCCACTGACCACAAGGGCGGTATCGTCCTCCACCGTGACGCAGCCCTCGGGAGCCTGGATGCGAAGCTCGGTGCGGAAGTGAATGCCTCGGTTTGCATCGTAATGGAACCACTCGTCCTTGCCCTTCTCGGGTTTGGTGCTATAGGCAACATAGCCTTCGGTAAAGAGCTTGTCAGGCTCCACCGTTGTCACACTGCCCGGCTGGGGACAGGTCAGGCGGATGCGCTGGTTCAACGAGGTATTGTACGACTTCAACCTGACCACGATAACCGAATCGGGAGCTGAAGCAAAACACTCGCGCTCGATGCGACTGCCGTCAGGCATCTCGTAAGTGACATACGCGGTTGCCTTGGCCAAATCGAGCGAACGGGAATAGGATGCAGGCTCGCGGGCTGCCTTCAGGTCGGTGATAAGCAGGGAACCCAACGGCTGATAGATCTCGCTGTTGTGGCCCTCAATCTTCATGTTCTCCCGCTCTGCCCCCCGATAATCCTCCTTGTCGAGCAAGGCACGCACCTTCGGAAGGTTCTGGCTGGCATTGGGAGTCCAAGGCGTAAGGTCGGGCTCACCCGTCCAAAGAGTGATGTCGTTGAGCGAAATACGTTCCTCGGCCACACCTCCATACACCAGACCTCCAAGTTGCCCGTTGCCGACAGGCAGGCTTTCCTCGAAGTACTGTGCGGGACGGCTGTAATGGAGCAACAGCTTGTTCACATCCACAGTTCCCTCGTACTCGCAGGCCGAAAAGCCAAGCACCCCGAACAAAGCGAGAAGGATTACTTGATGTTTCATGCGTATAAAATAATAATGGTATAACGGCGCAAATATACAGATTTTTTCAATCAAGTCCAATATTTCCGCTTATTTTCGCACCATTTTTTTACTTTTATCGGCCCTTTTTTGGTCAATCGGCAAAAAATGGCAACACTTCAGCGAGGCCATCGAGCAACCAGAGGCCTCAGCACCGCCGTCTGCCGATCACGTCAGTGTCTCGAATGTCGCACAAACTGCCTTGCCGACCTATACAATTCGGGAATGAGGAAGACAGGCGAAGTCACCAGCAGAATCAGCCACCAATCTTTCAAGCTGAGACTTTCGACCTCGAAGAAGTCGGGCAGCAGATCGACGATGACGAACTGCCCGACTAATATTATTGCAGCCACGAGGACAAAGCCCGGACTATAGGTCTGCATGAAACGCGCACGATTGGTGAAGAAGTGACGAACCTCGAGCAGCAGACTGCTGTCGGTGCGGTAATAGCGCACATTGAACAGGTTCCACAACTGCAGCACCACAAAGAAGGTGAAGTAGATGCCGTGCTCGTAGGCCGACAGGAAGGGCTTGCCGGGGTGTTTCTGGAAATAGCCCGTAAAATACTTCTCTAACGCATCGAGGTTGAAGAGGTCGCTGACTTCGTCCACATCCGTATGATAGAGCAGTTGCCAAATGCCCACCATCACCACGAAGAAACCCAGTCCACATAGGGCAATGTACCGACCCATCTGACGGCTGATGATGTGTTCTCTGGGCGAACGGGGCTTGTCGTGCAGCACCCTCGGATCGGCAGGTAGTGATGACAGGGCTCCTGCGGCAAACGTGTCCATGATGAGGTTCACCCACAGCATCTGTGTCACATTCAAGGGCGAGTCAAGACCCATAACGGCACCCAACAACACTACCAGACACGCACACACATTGATGGTCATCTGGAAGATGATGAACCTGCGGATGTTCCAATAGATGCTGCGTCCCCACAGGATAGCCTTGTTGATTGATGCAAACGAGTCATCGATGATGGTGATGTCGGAAGCATCCTTGGCGCGCGAGGTGCCCGAACCCATCGACAATCCCACTTGCGCCTTCGACAATGCAGGCGCATCGTTGGTGCCATCGCCCGTCACTGCCACCACCTCATGGTTCTGCTGCAGCAATGTCACCAGGCGGGCCTTATCCTCCGGACGGGCGCGGGCAATGATGCGGATGCGGTAGTCGCGCAACAGTTCGCGAAGGTCCTTGTCCGAACGGTTGGCAAAGTCGGGACCCTGCAGGGTTTTGTCCAACTCGCCTTCCTTCAAGAGTCCGATCTCACGCCCGATCTCGTTGGCAGTGCCTACGGTGTCGCCCGTGACAATAATCACCTTCACACCTGCCACATCCTTGCACTGGTGGATGGCCTCGGCCACGTCGGGACGGATGGGGTCGGCGATGCCCACCACGCCAAGGAAGGTGTGTGGCCCGTCGCCCCGCTGCATCGCAAAGCCTAATGTTCGCATGGCCCGCTGTTGATAAGAAGCAAGAAGTTCCTCCACTTCGCGTTTGGTCACACCTCCTGCTATCTCTTCACATCGGTCGAGCAGCAGTTCAGGAGCACCCTTGATGAAGGTTATCATCTCCGAACCTTTCGCTTCCCTCGGACGCGACCAGCGGGAGCAACCCTTCGAACTCCTCTCAACCCTCGTCATCATGTATTTGGTTTGAGTCGAAAATGGTTGTTGACCCACTACCTTGGCACCGTCGCGCAACTGCTGGTAGTCGAAGCCCATCGTGTCGAGCCACATCAGCAGGGCTCCCTCCGTCGGATTGCCGATGGGCGTACGTTCCACGGTGAGCGCGGCTGTGCTGTTGACGCTGATGCCAAGCGCAAGTTCCTCGCGGTCGTAATCGCCAAAGAAACGATGCTCGACCACCGACATACGGTTCTGGGTCAGCGTGCCCGTCTTGTCGGTGCAGATCACCGTCGTCGCGCCCATCGTCTCGCAGGCATGCAACTTGCGCACCAGATTGTTTGCCTTCAGCATCTTGCGCATACTCAATGCCAGACTCACCGTGATGCTCATCGGCAATCCCTCGGGCACTGCCACCACAATCAGCGTAATGGCCAGCATCAGCGACTCCAAAATGAATCCGATGAAGGTCAGCGGTTCCAGCTTGTCAGGTATGTCGCTGAAGGCGAAATAATAGCACAACCGTCCCACCACAATCAGCAGGGCGATGGTGAAGCTTGCATACGAAATCCAACGGCCCAGACGCTCCAACTGGCGGCTGAGGGGTGTCTTCACCTCCGAACCTTCACGCGTCAGCGCTACGCCACGGCCCTCTTCGCTCTCCATAGCCGTCTTTTCAACCACATAGACACCGTTGCCTTCGATTACCGTGCTGCCACACAGCACATAATCGGCAGGATAGGCCGACTCTGAATACTTGAGGTAGTCTTCCTGGTCGGACGTAAACTTGTCCTGATAAGGTTCGCCTGTGAAGATTGACTCATCGACCCTGAGCGCATTGGCAACCACAAGCCGACCGTCGGCAGGCAACTGGTCTCCGCTCTCGATGCGGACT
Source organism: uncultured Bacteroidales bacterium (assembly GCA_905235375.1). GTDB lineage: Bacteria > Bacteroidota > Bacteroidia > Bacteroidales > UBA3663 > Liminaster. The sequence continues at coordinate 36,827 of CAJOLH010000048.1, forward strand.
ACATCGCCCACCACCACATCTATCTTCGGAATGCTATACATCTGAGGGTGTGCATCCCTCCAAGGGCGGCGCATCACTTTCACGGGCTGAGTGTCATTCACCCGATTGAGCACGTCGAATTCGCGGTCTGCCTTCACCTCGAAGACGAAGCCCACGCCCGTCGAGAGCAGGATAGCAAACAGCACCCCCATAGGCTCGAACAGCAGACGCCAGTTGCCCGTGGTCATGATTTCATAACCTGACACGAAGCATGAAAGGAAAAGTGCAATAAGCAAAATGATGATGAGAGGATCCTTAAACTTCTCAAGGTAGCGCTTCCACAAGGGTTCTTTCTCGGGGTCGGGTATCTTGTTCTGTCCCTTTCCTGCGATGACTGCTGGATCATCGACAGAAAGAGCCTTTTCGAGATATTTCTTGCGTTTGTCCATTCTATTCGACTGTTTTCGGCCGCAAAGATACACCCTTTTTTCAACAATTCCAAATTTTCAGGTTAAGAAACTGTAAAGAATCCGAATTGTTTTTCAGTTTTTTTGTGCGAAAATCAAAGATTTTTGAAAAAATATTTGGAATTATCGGGAATATTCACCATATTTGCAGCAGCAAATTGTTAGCCGAGTCCATGAGATTTACCCATTCCCCACTCAGTTTGCTATCAAAATGATAGATACAATTTATCAAAGATTTAACCAAATCAACATTCGCTATGTTAAACATTGATCAATTCATGGCCAATCTGGAGAAAAAACATCCAGGTGAAAAGGAATTCCTTCAGGCCGTTCGTGAAGTTCTGATTTCCATCAAAGACGTTTACGACCAGCACCCCGAATTCGAGCGTGCATCGCTGCTTGAACGCCTCGTCGAGCCCGAACGCATCATCATCTTCCGCGTGCCTTGGGTCGATGACCGTGGCAAGACGCAGGTGAACCTCGGTTATCGTGTGCAGTTCAATTCGGCCATTGGCCCCTATAAGGGAGGTCTCCGCTTCCATGCGTCGGTCAACCTCTCGATCCTCAAGTTCCTCGGTTTCGAGCAGACGTTCAAGAACTCGCTGACCACACTCCCCATGGGTGGTGGCAAGGGCGGTTCCGACTTCTCGCCCCGTGGCAAGAGTGAGGCCGAAATCATGCGTTTCTGCCAGTCGTTCATGACCGAACTCTATCGATATGTAGGTCCTGAAATCGACGTTCCCGCAGGTGATATCGGTGTGGGTGCCCGCGAAATCGGCTACCTCTTCGGACAATATAAGCGCATCACGCGCGACTTCAGCGGAGTGCTCACCGGCAAGGGACTCGAATACGGAGGCTCGCTGGTTCGTCCTGAAGCTACCGGCTTTGGCGGACTTTATTTCGTGCATGAGATGCTGCAGGATGCCGGCATCGACATCAAGGGCAAGACCGTTGCCATTTCGGGCTTCGGCAACGTTGCATGGGGTGCAGCCACCAAGGCCACACAACTTGGTGCCAAGGTCATCACAATTTCGGGTCCCGACGGATATGTCTATGATCCCGAAGGCATCAGCGGCGAGAAGATCGACTACATGCTCGAACTTCGTGCTACGGGCAACGACGTCGTAGCACCCTACGCCGACGAGTTCCCCGAGGCAACTTTCTATCCTGGCAAACGTCCATGGGAACGTAAGTGCGACATCGCCCTTACCTGCGCCACCCAGAACGAGCTCAATGGCGAAGATGCAGCCCAGCTTATCGCCAACGGAGTGCAGTGCGTGGCCGAAATCTCCAACATGGGATGTACACCCGAAGCCATCGACCTCTTCATCGAGAAGAAGATGCTCTACGCTCCCGGCAAGGCAGTCAACGCAGGTGGCGTAGCCACTTCCGGCCTCGAAATGAGTCAGAATGCCGCTCACCTCAGCTGGAGCGCTGCCGATGTCGATAAACGCCTGCACGAAATCATGCACGGCATCCACGAGCAGTGCATCCGCTACGGCAAGCAGCCCGATGGCTACGTCAACTACGTCAAGGGTGCCAACGTGGCAGGCTTCATGAAGGTCGCTCGTGCCATGATGGCACAGGGTGTTGTCTGAATTCCCGTTTGGTAACAACCCCTCTGCGCACCTTTTCTTTCCACGATCTAAATAAGATAGAGAAGTGAATACGAAGAGTGACATCCCATTTTGAGTGTCACTCTTTTTTTTCAAATCATCACAAACAACCGAACAAAATCGTCACAAACAACCGAACAAAATCGTCACAAACAACCGAACAAAATCGCCACAAATAACCGAAAAGTCGATAAAAACCGCTGAAAACTACAAAAAAATTTGGCCGAATGAAATAAAAATCATACCTTTGCACCCACAAACGAAAGATATGGCAGAATACAAACGACGAATAGCAGACAAAATCCTTGAACGCAAAGTTCTTGGAAAAGGAGCCGTCCTGATAGAAGGCCCCAAGTGGTGTGGTAAGACTACAACAGCAAAGCAACTGGCAAAAAGCGTGCTCGACCTTGGAGATGCATCTGTATTAAAACAAAGCATGCAGATGATAGAAATAAGTCCCAAGTCATTATTAGAGGGCACAACTCCCCGACTGATAGACGAATGGCAGGCATTACCTCCCATCTGGGATTCCATACGCAGCGAAGTGGACAGACGTGGCGTCCCGTCGCAGTTTATCCTTACAGGTTCATCCGTACTGCCAGATGCCGAGGAAACTATCCATAGCGGTACGGGGCGATTTGCACACATCATGATGCGACCAATGAGTCTATATGAATCTGGGGAATCAAACGGCACTATCAGCCTAAGGGACCTGTTTGAAGGAAAAACGCCCGAGATACAACAAAACAACTTAGAGATAGACGACATCGCCTATCTCACCTGCCGAGGAGGATGGCCATGGGCAACAATCATTCCAAAAGAAGTCGCTCTTGACCAAGCATTCGACTATGTCGATTCCGTGATTCAACGAGACATACAGCGCGTTGACAAAGTAAAGAGGAGCCCAGAACGCGCAAGTCTTCTCCTTCGTTCGTATGCGAGAAACATCTCTCAACAAGTGTCATACTCCACTATTCGTAAGGATATGCTTACTAACGATTCGAGTAAATTGGATGAAGATACTGTTGCAGATTATATTAAGGCATTGAAAAAATTGTTTGTCATTGAAGATCTTGCTGCATGGAATCCGAATATACGCAGCAAGGCTGCAATTAGGACAAGCGACACACGCCACTTCGTAGATCCAAGTATCGGTACGGCTGTTTTAGGACTTGGGCCAAAGGATTTGGTCAACGATTTAGATTCGTTCGGCCTTTTCTTTGAGGATTTGGCCGTACGAGACTTACGCGTCTATGCCGAGGCCTTGGATGGCCAACTCTATCACTATAGAGACAGCAGCGGTCTTGAATGTGATACAGTACTTCATAGACGAAATGGCAGTTATGCTCTTCTTGAAGTGAAACTGGGTGGAGAAGACAATATTAACAAAGGCGCTGCAAGCATGATAGAATTATCCAACAATATCGATACGGATAAAATGCCTCTTCCTTCTTTTATGGCTGTTATTGTCGGTGTCGGCAAGTTTGCGTACCAAAGAAAAGACGGAGTGTATGTCATACCTATAGGCTGCTTGAAAGACTAAAAAAAGTTCATTCCAAAACAAATAAGGCGTTTTCTTTGGAGGAGAACGCCTTATTCTATAATAATAAAAAATAACAACCCTAAATATTATTCTGACTTCTGCAAGGGATTCTTACGAATCCTGCCTCTGTATAGGAAATAGATTCCCAGACCAATTGCCAGAAGGATGATGGCAAGGGAAAGGTAGAGCGTCCAATTGTTCTTTTCGCTCGATGTGGCTTTTATTGTATAACTTGGTGCCAGGAGCCTCATGCCATTCAGTCGATAGTGCAGTTCTCCGTCACGAAAGACTCCATCGCCACACTTATAAATTACGATGATGCCCCCAGGCATGGACAACTGATAATCCACGTCTAACATCAGCAGAGACACATAGACATTCTGGCGTTGCTCCCATGCTTCGGATATCACAGTGTCTGTTTTCAATGCTTGGTTGTATGCTTCTGTTTTGAAAGTTTCTGCGAGAAGTTGCTCAGGTTCGAAGTTCAGGCCATCGGTTGACATCTTATCAGCTTGCGCTATCAATTCCGACTTGGATGCAAGGAACTCTTCTTTACTAACGGGAGCCATGGGGATGCCGTCGTAATACTCGGCCAGCACATCCATAAGGTCATTGAGAATGTTGGCATTGACAAAGTGACCGAAAGCGTCCTCCATATTGTCCAAACAGTCCTTAATTTCCATGCCGCTGAAACCCTTCATGACATCGGGTGTGCCAGTCAGCCAAAAGTCAGCCATGTCTTTATCCATGTAATTCGACAAAGGGATTGCGAATGTGGGCGCAATGCTTTCGAACGTCTCTGTAAAAATGTAGTCGGTATAAAACCAGCGAAAATGTTTCTCAAGTTTTGCCTTCGACTTCACCTGTTGCCCTGCCACCTGCAGAGGCATGGCATCGGTCAACTCATCAAGTGACGAAAAGTCACGGTGAGCCTTGACCCACAACGAATCCTGCACTTCGTACGACCAGCCGTTGTCGTTCAGACTGTCCAAAATATTGGAAGCGGTTTTGATGGAGCCGTTGGCCAAGGCAGCAGAGTCTGCCTTAAAACAAATCTCGCGCCGACACGTGCCATCAGCATGGATGATGGTATTCATGTCGATATGCCCGCTCTCACATGCCGTCAGCGCTGTGAGCGACAAGCCGGCAAGAAGAAAATATTTTTTCATAAATTACATCAAATTAGAATGAATAATGACTTTTGATATCCGAAATAGAAGTTCTCGAACGTTTCATTTCGACAAATTGACGAAAAGCCTCACGTGGAGGAAGATTGTCGAAGGTTTGAGAATAATCTGACTGAAACTTCTGCAGACTTTGACCATAATCGATGTCATTCGGTCGCTGGACGAGGTCGCGGCTTTGGCCAAAGAATAGGATCAAGAGAAAGACTGCTGCTATTGAAGTTATCCACCGCACCGCACGCAAGTATGGCTGACCTAACGACTTCTTTTGCTGAGGCAGATTGACCATGATGCACTCGGTCAATGCATCGGCATCTTTCAACACTGGCTGTTGCAAAGCCAGTCGTCGGGTGATTTCATCCATCTTTTCCATATCCTAACTGTTTTAATTGTTCGCGAATAGTTTTTCGTGCCACGTAAAGGTTGCTTTTAATCTTTGCGGCATCCATTCCCGTAATCTGCCCCACTTCTTCCGTGTCGAGGTTTTCCAGATGAACCAGCGCGAAGACGATACGTTGCTTGGGGCTCAGTTGACTTACCAGCGTCTTGATGACCGAAAGAAGTTCGCGGTTCTCAAGTTCCCTTTCCGTATCGCTATCCGAAACGTATTGACTGAAGTATTCCTCGTCTTCGGGTAAAGGTTCGACGGATGCCTTGCTTTTCAGTCGGTCGAAACAAAGACGGATGGCGATGGTGTAGATCCAATTTCTCAAGCTTTGTCTGTGATTGTAGGAAGCAAAGTTAACCCATACCTTGATCATCGTCTCCTGCACCACGTCCTTCGCTTCCTCTTCGTCGCACAGCAAGCGAAAAGCCAAGGTGAAGACCATCTGCTGATAGGTTTGCACCACCCATCGAAAGGCAGCTTGGTCGCCACATCGGCATCGCTCAATTATGTCATTGTTGATGATATTCATGCTGGGGGTCATACGTCTTGCTTTCATCCATTATACGATGGAAATATACAAAAGTCGAAAAAACATTTGAATATTTATCACGATTCCGGGGCAAAGATAGGATGTTTTCTCCAAACTACCAACGATATTTCTTCTTTTGCGTGCTATTTTTGTCTGCTTATCGCTAAATTTCATTTCAAATATTTGCAAATGTCAGAAATTCTACCGAACTTTGCAGCGATATCACATGAAAAATCAGAACCAGATTTCCACCATAGACAATTCCAAACCCTTATCACAATGAAAAAGATCGTATCAACACTGCTGATTGCCAGCACAATGTTCATCCAAATGCAGGCTCAAGACTACGAAGAAGTGTGGATCTATCCCGATGGCAATTATCCGGAACTGAACGGACACGAAAACGACACGCCACGCACCACTTCGAACTGGACTGCACAACCCTATATGCACATCTATCGTGCCAACAAAACCAAAGACAAGGCGCGCACTGTAGTTTGTCTGCCAGGAGGCGGCTATAGTCATCTGTCGCTCGTCAACGAAGGCTCAAACTGGGCTCCCTACTTCAACAAACTGGGCATCAACCTTGTTGTGTTGGCCTATCGTATGCCATACGGCCATGACAAGATTCCGCAGAACGATGTCTATGACGGCATTCGTTACCTCAAGGCTCATGCCAACGAGCTCGGCATCGACCCCAATGATGTAGGCATCATGGGCTTCTCTGCAGGCGGGCACCTGGCTTCGACTGTAGCGACCCGTGCCCCCAAGGATGTGCGCCCCAATTTCCAGATACTGTTCTATCCCGTCATCTCGATGGATACACTCGTCACCCACCGTGGTTCACATGACAACCTGATAGGACGATATGCCGGAGAAGAATTGGTGAATCTCTACAGCAACGAGAAGCAGATTGACGCGCAGACCCCTCCTGCCATCATCCTGCTGGCCGATGACGACCGCGCAGTGCCTTCGCCCAACGGCGTGAACTACTACCTTGCCATGAAGCGAAAAGGAATCCCTGCCACCCTGCATATCTATCCTAAAGGCGGACACGGCTTCGGGTTCAAGGATACCTTCAAGTTCCATGATGCCTTGCTGAAAGACCTTACCGACTGGTTGCTCAACCTTTAATATATTACATACAATAGTAGCTCCCCCGCCTTCCTTTTCCGGAAAGATGGGGGAGCTACTTTTCGAATGTTCTCTCACCAGACATCGCACGTCTGACGTTCTGTGCTCTCAGTTGGATGCTCAGGCACTGCCTCACCATTCACCGTACAATCGGTAAACGAGCAATTTTCGGTGCGATAGAGATACCAGGGATGTGAAGCCTTTGCGACATGGAAATCATTGACCATAACATTTCTGATGGGCTTTTCATCGTTGCCATCGTAGAATATGGCATAGCTCTCCGCCTCGTCCGCTGTAACATGACGAATGTCGAAATCCTCATATTGTGCCTGATAATTGCCTCCGTGATAGCAAAATAATTGGTTTCAAAGCGGAGAATGGCACCGAAAGCCTTTTCGATGGAGACATTGCTGACATGTACGTCGCGGATGAAGCCTCCTCGATCCTTGTTCGACTTGAAATAAAGCGCATTCTTCACCGTGCCAATGCGAATGCTATCCATCCATACGCTCTGCACCCCTCCGCTCATCTCCGAGCCGATGCATAGTCCGTTGCACTCGCTTTGGAAGTCACAGCGCCGGATAACGATACGCTCCGAGGGGCGTCCCACACGACGTCCATCTGCATCGCGTCCCGACTTGATGGCAACGGCATCGTCGCCGCAACGGAAGAGACAATCCTCAATCAGCACATTGCTCGATGACTCGGGGTCACAACCATCGTTGTTGGGGAAATGCGAGTCGATGGTGACTCCGCGTACGATAACATTATCGCAATAGAGTGGATGAACAGTCCAAAAAGGGGAATCCTTGATGGTGATGCCCTCGATGAGAACGCGCGAGCATCCAAACATCTCGACACAGGTGGGACGCAGCTTGATGCCCTCAGCAAAGACTCGCTGTTCGACAGGAATCAGGTCTTCTCCCATTTGACGCAGACGGGCAACGAAAGGCTTTTCGGGCAATTCGCCAGGAGCACCATGCAACGCTGTCCCTGTCTCATGAGCAGCAGGGTCCCATCCCCACCAACCCATCTCAACACCCGCCTGACCGTCGATGATTCCACGGCCCGTGATGGCGATGTTCTGCTGATGATAGGCATAGACCATGGGCGAACGTCCATAAAGCTCCGTGCCTTCAAAACGTGTCAGCACCACAGGCAGGAAGTCATCGGCTTTTCCACTGAAACGCAGATAAGCACCTTCTTGGAGGTGAAGATTCACGTTGCTCTTGAGTCGCAGCGAGCCACAGAGCAGATATTCGCCAGCAGCCACATCAACCCTACCTCCGCCCAAGAGCGAACACGAGTCGATGGCATGCTGCAACACCGGCAAAGCATCAACATCCGAAACAGGAGCCACCGAGATAGTACGATTGGGGAAAGAGGTGCGCGCAATACCTGCCACAATCTGCTCCATAGGACTTGGCTCCGGGTTCTGCGAACACGAAGGAAAGATGGCAAGGAAAGTTGATAAGGATAAAGAAGCAAGAAGAAGGTGTTTCATGGGAAGGATAATAATGCTAAGTAACTATCAGAATTAACTAGTATTCTGTAAAGCCTAAAAGTTATCAATTTGATGAAAACCGAAAGTCCAATCGAAGCGTCAGATTCTTAGCATCCAGAAGGGATCCTATCAA
>CAJOLH010000049.1 GCA_905235375.1 uncultured Bacteroidales bacterium
AAGATATATAGATTTTCGTTCTCTTCCAAATAATTTTAAGGAATTTTATGAAAATATAAGTGCAAACGACAGTAAAATAGCCATGATGAACATATTACGGCTCGTTTCTCCGAGTATTTTGTTCAATGCCTTTCCTTTAAATATTCTAATCATCTTGCGCCAGGTTATGAAATGCAGTATAGGATAGACCAGTTGCAGGGCAAGAAATACGCAAACAAATCGTTGTCTATCGGCGAGCATTGTGCGACAGCACAACCAGACAACAAGCATCGTTACAACTACACCAATCATCAGGTATGCATACCGCCCGCATCTCTCGCCATAGCGTACAACAATGGTTTTTTTGCCTGAGACAAGGTCTTGCTCACGATCGCGATAATTGTTGATCATCAGCAGTGCATCGATGGCTATGCCTGCAATCAGACTAAGCAGAACTGTGTTTAATGAAAGGTGATACGTCAGAAGATAGTATGTACCACAGACTGGCACAAATCCGAAGAAGACAAGCACGAGCAAATCTCCCCATCCCATATATGAGAGTCGGGTAGTGTAGAGGAATGCAAACAGCACACATGCAATTCCAAGAAGGATATATTCCATGCCATGCCAAGGAAGATACTTGTAACTCATTGCCACCGAAATCAAACCGACCATACAAGCCACGATAATGGTTATGACAATTCCCTTCTTCATGGCATCGGGTGTAATCCATCCTTGTGAACAAGCTCTCTCAGGTCCTAATCGGTCTTCTCGATCTGTACCCTTTTGGAAGTCGTAGAGATCATTAATGAAGTTCGCAACGACCTGCATCAGACACGCAAACAATACACAACAAATCCATAGCATCAGATGCAGCAATGGACTGCTAAACCAGGCTTTTTCATTTGTAAGCACTGTTTGGGTGAAGGCTCCCTCTTTATATGCCAATGCTCCTGCCAATAGGGTAGGGATAATCGCTCCAGTCAGCGTCTTTGGTCGAGCAGCTAATATCCAAGCCCTTCCCGAATTCACCTTTATCTCTTCGTTCAATTCCATTACTTTATATCGTTCTATTAAATCTACTAAAACTTCGGGAATGAGTTCTTAAAGTCCAATATGTCCGTAGAAATATATCATGATACTTGCTTCTTCTTGATACCTGTGAACATCCTGCAAAGCCCCAATGTGAAAGCCTTAACCTCCACCTGTTCAAAACCAGCCTTTCGCATCATCTCGCAAACATTCTGAGGTTTCGCAAATTGAAGAACCGATATAGGCAAATACCTGTAAGCTTCCTTGTTTCCCGAGATCATTCCACCGATTGTAGGCAGGACATGCAGGAAGTATAGCTTGTACCCCCAACGTAAAATTGGATTAGAGGGAACAGAAAGTTCTACAATGCAAGCCAATGCACCAGGACGAAGTACGCGGTTCATCTCGTTCAGTCCTAACTGCAGATGTTCAAAGTTACGTACACCGAAAGCTACACTGACGGCATCGAAGGTATTATCGTCATACCTTAAATTTTCGCTGTCATCAACTTCCATTGTGATGTTCAAACCCAGCTCCTTCACCTTTTCACGCCCCACTTCGAGCATACCTTCCGAGATATCAACACCCGTTACCTTCGAAACTCCAGCATGAGCAAGCGCAATGGAAAAGTCACCAGTACCACAGGCGATATCGAGCATATTATGCGGATGAGTCGAGTTAATCCGATTCACGGCCTTTCGCCGCCAGCTCTTGTCAATGTTGAGTGAAAGTATATGATTCAGTTTATCGTATGTCGGAGCGATGTCGTCAAACATCTTCATGACAAAGTTCTTTTTCGCCATTCTTTTATTTTACAATATTTTTTCGTTGCAGGATTTAGGTTCTTACGCCCTCTATTTGGAATAATATCAATCACGGAAATAGGAATTTTTCGGATATCCTTGTTCAAGAATAAAAATATATAATTCTATAATTCTTTACAAATAAACCGTAATCTCCTCAATCGTCTTTCGAGTCTTTTCTCGTGCCACAAAGTCATCAGCAGCATACCCCAACGGGATCAACACGGCAGGCTCTTCCTCTTGACCGAACCCGAACAGCTCATGACACAACTTCGCATCGAAATTACAAACCCAGCACGAACCCAATCCCTGTTCGGCAGCAGCCAAACAGATGTGCTCAGCGAGTATCGCAATGTCGATGTCGCCATGATCCTTGGTATCGTAGCCTCGATGCCAGCTCTGATCGTGCTCAATGCACAGGATTAAATAGTACGGAGCCGTCTTGAACCACTCGCGATCGTAGCATTTCTGTATTTTTTGACGAATATCCTCCTTGCTTTCAGGAGAAACCAAATAGATTTTCCATGGTTGTTTGTTTACAGCCGAAGGGGCAAAGCGAGCTGCCTCCAGAATATATTCTAACTTCTCCGTTTCAATGGGAAAAGTCTTGTAAGCGCGCACCGAGCAACGCTGTTTTGCTAAATCTAAAAAAGTATTCATTCTTTGGTTCGGTTAAATTTGAATTAATATTGCTTCTATATAACGACAATCCAGATTATCGATTATAGACTGCAAATATAATGATATTTTATTCTTTCTCCAAATAATTTTCTAAATAAGTAATTATTTCAAATGATTATATGGTTAAGTTGTTAAGAATTGTTATCTTTGCTTTGTGCATTGTGATTTATTGCACAAAATTATTTAACTAAAACTAATTTCCAGTGATGACCGGCTTCTCGACAAAAGATAATTATAGTTTATAAATGCGGAAAAACGATTTCTAATCGATGTATGTCCCCCAACGTACGTTAGCGGACATCATCCCGTCGCAGCATGTCCTCCTGCGTACGTTAGCGGACATCATTCTGTCGTAGCATGTCCTCCTGCGTACGTTAGCGGACATCATTCTGTCGTAGCATGTCCTCCTGCGTACGTTAGAGGACATCATTCTGTCGTAGCATGTCCTCTAGCGTACGTTAGCGGACATCATCCCGTCGCAGCATGTCCCCCAGCGTACGTTAGCGGACATCATTCCGACGCAGCATGTCCTCCAGCGTACGTTAGCGGACATCATCCCGACGCAGCATGTCCCCCAGCGTACGTTAGAGGACATCATCCCATCGCCGCATGTCCCCCAACGTACGTTAGCGGACATCATCCCATTGTCGCATGTCCCCCAACGAACGATAGCGGACATTATCCTGTAGAATCATGTCCGCCAACGTACGTTAGGGGACATGGCTCCTGCAAAGGAAGATTGTTATATTTGCTACACTCGCATTACGCTGGAGTGAGGAACTTAAGTTGATAATTTGTGTTGAGTAAAATTCTCATATTTTTATCAATAATTTTGAGTACATGCTAAACATAAAAGATAAAAGCAGATTTTTTCGCACAAACTTTTGGAAAAATCAGATATTTTCCTCATCTTTGCAGCATCCATTAAGATAAGTCGAAAACAGTAATGGATTCTAACATCTAATAAAGACATTCAATGACTGCGAAAGAGGTTATTCAATACATGGAATCACTCCGTAATGAAAAGCAACGCATTGACTTGATGCGATTCTTCAAGACGGGTGAAGGCGAATATGGTGAAGGCGATGAGTTTCTGGGACTGAAAGTTCCTGAGACTCGTGAGGTCGTGAAACAGGCGCATGATGTTCCTTTCGAGGAAATTCCCGAACTACTTACCAATCGCTATCACGAGATACGTCTATGCGGATTTCTCCTGCTTGTGAAGCGATTTGAAGCAATGGCAACAAAAAAGAAGACACATGAAGAAACCTCCATCGAAGTTAGGGATGCGATAGTCGAGATGTATCTCGAATATGCTGAATATGCCAACAACTGGGATTTGGTAGATCTGTCTGCTCCGAAAATCATCGGTCATTGGCTGATGCTTCCTTCGCATTTGGGAGATAAACTGTTAGTGATGGATGGGCTTGCTATGAGTGATAGCTTATGGCGGAAACGCATCAGTATGGTGAGCACATGGATGACATCACACATGGGTGACTCGTCGTGGTGCCTCCGTTATGCCGAGATGCACCTCCATCATCCACACGATCTGATGCACAAGGCGGTGGGGTGGATGCTGCGCGAAATGGGCAAGCAGGTCAGTATGGATCTGCTCCGCGATTTCCTCTCGCTTCATGCGCACGAAATGCCTCGTACCATGTTGCGGTATGCGATTGAGAAGATGGGCGAGATAGAGCGACAGTACTGGATGAGTTATAAGGGTTTATGATTCTTTATTTTGAATTATAGATTTAAAGAATTTATGAATAGAAGAGAATTTATCAAGAAATCTACACTGACTACTGTGGGAGGCATTCTTATGGCCACTCCTTTGGCCAGATTAGTCGCTAAGACGTACGAAAACGACTTCGCAAATGAAGCCAATAATTTAGTGAATGAACCAATTAAAAACGATACGAAAATGAAAGTATTATTGATCAATGGTAGCCCGCATCGCAAGGGCAACACTTTCGCTGCACTCTCGGAGGTGGCCAACACTTTGGAGAAACAAGGCATTGAAGCTGAAATCGTTCACATTGGCGTGAAGGCCATTCGTGGCTGTATCGCTTGTGGTCAGTGCGGAATGAATGCTTTAGGAAAATGTATCTTCGACGATGATGTCTGCAACAGTATTATCGAGAAACTGGATGCAGCCGACGGATTGGTATTCGGTTCGCCAGTCTATTATGGACAGCCCAACGGAAGTCTGCTTTCGCTGATGCAGCGAATGTTCTATGCTGCGGGCAGCAAGGTGCGCAACAAGCCAGCTGCGGCTGTCTGCATTTGTCGTCGTGGCGGTGCCACTGCAGCTTTCCAAACCTTGACCATGCCGTTCCAGATGATGAATATGCCTGTGGTGACTTCGCAGTACTGGAACATCGTCTATGGTATGTCGCCAGGACAAGCCGAACTCGACACCGAAGGTATGCAGACTATGCGCACACTTGCTAACAACATGGCTTGGCTGTTGAAGAAAATCCACGCTGGCGAGCCCGACTATCCTGAACGCGAACCTATGCAAGGCATGAACTTCATCCGATAATTTTTAATAAAATAATTAAATTGCTATGAAACAGAATAAATTAATTTTTTCGTTCATTATTGCAGCGATTACCATCGGGATTGTAGCGAGTGCTTGTTCTTTGAAAAAGGAAACGAACAAAGTACCAACAAACAAGAAAGAGATTATTGACCAGTTTCTTTCCGGTACACTCGACCCATCGTACGTTCCTGTGCTCTTCTGGGGGCATTTCGGCAGAGACCAGAAGTTGGGAGAGGGTGCTGTCGAGGCACATCTGAGCCTGTATGAGCAAGGTGGATGCGACATCCTGAAGGTGCAAACTGAGAAGTCGATGCCACGCATCGAGGATTTGACGATGGAGTCGCCGCTTGTTCCTGAGGATCACTATCGACCCGTGCTGGAAGTTATTAAGGAAATCCATGCCCAAAAGGGCAATGAGGTGTATGTGATGCCAACCATTCTGAGTACGCATCAGGTGGCGCTCCAAGCTTTTGGCTACGAAGGTGTGTGCAAATATGCCGTAGAGCGTCCAGAGGCCTATAAGCGTATGCTTGATAACTACACTGCTGCTATCCTTTGGCTCATTCGCGAATGTAAGGCTGCGGGTGTCGAAGCATTCTTCTGCGCTACACAGGGAGGAGAGAAGAAGTTCTATGAACTCAATGTGCCCGGAGGATTCTTCGAGACTTATATCCGTCCCTACGACATGATAGTGATGACTGAGGCTGCCAAGGATACGAAATTCAGTATTTTGCACATCTGCGACTGGGAGGGTGAAATGGACGACCTGACCCGTTATTTGGAATATCCTGGTAAAATGGTTAATCTTCCACTGAATATTGCAGGCAAGCCACTCACCACGGTCGAAGCATACAAACTGTTTGGGCGTCCTGTTGTAGGCGGATTCAACCGCAAGGCTGAAATAGGCAAGGCGGAGCCGGAAGTGATAGCCGAGATGACACGCAAGATCATTGCTGAAGGTCCAACTGGACATCTGATCATCAGTGCCGATTGCTCCGTTCCTTCACCACTTGAGAATATCCCTAACATCAAGGCGGTCACATGTACAGCGCACGGTAATTAAAGATGGGATAATTCCGAATAAGCACGAAAAGACGAAAATGACGAAAATAAATAATGATGAGCTTTCCTAATAATGGTTTTCGTATATTTCGATGTTTTCGTAGTTTCGGAATAAAACTCGAAATTATAATCTCTAATTATTTAAATTGATGAAACAACTAATGACTCTTTTGCTGATGAGTCTCATTGGTATCATTGCGAGCGCACAATCAGCCGAAAAACTTTACAACGAAGGCAAGGAACTTTACGATGCAAAATGTTACGAAGCCGCTTTTCCCAAACTAAAGGAGGCTGCTGAGAAGGGACACAAGAAGGCCCAATATCGACTTGGCAGATGCTATGACAAGGGTAACGGCGTAGAGGAAAGCAATACGTTGGCCTTTGAATGGTACCTCAAATCGGCAGAACAGGGATTCGCTAAGGCACAGTTTCAAGTGGGTAAATCGTATAAGAACGGCGAAGGGGTGGAAAAAGACATCTTCAAAGCTTTCGAGTATTTCACTAAGGCTGCCAAACAGGACAACGGTGATGCCCAGCTTGCCCTCGGCAAATGCTACTTGAAAGGTAAAGGTACAGAAAAAGACGAGTCCAAGGCAAAGGAATGGCTCAAACGTGCCGTGAAGAATGAGAAGGACGGCAAAACCATTCTCAAGGAACTGCGACAGGAATCCAGCGAGGGTGACGAAGATGCCAAACTCATCCTCCAGATGCTCGGAATCAAACAATAGAAGATGCTCAGAGACTTCATTGCCATCGACTTCGAGACAGCCAACGAACATCCTTGTAGCGTTTGCTCGGTAGGCATCGTAATCGTGAAAGATGGTTTAGTGGCAGACAGCTACTATAACCTAATCCATCCTGAACCTGATTACTATACTTATTGCTGTCAGCGTGTGCATGGGTTATCGGCTTGTGATACAAACGATGCACCAGTCTTTCCTGATGTTTGGGCAGAGATTGAGAAGCACATCGAAACCATCTTCCCCGATAGCGCTTTAATACCTTTCGTGGCACATAATTCACGCTTCGATGAAGGGTGTCTGAAAGCCGTGTTCAGGGTCTATCAGATGGATTATCCCGACTATCGATTCTTCGATACCTTGGCAGCATCAAGACGTTGGTTCGGTCGATCTTTGCCCAATCATCAGTTGCAAACCGTGGCTTTTGCTTGCGGCTTTGACCTCAAACGCCATCACCACGCTTTGGCCGATGCCGAGGCTTGTGCAGCAATCGCCCTGAGTATTCTTTAGCTTTTTCCCGGAATACCGACATATCGGTATCTCGGAATTCGGAATTCGAAATGCCGGAATAACGGAATACCGGAATAACGAAAAAACAAAATAATCAAAAAAACAAAAAATAATATGAAAACCGTCATCAGCACAACAAATGCACCAGCAGCCATTGGTCCTTATAGCCAGGCTATTCGAGTAGGAAACCTCATCATTACATCGGGACAGTTACCCATCGATCCTGCTACAGGAAATTTTCCAGAAGGAGCCATCAAGGAGCAGACACGTCAGTCGTTGCTCAACGTCAAGGCCATTTTGAACGAGGCAGGCACCACGATGGATCATGTCGTAAAGACCACTGTGTTCTTAGCAGACATGAGTGACTTCGCCGACATGAATGGTGTATATGCCGAATTCTTCAATGCACCTTATCCTGCACGTTCAGCTGTCGCTGTCAAGACCTTGCCCAAAGGCGCTTTGGTCGAGATTGAGGTGATTGCAGAGACGATATAATTTTTTTCACGAATTTGAGGATTTATTTGAAAGACATAGCATCTATGACAATTCTATAATTCGAAAATTCGTGATTCGTAAAATGATAAATGCGATAATTCATGAAAAAGTTTATTACTTGCTTGTTGTCTGCTTTAGGTCTGACTACCGGCTGTGGTCATCAGAATTTCGAGAATGTCGATGTCAAGGCATTTTCTGAACTGATTGAGGAACCTGGAGTGGTTATTCTTGATGTACGTACACCAGACGAGTTTGCAGAGAATCATCTTGATGGTGCCCTCAACATCAATCAGGGAGAGGCTGACTTTGTAGAAAAGGTGAAAGCCAACATTTCGCTTGACAAGAAGATTGCTGTTTATTGCCGCAGTGGTCGCCGGTCGGCTGATGCGGCGGGAAAACTTGCTGTCGAAGGTTATCAATGTGTGAACCTCAAAGGTGGCATCATTGCCTGGAAAGATGCCTCAATGTACGTAACCACTGAAAAATATGAGGTGGACGTATTCAAGACAAAGAGCGGAAAGACACTGAAGTTCCATGCCTTGATGCACGCCAGTATTCGTTTGGAGTACGATAGCAAAGAAATAGAGATTGATCCTGTCAGCAAACTGAGAGACAGGATTGTTGATTTTACGTTAATGCCTAAGGCCGACATCATCTTTGTAACTCATGAACATGGCGACCACTACGACGAAAGCACCCTCAAGCTACTTTCGAGCGAAAATACGAGGTTGATTATGAACCAGCGTTGTGCTGAAATGTACGGCACTGGAGAGATTATGGTGAACGGAGACAAATTGACTTTGGCTGATGACTTCACTGTTGAAGCCGTTCCTGCTTACAACACTACCGAAGGACATCTGCAGTTTCATCCGAAAGGTCGCGACAATGGTTATATCCTTACCATTGACGGCATCCGCATCTATGTTGCCGGCGATACCGAGGATATTCCCGAAATGGAATCGATTGACGACATCGATATTGCTTTCCTTCCCTGCAATCAACCTTATACGATGACTCCCGATCAGCTGGTAAATGCTGCCAAGGTAATCAAGCCTAAAGTGCTTTTCCCTTATCATTATGGACAAACAGACCTGAGCGGTGTTCCAGCTCAGTTGGAGGGCGAAGGCATCGACATAAGGATCCGGCACTACGAATAAATGACAGCTATCTCGACCACCGACTGCACAACCAGCAATTCGTTGCGCCGCAGTTCAACGACCCTGCAAGCGTAGTTAGGCATATTGAAGCCATGAAGGCCCAGGAGTATCGTATGATGCGCTGGGCTGTATCTATGTGTACACGCAAACCCTCGGCTGCCACCAAAGGTTGGATGTCTTCTGCCCATGAAAGCCACATCATTGCGCACAATGGCATCATCTGATCATTATTTAATAGTTGAAGATTGTATGAAAAAGATTTTTGCTGCGATTACAGCCATATTGTTCTCGACAATGATGACGTTGGCACAATTGAACCCATTGCCATCGAACGAGCATTTGCAATGGTACGATATGGAGATGTATGCCTTCATCCACTATTCGCTCAATACCTATACCGATCAGGAATGGGGCTTCGGCAATGAAGACCTGCAGCTCTTCAATCCCTCGGACCTCGATTGTCGTCAGTGGGCACGAGTCTGCAAACGAGCAGGTATGAAGGGCATCATCTTCACGGCAAAGCATCACTGCAGCTTTTGCATGTGGCCTTCGGAATTTACCGACTATTCGGTGAAGAATACGCCGTGGAAAGATGGTCATGGTGACGTGGTACGTGAATTGGCAGAAGCCTGTCGCGAAGAAGGGCTGAAATTCGGCTTTTATCTCTCACCTTGGGACAGGAACCATTCCCAATATGGAACGCCCGAATATGTCACCTATTTCCGCAATCAACTTCGCGAACTGCTTACCAACTATGGTGATGTCTTCGAAGTATGGTTTGATGGTGCCAATGGAGGTGACGGCTGGTATGGTGGGGCTAATGAGACTCGCCGCATCGACGGCAAGACGTATTATGGTTGGGCAGAGACCTTTGGAATGATTCGCGAACTGCAGCCCCATGCGCTTATCTGGAACGATGGCGGCGACCGTGCTGACCTGCGTTGGGTTGGAACGGAAGCCGGCAATGTGGGTGAGACCAACTGGAGCCTGATGCCAAGCACAGGTTCTACGACCTATGAAATGCTGCACTATGGGGTGGAGGACGGTGATATGTTTTGCCCAGGTGAAACCAATACCAGCATCCGACCGGGATGGTTCTACCACGAGACGGAGAACGACCATGTGAAGAGCCTGTCGAAACTGATGGATACTTATTATAAATCGGTAGGACGCAACTCGACGCTGCTGCTCAATTTCCCTATCGCTCCCAACGGACGCATCCATCCCAACGACAGTCTGCGCGGCATAGCATTCAAGAAAATGATTGACGAAGTTTTCAAGGATAACCTTGCCGATAATGCCTTTATAACTGAGGAAGGGAATTCGACCGATATCGATTTCGGTGCACCCACTTCGTTCAATCGCTTTCTTGTAGAAGAAGAGATTCAATTCGGACAAAGTGTCAGGAAGTTCACGCTCGAAGCAAAGATTGATGGCGAATGGCAGCCGCTCAAAGACGAACTCGTCGAGGAAGGTGATGGGCTTACCACTATCGGACACCGCCGCATCATTTGTTTCCCCACTGTTAGAGCTACCCGACTGCGCTTTACCATTCAGGAAAGCAAGCTCGAACCCAAGATTCGAAAGTTGGGCGTATATCTTGCTCCCGAACTCACTCCCGATATTCCCGATAGCGGAGAGAAGAAGTCGTCGGGTCTGCACATCTTCTTCAGCAATCCACACCTTATGATGATTGACTTCGACTCTGAACAGACATTCTCGGCTTTTCGTTATCTGCCTCCACAGGATACTAAGGATGGCATCATCACCCACTATACGCTTTGGGCTTCGACTGACTGGACAAACTGGACCAAACTCGCTTCGGGTGAGTTCTCGAATATCGTCAACAATCCGATTTGGCAAACCATCAATTTTGAGCCTACCAAGGTAAAAGTCTTCAAATTCGAGGCTGACAGATTGAGCAGCGGCACGCGAATGGGCTACAGCGATATCGAAATCATAAATGATCCGACCCCTTCAAGAAGCAAATAGAGTTCTTCCTTAATTAATATGCTTGCTCAATAAAATTGAGCTAACTGCTTACTAATATAAAAATCTATGAGAAAATTACTTATAATTACAGCTTTTCTTACCTTAGGCACTATTGCCAATGCACAAGACAAACTGTATTATGACGAGTTTCCGCTTGGCGATGTGACTTTACTCGATGGACCTTTGAAGAAGGCCCAGGATTTGAACGTCCAAACTCTTTTGAAGTATGATTGCGACCGTCTGCTTGCTCCATATCGCAAGGAAGCTGGACTGACACCCAAGGCTCAGACTTATCCAAATTGGGACGGTCTGGACGGACACGTTGGAGGACATTATCTGACGGCTATGGCCATAAATGCAGCATTGGGCAACGAGGAATGCCGCCAACGCATGGAGTATATGATAAGCGAACTCCAAGAATGTGCCGACGCCAACAACAAGAATTATCCTGATTGGGGACGAGGCTACGTGGGTGGTATGCCCAATAGCGAGAAGATATGGAGCACTTTCAAAAAAGGTGAATTCAACATCTACTTTGGTTCGTGGGCACCGTTCTACAACCTGCACAAGATGTTTGCTGGTCTGCGTGATGCGTGGTTGTATTGCGGCAACGAGCAGGCTTGTCGTTTGTTTCTTGGTTTTTGCGACTGGGCTATCGACCTGACCGCCAACCTCAGCGACGAGCAGATGGAAAATATACTGAGCAACGAGCACGGAGGAATGAACGAGGTATTGGCCGATGCCTATGCCATAACAGGCGAACGGAAATATCTCGACGTGGCACGTCGTTTCTCGCATCGCCGACTGCTGACTCCGATGTCGCAGCGTCAGGATTGCCTCGACAATATGCACGCCAATACCCAGGTGCCCAAAGTCGTGGGCTTCGAGCGCATTGCCGAACTTTCGGACGATGAGACCTATCACGATGCCGGTGCCTTTTTCTGGGATATCGTAACGGGTGAACGTTCGTTAGCATTTGGTGGAGACAGTCGTCGCGAGCATTTCCCCAGCAAGGATGCCTGCATGGACTTCATCAACGATATCGATGGACCTGAGAGTTGCAACACCAACAATATGCTGAAACTCACTGAGGATCTGCATCGTCGCAATCCGGATGCTCGCTATGCTGACTTCTATGAACTGGCGACATTCAACCACATCCTTTCGACGCAACATCCCGAGCATGGCGGTTACGTCTATTTCACACCAGCTCGCCCTCGTCATTATCGTAACTATTCCGCTCCCAACGAGGCGATGTGGTGTTGCGTTGGAACAGGTATGGAGAACCATGGCAAATATGGACAGTTTATCTACACCCATGTAGGTAATGCCCTCTTTGTGAATCTCTTTGTCGCCTCCGAACTCAACTGGAAGGAAAGGGGCATCTTTATTCGACAGGAAACAGGTTTCCCATATACCGAAACGAGTCGTATCACCATAGTGAAGACTCCAAAATTTTCGAAGAAGGATGGTGGAGTGGCATTCCCATTGTTGGTTCGTTTCCCTGGTTGGGTAAAGCCAGGACAGTTCTCGGTCAAGGTGAATGGTGAACCTGTGAACATCATCACCGGTCAATCGTCATACGTCAGTCTTGACCGTAAATGGAAAGCGGGTGACGTCATCGACATTTCTTTCCCGATGCACAACAGCATCAAGTATTTGCCCAATGTGCCGCAATATATTGCTTTGATGCACGGTCCCATTCTCCTTGGCATGAAGACGGGTACCGAGGACCTGGCACATCTTATTGCTGATGACAGCCGCTTCGGACAATATGCCAGTGGCAAGAAACTACCAATCAACGAGGCTCCCATCCTCATCAACAACGACATCAATGCCATCGCTGACCAGTTGCTGCCCATCGAAGGCAAGCCACTCCATTTCACGCTTTCTACCCGTATGGAGAATCCCATTCGCAATGAGATTATGCCCTTCTTCGAGATTCACGACTCGCGCTATATGATCTACTGGCTTGCCCTTTCGGAGAACAGTTACAAGGGTTATCTCGAAGGCTTGGCCCGACAGGAACAGGAACGACAGGAACTCGAGTTGCGTACCGTGGATAAAGTACAGCCTGGTGAACAGCAGCCCGAGACCGATCATCGAATGGAGACCGACGACTCGTATGTAGGCAATTCGAACGACGTATTCTATCGTGATGCACGCAATGGACATTATTTCAGTTATCTGATGCAGACCAACGGACGCACCGACCTCAACCTTCGCCTCATGTATTGGGGAGTAGGAGAGTGGAAGAGCCATGAATTCGACATCCTGATTGATGACATCCTTGTGAAAGAAGTGAACAATACGGGCAAGTATCGCATCTCTGAATTCAAGTACGAAACATATCCAATCCCAGCCGAACTTCTGCAAGGCAAGCAGCAGGTTCGAGTGAAGTTCGTTGCCAAGCCTCGCAAGCAGATTGGCGAGATCTACGAAGTAAGACTCGTAATTAACAAATAACCTAATGAAAAAAAAGAAATTATTCTTGCTGATTGCCATTCTCGCCATTTGTGGGACAACTGGATTTACCTCTTGTTCGTCCAACAAGGAGAATGTCAACGAACTAAGTAACATTACAAAGATTGCCGATCAAGTTTGGACGTTCAGCCAAAGTCACCCCTACGGCTTCACGCTCGATGTTCGCACAATGACCAAACCCACAGAAGGAATATCCGTGAGTTATGCTGCCACACAAGGCAGTCATTCGCGTGACAAACTCGACATGGTAGTTCGTCATGCCTTGGAGCACGATGGCTACGTGGGAGGATGGTACAACAGTGAGGATGGACTATATTATTTTGATAGCTCGCGTCTTTTCCCCGAAGACTCGTTGCGCAGCGCCCTTCGTTTCGGCAAGGAGAATCTCCAGTATTCTGCTTTCATTCTTTCCACTTATACTGACATTCCTATCGAGGGCAAAGTGTCAGAAATCGTTGAACGAGGCAATATCTGTTTCGGCACAACAGGAGACTACCGACCACTTTCATACCTTGAGCCAACGACAGGCGAATATTGGGGTTTTGGCATCGAGATGGCTCAATCAATCGCCGATTACCTTGGTGTCAAGGTAGGTTTCGCACCAACTTCATGGCCCACACTCACTGTCGACGTAATAACTGAGCCTCAGAAGTTCGATCTTGCTATCGGTGGCATCACAATTACTGATGCGCGTCGCGAAATCATGGATATGAGTGAAGGTTATCTGTGCAATGGTAAGACCATCCTTTGCCGAACAGAAGATGCTACGCTTTACCAGTCATTGACTGACATCGACAAACCTGAAGTGCGTGTGATGGTCAATCCGGGTGGCTTGAACGAAAAATTTGCCAACGAGAACCTCACTCAAGCCACAATCATCGTTCATCAGAAAAACGAGGAGATACCTTCGCTCATTGCGGAAGGAGAGGCCGACATTATGATTACAGAAATCACTGAAGCTCCCTACTATGTACAGACCGACAGCCGACTGGCTGCTCCTTTACTCAATAGCCCATTCACCCATGGCGAGATTGGAGTGCTGATGCAGAAAAAGCAGGATGACCTACTTCAAATGGTCAACAACCTGATACGACGAAAGAAGAATGACGGCTCATTGCGACAACTCCACGAGAAGTATGGACTCGTCTATTCTTTCCCCTAAATTCGGTATTCATATTTAATTTAACACCAACAATCAATTACTTTGGCAACATACTTATTATCTAAAGGATTAAGTGGAAATGCTTTGAAAGTCATTGCCATCATCGCTATGACGATCGATCATCTCGCATGGGTTGGAATTGAGACCTACGAACAGGCAGAGACTCCGCTTCAGATTTGTCTGCACATCATCGGAAGACTTACGGCTCCGATAATGATATTCTTTGTGACAGAAGGATATTATCACACTCACAGTTTTCGACGTTATCTGCGCCGACTGCTGTTACTGGCAGTAGTGAGTCATTTTGCTTTCTGCTACTTCAATATGTCGAGCTTTAATCCATTCAACACTTTGCTCTTCAATGCAACAAGCATTATTTGGCCACTGATGTGGGGACTCATACTACTGAAGGTATGGGATATGGAACATCTGTCACCCTGGCTGAAGATTGCCATTACCTTACTGGCGTGTCTGCTCACATTCACGTCTGATTGGAGTTGTGCAGCACCATTGGCAATACTCATGATGGGGCGTAACCGTGACAATTTCTACAAGCAGATGCTTTGGATGATGCTGATCATTACGCTTTATGCCGTCGCCTTCTTCATCTTCAATAACCCGACCTATGGTATGATTCACATGGCTTGCTGGTTGGTAGTTCCATTGCTATCTATGTATAATGGACAGCGAGGGAGTTGTCGCTGGCTTGGGAAATTCTTTTACTATTACTATCCTGTCCACATGGCACTTATTGGCCTGCTTGCGCGTATGATTTAAACACTACTTAGGAGCCTGGTGCTTAATAATCTTTGATTTTGAACATTTTTATCTTTAAATAGATAATGTAGAATTGCTAAAAACATTGTACCTTTGCACCATCATAAAAATAAACGCAAAAAAATATGAAAAAGACCTTAAACTGGCTCTATGAGCATTTGGGAAAAGGCATTGTTAGTTTAATTGTAGTGCTTGTGGCGGTCATGGTAACCACCACAGCATTTGCGCAAACGAAAACAAAGATTGAAACAAACATGATTGAAGCAAAGGTGCTCTACGACGCCTTTAAGCAAGGTAAGGCAGACCCTTACAAAAAGAAAATGAAAATCAGTGGCATTGCCACCTATGTAGGTCCTGATGTCTATGCACTGCCTTCCGTTGAATTATCAGAGACAGAGGATGTCTCTGGACGTGTGCTCTGTGTATTACCTTTCAGCGACTATCTGAAGCTGCGTAAGGTATCGAAAAAAGACAAAGTGATAATGGAGGGCAACGTTCTTGGATTCTCGGAGGAATACGACATTGTAGTAGTGAAACAATGTAAAATTATTGAGATAAACGGAAAGAAAGAATAGTACAAACTTTTAATCGCACTAAAGAAAGTAAATAGGGTCCACTGTCGGTTTGACTTGGACCCTACTTTTGTTTTTATTATAAAAAACATCGTATATATTTATAAAAATATCGTAGTTTTAACCTAAGCGAACAATTCACCTTATCAAATGAACAAATCACCTCTTTCATAGTTTAAAAACAATTTATCTTTGCAACGTTCATTTCGACATTCGAAAACAAATAGATGTATATTTACAATTAACTTTTCATTTCTTATCTAATATCTTTTTCTTATTATGTGTAATAAACCTTATCTATTCATTGTATCTGTGATGTTGGCATTTACAGGTAATGTCATGTCGCAACCTTTGGAGATTGATGCGGGAAAACAAGTGGCTCAACCACTAATGAAACGCTTCGGTACTACAATCTCCGTGAATAACACAATCAGTACACTTCGCAACAATCAAGAAGCGCTGAACGACCTGCAACTATCTTTCATCCGCGTTTATACAGGTTTTGGAGAAGAGTCACCAGGCAAGCTTTATACGCAGCAACAGGTGCCTGACCAGACTGGCGACAACCTTAATCTGGTACGTGCCGGCGAAGTGGCTCAGATTATCGCACAAACTGGAGCTATTCCTCTCTATGCGGTCACCTTCCCGCAGGATTGGACTTACCACAAGCGTAAAGAGGACGGTTCGGCCGACTTTAACAATCCCATTGCGAGCGAACAGCCAAAGTTCAAGAACCTGATGAAGAACTTTGCTTCTGTCATTAAGGATTATTATGACGTTAAGCCCATCTGGGAACTTTTGGAGATTCCTCAGAACGAAATGAATCCAGATTGGCAACAAAACAAATCCTATATGCAGATAATGGGTGCTGCTTCGCGTGGTGTGCAGGAAGGTTGCGCTTCTCAAGCTGTTCCCTCAGCAACCTATGCTACCAACACTTATTGGCTGCCCAATCATGACTTCTGGCTTTACCCATTGCTCGGATGCTGCCAAGATCAGGGTGGACGCGTAGATGGTCTCACTTGTTCATACGTTGGCTATAGCCAGGAGGGACGTGTCAAAGACACCTCAACTTTTCTTCAGGGTATGAGTGACTCCGAGGGTATGCGCTACCAGTGGTGGACTTACTATCTCGATAGCTATATACCCGAGTTCACTGCCTATGGATTTAACGATAATCGCACATATAATGAACTGGGTGCCGTGGAGTTCATGAAAGTGGCTAAGGAGTCTCAGAAGTATAGTGACGTTACAAAGATTGGTATCGGACAACTTTACGACGATAATTCGGCACCTGATAATCTCGGACTTATCACCGCCGATGGCGTGAAGACTCAGCTTTACTGGGCGCTTTATCTCTACAATCGTATGGCACTCGACTGCATTACTTCACAAGGTGGCATGAGTGGTGTTGGTAGTCTGGTAAGCATCGACGGAAATAAGCGTATGTGCATTGCACTATTTAACGACAACTCTTCGCAGGTGCGTCAACCGATTATCATCAACAATCTGCCTTTTGCTTCTGCTCAGGTCACGAAGTACATCATCGATGGTACACATTCAGCCGACGGTACCCTCTATTCAGAACAGGCAAAGTCGGTAACATCCAACGAATATAGTCTTACGCTTACCCTCGATGCGAATCAGATTGTCTTCCTGTTCTTCGATGCAGATGAAGAATCTGAAGGTGAAACAGCAGAACAACCCGTTGAAGAAGTGGAGCCACTCAAGGGCTATGTGCACCATCAGAGCCGCTGGTTCATGGGACGTTGGGAAGACCCGAATACTTGGTGCCAATGGGATCGCAAAACTTCTACAGGTTGGGTAGGAACGAGCAAGAACGCTTCGGTCATTGCTGTCGCCGCCGACTATGAGAAGGTGCCCGACCTTGTGCTCGTCAAGGGAATGCTCACAGGTCAAAAGATGGGTACACTTGATGTCAACAGTGCCCTCTACATACGTGTAGATTATGGTGTAGGTTCCGGCTTTTCACAGTCATACACACAGGCAAGAGTATTCTACGACCCTGTGAACGGACAGTATAATTCAGCCCACGAATCAATGCCAGACGGCTTCAACTATGGTGACAAGCGCGAGGCAGGTGCTGTTGAGGTTGACTTCCTCTGTCCCGAGGGCTTCTGTCTTGACCTGAAGAAGTATGCTCCCAGCGATTGGAATCATAATGTCCGCTTCATGATCTACCTGCAGAACGCCAATACTCCAAGTGGAATGATGGCTAAGTTCCAGTTCTTCCCAGCCTCTGAAGTGCCTGAAATACCCGATGATCCTGTGACTCCAGATGATCCCGAACCACAGACAATTCCGGTTTTGAAGAAGGGCGACAGTGTAAAGTTGGAAGCAGAAGACTTCAATCCAGGCAACAAGGGCGAGACATGGTACACCAATCGCTGGTCAGATGACGTTAACGTTGACGGAGGTCCTGACTATGGATATTATCTTGGCAAGGGTTATGGCTTCGGAGAGTATGACAGTCAGAATGACATAGCCATTCATAATCTCGAATCTGCCAGCAATGGACGTTACCTCTTCGGAATGGGATCCTTCTGGCATGACTCTTATGGTGGCGGAAATGCCGTGAACGGCAGAATCTCTTTCGAGGAAGCACGCAACTGGTGGGGATGCTGGTTTGACTACGACTTCGAAGTAGAACAAGAGACCGAAGCTTCTATCGACCTCAGTGCTTCGTCACCACATACCGTATGGCGTATCAACATCGATCGCAATAGTAATGATCGGCCTGGCATCAATCCCGATTATGTTCAAGTTGAGTCATTACCCGATGGAGCCAGCTGGGTAGGCTACTACAGTGCTTGTGCTCAGGTAATGCTCGACGGACAGATGCTCGTCAGCAACCAGGACAAGCTGCCAACCATCGTTCACCCCTCTGAGCTTTTCGGCGATAACTTCTGGGCATCTCTTGGAGGCGATGATGGACTTGCCGAAGGGCAGCGTGAATGGATGCAACGTGTGTGGGATGACGGTTATGCCACACCATCTCAATGGACTAAACCCAACCCTGACCCGCAAATCGTTTATATCCTTCCCAATGCCTCCAGTGCTGAAAGCATCAAGGATGTCAACCAGAATCATTACATCGACACTTATGAGAGTAGTTTCGGCTATCCGCTCTACAATGTGCGATTGACGCCAGGCAAGCATACCATCCGGCTCTATTCACTGGCTCAGAAATGGTACTTCGACTACATCCTCATCAAGTCGCTCAGTTCATCGGATGACACGGATATTGCGATTTGTTCATCCGCAGAACAAGCTAAGGCTTCTGTCTTCACGGTTGATGGACGCTATGTGGGCTGCAACCTCAATGGATTGAAGTCAGGCATCTATATTGTCCGTCAGGGTGCATCGTCACACAAGGTTACTATTCGTTAAACCCATACTTAACTATATAAATTCCAATTGGAACATAAAGATTTCTCAGTGGATCTTTATGTTCCAATTG
Source organism: uncultured Bacteroidales bacterium (assembly GCA_905235375.1). Lineage (GTDB taxonomy): Bacteria > Bacteroidota > Bacteroidia > Bacteroidales > UBA3663 > Liminaster. The sequence goes on from CAJOLH010000049.1 coordinate 19,473, forward strand.
TATTATATTCCATCTTCCACGTCGTTAGTCACATTTCCTCCTATCACACGTCATTGCATATGTTTCGAGTGCAAAGATAAGAAGAATATCAGCAACTTGCATTACAAAAATCAATATTTTATTTGCTAATCATTAAATATAATCCAATTTTCGAATATATTATATTAACTTGTCATAAAAAATTGTAACTTTGCAATCTCAAATAAAAGAACTCCTATGAATCCAGCAACTCTAAGACTTCTCAACCAACAGCTTATAACACCGCAGTTCTCAGACACTTCCGAATTGGTCAGTTACATGGGAGCCATACAAGCGCAGGAATACCGTATGATGCGCTGGGCTGTCGCTATGCGAACAAAAAAGCCCTCACATAAGGCTTTCAAGAAAGCTTTTGATGAGGGGAAAATTATCCGTATTCACCTTATGCGTGGCACTTGGCAACTCATAGCCGCCGAGGACTATTGGATGATGATAGACCTCTGTGCATCCAAAGTGAAAGCAATTACAAATGGATGGTTGTGCAGCAATGGTATCATTATTCCAGATGAAGAAATCAGGCGCGTTAGTGACATCCTTGCCCAGACAGCAGCCGATAAGGGAAGTGCAACAAAGGAAGACTTTGTTCAGGCTTTGGAAGAGCGTGATATACAGATGAATGATCACCTTCTGTCATATCACTTGCGTATGGCAGAAATTTCAGGAATACTTTGTAGCGGTGAGCTGCTGCCCATGAAGGCAACTTATTCACTTGCATCTGCCAAGGTTAAGCTGAATGCAAAGATGGACAAGGACGAAGCATTATCGCGTATCACACATAAATATTTCCAAAGCCGTCAACCAGCAACCTTAGAGGATTTTATGTGGTGGTCAGGTCTGAATATCAGCGACTGCCGTAAGGGTATAGCACTTTTGGGTGATAAAATTCATTTAGTGAGATATAAAGGACGGGATTTCTATCTGACTGACGATTGCCGAACACGAGGCTTCAGGAAAGGAAAATTTATACTTATTCCTCCCTACGATGAATATCTAATCAGTTACAAGAGCCGTGACATGGTTCTTCCTTCTGAGCATAGACACCGTGCCCATAACAACAGTGGAATCTTCCAGCCTGTTATTGCATACGATGGTAAAATATGCGGTAATTGGACGCCCTTCAAAAATAAATGCCATGCAACTTTCTTCACTGATAACTTTTCCGAAGAAGACACTATAACTTCTTGGCAAATCTATCAGAAATTTCTCGATGACTAAGTGTTTGTTCACTTTATGACTCTTTGCTCGATGGAACGGTTTATGACGGCAATGTCACCGTCACAGATGCCATCCTCTATCAAGGAGTTGACCTCAACTTTGCAGGAGAACGTTGCTTCAGGATTACGGATGAGGTCACGATTAAAGTCAAGTGTCTCGTTGCTGTAGTCTTCAGCCGGGGATGGGAAGACAACTAAACAAGAACTTGTCAAGCCTTTGTGCATGATGTGAGAGTATCTTCACGAAATATCCAGTCAACAGGGCTGAAAGCAGTGTGCCTTCCCTCGCTACAATGAGGATTGAATCTGTCACGGAAGCGTCATTATACAGGGCGAATCCAATGGCAAAGACAAGTGCAAGCACTACTAATGAGCAGTCGAACCATATCTTGATCTTGCCGAATTCTTTCTTCCAACGACGGCAGACATAGAAGACGTAGGCCTCACCACTCATCATGGTCACCTGCGGCCTGACCTCCAGCAACACTCCGACACTCAGTACGAATATTCCTGCCAGCAGATAAATCATCTGAACAAGATATAGGGCTGATGGCAAACTTACAAAGCCAGTGATGATTTCAGGAGCACAAACCCTTCCGAGCAGGTACATGTTTGCGTCGATAAATGCTCCAAACAAGAACGAGAACGGTATCTGAAGGCCAATGTTCAGCAGTTCCTTCCTCAGTCCATGGTGCCGCAGCACCAAATACTGTCCGACAATTAACGACGCATTCATCAGGAAGGAATAAAAGCCGACGGACATGGACGTGTTCAGGCTCATCACGTAAGCCCACGACGATATGGGCGATGACCCCAGTCCTGACAAAAGAATCATAGCCACCCCGAAGGCGACAAAATACAGTCCTAAAATGTATATGAAGTATTTTTTAATCATATTAAATAGCCTTCAAACCATAGAACTTGCTCATTTGATTTTACTGCCCAGTTCGTATGCTTCTTGTTTGAGCCACGACGCAGGCTCGTAGAAATTACAATAACTTTTTTCATTTTGAGACTTCTATTATTTGATTACTTTTGCAGATGCACAACTAACGAATGATTTTCTCTATTACAAGACGACGTCCAATGGTCGTTGATGTGGTTGCGTCCCTTGATTTCCTGTATCCAGAACGGAAGAAATGCTGAGTCACCTGAGTTCACAGATTATCCAGCAGTTCATTGTCGGTTAAAGTCAACGTCTGCGCTCCCACGTACATCGGGGCGCAAAGTATCATCAGTAATACGATTTTCTTATCTTCTTTTTGTCAAAAAACTCAGCATTAAACCGTCAACTCTATCTGTATGCCCTCCGGACCAAGGATACAACTCTCATAATAACCATCGCCCGTGGTGCGCGGGCCGCTTGTCACGGTGAAACCGGCACAGCGCAGTTCCTCTGTCTTGGCATCGACGTTCTCCTTACTGTTCACGGCAAATGAGACGTGTATGAATCCGATGTTCAGCTTTGACAGGTCAGCGGCTATCGTGTCGGGGCGAGACATCAGTTCCAACCTTGCGCCGCCGTCATGGAAAGTTAGGATGTACGTGTGCAGTCCTGTCCGTGGATTGATGTACTGTTCGTTACTCTGAGCATAAAAATGTTCGATGAAGAATTGGCGCATCCGTTCCAAGTCCTTACAGAATAATGCTATGTGACTATTTTCATAAATTGGAATTTACTTTAAACAAGATCACTCTAATTTGCTCTTACTCGATGGTAACTGTTTTTTATGCATAAAGTAGATCTTCACTTCGTAGAACGTATGATTTATGAGTGATTTTGGAAGCATTGTTATCATCGTCATAGTCTTCCGCATCATCTTCCTCTTGCTCAGGGCATGGTGGAGAGGTGATAGCAGG
>CAJOLH010000050.1 GCA_905235375.1 uncultured Bacteroidales bacterium
GTTTCCGCCGTTCTCTGAGGTGACTGTCATGTCGAAAAAGCAAATCACCGTTCATCTGAAGACCCCTGTCGCAAAGGGCATATACCGGGAGCTGCAGGAGCTGTCCGACGAGCTGGATTCCATCATGGACCGGGACCCCGCCGCCGTCAGCAAGGCCGAGGTCGCGCTGCTCTATTCGGGATTTCACGCCGTCCTCATGTACCGCGCCGCCCACGGTCTGCAGAAAAAGGGCTGGGTCATGCCTGCCCGGGCTGTGTCCCAGTTTGCCAAGTTCCTGACCGGCATCGAGATCCACCCGGCGGCTGAGATCGGCCGGGGACTTTTCATCGACCACGGCACCGGCGTCGTCATCGGAGAAACCGCCGTCATCGGGGACAACTGCACCCTCTATCAGGGCGTGACCAGCTGGCCAAAGCCCTATACGACGGGCAGCGTGGGTCATGCCGACGACAAGTCCGCCTACTGGAAGTTCCGCAGGGTGATGACCCTCGGCATGGTCAACTACAATCGCTATGCCCCCATCATCAAGGCAGCATACGCCCGCTTGGAGGCTGAGAACGACCAGCGCCAGCGTGAGATGGAGGCCGAATACCTCAAGCTCTACAAGGAGTGCCCCATGGAGGCGCACGACCAGCTGCTCCGCTTCTCCAATCGCGTCCTGCGCCGCGCCCTCGAAGTAGCAGAGCACCTCGAACTGAGGCTCCTCACGCGGCTCACCGCCGACATTGAGAAGGAATATCTGTTCCACGGGGCGTGACGACATATCGCTTCAATGGTCGCAGAGCAGAGCGAAGCGACCCCAAACATCGTTTTGTTATCGACAAGCTGAGAAATTAATAATAAGTTGCTTATGAAGAAGCCCGTTATCACAATCATGGCATTGCTGGCCATGTCAGCCTGTTCTGTGCATCACGATGCGCCTATTCCTTTGGTCTATGACGTAGAAAATACGGGAGCAGCATTTGCTGACCCTGTGCTGCCCGAGCGTGATGCGCTTCCCCGTGTCACGAGCCTTACCGACCCGTTGGCTTGGAGCGATGGTTCGGGACGTGTCACCGATTTCGCATCGTGGGCGAAACGTCGTGCTGAAATCGCCAAGGAGATACAGCACTACGAGATTGGCACAAAACCCGCTGTCGATCCGAGTCAGGTAAAAGCGCGCATGGTGGGCGATACGCTCATCGTCGATGTGACGGTGGGAGGAGAGACGCTTACTCTGACTTCTGCAATCACTTATCCCCAGATGGGTGAAGCTCCCTATCCGCTGATGATTGGTACGAGCCACATCTCATTGCCTCGCTCGATTTTCGAGGTTCGTCCCATTGCCATGATGACCTATAATGAGCGTCAGGTGAACGGCTATTCGCAGTTCCGTGGAGAGACCGACCGCACAAAATACAATTTCGTACGTCTCTATCCCGAACTGATTGACAACGGAGCCTACAGCGAATGGGCATGGGGCTTGAGTCGCCTCATCGACGGTTTGCAACAGCTTGGCCCCGAGGTGACAAGGATTGATACGCGGCACATTGGCGTGACGGGCTGCTCCTACGCTGGCAAGATGGCGCTCTTCTGTGGCGCTTTCGACGAACGTGTCGCCCTCACCATTGCCCAGGAACCGGGTGGGGGTGGCGCTGCCGCCTGGCGTGTCTCGCACGAACTGGAGGGTGTCGAAGATCTTGACCGAACCGATTACCATTGGTTCCTCGAAAGCTTGAAGGAGAACTTCCATGGCGATAGCGTCTATCAATTACCCTACGACCATCACGAACTCTGTGCCCTCATCTGTCCGCGAGCTTTCCTGATGTTGGGCAATCCCGACTTCAAGTGGCTCGCCGATCCTTCGGCCTACGTGTCGGTCAATGCTGCACGCGAAGTATGGAAACAGTTCGGTATAGAAGACCGCATCGGCTATTCCATCGTCGATGGTCACGGTCATTGCCAGTTGCCCGAATCGCAGTTCCCCGAAGTGGAAGCCTTCATCGAAAAGTTCCTGCTCGGAAATGACAGCATCGATACGCGCGACATCAGTATTGCCCCGCTCTACAAGGACAGCGTGGATGTCAGCCGATGGATTGATTGGCACTGAAATAAACCCAAAAAATGCAACTTCGACACCGGCAGACCTTTAGCGCATCTTTATATCCATCTGCATCGCGATTGACAACGTTGTCAAATTATACGTTGTTTGGGAAAAGGCATTGTCTTTGCACCAGTAAAATAGAACAACTAAAACTATATTATTATGGATAAGAAATTGACAAGATCGTCTAACGACAAGAAATTGTTTGGTGTATGTGCTGGAGTGGCCGAGTATTTTGACGTAGATCCCACTTTGATTCGCGTAGGCATTTTGGCCCTGACCATCTTCACAGGTTTCATTCCGGGATTGGTTCTTTAGTTCTGCATGGCTCTTGTAATGCCGGAAAAGGGAAGATATAACAAATGAATCATAACGAAAGTGGCTCAACGGGAATCAATGCCTCGTTGAGCCACTTTCATTTAGTTGTTAGGCGTGGCTTATTTGCGCCGCCCCATCGCATCGAATGTGCCGTGTTCGGTCTGGATCAGTAGCTGTCCGTTCACGTATGATTTGGCTGTGTGGGCTGCCGATGGCGCAGCGTCAATTTCGATTGCCTGGATGGCAGATGGAGGATCCGTGCGGAAGTCGAAGGTGATGATGTCGGGGCCCAACTGGGCACCTGTTTCATCGATGTATTCTAATTCCTGGATGTTCGAGATGGGCTTCTCAAGCAGAACGGTCAGCGAAGCGTTGTTGTTGCCCGGTCGGGTCCATCCTCTGAATGCTGGGGTGGTGTCGTCGGTGAAGGCCGTGACTTCATCCGAGCCGGGGAATGGTGTGCTGTCGTCCTGGATGTAGAAGCTGCCCGACCGCTTCTTCCCTCCGGCCTCGATGAGGTCGATGCATTGGTGGTTGGCCCAGTTGTTGGGCGAATTCCTTGTCCAGATGGAGCGGTTGTAGTCGATGTGCCAGACGAGCATACCATGACCCGGAATGTATTGGTCCCAACTTGTGAGTTGGCGATTTTCGAAGAGGTAGTATTCGCCTTCGCGAGGGTCGTCGAGGCCCTCGGTGACAGGCACGATGAAGGCCTGGTTGCTTGTGGCAAGGTGCATCAGCGTGTCAGTCTTTTGTTCCGAGAGGACTGTCGGTGTGAGCCATCCCAGTTCGTAGCGTTCGTAGGCACTCATGCCTGCAGGGACATAGCTGGCCCAGTTGTAACAGCCCTCGTCGAGCAGGTCGTAGCCGCAGGGCGTGCAGGTCGAAGTCCAGTCGCCGCTCGTATTGTAGATGTCGGGCAATCCTAACACGTGGGTGAACTCGTGACAGAAGGTGCCCACACCGTCCAAATATCCGTTGTACAGTTCGTTGGAGCAGGCATAGTCCTTCAGCAGCTTGCCGTCGTAGCGGAACGTCTTGCCGCCCGAAGCCGAGACGACATCCCAGGCATGAGGCCAGATGTCGCTCGATATGCTGGTGCTGTTTTCCCCCTGCCCGGCATAGAAGGCAAAGACGAAGTCGATGATGCCGTCTGCATCGGAGTCATAGTTGCTGAAATCGACATCGAGGCTGTCATTGAGGTAGTTGCATGCCTCGGTGAACATCTGCCATGCATAGCGGTCATCGTTCCTGCCGTAGTATTTGACGCTGTCCTTGAGCAGGATGGGACCATAGACGTCGAACTGCGGGTCGAACTGTCCGCAGGAGTTCTGGTAGAAGTAGTCGTGGGCCGAACCGATGTGACTGTATTTGCTGCCTTCGTAGCGGGGGCGGTCAAAACCATCCTTGGTCAGCATGTCGGTGTAGGTCTGATGGGGATCGTCGATGGTGAAGCGTACATCCTGAAACTCCACGAGCACAGCGAGCCCGCGCACCTTGCCCTTGGAGGGGAATCCGAAGTGCGAGGGGAGTATGCTGTCGCACACCAATGAGTCAGGGTCGTATGCGATGGTGTCGGCGGCAATGCTGTCGGCCTGTTGGGAGAGCCTTGCCGCGCGGATACGGTTGTTCTGCAGACGTGCAAAGCGTGCAGCGTTGACCTCGTCGCGACGCTGCAACTGTTGGGCTTTTTCGCTTTCCCATGCGGCTGTCTGGGCAGCATTGGCGATGCGGTAATACCCTTGTTCGTCCTGAATCAGCAGATTGTCATTGAGGTCGGTTGTCCAATGGCACCATTCGTCGCCGTGCAGGCGCACGGTGAGTGTCGAGCCGTCAGGCTGAATCACTGTGATCGGTTGCCTTCGGGCTGGCGCTGCCTGTGTCGGCAGTATGCCGGGGAGAATGATGGCGGCGATGACGATTGCCACTCTTGTGGCGAGGCTGGCTTTTGTCTTCATTGCTGTTGCGTTTGTTCTTGAATGTTGTTTGTTTGTCCTTCTGGTAGTCGCACCCGCCCAGTTCGTCGGGCACGGCGATGCGCACCATGGTCTTGTCGATGAATTTCTCGAGGGCTGCAAGCTTTCGTAGGTCGCGCCGGTCGTCACAGCTCACTAAGGTGAGGCTCTCGCCGTCGCGGTCGGCGCGTGCGGTGCGTCCGATGCGGTGCACGTAGTCCTCCAGGTCGTGCGGCATGTCGTAGTTGATGACCAGTGCAATGCCGCTGATGTCGATGCCGCGCGAGACGATGTCGGTGGCTACGATGATGTTGGTGCGACCTGCTCGAAAAGCGTTCATCACCTCGTCGCGGTCCTTCTGCTCCAGGTCGCTGTGCATGGCTGCCACCTGGAAACCTTTCTTTCGCAGCCCAAGCACCACGTCGCGCACGTCGGCCTTTCGGCTCACGAAGACCACTACGCGCCGTTCGGGGTTATGGAGCAGTTCGTCCTTCACGAATCCATCCTCGCGCCCGCCGTAGAACTTCTTCAGGAAGCGGATGAGCATGGGCGTCTTCTGGGCCTGATGGCAGATGCAGCACTGCTGGTGGATCTTTTCGGCGGGCTTCGAGATGGCAATTCTTACCATCACGGGGTTCCACAGTATCTTCTCGGCGAGTTGCTGTATCTTGGGCGGCATCGTGGCGCTGTAGAGTATCTTTTGGCAGTCGTCGGGCAGCAGCTTGTTGATGGCCATGATGTCGTCGTAGAAGCCCATGTCGAGCATACGGTCGGCCTCGTCGAGCACGAAGAACGAGACCTGCGACAGATCGACGTAGCCCAGATTGATGTGCGAAAGGAGCCGTCCAGGCGTGGCTATCACCACATCAGCCCCTTGTCGAAGGCCGCGTTCCTGGGCGGCAAAATCGGTGCCTTCACCACCACCATAGACGGCTACCGACGAGGCATCGACAAAGTAGGAGAACCCTTGCATCTGCTGGTCGATCTGCTGCGCCAGTTCGCGTGTCGGTGCCATGATGACGCAGTTGATGGCGTCGGTGGGATAACGGTAGCGGTTCAGGTTCGAAAGAATGGGCAGCAGGTAGGCAGCCGTCTTGCCTGTGCCCGTTTGTGCCACGGCAATCACATCATCACCATTGAGCACTGGGGGGATGGCCTTCTCCTGCACAGGGGTACATTGGCCATAATTCATATATTCGAGGGCATCCATCACGCCCTGATCCAATCCTAATTCACTAAAATTCATGGCGCAAAGATACACATTATTTAAATATAATGGTATAATAATTAATAATTAACAATTAACAATTAACAATTAATAATTAACAATTAACAATTTTGCGTCAAAAGACCAATTGCAATTGTCAATTTTGCGTGTCAGTGTCGGGCACATCGAGGTGCATCAGAAATTCAGTGAGGCTGGCACTTTTGTCGAGCCCGAGTTTCTGGCGAATGCGATAGCGGCTGATTTCGATGCCTCGCGTCGAGATGTTCTGGAGTGGTGCAATCTCCTTCGACTGCAGTCCCATGCGGATATATGCGCAGAGCATCATCTCCTTGTGCGAAAGGTCGGGATAGCGTTTGCTCAGCGTCTGCAGGAATTTGTGATGCACGGCGTCGAACGAGTCGTGGAACGCGTCGAGGTCGTTGTCGTGGCTGATGTTGGTGTCGATCTGCCCGATCAGGCGGATAATGCGCTGCTTGGAGGCCGGCAGGTTCTCTTCACTGAGCGACTTGTTGAGGCTGACGGCCGTCTTCTTGATTTCCTGCAGCATCTCATTCTTGCGCACGATGTTCATCCGCGAACGCACCAGCTCGTCCTGCTTCGAGCGCAGTTCTATCTCCAGTTTTTCCTCGCGCAGGATGGCTATCTTTTCCTCCTGCTCCAGTATCTGCTCCTCCTGTTCGTGAATCTGTTCATCCTTTTGCGCAATCAGTCGCTGGCGTTTCTTCTTCAGACGTCGGTAGGGTTCGTAGCAGATGGCTGCAAACAGCAGTACATAGAACAGATAAGCCCACCACGAGCGGTACCAGGGAGGCAGAATGTTGAAACGGAAGGAGGTTTCGACAGGACGCTCATTGCACGACGAGATGACGCGCAGATGGAACGTGTAGCTGCCTTCGTCTAAATTGGTGTATTCCTTGATGCTGCGACGGGAATACGGGCTCCAGTTGCCCTCGCTTGTTCCCATGCCGGCATACGGCAAGCCTGTCCTCCGCTTCTCTAACCAATAGCTGTAGAGCACCGACTGCGCGGGGTCGTAATTGCTGACACTGTATTCGATGCGCAGGGAGTTGTCGCCCCAACGGATGTCAGCGGGGCATTGGTGGCTGTAGTAGAGCGTGTCGGCATTGTTGCCGATGTAAACGCGGCGGATATAGGGTTCGATAGGCGATGGCCGAAGGGCGGGATTGTGCAGGTCGAGCGAGGCAAACCCCTCTTCGGTGCCAATGATTGCCTTGTCGCCTGCCAGACTGACACTTTCGAAATCCTCCATCAGCCAGTCGTTCAGATACCCATAGTTGTGCGCCCCCCTGACCAGGTGGAGCGTGCCATCGGCTGCATACCAGATGTCGCCATTGGCATTCTGCAGCAGGTAGGTGTAGGCAACATGCCCTTCCAGGCGGTCTTCGAGTGCCGTGAAAGGCACCAGCGCGTCGTGGGCGGCGTCGTAGCGCAGCAATCCTTGGCGCGAGGCTACGACGGTCTCCCCGTCGAAGCACGTGATGCAGACGTTGTCTCCCTTGGGCAGAAGTTCGGAATTGTAGCATTGCTGGCTCTTCACTTCCGTCAGGTCGTCGGAGAGGGTGAACCGGAAGATGCCCTTCTCCTTGTTCGCTGCCCAGACGGCTTCCAGACCGTCCTCGATGTAGAGGGTCTTGGCAGAGATGTTGGTGCCTTTCACCTCTTCGGCCAGCACCCAGTCGCGCCCCTGTCGGCGCATCAACCGCAGGCCCCAATAGGAAGCCGTCAGCAGTACGTCGTTGCGATTGCCGATGGCGCGCACCCCCCACACTCCGCGAGTGGTGTAACGGGTGATGCGTTCGCCATCAAAGGAGAGAAAGAAACGTCGTCCGCCGCAGAAGAGCCGTCCGCAAACAGTGTCGAGGCAAAGAACCTGTCCGTCGGTCCCTTCCACGTATCGGATGTCATTGCCCTTCATCTCGTAGAGCCCCTGGTTGGTGCCGAGATAGAGGCGTCCCTCGTATTCGATGCTGCAATTGCCGCTGCCGATGGGCGATTGCCTGCTGTTGAGGAAGCGCAGCGGCGAGTTCATGGGGATGCAGTCGATGCCGTTGTCGAGACCGAGCCACAGGTTCTGGTCGCGGTCGAAGGTGGTCGAAAGCACCGTCTTGTTCTGCAGGCCATGGGTGATTGACAATCGTTCGGCAGTGTTCTGCTTGAGGTCGAGCAGTATCACGCCGTCCTGCATCGTTCCTAAGGCGATGGTGTCGCCCAAATAAGTAGCCGTCGAGAGCCCGCAATGGGCAATCAGGCTGTCGGCAGCTGTGTGGAACGGTTCGATATGGTTGTCGGTATAGAGGTAGAGGCCGTGGTCGCTGCTCACGAGCAGCAGCTGTCCCTGTGGATAGGGAAGGATGCTGACGATGCGTGAAGTCTGGTTGATGTCGATGCCTTTCAGTTGCTGGAATTCATTGCCCACAAGCACAAAGGTGCCTCGCGAACCGACGGCATAAAGCCTGTTATAGACCACCGTCGAATAGCTGATGCCGGGCGGGCAGTCAATTTTCGTATCGCTGCTGTTGACATAGAGGGCATTGTCGCTCTGGTAGTAGATGTCTTTCCCTATCTGGTGGATGTTCCAGATGTTCAGTTGCCCAGCCTTATCGACACTTTCCGACAGACGATGGTAGTTGAGCTGTCCTTTGTCATCGCGCGTGAATCGCCCGAATTGTCCCAAAGCTCCCACGTAGATGGTATCTCCGCTGGTCCTGACGGCTCTCACCTTCACATTGCCGGGCAGGGGATAGGTCTGCCAGGTGTTGCCATCGAACTCCAATAGACCCTTGTTGTTGGCAAAGTACATCCATCCCTCCTTGCTCTGCGCTGCCTGCCAGTTCTGGTTGCCGGAGTGATATTGCTGACGCGTGTAGTTCACCACCACGCGCTGCCAGTGGGTCTCTGCCTTGACCGACATCGATGCCGAGGCAAGGAGGAACATCAGGAATAATAGCTTTTTCAATTTCAAACTACTGATTAAAATAAATAATGTCTTTTCGCGGTGCAAAGATACAGCTATTTTTTTATGGAAACAAGTTTTATGTGGAATTTTTTTTCGTGCAGAGATACAAATTCCGACTGATAATCAATGCGTTTTGTAATCGATGAGAAAGTCGTGATGTAGTCGATGTCATGGTTGATAGTAATCGTGATGTAGTGAAATGTTTGTTTGGTTTGGCAGAAACCCCTACTTTTGCACCATCAACATTCATGTTCACCAATTATTATTTTACTGTATGAGACAAAAAACATTATCATTGGAATTCATGCGACTGATGGTTATCGGTTGCATTATGTTCCTCTTGGACGTGGGCTTGTATGCCCAAAGTTCACGAACCTTCAGAGGCAAGGTGCTCGATGCCTCTACGCGCGAACCTTTAATAGGCGTCAGTGTGCTTGAGAAGGGCACTGCGAACGGTGTGGTTTCCGACGTTGACGGCAACTTTGCGATCCAGAACGTCAAGGCGGGTGCAACCATTTCGTTCTCGTACGTCGGCTACACAACTAAGGAGATCCTTGCCACCAAAATTGGCGATACGGTTCTGCTTGAGGAGGACGACAAGACTTTGAGCGAAGTGGTAGTCATCGGTTATGGCGTCCAGAAGAAAGTCAACCTCTCGGGTGCGGTGAGTGCCGTCGAAGGTGACAAGCTCGCAGCCAAGCCATCGAGCGATGTGCTCAGCGCCATGCAGGGCGAAATGCCGGGTGTGGCTGTGCTCCGTTCGAGCGGCGAGCCAGGCAGCGAGACCAGCGGTATGCGTATTCGTGGTTTCTCGTCGGTAAATGCCACCTCGGCGCTGGTGCTGATTGATGGCATTGAGGGCGACATCTCCCTGCTCAACGCCGACGACATCGAGAGCATCTCGGTGCTGAAGGACGCTTCGGCCTGTGCCATCTACGGTGCCCGTGCAGCCGCAGGCGTAGTGCTCGTCACCACCAAGAGCGGCAGCGAAGGCCGTCCGAAAGTTTCCTACAGCGGCTACTATGCCATCAACGTGCCGGGCAATATGCCCGAGCGTCTTCCGGCATGGGAGGAGCAGCAGTGGCTCAACTTGGGCCGATACAATGCAGGCGGTTCCTACGAGTGGAATAAGGAAAAGACCACCTGGGTGGCCAACCCCAACTTCAACTACTATCCCAACAACAGCAATGGACGTTGGGAGCAGTTCACGGCTACCAACTGGGTGGACGAAGGCACGAGGGACTGGGCCGGTCAGACCAATCACTCCATCTCGGTGAGCGGCGGCTCGAAGAACATCAACTACCATGTCAGCGGCAACTACTACTACAAGGATGGTATGCTGAAATATGCCAAGAACGACAATAGCCGTGTGAACCTCCATGCCAAGTTACATGCCGAGCTGAACAAGTACCTCAGCCTGGGCATCAACGTGCAGTACCAGTCGAAGAAGAACAACGCCCCCTCCAATGGCGCAGGCAGTATCCTGAACACGATGTATGGCGCACGTGCACGTCAGCTGATGTGGCAGCCCGAAGAGACACCCAACTACGATGCCCAGCCCTATAGCGGCGACCTTCAGGTCAACCCCATCGACATCTTGAAGCATGGTGGCACCAACAAGTCGCTCTACGAAGCCTTCATCGGCAAGGGCGAGCTGACCATCAAGAATCTGGTGAAGGGTCTCACCGTGAACCTGAGTGCCAGCCGTCGCGCAGGTTACTACACGCAGCGTTCCGAGCGTCACTGGCTGGCATGGTACGCCATGGATGGCACCACCATCCGCCAGCAGACCAACAATCCCAACTCGCTCTATCGTCAGAAGAACAACGACTACCATGACCAGTTCGAGGCCACTGCCAACTATACATTGGAAATCGGACGGAATAACTTCCAGGTACTCGCTGGTACGAGCTATGAGAATTATCGCAAGGACCAGTTCGATGCTACGGCAAAGAACATGAATTCCAACGATTTCTATTCGTTCAACTACTACGATGCTTCTGAAGCATCCAACACCACGCTGGGCGACCTGATCCAACCTTGGTCGATGATGTCGTATTTCGGTCGTATCAACTACAACTTCGCCGAGCGTTATCTCCTTGAAGCCAACATCCGTTACGACGGTTCGTCGCGACTGGCTCCCGAGAAGCGTTGGAAGGCATTCCCCTCGGTATCGGCTGCCTGGCGTGTGAATCAGGAGACATGGTTCAAACTCGATTGGGTGAGCAACCTGAAGCTGCGTGCCTCATGGGGACAGCTTGGCAACGGTGCCGTCCTCGGTTTGTACGACTACATTCCTACCATCTCCCAATCGACCACCTACATCACCGAAAAGAGCTACTATCAGAGCCAGCTTGCTTCGAAGGACAAGACCTGGGAGACCATCGAGACCACCAATGTCGGTGTCGATCTCGGCCTGTTCAACAGCCGTCTGAACGCTTCGTTCGACTACTATTGGAAATACAACAACGATATGCTTTCCAACCTGCAGCTGCCCCACACCATCGGTATCGGCGTGCCTGCCGTCAACATCGGCAAGCTGAAGACCTGGGGATGGGAGTTCGAGATCAAGTGGAACGACCGCATCGGCGACTTCAGCTATCAGGTGGCATTCAACCTTTCTGACTCGAAGAACGAACTCGTCGAATACGACGGAGCCGACGTGATTACTGCCGGTACCCGTCAGCTGATCGAAGGCTATCCTCTCAACACCATCTGGGGATACACCACCGATGGCTACTGGTCGAGCAAGGAAGAGTACGAGCAATATAAGCAGGATCATCCTGGCTACAAGTCGTTCTCCGACGGCAAGGTGGGCGCCGGTGATGTCAAGTTCCTGACGTTGCCCGACAAGGACGGTTCCATCAACCACCAGGTGGGTGCTGGCGACGGCACAAAGGAGAACCACGGCGACCTCGTCTATCTGGGCGACACCAACGGACGCTATCTCTACGGTCTGAATCTCTCTGCCAAGTGGAAAGGCTTCGACGTGGCTGTGATGTTCCAGGGCGTTGCCAAGCGCAAGCTGCTCATCGACACCGAGGCCATCGCACCCTTCGGCCGTACCTACCAGATGCCTTGGACCATCCATCGCGACTACTGGACCGAGGATAACCCCGATGCATATTGGCCGCGCCTCTACAACTATAACGGCGATATGTTCAACTTCCAGCCCTCCGACAAGTGGGTGCAGGATGCTTCCTATCTCCGTCTGAAGAATGTCACTGTCGGCTATACCATCCCCATTCCCAAGCGCTTCATCGAGAAGCTGCGTGTCTATGTCAGCGGTAACGATGTGTGGGAAAAGTCGGATATCCTGAAGGTGTTCGACCCCGAATCGGGCAACAATGTAGGCCGCAACTACTATCCGTTCTTCCGCACATGGTCGTTCGGCGTGAACCTGACGTTTTAATCATGAGTAACGAATCAAGAGTTTTAGAAATAATATGAAACGATATATATTCAAATCAATATATGCAGCCGGCATAGTATGCGGCATGATGTCGCTCACCAGTTGCGAACTGGACCGACTGCCCGAGACCACACTCGCCGACAACACCTTCTGGCAGAGTGAGACCGACCTGCGTGGCGCCTGCAACAAGCTGTATGTTGACCTTCCGGGATTCTCGCACGACACCCGCGCCGACGATGTCATCGGAACAGCCGCCAACTCCACCTCAAGCGGCAGCTGGAGCGTGCCTGCCACCTCCAGCGACTGGACCAACGCCTATCAGAGAATCTTCGTGTGCAACAACATCATCGAGAAAGGCAGCAATGCCCCGCTCACCGAAGCCCAGAAGAACCGCTGGTTGGCCGAAGCCTACTTCTTCCGTGCCTTCCATTTCTTCGACCTTGTGAAGAAATATGGCGATGTGCCCCTGATCATGAAAGCATTCGACTCTACCAGCGATCCCGACATCAAGATGGCTCGCACGCCTCGTGAGCAGGTGATCCAGCAGTGCTATGCCGACCTGAAGTTCGCCGAGGAATATCTTCCCGACATCGACCAGGTGAGCAGTGCTGCCGACTGGGGACGTGTTTCGAAGAGTGCAGCCCTGGGTCTGATGGTTCGCGTCGGACTCTATGAGGGCACCTTCTCGAAGTATCACAACCTTGGCGGAGACTACAAATCCCATCTGAAGATAAGCATCGATGCCGCTGAGCGTCTTATCCAGGGCGGCAAGCATGACCTCTATCCCGACTTCCAGAAGCTCTTCTACTTCGATGGCGAGGGTCGTCAGAACAAGGAGAACGTGTTTGTGAAGATCTACGGTCCAAACGGTGATGGTGCCGTCATCGTCCACAACAATTCGCGTGGCATGGAGAATGCCGTGAGCGTGACGCGTCAGACCATCGACCAGATCCTCTACACCGACGGCCTGCCCCGCGAAAAGACCACGCTGAAGGTCGAGGAGACCCACCACAACGATGTGTTCATCAATCGCGACCCACGCATGGCAATGACCTTCTACCAGAAGGACGAGGAAGCCTATAAGGCAGGCTACAACCCCTTCGGCAACCAGCATGGCAACGGCTACGGCCTGAAGAAGGGATTCATGCTCGAAGAGTGGAACACCACCAACAAGGAAACGGTCGATAAGATGATCATCCGCTATGCAGAAATCCTCATCTCCTACGCCGAGGCGCTCTATGAGTACAATGGTCAGATCACCGATGCCCAGCTCAACGCCACCGTCAACAAGGTGCGCCATCGTTCAGGCTTTGAGGCTTTGCTGACCAATGCCTTCTGTGCTGCCAATGGTCTGGATATGCTCGAAGAGATCCGTCGCGAACGCCTTGTGGAGTTCATCGACGAGAACCTGCGCTACAACGACATCGTCCGTTGGAAGATTGCCGAAAAGGTGCTGCCTCAGACCATGCTCGGCTTGAAGTACAACGATGCCGACAACCTCAGCACCCAGCGTGAGAACATCGAGAGCCGCTTGACTGATGAAAATGGTATGTTCAATGGCCGCAAGGTCGCCGACCAGGGCGGTATCTATGTGATTGAAGACGCTTCCAACCGTACCTTCAATGCCGCCAAGGACTACTATTATCCCATTCCTACCTACGAGATTGCCACTTCGGACGGCAACGTGGTGCAGAACCCGGGATGGAATTAATCCGTTGTCCCTTTTACTCCCTTTTTACCCCTTTTTTCTCCAAATAAAAACAATAATTCGAACTATGAAACGTTATATGAATAAGGTCGCGCTGACCATGGCCATGGTGATGGGTCTTTCGACGCTCACCTCATGCGACGACGACGAATGGGGCAACGATAACCCCGACTATCAGAATGTGTTCATCGTAGCCTTTGCCGATTGGGGTCCCAAGAGCAACAACGACATGACCTATACGGTCAGCCAGGGAAGCCAGCAGGCTGTGCCCGTACAGTTGTGGTGCGAAGGCACACGCAGTTTCGATGCCCAGGCTTTCGTTTATGCCGACACCAAATTGACCCTCGGCACTGACTATCAGGTGACCGATGCCAACGGCAACGCCCTCCAGCAGGACAGCAATGGAGCCTGGGTGTTGACCTGGGATCTTCGCTCGCCTGATGCCACCAACAACCATCGTGTGCAGGACCTTTGCGTGAAGGCGCTCAATGGCTCCAAGGGTGATGTGACGCTGATGACCTTCGACCCCAAGGATGTCGATGCCGACGGCAAGCTGCGCATCTCGAACGGTGGAACGAAAGACGACGATACCGAGTACTATGTGCCCAACAACAAGACGTCCGAGTACGAGGTGCGTTGCATCACGGTAAACTATAAGGTGAAAGTAACCATCCAATAACTTCAGCGTTTATGAGAATTCATAAATTAGTTGTTCTGTTCCTCTTTCTATGGTCCGTAGCAACGGCGGGGGCGCAGTCCATCTGGGACGGCGCTCACCTCGCCCGCGTGAAGGCTTCGCTCTCGCAGCCTGCCTACGCTACAGCCTACCGGCATCTGCTCGATGAGGCCGAAGGCGAGTTGCAGCGCCAGCCCCTTTCGGTGATGATGAAGGAGAAGGTGCCGGCAAGTGGCGACAAGCACGACTATCTGAGCCTGAGCCGCTACTTCTGGCCCGACCCGACGAAGCCCGACGGTCTGCCCTACATCAGCCGCGATGGCGTGTCGAATCCCGAACTGGAGCTGCTCGACCGTCCGAAACTGGCACTGATGGCCAATGGTGTCACCACCCTCTCGCTGGCTTGGTATTTCAGCGGCGACGAGCGCTATGCACAGAAGGCTGCCGAGCTGCTGAGGGTATGGTTCCTCGATAAGGAAACCCGAATGAATCCGAATCTGAACCATGCCCAGATTGTGCCCGGCAAGTTCAATGGTCGCGGACGCTGCTACGGGGTCATCGATGCCTACTCGTTTGTCGAGATGCTCGATGCCGTGCAGCTGCTCGAAGGTTCGAAGGCCTTCACCGCCAAGGATGCCAAGGCGCTCCGTCAGTGGTTCTCCCAGTTCCTCCATTGGATCCTGACCAGTGAACAGGGCATCGAGGAAGGCAACCAGCGCAACAACCACGCCACCGCACACGATGTGCAGGTGATTGCCTACGCCAAATTTGTGGGCGACCGGAAGGTGATGGACGAATATCTGTCGCAGTTCTACGAGAAGCGTATGCTGACACAAATCGAGCCCGACGGCAGTCAGCCCAACGAATTGCGTCGCACACTGGCTTTCGGCTACTCGCAGTACAATCTCACGCACATCATCGACGTGCTTCAGCTGGCCCGTCAGGCAGGCTATCAGCCCGAAGGCATGACCCTTTTGCAGAAGGCTGCCGACTTCCTGGCTCCGTATATGGGCAGGAAGGTGGAGGAGTGGCCCTACCAGCAGATCAGCGACTGGGACTACAAGCAGAACGAGATGGCGAAGGATTTCTATCGTCTCTATCTGCTCGACCCTGAGCGCACCGACTACCTGGAGTTGGCCAAGGGAAACATCGTGCGTCGTTTTGCCGATCGCTTCTTCCTGCTCTATTATACGCCCGACGTCACCGACAATGCCTTTGCCCGTGCTGACGTGCAGTTGCGCTACCAGCTCGAACAGGCGAATCAGATACGCAAGGACCGTAAGGACTGGACCCTGATGCCTCGCAGTGTGGAGCAGAACGGAGAGTTGCGCATGGTGCGCCAGCCCGACTGGTGCTGCGGATTCTTCAGTGGCGAACTGTGGCAGATGTATCAGTACTCGCACGATTCATTCTGGCGCCAGCAGGCTGTCAGCAACACCTGGCCCATCGAACAGGTGAAGAATAATGCGGGAAGCCACGACCTGGGCTTCATGGTCTATGACTCGTTCGGCAAGGCTTGGGAGCTGACGGGCGAGCAGTCCTATCGCGACGTTGTCGTCAAGGCTGCCAAGACCCTCATCACACGTTATGACGACCGTGTGGGCTGCATCCGCAGTTGGAGTTGGGGCACGCCCGACCGTTGGAAGTTCGCTGTCATCATCGACAACATGATGAACCTCGAACTGCTTTTCGAGGCATCCCGCATCACGGGCGACAAGCGCTACTACAACATCGCCGTAGCACATGCCAACACCACCATGCGCAATCATTTCCGCGAGGACTGTTCTTCCTATCACGTGGTCGATTACAATCCCGAGGACGGCAGCGTCATCAAGCGCATCACCCACCAGGGTCTCTTCGACGAGTCGGTATGGAGCCGTGGACAGGGCTGGGGTCTCTACGGTTTCACGATGTGTTATCGCTATACCCACGACAATGCCTATCTGGAGCATGCGAAGAAGATTGCCGCGTTTTGGATGTCCCAACCCGACATACCCGACGATCTGGTTCCTTATTGGGACATGCGTGACCCCGCCATCAAGACGGGCGTTGGTCCTGCCAAGGACGGTGGATGTCCGCGCGACGCTTCGGCCGCTGCCATCATAGCCTCGGCGCTCTACGAACTGGCTACCTACGTCGATGCCGACACCGCTGCCTCCTATCGCAGTTATGCCGACCGTGTGCTTCATTCATTGGAGACCAGCTATCAGCCCGAGTTGCACACCGCGCAGGGCTTCCTCCTCCTGCACGCCACGGGCAACTATCCCGCTGGTGACGAGATCGACGTCCCCATCAACTATGCTGACTACTATTACCTTGAGGCATTGCATCGAAGGGAGGCTAAGGGACTTTAAGGATTTTTAGGGATATTAAGGGATTCTAAGGGATTTTAAGGGACAAATGTTCAATTAAGAATTAATAATTAACAATTGTTTTCTTGACCCCATTCTCAATAGGCGAAGGTATCGTCCTTTTTACTCCCTTTTTACTCCTCTTTTACTCCCGAAGGTAACGTCCCCAAAAATCCCTTAATATCCCTAAAAATCCCTTAATATCCCCCAATATCCCTTCCCCTCAACCATGACCAAATTGTGTGTGCTTTGTTTTTCGACCTGTGTGCTGGCTGCGACAGCTGGCGCACAGGTCACTTTGTCCCAATGGCAGTTCGTCCGCACCGACATGGCAAATGTCTGGGAGGTGGAGCGCCCCGTGAAGGAGGGGAAACCCGAAAGCGTCCCGCTGTGGCAGAACGTCACGCTCCCTCATTGCTATAATGCCGAAGATGGTGTCGATCCCGATGTGAACTACTATCAGGGCGCAGCCTGGTATCGCTCCACCATCGAGGTGGCGAATCCCTACGCAGGCGGTCATACCTTGCTCGACTTCGAAGGAGCTGGCCAGAAGACGCAGGTCTATGTCGATGGACAACTGATGGGCTCTCACGTCGGCGGTTACGATCGTTGGTCGGTCGATATCACCGAAGTCGGCAATGGCCGACATCCCATTGCCGTGCGTTGTGACAACAGTCGCGATGTGGAAATGATTCCATCCGATATGAGCGACTTCTGTCTCTATGGCGGCCTCTATCGTCCCGTTCATCTGGTGTATCTGCCCGAGCGCTACATCAGCGATGTCCGCATTGACGTGGAGGGCGATAGGGTCAGTGTGCAGCTTTCTCCATCCGATATCGGGGATGTCAGTTGCTGCATCCTTTCTCCCGATGGAAAGACGGTTTATGAGGGCAGCATCGCTCAGCCCATTCGCATCAGGAAACCTGTGTTGTGGGATGTCGATTCCCCATCGCTTTATACCCTTCGCATCACCTTTGGCGAACAGATCATCGAGCGTCGTTTTGGCTTCCGCAGCTATGAGTTCCGCGAGCATGGCCCGTTCTTCCTGAATGGTCGTCGTCTGCTGCTGAAGGGCACGCATCGCCATGAGGACCATGCTGGCGTGGGTGCCGCTATGACCGATGAGCAGATCCGACAGGAGATGCAGCAGATCAAGGACATGGGTGCCAACTTCATTCGTCTGGGTCATTACCAGCAGCGCGACCTTGTGCTCGACCTCTGCGACTCGCTCGGCATCCTCGTGTGGGAAGAGATTCCCTGGTGCCGTGGTGGGGTAGGAGGTGACGAATACCAGCTGCAGGCTCATCGGATGCTCGAAAACATGATCACCCAGCATCGTCATCATCCGAGCATCATCCTTTGGGGTCTCGGCAACGAAAACGATTGGCCAGGCGATTTCTCTACCATCGCTGATACGGTGGGTATCCGTTCGCTGATGACTTCGCTCAACGATCACGCCCATCGGCTCGATCCTCTCCGCAAGACGGTGATCCGTCGCTGCGACTTCTGTGCCGACATCGTCGATGTCTATTCGCCGACGATTTGGGCGGGTTGGTACAGCCGACGCTTCATCGATTATCGCGAGATGGAGGAGGCAGCCATCGCCCGCTTCCCCCACTTCCTCCATGCCGAGTGGGGAGGCGACAGTCATGCAGGCCGACATGCCGAGTCGGGCTTCGACATCGAAGTGGGCGACAAGAATGGCGACTGGTCCGAGAGCTACATCGTTCGTCTTTTCGACTGGCACCTGAAGGAACAGGCCAAGATGCCCAATCTGACAGGTTCGGCCTTTTGGACCTTCAAGGACTTCTGCACTCCGCTGCGTCCCTTGAATCCCATTCCTTACGTCAACCAGAAGGGCGTTGTGCAGCGCGACGGCACGCCCAAGGAGAGTTACTACGTGTTCCAAAGTTATTGGGCAAGCCAGCCGATGCTCCACATCTACGGACATTCCTGGCCTGTGCGTTGGGGCGAAGAGGGCGAACCCCGTGAGGTGCTCGTCTATTCGAACCAGCCTGAAGTGGAGCTCTTCGTCAATGGCCAGTCGGTCGGCAAGCGCCGACGCAACATCGACGATTATCCCGCCCAGGGCTTCCATTGGAACGTCGTCCTGCAACGTGGCACCAACACCATCCGCGCCGTTGCCAAAGACCTTACCGACGAGATCACTTTCGAATATCAGACCGAACAGTGGGGTGCGCCTGCCGAAGTGCGACTTTCACAAATCGCCCCCGACCTGATCGAAGCCCAGCTCTACGATGCCAACGGCATCCGCTGCCTCGACAGCCGCGATTGGATCGAGTTCTCTATCGCCGGCGATGGCGAACTGCTCGTCAACCAGGGCACCGCCACAGGCTCACGTCGCATCCAAGCCGCCAATGGTCGCGCCACCATCCGTCTTCGCAGCCTTTCTGGTCACTGTGTCGTCTCCGCCAAGTGCAGCGGCCTTCCAAGTGCGCTGATGCATCTTTAATCTCGTTCAAAATCATTGAAGACGCGACATCTAAAGGTGTCGTGTTTTTTAGTTTTTACACATTTCCAAGGATTTTGACAACCCCTGTAATACACATTTCCAAGGATTTTCATTTTTTTTGATGAAATATTTGGAACGACCAAACAAAATGATTATCTTTGCACCGCTCATTTTCGGATGGCATTCGTAACAAGATAAGATACTGACATGAAAAGGAATTTGTTGACTTCGCTCTTTTGCCTGTTTACCTTTGTTGCCTGCATGGCGCAGTGGCAGGGTAAGCGTTGCGCCTTCTTAGGCGATTCGATGACCGACCCCGGCAACCGTGCCGCCAGTTACCATTATTATGATTACTTGCGCGATTCGCTCGGCATCGAGCCACGCGTCTATGCCCGCAGCGGCCACCAGTGGCATCAGATACTGGAGAAGGCAAAGCTGATGCAGCAGACCGACAGCACCACCATCGACGCCATCTTCATCTGGGCAGGCACCAACGACTATAACCACGGCATTCCCATTGGCAGGTTCTTCACCGAACGCGACACTATCTGCAACCGCAATGGCAAGATGGTGCCGGCACGTCATCGCGAGTGGTGCATGAACGACACTACCTTCTGCGGCCGCATCAACATGTGTCTCTCGTGGCTGAAGCACAACTATCCGACCAAGCAGATCATTGTGATGACGCCCATCCATCGCGCTTACGCCAACTTCAGCGACCCCGCCAATAACCGCTTTAACGTGCAGCCCGACGAGGACTTCACCAACGAGCAGGGTCACTACATCGAGGACTACATGGACGTGCTTCGCCAGGCTTGCCAGTATTGGGCAGTGCCCTGCATCGACCTCTATCAGGACTCCGGCCTCTTCCCCATGGAGCCTGAGCAAGGCATCTATTTTGCCGAGCCCGAACCCAAGCCCGAGACGGTGCGCTACGACCGCCTCCACCCCAACAATGCCGGCCACATCCGCCTCGGCAAGACCATCGAAGCCCACCTCCGCTCCCTCCCTTGCTTATAATTTTCCCCCAGAATCCCGAAATCCCGAAATACCGTAATTCCGTAATCCCGAAAAAATAAATAACCCCAAAAAAATATGACCAACAAGATCAAATACATCGGGACCGACGATCCCGAATTGGAGCTCTTCGAGAGCCAGTATGATTTGCCCGAAGGCATGTGTTACAACAGCTACCTGATCCTCGACGAGAAGGTAGCCGTGATGGACAGCGTGGATAAGCGCAAGACCGACGAGTGGCTCGACAACCTTGAGAAAGCCCTCGCTGGCCGCAAGCCCGACTACCTCGTTGTGCAGCATTACGAGCCCGACCACAGCGGTTCGGTGGGTGCCTTCCGTGCGCGCTATCCCGAAGCCGTCATCGTGGCTTCGGCCAAGGCACTGCAGTTCGCTGCGCAGTTCGACGAGAAGTTCGATGCTTCGCTCACCAAGGCCGTGAAGGAAGGTGATGTGCTTTCGCTGGGTCAGACCACGTTGCAGTTCATCACCGCTCCGATGGTGCATTGGCCCGAGGTCATCATGACCTGGTGCCCCGAGGAGAAGGTCTTCTTCTCAGCCGATGCCTTCGGCAAGTTCGGCGTGAAGGATGCCGAACCCGACGACTGGGCATGCGAGGCTCGCCGCTACTACTTCAACATCTGTGGCAAGTATGGCGCTCCCGTCAGCACCGTGCTCAAGAAAGCTGCTAAGTTCGACATCGAGACCATCTGCCCATTGCACGGCCCCATCCTCACAGGCGAAAAGATGACCGAAGCACTGCGTCTCTACGGCATCTGGAGCAAGTACGATGTCGAGACCGAAGGCGTGCTGGTGGCTCATGCCAGCATCCATGGCAACACCGCCAAGGTAGCCGAATGTCTCGCTGAGATTCTGAAGGCTAAGGGCGCAGGCAAGGTGGCTGTCACCGACCTCTGTCGCGACGATATGGCAGAAGCCATCGAGGATGCTTTCCGCATGAACCGCCTCGTGGTTTGCGCTTCGTCGTACGACGGCGATGTCTTCCCACCCATGCACTTCTTCCTCTGGAAGCTGCAGCTGAAGGCCTACCAGAACCGCACCGTGGCCATCGTCGAGAACGGCAGCTGGGCTCCCTCCGCAGGCAAGGCTATGAAGGCGCTGCTCGAACCGATGAAGAACGTCAAGATCGTCGAGCCGATGGTCACCATCAAGTCTTCGATGAAGGAGGCCGATGTCGCTCAGCTCGAAGCCCTCGCCGACGCCCTCCTTTCTTGATTCTTTATTCACGGACATCTTTCTATCACGAATTAGCGAATTTAAGAATTATTTATCCAAAACTTCTCGAACTTTCGAACTCTCAAACTTCTCGAACTCTCGAACTTCTCGAACTTTCGAACTCTCAAACTTCTCAACCCCCAGTTAATTCTATAATTCGCTAATTCGTGATTCATAAATCTCTAATACAATGAAACGTTTACTGATTTTGACGATGCTTTGTCTCATGACCGCAGTGTCATGGGGACAGAGTGTTTCGGCCCTTGACCAGCTCAAGGCCAACCCGCGCAAAGCCTACGGCAACGATTACCCCTACACGCAGGAGGATGTGCAGCTCACCAAGGCTCCGCGTGGCTACAAGGCATTCTACATCAGCCATTACGCCCGTCATGGCTCGCGCTACTTCTGGAGCGATCACCTCTATAAAGACCTCGACACGCTGCTCACCGCTGCCCATCAGAACCATCAGCTTACCGACAGAGGTGACACCTTCTATCATCAGTTTATGGATATTCGCGACGAACTGATGACGGGAGTAACCGAACTGACCGAAGTGGGCTGGCAACAGCACCAGGGCATCGCTCGGACGATGTTCAATCGTTTCCCCGAAGTATTCAAGCAGGGAGGCGACGTGTTGGCGATCTCTTCCCTCGTGGGACGCTGTGTGATCAGCATGTCGGCTTTCTGCCAGGAACTGGTGCAGTGCAATCCTAAGCTTGAGATACGCGAACAGTCCTCGCGCTTCACCCTCGATGGCGTGGTGCCTACTGATAGGCAGAACCCCGCTCGGCGTGAGTTCCCACGAGTCCATCCGCGCTACGAGCAGCATCGCGACCAGTTCAAGCACGAGAGCACGCTGCGCCAGGATATCACCGCCCGCGTCTTCACCAGCACCGAGGGTCTGAAGGGCAATGCCAGGCGCATCGGTGGCGAGCTCCTTGACCTCTACACGTCATTGCCCAGCATCGGTCACGAAGGGTTGATGGACGGCATCGTCAGCGACGAGGAGATTGCAGCCGACTGGGAGGCTTCGAACCTTGGCTCCTATTCGTGGGTCTTCGGACCGCAATACGAGATGATCCCCATCCTTGAGGACATCATCGCGAAGGCCGATGCCGTCATCTCGGGCAGCGTCAAGCGCGTCGCCGACCTGCGTTTCGGACACGACACCTGCATCGGTCCTCTCACCGTCCTGATGGGCATCAATGGTGCCGACCGCGACCCCGAGGATCCGTATGAAGTGAAGAACTGCTACCAGAACTGGGAGACCTGCAAGGCCTCCAACATCCAGCTCGTCTTCTATCGCGGCAAGGGCGGCGCAGACGACATCCTCGTGAAGTGCCTCCTCAACGGTTGCGAAGCAAGCCTCCCCGTGCCCACCACCACCTATCCCTATTACCGCTGGACTGATTTCCGCAACTTCTACCAGCAGCGCTGCGCTTCAGTCAAGTAAAATAACACAAAAGATGTTGGGCAAATTACCCTCCGAATATCGTCAAAAATAAAGCTTTCGGAAATAATTAAACGCCATTTTGTATTTTTTGAGCCAAAAGTGCGCCATTATTCAAAATAATTTCGTAATTTTGTCCCCAGATTCTTAAAGGATACGTTTATGAGCAACCAACTGATACAACAGACTATAGCCAACTACTTCAAGACACAGCCCGTCCTGAAGGCATGGCTTTTCGGTTCCTTCGCCCGTGGTGAGGAGACACCAAAGAGCGACGTTGATATCCTTTTTGTTCCCGACTATTCAGGCAAGCCTTTTACCCTCTTCACCCACGGAGGTATGTTGATGGATTTGCAAGAGCTGTTAGGTCGCGACGTAGATTTGGTTGTTGAGGGAACGCTTCGCCCATACGCTGCAGCAAGTGCCAACCGTGATAAAATACTGATTTATGAGAGAAAGAGCGAGGGATAAGGGACGGTTGGAGGACATCATCGAATATTCCACGAATGTTATGATGCTTATCGAAGGTTATTCTTTCGAAACTCTTGTTAGAGACAAACGCACCTATTTTTCCGTTATGAAGAATGTTGAGGTGGTGGGTGAGGCTGCGTATATGTTGACCAAAGCTTTCAAGAAAGCGCATCCTGCAATACCATGGAAATTTGTACAAGGCATGCGCCACGTTCTAGTTCACGATTATGCGACCATCGATGACAGGGAACTTTATAATACTGCCATCAACGACATCCCTGTATTAAAGAAGCAGGTAGAGCTTTGCCTTGCTGAAACTGACTGGAATGAATGGGTGTCTTTGGTAGACGACATTGAGGACACTGCTGATGCCGTACTCAAAACGAATATTGAGAATGCGCGCAAGATGAAGGCAAAGGGCTTTGCTATTGATGACATAGCAGAGATTACAGGTTTGGCGACTGAGGAAATCGAAGTTCTATAATTCCGACCTCTTCCCGACACCAAGAGGTGACGAAATTGGTGTTATTCGACCTCAACAATAGAACTATCGGAAATATTTGAAACTATGAAGGTAATCTGGGTAACAACAGATTGCCTTTTTTACTGTACCTTTTCACCGTCAAAAACAAATAACAATTATATTATATGAACATTTTCGAATAACTTCGCTCAGGGGCCGATGTCAACATGGCGACACCCGATTATGTAGAGGCAATTTATACAATCGCAGCATACCCAATCCTGGCCGAAAAAGGTCATTCTCCGAACGGAACAAGCACTCTGACGGGCGACAGAGTGCTTTATTCGATTGCACCATACCCAATCTTGGCCGAAAAAGGTCATTCTTCGAACGGAACAAGTACTCTGTCGGCCGACAAAGTGCTTTATTCGATCACGGCATACCCAATCTTGGCCGAAAAAGGTCATTCTTCGAACGGAGCAAGTACTCTGTCGGCCGACAGAGTGCTTTATTCGATCACGGCATACCCAATCTTGTCCGAAAAAGGTCATTCTCCGAACGTTGCAAGCACTCTGACGGCCGACAGAGTGCTTTATTCTGCCGCAGCATACCCAATCTTGGTCAAAAAAGGTCATTCTCCGAACGTTGCAAGCACTCTGACGGCCGACAGAGTGCTTTATCCGATCGCTGCATACCCAAACTTGGCCAAAAAAGGTTATTCTCCGAACGGAGCAAGCATTCTGACTGGCGAGATAATGCTTGCTGCGAAAGTAAACTATCGAGTCTGGAAGTTGATCAATCTTTTTATATTTGATATTTTCTGATCAGAAATACAGAAACCCAATTTCCAGTCGTGGCATGTCCCCCATGGTACGGTGGAGGATATGCCACGATTGTCGTATATCCGCTAACGGTCTTTGAAGGATATGCGACGATGATGCCATGTCCGCTATCGTCCGCTGAAGGATATGCGACGATAATGCCATGTCCGTTAACGGTCTTTGAAGGATATGCGACGATGATGCCATGTCCGCTAATGTTCGCTGAAGGATATGCGACGATGGAGGGATGTCCGCTAACGTCCGTTGAAGGATATGCGAAGACGGAAGGATGTCCGCTAACGGTCGCTGGAGGACATGCGACGATGGAGGGATGTCCGCTAACGGTCGTTGGAGGACATGCGACGATGGAGGCATGTCCGCTAACGGTCGCTGAAGGATATGCAGCAACGGGATGATGTCCGCTAATGGACGGTAGAGGATATGCGAAGATGGAGGGATGTCCGCTAACGTTCGCTGGAGGATATGGTACTATAGAATGATGTCCCCCAACGGTCGTTGGGGGACATGATATGGACTGTTCAAAAAAGAGTAAAAGATTAGAATTGTAGCAGTGGCGGTTAGTGCATAGACTGCTGTAATAATGCATCAAGTTGCGAAATTGCATACAATGGGCATATCTCGACATGGCGTTGAGCACCGCCAGCTTCCTTATCGTCGAAATCGAAGCCACCAAAGTTCTCCAATGAGCACCTGACGGCATTGGTGAGATTCTTCTCGCGCATCAATATCCACAGGCTTTTCATCCCACCTTGTATCCCGGCTTTCACCTCGATGGGCAATACTGACTGTCGAAAACTTGTGATGTAGTCCACCTCAGCCAGAGCATTCTTGGCTTGACGTTGCCAATAGAACAACTCATGACGTATGTTCGGGGTTCGATAATGCAATAGTTCGAGGCCTGCAAGCATTTCGGCCATAGGCCCTTTGTTCACAAGGTCGCTCACTTCACTCGTCAATATCTGTTCGGTAAGTTCGGAGATATCGCCTGTAGTCATATTCAGCAGACGAAGCATCAGACCCGTGTCAAGAAGCAACATCTTTCGGAATGACGGATCGGAATCACTTCCCAAGGGTAATCCATTGGCGGCGGTATGCGTCACGGGTATCAATAGTCCTGCTTTGATTAGCAGTTCCAATGCTTTCTTCACATCGGCAGTCTTGTATCCGCCTCCGACATCGGAATATACAAATTTCCTCGTAGCTTGTGCAGAGGCACTCCTTAGCGTCAGTCGAAGCAGAGTCGGGTCAACCTTCTTGCGGTATTTCGGAAAATCGTCCTCGTAGGTCAGAACAATGTCATCTTGGATTTCCTGACAAGCAAGGTAGTCGTGCGTTTCCGCCCATTTGCCAACAACTTCGGGCATGCCACCCACGAGCATATACGTTCTCAGCAGTCCGACCAGTTTGTCGTGGAGGGGTTGTGGAAGAGGCTCTTTCGACGTGGCTCTGTTCCTTACTTCCAACAAAAGCTGTTCACCGTTGGCAATAAGAAACTCGTCAAACGTCATTGGGTAAATGAACATCGAATGAATTCGGCCAACGCCGAACGTTGGCAGTTCTTCGAGGGCGAACTCTAAGAGCGAACCTGCGGCCACTACATGAAGTTCGGGCAAATCTTCCTTGAAAAAACGCAGCGACATGATAGCCTCGGGACACATTTGAATCTCGTCGAGGAAGAGAAGTGTCTTGCCTGGCACAATCTGCTTTCCCGACATGGCTGCAAGTTGAGGGACAATCCTTTTCACATCAAGGTCACCGGTCTGAAACAGGTTCGCATACGAAGACTGCTTCTCAAAGTTTATTTCTACGTAACTTTCAAACTGTTCGCCCAAATGGCGTACAGCTGTCGATTTGCCGACCTGGCGAGCACCGCGAATAAGCAAAGGTTTATGCGTCGAACGTGAGGCCCATTCAGACAAATATGTATCTATGATTCTTGGACAATACATGTTCGTTATTCATTAATTTCGTGTGCAAAGATACGAAATAAATATTTTCCAAACAAATAATTTGCCGAAAAATGAAAAAATCCAAACAAATAATTTGCCGTTTTTTGAAAAAATCCAAAGAAAAAACATTTTTTGGTTCGATTCAGAAGAGCGCAATCTCTCCAGAGCCCGAAAACAAGATTCCGTGTCTTTCGTGTATTCCGTGGTAGATACCTCCAACGTTCTTTTTTTATCGAACACGGAAGACACCGAAGACACTGAAAATTATCGGTTCACAATGGAGGCCTGAGTGCGTTTCTGCGTCGCACTCAGGACGAAAACCACTGAGGCTTGACGCGAAATATATTCCTTAGAGAGAAGAATCGGGCAGACCTCAGTGTCCTCCGTCCAGTGGACAATGCAGCGCTGTCCACTGGTCTCCCTTGGACAAACAAGATTCCGTGTCTTTCGTGTATTCCGTGGTAGATAAAAAAATGTTCCGCGATTGAAATAATTGTTCTGTGGTAGATACCTCCAACGTTCTTTTTTTATCGAACACGGAAGACACCGAAGACACTGAAAATTAGCGGGTCCCCATGGAGGCCTGAGTGCGTTTCTGCGTCGCACTCAGGACGAAAACCACTGATGCTTGACGTTACACAAATAATTCATGTGAATTCATGATAATTCGTGTTAAGAAAAGCCACATAAAATTATCGTTAATTTTGGTTACTTAAGAAAAATGATTTTAAAATTTTAAATAAGAATGTCCGAAATAACCATGACCAATATCGATCCGTTTTTCTTATAATTTATTGATTTAATTTTTCTATAATTTTGAGCTCTGCGACCCCTTTGTTATTATCTGCTTTTGTTCTCGATTTCTCGAAATGCTCGCTTCATATATAGCGAATTTATTGTTTATAGACAACAAACAAGACGGAAATTTAACTTTTATTGTCTATAAACAACAAAATTGAAGGAAAAGGATGCCCAAGAAAATGATGTATCATAGCATCACCACTGCCTCGCGATGGATGCCATCGACCTTGATGGTGAGTGGGGTGTCGAGACGGATGTGGCGGACGAGGTCGGTTTCTTCGACAGCGGGAAGGGCGTTGAGCCGTGCCTCGTCGAAGAGACCGTCACCCTTGAAAGCGTTGATGGTGAGATAGGAGACACCGAGCGAGGTGAGGTTCTGGAAGAAGTGGGTGCCCTGCGAGGGATCGACCTGGAAGTTG
>CAJOLH010000051.1 GCA_905235375.1 uncultured Bacteroidales bacterium
GTTCACTTGCGTCTCGGTGGTTAATCCTTTTTATTGTATATACATGCAAAGATAAGGATTATTTTTGACTGGTGCAAATCTAAATGAAAGCACAGAAATAGTTGCTGGTTCGAGAGGTTCAAAAGCTTTTCTGTGTGATCTGTGAAATCTGTGTGACATGTGCCGATGTTCTGCCGCACGGAGTGCAGGGTTTAGGTCACACAGATTTCGCAGATGAACACAGATTATTGCTTGCGCACCCCAATGATAGTCCTTTTCTCTACGGATTTCTCAGATTGAACGGATTAATTTTTGACCGAGCTGCTAATCTGATAAATCTGGGAAATCTGTAGAGATGCAAAGCACAGACTTTTGTTTGCGCACCCCTGAGATAGTCCCTTAAGACCATGAAGTCCGTAAAGAAAAAAGAATAAGTCCGTAGAGAAAAGACTCCTTAGAGCCATTCGGACAAGCATCGGAGCGCGTAGCGAGTCCTTGAAGTCCATGAAGTCCGTAGAGAAAAAAGAATAAGTCCGTAGAGAAAAGACTCGTTAGAGCCATTCGGACAAGCATCGGAGCGCGTAGCGAGTCCTTGAAGTCCATGAAGTCCGTAGAGAAAGAAAACTCCTTAGAGCTAAAGAAATCTGTGTAAATCAGTGAAATCTGTGTGACAAAAGAGAGAAAAGTCATCCGTGAGAATCGGACAGACCTCAGTGTCCTCCGTCCAGTGGACAATGCAGCGCTGTCCACTGGCCTCCCCTGGACGAACAAGATTCCGTGTCTTCGGTGTGTTCCGTGGTAGATACCTCCAACGTTCTTTTTTATCGAACACGGAATGCACGGAGGACACGGAATAGGGTGGGTCTGTAGTGGAGGCCTGAGTGCGTTTCTGCGTCGCACTCAGGACGGAAGACACTGATGCTTGACGCGGGATGACGTTAAAAAAATAATTCAGGTGAATTCATAATGATTCGTGTTAAGAAAAGACGCATATAATTATCGTTAATTTTGGTTATATACTTATTATTTGCTTGAACTGATGAATTTTACGGCTTGAACTGATGAATTTTACGTTAATGCCCATTAATCTATCGTATAATCTTTCGTTAATAATGATGAGAAAGTACTCTGACGGGCGACACGATGCTTGCTACTGGAGGATGAAGCACTCTGATGGGCGACAGAGTGATAGATAACAAAAAAGAGGATGAATTTGTGATTGTAACTGGATTTTTTATTATATATCGATATTTTTTTACAAAATATTTGGAGGATATGGAATTGTTGTGTATCTTTGCGGCGTTATATTTTTGAGAATGTCATTTATATACCTTATAAAAAATTAATACAGATGAAGAAGTTTTTACTTTCGTTTGCCATGCTTTGCATGGCATTTGGCGGGCGAGCAGTGGCACAAGATGTTTGTGAGGGCTGGCCTGCAGATTATGGTGGAGTGATGCTCCAGGGATTTTGGTGGGATAGCTATGATGCTACCAAATGGACGAACCTGACAGAACGCGCTGACGAGTTGTCGCAGTACTTTGATCTGATCTGGATTCCGAATGCTGGAACCACTTCAACTGGCAAATGGGCTCTTGGTCATGGTTATCCAATTCCCAATTCGATGGGCTATGACCCCTGCTATTGGCTGGAGTACAATTCATGCTTTGGCCTGGAAGATGAATTAAAGACGATGATTAATACCTACAAACAGAAGAATGTGGGTATTATCGAAGATGTGGTGGTCAACCATAAGAATGGCGTGAGCGGATGGTGTGACTTCCCGAATGAAGAGAAGGAAGTTGGTTCCAAGACTTATAGTATCACTTGGGATAATAATGACTTCTCTGAGATTTGTAAAAATGACGAGTGTAACAATCATGGTTATCCAACTAATGGCAATTTTGATACGGGCGATAACTTTGATGGATATCGTGACCTGGACCATACCAAGGAATCAACTCAGAATAACATTAAGGCTTACGTTCAATACCTGCTTGATGAGATGGGTTTTGTTGGCTTCCGATATGACATGGTGAAAGGATTTAGCGATTACTTTATTGGAATCTACAATAATGAAGCGAAGCCAACGTTCTCGGTGGGCGAGTATTGGGATGGCAGCCCTGAAGCTATCCAAAACTGGATCGAAGGCACTGGTAAAACATCTGCAGCCTTCGACTTCCCGTTAAAGTTCAAGCTTAACGCTGCCATCAGCAGTAACCAATATTCAGAACTTCAATGGAAGAGTTTTACCTATAATTCTAAATACAGTCGTTATTCGGTTACTTTTGCAGATAACCATGATACGGGCAGGAATAATGATAAACTCCAATATAATTGGTCGGCGGCCAATGCCTTCCTTTTGGCTTCACCTGGCACTCCTTGTATCTGGCTTCCCCACTACAATGCAGATCCGACCAATATTGGTGCGATGATCAAGGCTCGTAAGATGTGTGGCATCACGAATACTTGTTGTAACATCCTTCAGGATTGCATTACGGACTACAATCGTGGTTATATCCTTGAGACGGAAGGCCATAACGGTAAGGTCTATTGTCAGTTTGGCGCTGCCACAAATCAAACTGCACCCGAAGGATACACTTTGGTGGCAGAAGGCGATGCCTATAAGTTCTATGCAATTTATGAAAAACCATCTGTTATAATTTCTCCTTATGGTGGCATGTTCTATACCGATGGTGTCGAAGTTACTATCACTCCAAATGCCTCTGCTTTGGCAGGTAATCCGGCTCCCTGGTACAAGGTTGGTGATGCCGATGCTGTATCATTGACTGATGCTGTAACTGTCCGTGTAGGTTCTGGACTTAATAATGGGGAGACGGTTACCGTTGCTTGTGGGGCTGCAGGAGCAGAT
Source organism: uncultured Bacteroidales bacterium (assembly GCA_905235375.1). Lineage (GTDB taxonomy): Bacteria > Bacteroidota > Bacteroidia > Bacteroidales > UBA3663 > Liminaster. The sequence goes on from CAJOLH010000051.1 coordinate 2,852, forward strand.
GGTGTCTCTGTTACGTTTACCAAGAAGGAACGCACTGATGAAATCATCTATCTAAATAATGCTGCCGGTTGGAGCAATATCCACTGCTATGCTTTTACGAGTACCAATGAAGAAATTTTTGGAGCATGGCCTGGCACAGAGGTTCAGTATGATAACAGCGTGGGTTATTACTATATTACGGTTCCTGCTGATGCAATGCTGCCTGATTACGTCATCTGGAACAGTGGACTTAAAGCCGACCAGACCAAGAACCTTGAATACAAGGCTGGCAATGTTTATACCAATGTGGATGTGCCGGAGGTAATCTATTTCAAGAATACGGCAAACTGGGAGAATGTATATTGCTATGCATTCACAGATATCGGTGCAGAAATCTTAGGCGCATGGCCCGGCAAGCCTGTGGCTTGTAATGCCGATGGTTACTACTATGTAGCATTTACTGCTGCTGTGCCGGATAAAGTCGTATGGAATAATGGCAAAAATGAAGGCGAGGGTCAACGGAAGACTGGTGACCTCGAATATGAGAATGGTCGCATCTACGATGCTGATGGCGGCGAGTATTATACCTTGTATTTCAATAATACTGTCAATAATACTGTTAGCTGGAGTAATGTTTATTGCTACGTATGGCATCATGACGATGTCACTAATGCTGACACACCGGAAGTTGTCTGGCCAGGCACTGAGTTAACTGCAAAGGATTATGAAACTGCTTCGAGCGGCTTCTACAAGGCTATTGTCAATTCGAAGTATGAGAAAGTTATCTTTAATAACGGCAATAGTGGCGATGGCAACCAGACAGCGAATCTAACTGCTGCTGATGGTCATATCTATTGGCCGGATTCTAACGACTCTGGTTCGGATGAATATGTCAGGACGGATAACAGCTTGTTCTATCCTACAAGTAATAAGGTAGGAGGCTCCAACGTTGTTTTGAATAATAATGGAGTCTATACTTGTAATAAACTTGTATTAAACGATAGGGAATCGTTCCTGAATACTGTTGATTTCACAGCGACTTCGGTTACCTACAAACGTGAACTGGGTACATTCAAGTGGGGCACCATCATTATGCCATTCAACCTGACCAGCGATGAGAATATTCAATATTACAATCTGAAATCAGTAACTTCTGAAGAGATGACATTTAGTCCTGTGGAAGAAGTACTGGCTAATACGCCTGCCATCTATAAATGGTCTGGTGATGATGACTCTCTTGCTATAGTTGCTAATGATGTTGTAGTTAAGACTACTGGCTCTGGCAGGGCATCTGTTCAGCCTATCTCGGATTGGACAATCTGTGGTACATATTCTCCCTTATCGAGTCTTGTTTCAAGCGTTGGCACTAATGTTTATTTCATCGCAAGAGATCAATTCTGGTATGCAGATGCACCCATCAGTGTGTCTCCTTTCCGTGCATGGTTTGAGACGACAAATGGTATCACCACTGCTAAACTCCGCATATCTGTCGAAGGCGAAACTGAAGGTATCCAAACTATTGAAGAGGATAAGAACCTTGGCGAAATCATTTACGATTTGAGTGGTCGTCAGTATGATTCGAAACGCAAGGGTTTTGTCATCAAGAATGGCAGTGTTGTCTTCGTGAAGTAACTTCGGTTTTGAAATGTATTTATTAATTCAAAATAACTGAAAGATATGAAAAAGAAATATATTGTTCCGTCGATGACCGTGGAAAGGTTTGAGCCTTCGAATGTCATTGCTACATCTCCTAATCTTCAAAAGGGTGGTAATAGCAGCGATGATGGTGCTCCTACAGAAGCAACCGCTCCGCGTCGCGGCGGCATCTGGGACGAGGATTAGTGCTGGTCGGGGCAGTTAATGATGGCTGCTGACGGAGACGCAGGGGCGCGATGACATCGCGCCATACGGGACGAAGGCAGCTATGGATGGCTGCTGACTGAAACACGGGGGTGAAGACCCTGTGTGTAATGATGGCGCCGGTCGGCTGGGAAGAATCCTGGTCGGCTGGCGGTTTTTTGCAGCCAAACTTGGCTGCGACGAGACAGGAGGGGCAAGGGATGGATGGAGATGGGGAGGGGGATGAAAAAAAGAGGGAGGAATGTTTGGTGGTGTGGGGATTTATTTGTATCTTTGCGGCGCGGTTTGAAGTTATGAGGGGCGCGGAAGGGGGCGCGATGGCATCGCGCTATACGGGACAAGAGGGTGCGAGATGGGGCGCGATGGCATCGCGCCAAACGGGACAAGAGGGGCGGAAGGAAAGGGACAGCTAAGGATGGCGGCTTGCGGAGACAGAAGAGAGGCGGACAAACTTGGCTGCTGGGTGAACAATAATAATGAAAATGAAAGAAAAATGAAGAAGGAAATGTGGCAGAGGGGCTTTTTGCTGCTGATGGTATATCAGGCGGTGATGAGTCTGTATAGGTGCGGGATGGACGTGTGGACATTCTGGATGGATAAGTCGATGCGGAACTATGCGGCAACGGATTACCTGATCAATTATCAGGGTGGATTCGTGCGGCGAGGGATGATCGGGGAGGTGCTGTACCAGTTGCGTTTGCACTTAGGTATTGATCCGCTCCCGGTGCTGGTGGTGCTGGCGGTGGCTTGCTTCGTGGTGCTGGCCGTTCTGATGGTTCGGGCATTCAGGAGGAAGGGATTGGCACTGTATATCCTGCCTTTGGTGATCTGCATGGGCATGACATTTGCAGCGCGTAAGGACTATGGGATGATTGTGCTGCTATGGTTGGCGGTGTGGGCTTATCTGCATTTGGAGAAGGCGTGGGCGAAGGTGGCAGTGCCGGTGATGGTGCTGCTGTTCCTGCTGAATGTGCATGAGGCATCGCTGCTTTTCGCATGGCCTTTGCTGGCGCTGATGATGCTTCGAGAGAAGGGGATTGGGAAGTGGATGAAGGCTGTTGGCGTGATGGCGCCTGTGGCGATGTTCGTCGTGCTGTGCTGCTTCAAGGGGACTGTAGAGATGGCGCAGGCGATTCACGATTCGTGGAAGCCGTTTCTGCCTGAGACGTGGGGTGAAGTGCCTGATGACAACAGTATTGCTGCCATCGGATGGAGCGCGAAGAATACGATGCTGATGCACCTTTGGTGGAATTACTTCTGTTACTATCCCGACTTCCCGCTGCTGCATGGGTGGATGGTGCGACCTGTGGTGTATCTGCTGATCTTCTATCTGCTGGCGAACTATCCGCTGGTGTTCCGCACGGCGGATGAGGGGCAATGCAGGCGTGACGGCGTGAACATGGGACGCATAGCATTGTTCCAGTTCTTGATGCTGTTGCCGATGTTTACGGTGCTGAGCAATGACTTGGGGCGCGTGGTGTGCTACTGGACTTTGTCGTCGTTGGTGTTCTACCTGCTGGTGCCTGCTGAGCGGATGGAGGGGCTTTTCCCGAGGTTCTTCTGCAGGATGGCTGACGGGCTGAATGCTGGATTGAGCAAGGTGCTGAAGCCAAGGCGGGCTGTGCTGGCTGCGCTGATGCTGGTGATTTGCTTTACGCCGGTGAAGCTGAATCTGCATATTGCGATTAGCTTATCGACGCTGGGATCGCTGTATTTCTTGCTGAAGGGGATGCTGATGGGGATATGACCTCGAAGGGGGCGGATAGGGATGGGTGACGATGGGACGCGGGGGCGCGATGGCATCGCGCCATACGGGACGAAGAGGGCAGGGAGGAAAGGGAGGCTTGGGATGGGTGACGATGGGGACGTGGGGGCGCGATGGCATCGCGCCATACGGGACGAAGAGGGTGTGGATGGGGGGCTTAGGGTTGGTTTTTTACATCAAAAATTGTGTGGTAGGCCCAGAGGAGGAGGGCATAGATGGTGACGAGGAAGGCGCGGAGGGTGAACCAGAGATGCATGATGGAGTGCTGGCGCATGAGGAGGAACCAAATGGGGACGATCATGGCTATAAGGAGCAGCCAAAGCCATTGACGCTGTACCTTGAGTCCTTTCTGCAGATAGATGTAGGCGATGGAGAGGGCGAGGAGGATGGCTGGGAGCTTCCAACCCAGTGCGCGCTCTTCGCCAAAGATGATGAACTGCAACATCTTTGGAACAGTGAGTTCTATGCCATAATATTGCTGTGAGGTGCGTATGCCAATCTGTTCGGCGGCATCGGCCAGCAGATTGAAGCCTGTGAAACCATAGCCGATGACCCACTTGCTGGACCAGAGCAATGCGTAACCTGTTCCCCAGGCGATGGATGCCATGATGACTTTTCGCACTTTCTGCTTACGTTGGGACAGGAGGCACACCAACAAGGGCATGCCGAGGGTGAGCTGCGGGGTGGTGAGGAAATCGAAGAAGGAAGTGATTCCTCCTATTATAAAAAAGGTGATGGCGAGGGATCGGCTCGTGGAGGTTAGACCAGGATAGAGCATCACTGCCAGCATACTCAGGAACATCAGGTAGAAACAGGTGGAATACTGCATCGAGAATGGAACCACGGGGAAATAGACCAACAGGAGGCTAAGCACGAACAGCAGGGCCTCGACTTTACCGATTCTTTGCCAAATGACTGCTATCGTAGCTAAGCACAAGAGCAGCATCAGCACGCAGTTGAAGATGCGGAGGCCGTGCAAGCTGAAGATGATGAGCATGGGTTTCAATGTCACCAGATAGCCTTGCCAGTAACGACCATAGAATCGCTTTTCGAGGCCATTGGTTTGACCGTGGGCTACGCGCTCGGTGTTAATGGATTTGGCGATGTCTTCGTCGTCGTTATCGTAGTAGGGATTGAGCATCGCTGAGCGCAGGGGATGGTTGGCATCACCTGATATCGCCAGATTGAGCATGAGGGCATCGGTGTAGTTGTCGAGGCGGCCAAGTCGGCCCTTGAGGAGATGTGCTCCCTGACCTTCATGCTGCAACTGCTGGGCGGAGGCGATGACGTTGTCGATAATGAGCGACTTCGGAAGGCTGTATGCGCCGAGCATGAGCAACGTGAAGGTGAGAAGGAGGATGATGTAGGCGGTGAGGAGGCGGAGGATTGTTTTTTTCATTAAACATTAATGACCGTTAATGGGCCGTTAATTATTCGTTAATTATATTGTTGTTTGTAAAGGACGGGGCAAATATAGGGATAATTTGTGGATTCTCCAAAAAAATGATGGGGTTTTTGGGGTTTTTCTGGAAATTGGCTTGGAGTTTTGGGATTAATTGCATATCTTTGCCCCCAATCTACAAGAACTTCAATTATGCCACGTATCTCCTACATTGACATTGCCAAAGGCATTCTCATCTCGTTACTCGTGCTCCACCACCTTATCTGGACTTCGGTGACCTTTGTCAAGGTGCCGAATGATTTCCTCAATATGCTTTATGAGCTCCAGATGCCGCTCTTTGTGGGGTATTTTATCCAGGCGTTCTTCGTTATTTCGGGGTTTTGCACTAACTTCGCTATCCCGTGGAGGGACTTTTTGTGGAAGCAGGTGAAGACGCTTCTCGTTCCGAACATCCTGTTCACCTTTCTCATTCATCTGTATCACGGTGACTTCAGCGGCAGCTTCTACGACATCATTGAGCGAGGAGGCTGGCTGTGGTTTGTGACTGCACTTTTTGTCAGCAAAATTGTCTATTATTTTGTGCGTCGCTGGATAAGCAAAGAATACGTCATCTTCGGCTTATTTCTCCTGACGTCGTTTGTGGGCGTATGTCTCAACGATCGGGACATGTTCTTCAACTACTGGTGGCATCGGCAAACGCTTACGCTTCTGCTGTTCCTGGCTTTGGGCAATTGGTTGCGTACGCATATTCATGACTCGAAGATATGGATCTTTGGGGGCGTGTATGTTGTTGGGATTGCGGCGTGCTATTTGCTGCATATCGAGGTGCCCTACATCACGGCAGGCTTCCATGCGACGAAGTTCACTTGGGGGCTGCATGTGCTGATTGCTGCGGGTGGTTCGGTTGCGTTCCTGAAACTTTGCTCGTACCTTAGGTATAGCCCTGTTTTCGAGTATATCGGGCAGAACACGCTGGTGATCTATATGCTCCATTTGGACATACTGTATCCGCTGATTGAGAACTTTCTCGACATTTACAACAAGAATACGGTGGAGGGATCGCTGCTTGCGACGTTTGCCATCTGGTGCGCGACGATGGTGCTGTGCCTGCTGCTGGGCAGGGTTATTGGGACGCGGTATCTGCGGTTCATGATCGGGAGATGGTAGCAGCCAAACTTGGCTGCGGACGGGGACACGGGCGCGATATGGAGGGCGCGATGGCATCGCGCCATACGGGACAAGGGGGGTGCGATGACATCGCACCATACGGGACAAGGGAGGGCGCGATGGCATCGCGCCATACGGGACAAGGGGGGGTGCGATGACATCGCACCATACGGGACAGGAAAGGGGCAGCCAAAGTTGGCTGCCCCCTTCGGTTTATGGGGTGAGGATGGATTTCTGGTGGGGAGAGAGGTTGATTTGGTTGGGTTGGGGAGTGGGCTGGGGACGGCCTTGGAGGTCGTAGTGGAGCTGGATGGTGCCGTCGGGGAGCTCGATGATGGGGAGGTCGGCGCCAGACTTCTCGATGATGGAGAGTGTGCTACCAGTGGGAATACCCTCGTTGCGGAACCACGCTGTGAAGGCCTTGACTTGAAGTGTCTTGCTGGCGAGGATAAACTTATCCTGGCTGAGGGTATAGGCGCGCATTCGGCTTACGTCGATGGTCTGATTGGTGAATGAGCCGTTGAGTGTCCATCGGTAGATCTGCTGAGCTTGCGACAGGTCGGTACCCTGCGAGGCGAAATCCACGGGGATGGAGCCTGTGTTGGGCGTGGAGACAATGAACGAGGAACCTGTAGCCTTGAAGACGGTCGGGGTATTGGCATCGACAGAAGCTGTCGTTTCGAAGGTCATCGCATTGCTGCTGACGGCAACGAGGGTGTAGAACTGCAGGCTGTCGTTTGATTGCACGGCATAGGGCAGGCAGAGCGTTCCCCATTGCGACGAAACATTACGGCCATATGCCACGAGGTCGTTGCGGAAGAAGACATTGTCCGAGAGGAAAATTGAGGGATCGTCGATGTAGTGGGAGACTTCGGTGAGGTCGATGGTGGCGCCCTCGGGGAGCGAAGCCTTCAGCAGGGCATGCTCGGTGGCTCCGCCATAGTTGCCGTGGTAGGCAGCAATGCCGTCTTTGGGTGTGATGATAGGCGAATCGCCTACGTAGATTTCGGTGGTGTAGGGTCGGGCGCGGAAGGTGCGGCCTTCGGTGTCGGTGACCAGGATGTTCTGCAGCGAGATGGTATAGACTCCCTTGGGTATCGTCGGTCGATAGGTCAGGGAGAGCTTGGCAATGTCGATGGAACGGGAGGGTTCGAGGAAGTTGAACCCCTTGCGGTTGATGGATAGATGGATGGTGCTGTCGGCCATCGCCACGGCTTCGGTGGAGAAGCCGGTGCGCGAAAGTGTGGGCGACAGTTGCCAGATGCGCGAAGATGTCAAGGCTTCGGACAGGTGGATGTCGAAGGAGACATTGGTCACTTCGGCAACATTGGCAAAGGTGAAAGCGATGTCGGTGTTGGCCTTGAATGCGAAAGGCAATAGTTCGAGGGTAAATTCGCCGTCGGCGGCTTCGCACACAAGGGAATCCCTGTGGATCTGGGCACAGCTGGCGCTGTAGGTGGTGAGCTGGTTGGCCTTGGCGATGGTGGTGCGCGTCATGCGATAGACGTTGCGAGCGGCATCGGGATAGCGACCGACGGTCTCGATGGCGTCGTGGGTGCAGTAGGTGAGTGTATCGGCCCATGATTGGTCGGCAGCGGTGAGAACCACGTGCTTGTCCTCGTCGTTTTCGAGCTTGAATGGAGCATGGATGTCGCGAACGGCAGCCTTGTCGTCGCACCAGATGATCTTGTAGCCATGGGCTGGGATGATGGTGGAGACTGAAGAGCCATCGGGAAGATCGGAGCCGATACAGTATTTGGTGGGATTGCCAAGTTTGTCGGAGATGTAGCACCCACGGAGGTCGATGTCGCGCGATGTGGTGTTGAAGAGCTCTATCCAGTCGGCCTTCTTATAGAGGTCGTTGATGTAGATGCCGTTGTCGGCCGAGATTTCGTTGATGACCACGGGCGGAAGCGAAGACTGGACAGACGTGTTAGGCTCGAACCAGGCGATAAGGTCGGAACCTTGTGTGGTGGGCAATGTATAGCGCGACCTGGTGCTTACGATGGAGCCTGGCAGTGTGGTGATGAGGTCGAGAGAAGCACTCCAGCAGATGTCGGGTGAGGATGCCTTCTCGTTGTGGATCTCGACAGCGAGGACATTCGTGCCATTGTTGAGGAGCTGGCGAGGGAGGATGATGGTACGCTTGTCGGGATTGGCAGTGGCGTAGCAGGCGGCGTAGGTGGCATAGGAGACCTTGCCGGAAGCCAGGTTGTAGCGATAGATCTCCTGACCGTTGAGGTAGATGATGCAGCCATCGTCAACCTGAAAGGAGAGTTTGTAGTTGGAGTTTTCGCTCAAGGTATCGATGGAGGCAAGGTTGAACACAGTGCGGACGTAGTAGGTGGGACGCTTGTTGTTCTTGTCGTTGCCATAGTCGAACTTCGTCTTGAAGTTTTTGATCTTATTGTCGGTGTCGTAGCCCATGGGTGTGGAACCTGTAGGCCATGCGCCATCGTTGTAGGAGGGATCGTACCATTCGAAGTCGTCGAGTGAGCCCTGGGTGTAGTAGCTCCAGACGTTGGAGGTTGTAAAGACTGCATGGGTGTCGTTTCTGACTTCGCGCCAGCCCACGAAGTCGTACCCTGCAGGTGCGTAAGCATTGACTTCGGCGGGAGGGAAATAGAGTCCGTTGAACGAACCGTTGGTGACAGGCTGGTCGGCAAAGGTGAGCGATGCGGAAGGCAGATTGGATTGCAACCTGACTGCCTGCGCCTTGGCAGAAGACAGCTGGAAGGGCTTGTACGCCTTGAGATAGTTGAGCAGCTCGGCCTGACGATCGGAAGACAGGCTGGAGATCAGGAAGGCAGCTGTGCGCCAGGGCGAATCGTTGTTGTAGAGTGCCTGCGTGGGAGCTACGCGATCGCAGATTTCGCGGATGATGGGTTCGCAACGATCAGGATCGAAGGTGGAGGAAGCGACGAGGCAGAAGGTGTCGATGAACTTCTTGAGGAACTCCTGGTTCTTGATGAGGTTGAAAAAGAGGACGATGGGTTGCAGCTCCACCTTGACAGTAGCCATTTCGGTGCCATTGCCCGTGTAGTAGGCGAATTCGGACACCTGTTTCATCTCGAAGATGTCGAAGGGGTCGTCGATCCAATCCATTGCTTCGAGGTCGAAGAGCACGAAGCGGAAGCGACCGTCGTCGGTTCGGGCACGCCAACCCTTGCAGTTGTTTTCGGGCCAGTCGGCATTGCGCAGGTAGAATTCGATCGCCATGTAGTTGCAATACTCGTCGATGTCGAGGAGTTGGCAAATCTGGGCGTAAGTCTCGTCGGAGGCGGCATTGCGTGAAAGGTCGAGGAGCCGCTGCATGGACTCGTAGGTGCCGCACTTCTGGACATATCCCGAATCGGTGGCCATCTCGAACTGGTCAATTTCGTCGTCATCGAGGCCGTAGTTGGCATAGACGAAGTGCTTGTTGCTGGGTTCGCGGAGGTTGATTGTCCCCTTGTTGACACCATTGACGATGTGCCAGATTGGCTGATATGCCTGGTAGTCGATGTCGATGTTGGAGCGGGCGACAATTTGTTGAAGAGCGACATCCTGGATGCGGCAGATGGTGTCACTACCACCATTGCGCACCAGCACGGACTTGTGCTTGAGATAGGGTTTTTCTTCGAAGAAAGGATAGGGCAGGGTGTTCTGCATCTCGTAACGCTTGTTTGCATTGATGCGGAACGAGCGAGGAGTGAAGGACCGGCTGTACGCGCCTATTCGTTTGATGCCAGCCTCCTGATTGAGGAGGGGCTGACCGTCGGATGTAAAATATTCGACGACGCTGGGGCGTTCCCAGTCGTTGTACCAGTTGCAGATGCCAAAGGGGCCGTGGCTGGGTCGGCCATTCACGCCTTTGACAAAGATGCCGATGGAGTCGTCGTAGAAGTTCTTGTCGGTACCCGTCACCGCGAGGATGGGCAGATCGATGCTGGTGTCGGATTTGATGAGTGAACGTGTCACGACGGGACTGGGGAGATAGCCGTCACGGAAGAGTGCAAAACGGAATGTGCGGGTCTCGCTTGTGGAGAATATGCCTGAGAGAGACACCTCGCCATTGGTGCGCGTGGGAGCACTGCCGTCGGTGGTAAAGATGAGCGTGCAGCCTTCGGGAATGGTGACCCGAAGCTGCTGGACACCGGATGTGAAGATGCGAGACTCGCTATCGACGACGGGAGGGTTGAGGCGATAGTCGGAGAAAGGACTGCCAAGGTTGGACTTGCCGGGGGTTGGAGCTGCGCAGAAACTATAGGAGCTGGCACCATCGGAGGTTGCAGCCCACGAACAACGAGCAACGGACTGGGGATAGATAAACGTAATCAGGTTGCGGCCTTGGGTATCGTTGAAATAAAGGGTGTCGCCGTCACAGTCGAGCTTCATGTCGATGTTGTGGGGCGTCCAAGCGGGGTCGTAATTGTCGAACCAGAACACAGTATAGCCATGGGCGGGGATACGCGTGGCATCGTTGATACGTGCTTTGCGAGGCACGTTGGCATCGTCGCTGAAGAAACAGCCCGTGACATCGATGTCGGATGAGGTGGGGTTGTAGAGCTCGACCCAGCTGCCGTAGTTAAACGACGGGTCGAGCCACTGGTCGATGTTGGAGCTGCAAAGCTCGTTGATGACCAGGGCTTCGGTCTGGGCAAAGACATATACATTATTTATAATAAGCGCGATTAAGATAGCTATGCGTTTCATTTGTGGGCTTTTCATTGATGCTGGAACAGGAGTGTGGGGTTCAAGGGGAAACGGCCAGAATGAGCACCGAAGATGGCAAGGCCATGGGCATCATTCACCTCAAAGCGGATGGTGAGTGTTTGGCCTGGCTTGATGAGGCGGGTGGGGATGGGAATCTGCTGAAGGTATCCGTAGGAACCAGCCTCGTCGAGGGTGAGCTTCTTGCTGCTGTTGCTGGCTGTGATAGGTGCAAGGTTTGGGTCGGTAGTGGGTGAGCTTTGAGCTTGCCAGGAGAGGGCACCACGGTGATCGGCTGGGTCGTCGGGCAGTGTAAGGGTGTCCATCTTCTGTTTGTTGATCCAGACGATGAGTGTGGATGGATAGGTGTCGAGGTCGGTCTGCGGGTAGCTGTTGGGGAGTCCGCTGGGGTCGGCAGTGCCTTTGCCGCGCATGAAATCGCCTTCGGAAGTGGCATCAGGACGATCCTTGCCATTGAGACGCTTGGCGGAAGCCTCGAAGATGAGGGTTACACCCTTGAGTTTTTTGGGCTGAATGTCGTTGGGCACCAGCACTTCGTATTCGAAGAAGCCGTTGCCGAAGCCGTTCACCTTGTCGCCACCCATCGCGTTTGAGGTGTGGTCGGACCACTGCGATTTGGTGAAAGAGAAGGGCGTGAAGGTCTTGACACGCGTGCCGGGCAAGTTGGCAGCCGTGGTGCCGCCCGTGACATGGATGAGGATGAAGTTGCGATGGAGCGGGTTGCCGCCTTCGTCAGAAAGGACGAAACGCACCACATAGAGACCGTTGCGCTGGGGCGTGGTGAGTGTGACGGAAGGGATGGACTCGTTGGCGTAGGCCTTGAACGAGATGGGGTCGAGAGCAACGACCTGTTCCTCGACTGCTTCGCCAAGGTCGTTCCACCCAGCGATGGATGTCTGGAGCATCATGTTGCCGGGATTCTGGTAGGTCATGATGGAGAGGAAACGGGGAATGGTAAGCTCGGTGCCGGCGGTGACATCATGGATGAGGGGGCAGCGCGGAGAAACGTAGTAAGGACTGTGGAAGTCGCGCATGGACATGCCTGGGACGAAGGAATCGAGGCCATCAATCTTGGGGCTGCGGTCGTAGCGCACGTAGCCGTTCCACTCGTTGACAACGTCGTGGTGCTCGGTGTAGAGCCATCCCGCACACTTGGGGTGAGCACGGAAGGCATTGATCATCTGATGGTAGTCCCAGGTGATGTCGATGTCGCCTGTAGCGCCTTTGTATCCCCAAACGTTGCCACATTCGCTGTTGAGCATGGGCGCACGGCCCTGACGGTGATTTTCGGCGTAGTTCCATAGCGAGCCTTCGTAGGTAAGACTGCAGTATTCGTCGAGTAATCCTTCCCATGCGGTGCCGGGGAAGTAGCCGTGCCATGAATTGAGGTCGGTCAGCACATGGTCGAAGTTACAGGGGGAGTTGTCCTCGACGAGGCGTGTCGGGTCAAGCTTCTTGGTGAGGAGATACATCTGTTCGACCCACTCCTGCGTAGTCCAATGGTAGCGACGGTAGCCGTCAGCCTTGCGAGTGGAGAAGAGTCCCCATGTCTCGTTGAAGTTGACCCATGCGAAGATGGAAGGGTGGTTGTAGTCGCGCCGGATCTGACCGCGCATGCACCGTTCCCAATCCTCGCGACCGAGGGGATTGTCGTCGGCCCACCAGTTGGGGGTGTCCTGCATGATGAGGAGGCCGAGACGGTCAGCCCAATAGAGTTTGCGTGGGATTTCGGCCTTGATGTGTATGCGGTTGCCCGTGAGACCGAGACCCTTGGAGATTTCTATCTCGCGGCGCATATCGTCGTCGGAAGGATAGGTGTAGTAGCCCTGTGGGTTGTAGCTCTGATCGAGTGTGAGCTGCAAGTAGAGGGGGCGGCCATTGAGGGTGACGTAGGGGTAGCTGGTGCCTGGGAGTGAGTCAACGCCGATGGAACGCTGTCCGAAGTAGGTTTTGACGAGGTCGGAAGTGGAACGCTCGCGCTTGAGGGAAACTTCGACATCGTAGAGGTAAGGGTCGTCGAGATCCCAGAGGTGCTGCTTGTGAAGAGGAAGATGAAAACTGAGGACGGTGCTATTGCGTTGGCTTCGCGAGGGGGTATAGGTATAGTCAGCCTCTTCGCCGTTTGGGAAATGGAGACGGATGGCATCGCCTGCGGAAAGCGGAGCATCGACGCCTACTTCGACGCGCACGACAGAGTTCTCGGGATAAGGTGCAAAGTGGACGTAGTCGATGTAACGCTGACCACGGGCTTCGAGATAGACGGTCTGCCAAATGCCACGGACGTCGCCATAGCCCTGTTTGCCTGAGAGTCGCTGGTCGTTGGACGTGTCGTCGGCAACGATGACGAGGTGCTGGGGCACATCGTCAAAGCCGGTGAGGTTCCAAGTGATTTCAATTTCGAAGGGCGTGTAACCGCCTTGATGGGAGGCTATCTGACGGCCATTGATGTAGATCTGGGTGTCCCAGTCGCATGCACCGATGACGAGGAAGATTCGTTTATTGCGCCATGTACGAGGGATAAGTATGTCGCGTGCATAGAATCCCTTGTCGCCTTCGTCTGCTACTCCGGAGAGCGGCGATCCCCATCCGAAGGGGACAGTGATCTGGTGGTCGAAGGCGGCAGTTATGCTATTTTCAGCGGCATATTGGCCACGTTCGGCGTTGAACGTGAACTGCCAGGTGCCGTTGAGATTGATCCAGTCGGGACGCTCGAAATCGGGACGGGGGTGCTCGGGGAGCGGGATGGACTGGGCGACGGTGGTCGCAATGGAGAGGAAGAGGAGGGTCAGGAATGTTATAAGTGGTTTCATTTATGCAGGGTATGGCAGCCAAGCATGGCTGCGACGAAACATTTGGGACGCGAGACATCGCGCCTTTGGAATGAAGATGGGGCTTGGAAAGACCCCTTCGTTTTGGGGTGCAAAGATAGGGAATTTTTGGATAATATCCAAATAAAATCAGGAATTTTTGCAATGTCTGTGGGTGAAATTAAGTGTTTCGTGGAGAAAAAAGGGTCGGATGATTGGATTTTTTTGATGAAAGGTTGGAATATTCGAGATAAATATATATATTTGCAACCTAAATATTTAAACTACTGGTTAATCGGTTGGTCAAAAAGGTGTTGTTTGATTGATGTGTTCGATCATTGAGTTACGGATATTTTCGATTATCGAGTTTCGGACTCTTTAGCGCCTCGAGACTTGGAGTTATCTAAGTATGAAGATGAGAAAATTTAATTTTCTACTTTTGTTATTTTTTGTGTATAGTGCAGTGGTGTCGGCTCAAGAGAAGCTGACGGGTACTGTCATTTCCTCTACGGCTTCGAGTGCCACCTACTCTGCAGCCAAGGCGTTTGACGGATTGACAGGTACCTATTTCCGTTCGAGAACTGCATCCAACACCTGGGTTGGACTTGATTTGGGCACTCCACATGTCATCAAGAAGGTCGGATGGGCTTCTGCTGCTGGCTATGCAGACTACACCAAGTTGGCCGTCTTTGAGGGAGCCAACCGAGCTGACTTTGCTGATGCCATACCCCTCCACATGGTTACTACGGATAATGAGAGCGAGACACTCTGCACGGCGACGGTCAACGTCAGCCGAGGTTTTCGGTATGTGCGTTATGTGAGTCCAAACGGCAAATACTGCATCGTATCGGAGGTTGAGTTTTATGGAGAGGAAGGAGATGGTACGGACACAGAATTTTATCAGGTGACCAATCTGCCCCTTGTAGTAATCCATGTTGATTCGGGCAAGGATCCCGTTGACAAGGTGAATGACCTGCCTGCACATTTTGCGGTGATTAACAAGGATGGTCAGAAAGTAAAGGAGGATTCGGGCACGGTGCGTTTGCGCGGCAATACGTCGCTGGATTTCGACAAGAAACCCTATCGCATGAAGTTTGCAAACAAAACCAAGCTGTGCGGATCGCCTGCGAAGGCAAAGAAATGGGTTCTGATCAACAGTTGGGATGACAAGACGCTGATGCGCAACAATCTGGCGTTCGAGATGAGTAGGCGCGTAGGCATGGAATATACGCCGTTTCTGATTCCGGTGGATGTGATGGTGAACGGCGAGTACAAGGGTACGTACGACCTTGCGGACCAAGTGGATCAGCATAAGGATCGCGTAGATATCGAATCGCTCGACAGCACAGTGGTGGCTGGAGACAGCCTTACGGGCGGTTATCTGCTGGAGAATGACGGCAACTATAAAAAGGAGGTGAATTATTTCATCACCCCGAAACGAAATACGATGGTGATCAAATATCCCGATGAGGATGACATCAACGAGGCGCAGAAGTCGTATATAAGGACACATTTCCAGACCATGGAGAGTCTGCTTTATGCGAGGGATTTTACATCGGAGGGCTACCGCAAGTACTTTGATCTGGATAGTTTCCTCAAGTATTTTGTCCTTGAGGAATATGCTGGCAACCCGGACTCTTTCTGGAGCACGTATTTCTACAAGCATCGCAGTGATGACAAGTTCTATACCGGACCTGCCTGGGATTTCAACCTCGCCTTTGACAACGACTATCGCTTCTTCCGATTGAGCATGCATGACACCTTTGATGAAGATGGCCACTATACTGGACAGGCATGGGTTCCGCTGTGGCTCTATTCAAGAACAAGTGATGGGTCGGGTATCTGTGCTGGCGATATGGCAAACTTTGTGAAGATTATCGTTGATGAAGATAATGCCAATTTAGATGAGATCAAGACAATTTGGTCGGATCTGCGTGTGGGCGCATACAGCCCGGATAGTCTGCAAATTTACATCGATGAGCAGTCGGAGCTGCTCGCCGAGAGCCAGGCGCTCAACTATACTCGTTGGGACAACTTGACCAAGAGCTGCTTCCACAATCCCCGCATCTATGGGTCGTGGGAGGCTGAAGTTGAGTTCCTGAGGACTTATCTGAATCAGCGTCGGGATTGGTTCGACTGGAAATTGGGTTGCAGAGATACGACAATGACCATCACGATGCCTGAAGAAGGATGGGCAACGGTTTATTTGCCCATGGCTTTCGAGATACCTGAAGGTATGCTTGTGATGAGCGTTACGGGCTATGAGGATAACGTATTGCATTATGACACGCTGACGGCTTTTACGAAGGCTAACCAACCCTATCTGATCAAGGCTCCTGCTGGAGAATATACACTTGATGGCTACACGGTGGTATCGCTTGACGGACGTAGCAATGGCCTGCTGACAGGTACATTGTCGGGTGTTGTGGCTCCTACAGGGTCGTATGTTCTGCAAAGACAGAACAACGTGCTTGGATTCTATAAGGTAGAAAAAACAGCTCCGATCAATGTTGATCCCATGAAGGCTTATCTGACGTTGCCAGAAGCTGCTCAATCCGCTCCATTACGATTCTTCCCATTGGATGGTGAATCTGCAGGATTGAACGAGATTCGTGAATCGGGAACGTTGGTAACCGTCTATTCGCTTTCCGGTGAAATGCTGATGTGTATAGACAAAGGCATTGCAGCAGGAACAGTGGAGAATCAGATTCTGCAGAGATTTGGTCGAGGCATCTACTTGGTAAAGGATAGTTCGGGCACACGCAAACTTGTGCTGACGAAGTAAGGTGTATATAATAACGAAATAAGAGGATGCGAAGCATTTCTTTCTTGCTTTTCTTCATTTGTCTTACGGCAAGCTTGTCAGCCCAGACGAAGCTGACGGGTACTGTAATAGGTTCACAGTCCTCGAGTGCAACCTATTCGGCTGCAAAGGCCTTTGACGGCAATACCGATACCTATTTCTCAGCCAAAGCCTCATCGAACGGATGGGTGGGATTGGATTTAGGCACACCACACGTGATTACGAAGGTGGGATGGGCTCCTGCCCCCAATTATACGGCAAACACCAAACTCGCTGTCTTTGAGGGTGCAAATAGTGCAGATTTTGCAGATGCCATCCCCTTGTATATGACCACGACAGATGGTGTGAAAGGTCAGGTAGAAACCGCTGACATAAATGTTACCCGAGCTTTCCGCTATGTGCGTTATGTGAGTCCGAACAAGATGAACTGCAGGGTTTCGGAACTGCAGTTCTTTGGTATTGAAGGAGAGGGTTCCGATGCGCTCTTTTACCAGGTGACCAATCTGCCCCTTGTCGTGATTCATGTCGATTCGGGTAAGGATCCAGTAGACAAAGAGAATGACTTGAAGGCTCACTTTGCAGTAATCACCAACGAAGGCTTGAAACTTAAAGAAGATACCGGCACCGTTCGTTTGCGTGGCAATACGTCCATGTGGTTCGACAAGAAACCTTATCGCATGAAGTTTGCGAACAAGACCAAACTGTGCGGATCGCCTGCGAAGGCAAAGAAATGGGTTCTGATCAACAGTTGGGATGACAAGACGCTGATGCGCAACAATCTGGCCTTCGAGATGAGCAGGCGCGTAGGCATGGAATATACGCCGTTTCTGGTTCCTGTGGATGTGATGGTGAACGGTGAGTACAAGGGTACGTACGACCTGGCTGATCAGGTGGATCAGCATAAGGATCGTGTCGATATTGAGGAAATGGACAGCAATGTGGTGGATGGAGACAGTCTAACGGGCGGTTATCTATTGGAGAATGACGGCAATTTCTATTTGGAGGATAAATACTTTATAACCAAGAATAATAACTACATCGTTGTAAAATATCCTGATGAAGATGATATCAACGATGCGCAGTTCTCTTATATAAGTTCGCATTTCCAGACCATGGAGAGTGCGCTTTATGCGAAGAATTTCTCGTCGGATGGCTATCGGAAGTATTTTGACATTGACAGTTTCCTCAAGTATTTCATCCTTGAGGAGTTTACGGGTAATCCTGATGCCTTCTGGAGCACGTTTTTCTATAAGCATCGTAGTGATGACAAACTATACACCGGCCCGGCATGGGACTTCAATCTTGCCTTTGACAATGACTATCGCCTATATCGCACCAGCTTGAACACTGTGTATGATTCATCGGGCAGCAAAATCGGTGTAGAATGGGAACCCGATTGGGTATATAAGTTTCAGGTAGATGGAGGCATTACAGCAGGTGATATGCTCAATTTTGTGGACATCATCATCGCCCAAGACCCTGAAACCGAGAAAGAACTCAAGACGATGTGGACCAATATGCGAGGCACGGGACAGTTTACGGCAGAGCGTGTGATAGCGTATATTGATGAACAGGCGGCAGTGCTTGATGCCAGTCAGCATTTGAATTATATGCGTTGGGATGTGCTTGGACAGAAACTTTTCCACAATCCTAACTCTGCCTCATACACATCCTATGGAGCAGCTGTAGATTCGCTGAAATCGTATATCAGGACGCGTGTGGATTGGTTTGACCAGAAACTTGGCGTATCGGATACCATACTGGAAGTTTCGGTGAGCGAAGCTGGATGGGCGACAATTTATTTGCCGTTTGCATTTGAAGTTCCTGAGACATTGAATGTCTTCAGTGTGAATGACATTGATGATGATAAGCTGCTGTTCGATACAATACGTGTGGCAGAAGCCAACAAACCATATCTTCTATATGCAGAAAAAGGTGACTATAAGATTCATGGGTACCTGACAGATACTCTTGCAATCGCTTCAAGCGGGTTGCTGACGGGTACGGCATTTGGTATGGATGCTCCTGTTGGTTCGTATGTCCTACAGAAACAGAACAATCAGCTGGGCTTTTATCGAGTGAATGAAAATACCAAGATACATGTTGATGCCCATAAGGCTTTCCTGACGTTGCCAACTACGGCTTCCGCTTCACCCTATCGTGCATTTGTCTTTGACGGTGATTTAGCAGTCGGAATAACTCCGTTGAGTGATGAGGGATCGCAGTTCGTCTATGTCTTTGACATTGCTGGCACGTTGCTGATGACCATCGACAAGGGCATGATTGGCGGTTCGGTAGAACAGCGGATTATGCAGTCGCTGGGTCATGGAATGTTCGTGGTGCGCGAAGGGAATTGCGCTCGAAAGGTGGTTCTGTGAGTGGAATTTAATGGGATTGAGAGGACTTGGGGCGCGATGACATCGCGCCATACGGAACGATATTGGATTATGGGTCTATCTCAGCTGGTAGAGACCGCCGGGGGTATTTCGGATTTTATCGGACATTTCAAGATCGAGCAGCTCTTCGAGAAGGGCTGTTCGTTCTGTATTGGGGAGGATGTCGCAGAGTTGGGAAAGACGGAGGTCGCCTCGGTCACGGATGATGTCGAGTATCTTACGTCCGAGGGGTGAGACGTGATCCTCTTCGAAGTTGAGTGTTTGCTGGATGGCAGCAGACTTGCAGGCGGACTGCCAATTCATGGCTTCGATGAGGTCTTGTGCAGAGGTAATCAATCCTGCGCGGTTGAGGCGTATTAAGCGGTTGCAGCCGTTGCTGCGGTCGTCGGAGATGCGACCGGGAAATGCGAAGACATCGCGGCCATAGTCGAGGGCGATAGATGCAGTGACGAGGGAGCCGCCTTTCTCCTTGCTTTCTGCCACGATAACTGCGTCAGCGAGGCCTGCGATAATGCGATTACGAGCGAGGAAGTTACCGCGTTCGAATGGCGCGCTCGTCACGTATTCAGTGAGGAGACCACCGCCTTGTTTGATCATCT
The DNA here is from genome assembly GCA_905235375.1 of uncultured Bacteroidales bacterium. GTDB lineage: Bacteria > Bacteroidota > Bacteroidia > Bacteroidales > UBA3663 > Liminaster. The sequence goes on from CAJOLH010000051.1 coordinate 22,343, forward strand.
CCTTGGCAATGCCACGGTGATTATTTGGATAGATGCGGTCAAGACCGTGAGCTACTACGGCGAGGGTAGGTATGCCAGATTCGAGTGCGGCTTTGTGAGACTCAACATCGATGCCGAGAGCCAGACCGCTGACGATGATGACGTTGGAAAGGGTTTCGTTTAACTCTTTTACGAAACGATGGACGATATCGCGTCCATATTGTGTGCATTGGCGTGTGCCGACAATGCTGATGACGTGTGTGGCCTCCAGGTCAATGTCGCCGAGTTTGAAGAGGACGGTTGGGGCATCGGGACATTTGAGGAGTCGTTTGGGATACCCCTCTTGGCCAAAAACAAAAGGCTTGATGTGATGAGCTTCGATAAACTCGAGTTCGCGTTGGGCATCGTCAAAGAGACGCGTGTCCTTTCGTCCATCGAGGATCATTTGACCGACGGCACCTGCTTGGAGGAGAACATTAGAGTCGGCTTCGAGGACGGCTTCGGCTGAGCCGAAGGCATCGATGAGGTGGCGTGCTCGGATAGAGCCTACGCCACGGATGGCGTTGAGAACCAGGAGGGGGATGAGGGGAGACAATGGGGAGGGGAATAAGGATGATTATTAAATGGGCAGCCATATTTGGTGGCGACTGGGGCGCGATGACATCGCGC
>CAJOLH010000052.1 GCA_905235375.1 uncultured Bacteroidales bacterium
ATCAGCAGGCATTCTGTCGCGCGTCAGAGTGTTATCTCACGCATCAGCAAGCATTCTGTCGCGCGTCAGAGTGTTATCTCACGCATCAGCAGGCATTCTGTCGCGCGTCAGAGTGTTATCTCACGCATCAGCAAGCATTCTGTCGCGCGTCAGAGTGTTATCTCACGCATCAGCAAGCATTCTGTCGCGCGTCAGAGTGCTTGCACAAAAAGAGGAAGCATTCTGTCGCGCGACAGAGTGCTTCCTCCGTTTAGAGATTGTTCTTTCTATTCTTGGGACAACCATTCCACGGTAGAACAACCGCAGAATGAGGTTTTCCTCATTCAACCGAAACTTCCGAGAAGTAATGAGTGCGTATAGGCTTGGCGACAAGATTGCCCTCAAGGGCAACTTCCTGCTGCAAACGGATGTCCTGCGATGAAGCACCCACCTTGACGATGAACTTGCCGGGTTGGATGTTCCATTGGCGAGCTCCCGTGTTGGTGTAATAACCAAACTGGTCGGTGTAAAGTTTCACCTTCACGGTCTTTGTCTCACCTGGTTGGAGAGAAATACGTGCGAAGCCCTGCAACTGCTGGGGACGGATATGCTGATCCTCGCTCGTCGGCGAGAGGTAGATCTGTGCAATCTCGTCGGCAGCCACTTTACCTGTATTCTTCACCTCAAACGATAGGTCAACAGTCTCCGATGCCGTCGAAACCTCAGCATCCGCCTTCAGGTTCTGGTACTCAAAGGTGGTGTAGCTCAAGCCATAACCGAAGGGCCACTGCACACGTGAATCCTGCTCGGCAGTATAGTTGTAACAAATAGGCTCAAAAACTTCCGTGTTCGGATAACTTACCGACAGTTTGGCCGAAGGAGAAACTTTTCCATAGAGGATGTCAGCCACGGCACGTCCGCCCTCCTCGCCCGGATACCAGGCCTGAATAACAGCCGCACAACGCTCAGCCAAACCCGATACGACCTGCGCACGTCCGCCAAAGATGACAAGCACCACAGGCTTGCCCGTCTTCAGCAGTTCGTTCACAAACTGCTCCTGCTTGCCCGGCAGACGCATACCTTGACGGTCGCGATTCTCGCCACAGAGCATCACGTTCTCGCCAACAGCAGCAACGATGACATCAGCACTCTTGGCGAGACGAAGAGCAGCTGCCATGTCGGCCTTTTCGCCCGAATCCACCTTGCGGTGCAAGATCCAATACTCCCAAGCACGTTCGTCACCAAGTTCGGAGTATTTGGTCTCAATCTCCTCTGTCCAGTCGCATCCTCGTTCATACATGATGTCTATTCCATCGGGAATTCCTGCCTTCATTCCTTCCATCAGCGTAACGATGTGTGGATGGTCAAGGTCCTCTTCCACTTTCTTCCAGAAATACGACATGGCCGGGAAGGAATAGTCGCCCAGCATCGCCCACATCGAATTGGCATTGGGTCCCGTCAGCAGGACTTTCTTCTTCTCGCCTTGCAAAGGCAACACGCCGTTGTTCTCCAGCAATACGACCGACTGTGTGGCAATCTGGTAGGCCGTCTGTCGTTCCTCAGGCGAATCGAGTACAATCTGTACGCTTCTCTCGTAAAGATAGGAAGCCTGGCCAAAAGGAACTTCCTTGCCCTTGGCGAATACCTCGTGCAGAATGCCTGCGCGATACTTGTAACGAAGCACATTCTTTACGGCACGTTCCAGCGTTTCGGGTTTAACCATTCCCTTGTCGATAGCCTCCTGCAGATACAGATAGTTATCTCCTCGTGGGAAATCCACATCACAACCGCCATTGATAGCGGCAGCCGCCTTCTCCACGCGGCTCTCCAAACCAGGAATCTGGTCGATGGCTGTGTAGTCGCTGACCACCATCCCATCGAAGCCCACATAGCCACGAAGGATGTCCTGAAGGATCTCTGCATTGCAGGCGCACTTTGTGCCATGCACCTCATGATAGCCGGGCATCACAGCCTTACTGCCAGCCAGACGAATCATTGCCTCGTGCGGCATAAGGATCTCCTCTATCATCTCCTTCTCGTCGGCATCGCCACCGCCACCGTAGCCGAGATAGTGCTTCGAACAGGCACCGACACCCCTCTTCAGATCTCCTTGCTGCAAGCCCTTCACAAAGGCGACACCCATCGCTGCCGACAGGTAACCATCCTCGCCGTACGACTCCTCCAAGCGGTTGAAGCTGGGAGTACGACAAACATCGACCATCGGCGAAAGCGACAGCACACCTCCCATCTTGCGCATGGCGGTAGCCGTCTGGAAAGTCTTACGTTCGGCCAGTTCGGTATTGAACGAACAAGCCTGACCAATCTGTTGAGGATAGATGGTCGAACCCTTTGTGTTGACACCCGAAAGCACCTCCTCATGACAGAGGGCAGGGATGCCGTTCGGCGTGTTATTCATCAGCCAATCCTGCACAGCAGCCACGCGGTCGCGCAGCTCGTTGGGGTCACGGGGTTGCTGCATGGCAAACTGCGAGAAGTGACCGATACCGTAGGGAATCGACTCTCGGCACTTCGCCGTATCCAGTTGTCCGCTCTCGTCGAAGAGGTCATCCATAAACATACTCCTCAACTGAGCAATACGCTCCTCCTGGGGCATTCTATTATAGAGTTCATCAAGCTGTTGCTCCATGGTAGGGGCACTGCAGCTTGCCATCAACACCGTTGTACACATTGCCAATAGTTTGTAACAATTCATTTGCATAATTAATTTATCTGCTATAATTGAATATTGTCGATGCGATATTTTTGCACACCGGCAGGAACATGCACCTCCACGATGTCGCCCACTTTCTTGCCCATGAGAGCCTGTGCGATAGGCGACTTGATGGAGATCTTGTTTTCCAGGAGATTCATCTCATGTGGGCTGACGATGGTCAAGGTCTTCTTGCTGTCGTTGTCCAGATTGGTCATCTCTACCCTGGAGAGCAAGCCTACAACATCCGAGGCCAGTCGATTCGTATCGATGACCTGAGAGAATCGAAGCACCTTTTGCAGGAAACGTATTCTACCAATCAGTCGTGACTGCGCTCGCTTGGCAGCATGGTATTCGAAGTTCTCGCTCAAATCGCCTTTGTCGCGAGCCTCGATGAGCGCCTCTTTGACCTTTGGATATTCTATGTTTATGAGTTGCTGCAATTCGGCCTGAATCTTGTCATAGCCTTCTTTCGACATATATTCCATACACTTTCCGACAAGTTAGATTACTTCAGAATCATGCGACGAACCTTGACACCATCAGCCGACGTGATGCGAACAAGATAAACGCTGGAGGCCAAGCCCTGCTTTCGCAAGAGGTTCGAAAGCGCAGCGGGATCCGAAAGGTCGCAATTGGTAAAGGAGGCGACAAGCTTGCCGGCGATGTCAAAGACGAGACAATCGCACTGCCCTGCATCAGCCGTCACATGCTGTATGCCTGCACCCGAAGTAACACGGATGACGCCATCCTGCATCAGGGTCGAAGTGTCCCAAGAGAGGCCTTCGGGAAGGTCAGGAAAGTCGAACGTGGGATTGCCGGCAATGGATTGTGCCACGATGAGGGTGGCAGAGTCGCCTTCGGCAATATTGTAGCTGGAACGATAGGTCAGATGAATCGTTCCATTGATGGTAGCTGTTCCATCGCACTCTACGAAGGAACGCGAACCCGAAGAATTACTCTTGTTGATAATGTTAAGATAGATGTCGGAACCAGCAGCAGCTGTCATATTGCCAAGTACGCGGATGCTTCCCATATTGGTCTGAACATTTGCACTTGTGCCAGGCTGCAAGGCGCCGCCCGCATTCAGGTAAAGCGAGGAGACCACGCCACGACCTGAAAGAGTTCCTCCCTCCTTCACGTTCACAAGGTTGCTGCCAGTCATAGATGAAGTCGCAGTAGCGCTATTGAGCTTCAAAAAGCCTCCTCCCACCGAAACACCTCCGGTTTTGGCAAGACAGGTGGTATTGGAGATGGTCCATGTGCCTGCACCCACCTTCTCGACCTTCGAACCTTCAACAGTGCCGCTGAATGAAAAATCAGTGTCCTTGCCTCCGATGCTGAGGGTATTGATATTCGATGACTTGGCTCCGGTATTATCGATACTTCCTGAACCCGTGAGTTCACCGATAGCGAAGTTCTTGCCATTGGTATGCACAGTGCAGCCCGACTGGATGCTGAGTGTTGCCTTTCCGATACCATAGCTATTATTGAACTCGAACGTCGGGGTATAACTACCGACATTGCCATCCTGATAAGCACGGATGATGCCCGTGAAGGCGCTCCAGTTTCCGTTGAAATAGAGACGCACCCAAGTGGCATGAACATTAAATGTTCCGCTGCCCGTCAAGGAACCCGTGTAGTCGCAGCGACCGTCAGGATAGATGGTAGCCTCCTTGCCCTCGGGCACGACGAAGCGGGCTGACTCGGTGTTGGTGGAATAGATAGAGTTATTGTAGCGCAACGTAGCATTGCCGAGGACGAGGGTTCGACCGGCGAAGTGATTATCGCCGAAGTCATAGACCGTACCGCCATTGACAAAAAGCGTATCAAAGGTGGGTGCACATTCGAGTTGAAGTGTACCTCGTCCCTCCTTTACGATGTTGGCCTGACCAGCACTATATTGCTTGCGCAGACTTCCGTTGAGAATCAGCGTGCCGCTGCTGACATCGATAGTTCCGCCATTGGAACCCACCAAGATGGGTTGCGAAGTGGTCATATCACGAGTGGTGCGCAAAGTGGCATGATTGTCGAGAATGATGTTGCCATCGACACCTCCAAGCGAAGCATAAGCCACTCCGTCCTTGTTGGCAAGCATCTCAGGCACAAGCACACCTCCCTGGATGTATGTACCACCCGTATAGGTGTTTGTGCCGCCTATATTCACCGTGGCAGCGCCCTGAAGCTTGAGGCTGGCAGTGCCTGTGATATTGCCATTGCCCGAAAGCGAGTAGTCTTTGGTATCAGCCAGGAAGGTAACGCTGCCTGGACGGAGTTCTTCGGCGATATTAACCTCAGTGCGCGTTGCATCATCGTCAAAGACAACGTTATCGCCCGTCACGAAGGTCTGGGTCGAAGAAGTGAAGTTCTGTGTGTTATCAAAGTCCCAAATATTGTTGACCGCGCCCGTCCAAGAGATTTCTTCGGCTGCACGTGTCTTGAGCACATGGAGGACGACCTTTCCGTCGTCAAGCGTTAGGTTGTACTTGACACCGCTCAAGCCTTCAACCACAAGGTTTGACACGTCGCCAGTGCAACCTTCGGAGCTGATGAGCGCATAGTCGCCTTCGCTGGGCGTCTGACTGCAAACAAATTCGAGTACAGGCGCACTGTATTGCGGGCCATACTGCCAATCCTTCTTTTCGATGACAAGCTGACGCGTGGAAATCTGGTCATATGCACTGGCATCGGTGATGTCGAAGACAATGCGTGAGCCGAAGCCGAGCAACAGCGAGTCGGCCTCGACGATGCCCACTTTATCAGCGCCACCCGGACGAATGACCGAAGCGTAGTCAGCCTGAATGGTGGCAAAGCGTCCACCGTCGGAGTTGAGCTCGGCAAAACGATTAAGCCAGAGACGGCTGTTCTTCAGCGAGCCATCAAAATTGAGCGTACCTGCCCAGATGTCGGTAGGTCCAGTATAAGACTGCTCCACATTAGGCAAGGTGAGGATGCCGTCGCCCTGCTTGACGAGGCGCATATCACCCGTGAAGGCTTCGCCAGTGACGTTGAGTGTAAAGTAGTCATAGACGATCTCAGTCTCCTGTGTCGTACATTCGCTTTGAGCCGTTCCCTGCACCCATGAGGGCACATAGAACGTCGTGATATAGGGCGAAGCACCAGCAGCCACACTGACGGTAGCATCCGCATTTTCGCTGACAAGAACGTGCTTGTCGTTAAGCGAAGTGGAAATAGTGCCACCGGCAGCCACAACTTCACGGCCCACAGTGGTGAGCGGCGGAGGAGCAATGGTGATGCCTTCGAGCTCTCCGAGGAAGTAGCTTGCATGAGGCGGCTGGTTGTAGCCGCACATCTGCCATACCATGGCGTTGCGATACTGGTGGTCGTACCACAACGAGTAGTTGCGCCAAGGGGTTGGCTCGGTCGTAGTGTAGATGCGTATATTATTGGCAGAGGTACGCATAATGACCTCTTCGCGCCAATCGCCCAAGATATCGCCCTGGTAGCAGGGTGTGGATTTGGTATCGTTGTTGGTGATTGAACCTGCGAGGGTGGCGATGGCACTGACCTTTCCATATTTGAAGATCTGTCCTGTGGAATTGCGTGTACCACTGCCATTGAACGACTCCTCCTGCAGGTCACCGTCCCAGAAGATGCGGAAGTTGAGCGTCACGCCCGTGCTGGAGAGTCCGTTGATGTGGTCGTTGACGACACAGCTGATGGGTGTATCATGACCTGAGTAACCCATGCCGCCCGGGAAGTCGTTGGAGAAGTTGCCAGCCATCGAACGCCCATCGTCATTGGGACTGGTCTGGCGATAATAGATCTTCGACGTGGTGGCATCGCGGTAGTTATTATCTGGCAGATCCTCGTTGCAGGCAAACATCTCCTGACCGTGGATGTATGGATTAAGGTCGGCCACATGGTGGGCATCGCCATGACCAAGACCAGTGGTGGAAAGGCCGAGGCCATTGTCGTCGATAACCATCGAACCGAAAATGATCTCATCACGCCCATCCCAATCGACATCGGCAATGCTGTAGTTGTGATAGCCCTGTCCGTACCAAGGACCCGGAGAGTTGCAGTTCCAACGCCAACGCTGCACGAGTTCGTGGGTGGAAGGATTGACATCGAAGGCAACGAACTTATGACGCGTATAGATACCGCGAGCCAAGAAGATGCTTGGCTTCTGACCATCGAGGTAAGGAGCGCCAAAGAAGTGTTTTGAACTGCGGTGCCCATAACCATCGCCCCACGCCGAATTGACGAGGTTGTCGTAGGCTGAACCACTGAGCAGATGATTCGGGTTCTCACTCTCTTCCAGACGAGGAAGCGGATAGTCAAGACACTGATAAGGCTTTCCGGTCTGTCCATCGACATAGAGCAGGAACTCGGCGCCACTGTGCATAAACCAGTTGGTGCCGCCGCCCGTGGCTGCACGGTAGTTGAGCGAAGCATCGCCAACAACGTAGGTCGTGCCATCGGCCAAATGAATAGTGGTACCGTCGGCTGCGCGGAAGACACACTCGGCTCGTCCGTCACCATCCCAGTCGTAGGCAACGATGTTTTGCTCATTGTTCTGGAAGTCGCCCATATTGGGTCCGCAGTTGACCCACCAGAGCACTGTGCCATCCATCTTCATACACTCGAAGAGCGAATACTCACCATTGTAGCCGTTCTTGGGATAGCTGGCATTGATCTCGCTCTGATTGTCATACTTGATGAGAATCTCAAGTTCCCCATCGCCATCAACGTCAGCCATGCAGAGATCGTTGGGCACGTATATAGAGGTAAGCGAAGCGTCATGCTTCGGTACAATTTCGAGATAGTTCTGCGCCCAAACGGTGGCAGCAGCAGAAGCCTCCTGCTCCACTCCACGGACGATGGCTCGCACAGTGAAGGCATCGGAGGACGTTCCATCCTTGACCAACAAATTAGAAACCGAGAGAGGTGTCTCGTTCACCTTGACACCATTGCGATAGAGGTTATACTGTGTGTCGTAATACTCGTCAGCCTGGATGCGCCACGAGCAATAGACACCTTCCGAAGTTTGGACGGCAACAAGACCTCGGTCCAAACGGTCGGTGTTCTGTCGCTGTGCGGATACCGACAACGTAGCAGCGCCAAGGGCTGCGATGAAGAATAACTTGATGTTTCGCATATTCAGATATTTAAGTTTGAGCGTGATGTGTCTATGAGGTTACAAAGATAAGCAACAAAACGCACTTCACAAAATATTCGGGTAAAAAATCGCGAAAAAACCTCATAATCGCCGCTTTAACCCACGAGAATGAAATTGGAGGATGCAAAAAACGGAAAAAGCACCGATGGCAAAACGCCACCGGTGCTGTATGCAAGATGTGATGAAAGGGATTACTTCACGATGAACTTCTGACCGCGCTGGATGTAGATGCCAAGAGCGGTAACGTTCTCGACGCGCTGACCACGGATGTTGTAGATAGCGGCATCCTCAGGAGCGGTGAAGTCGTTCTCGATGGCACGGATGCTGGCACCAGGCACGAAGCCCTTATAGGTGAAGACACGTGCACTATGGATAGCGGTATCGTAGCGATAGAGGGTGTAGGTGGTTACATCGGTCTTTACAATGTCGGTATAGTGGCAGCCTTCCTGCTTGTCGTAACGGTCGTAGTTATTTGTCCTCTTGATCTCAATGAAGTTAGGTTTAGCCTCATTGTCGGTGATCCACTGTTGATCGAAAGTGATCTCGAGGTTGTTGTAGGAAGTACCATTCACAAAGATACCCTCCTCCACAAGAATAGCAATGTTGGCACGTGCAGTGTTGGGGATAAGCGGGAGAAGCTCCTTACCGTAGTTCACACCATCGGCATCATTGATGAGGTTGTAAACCTGGATGTAGGCGTTGGCCTCCTCAACGGTACCAAATACCTGGCTTGGAGCCTTCCACCAAGTACCAATGGGGTTACCAGCCTCGTCCTTCTCCTCGGTAGTAGTGGCATTCATCCACTTGCCCGACCAGTGAGAAGTGTTGGTGTCGGTCCAATCGGTCTTTTCGAAAGCCGGGTTGGCAGCAAGCTGTTCGCCAGTCCAATCGAGATACTCTACATCAAGGGCGATCTGATACTCAACATCGTTGACGAGTGTGTAGGAGTTGGAACCATAGTAGTAAACGCCCTCCACAGGAATGGAAGTAACCGTAATCACGGCGCTGCCTGCCTTGGAAAGAGTCAACGATGTGCTGGCTCCACTGTAAGAGCCGCTCTCTGAGGTACCATCGGTGTAGTCAACCTTCCAGGAGAGGGCTACAGCAGGACTAAGAAGTACGGAAGCATTGTCAACCGAAACGGTATAGGTTTTGCCGAAGCCTTCCTCTACCGAAGCGATGACGGCGGTTGGCTCGGGGAGGGTAATGATACCACATTCAACATTAACGGTAACGACTTCAGAGGTAGCATCCTCCTTGGTAGTCCAAGCCTTCAGCTCGCCACTCTGTGTACAGGCAGCAACGATTGAGCCGAAAGTGCCGGTCTCCTCATTGTAAGCGTCGTAGTAGTTGATCACCTGCTCCTCACCTCCAGGAACGATATAGTGGAGGTCCTCGTTGTCGAGACAAGAGATAGTATATTCACGATCGTTACCCTTCACGGCAGAAAGGATTACGGTTGGCTTCTCAGCTACCGATCCTTCAATTTCGTGGGTAATCTTGATATTCATGAGCTGTGTGATTCCCAGATAGCGGGCCTGATAGAGCACAAGGCCACCGGCACGGGTATCGTTGCCCTCAGCAAGCGTGCGACTGCCACTCCAAAGGATTGACTCCTCGCCGTAATTCTTGATGTCATAGTTGACAGTCTGACCAGACACATTCAGTGTCACAACATACCAGTTGCCGGCAGCCACATTGACCGAATCGGCAGCATCGTTGATATAGAAGCAGCAAGTGCCACCTACAGCGGTAGCAATACCGCCTTCACCCATAGCCTGGGTAATCTTGAAGAGATAGTCGATACCGGGATTTTCGGCAACACGGGCCTCATCGGTCAGATAAGCTGTCGTGGTACCATAATAGGCATTGGGGGTAATGGCAGAAGCAGGAACATTCCAGATGGCAATCTCGTTGTTACGCTGAGCGGCATTGCTGGAGTTGTTGCCGAACTGCTTGAAACAGAACGAGAAGGTCATGGAGTAATCGTCGCCTGATGCAAGTTCGTCACCATAGACATCGCCCCATTCCGACCAGTGCGCAGTGCCGTTGTAGGACGAAGCGCCATCACCGAACTGGATGTAATTTGCTTCAGAGGTCTGCACAATCGACACTGCCGAACCGGCACGGGAGGTAGCCCATGCATCAAGAGCCGTATTGGCATCCTGGAAGGTCTGCTGATAGATAATCTTCGTATCAGCCTTGACAGATGCAGCTACCATAACAAGTGCTGCAGTTGCAAAAAGAGTAAACTTCTTCATGTTGCAATGGTTTTAATTGTTAATAATGTTGGAATATAGGTTATAATTTTTAAGTGATCGGAGTATTCAGAGTGATCGGAGTATTCGGAGTTCTTGGAATATTCGGAGTTCTCGGAGTACTCCGACCACTATATTAAGATTTTACCAGCCTGGGTTCTGGACGATGGCACCGCCCGACTTCTGGATTTCGGTCTGCGAGAAGGGGAAGAAGTTCCACTTCTCCTGCCACTGTCCGTCGCCACGGGTGAAAGGCACTGTCTGATAGTTGAGCGTGCCATCTTCGTTCTGGGTAATGACCATGCGATGAATGTTGAGGAACTTGTTACCATCCTCCTTCCAGCGACGGATATCGTAGAAGCGATGTCCTTCGAAGGCGAGCTCTACCTGACGCTCACGTTTATAGGCCTCCCAGAATGCCTCGTTCGACAGATGATCGGCAATCTCGGGCATTCCGACACGAGTACGTGTCTTGCTCGCCAGCTCACGGGCAGAAACGGGGAATACATCGGTGGTGACATCAGCAGCACGCGCACTACCAGCAGCCTTGAAATACAGGAAGACAGCCTCAGCATAATTGAGGTACATGCCGCCCAGACGGAAGGTTAGCCAACCGTGATAAGTGGCAGCCGTAGTATACCCCGAACGAAGGATGCAGCCGTTGTAGAGAAGCTTCTTGAGATAGTAACCGGTCGGAGTAGCGTAAGCCGTGGTTGGACGAGCATGGGCACCACCTGTATAGGTCTGCAACGTAGCGTAGCTGGTGTTTGTGATATCGTTGGGCCAGGCTTCGCCATTGCGGGCGATGGTCATGCCAAGACGCGGATCACGATTGGCGTAAGGATTCTGCGGATCGTAGAGCGGGCTCTCGGCGATGGAGAGGCCATCGGTGCAATCGTAGGCATCGACGAGATCCTGTGTCGGACAGTTGCCACCACGACCGCTGGAATAGCCAACAGGGAAATTGTTCTGCTCGACAGAAGTCGAAGCAGCAACACGACGAGCGAAAAGAAGTTCGTCATAAACATCAGAGTTGCTAAAGAAGTCGCTTGACCAAAGGTTGCTGTAGGTGGAAGCGAGCTTCTTTCCCTTTGCCTCGCAGGCATCGATCAGCTCCTTGTTGGCAAGTGCTGCCTGACGCCACAGTTCGGTATCGTTGTTGGGATTGAAGAGCGGGCTGGCATGATAAAGCGCAGCCTGTGCACGCAAAGCTAAAACGGCAAAGCGGCTGGCACGTCCAGTCTCGACTGTAGTATATGCATAGTCGGAGATTTCGGTGTAATCTTCGACGATTTGATCCTTGATGGCATTGCACTCATCGTCGATGAACTTAAAGATCTCGTCATAGGAGGTGCAAGGCAGCGCGGTATCCTCGTCACCCGTTCCATTGTGAATCTTGAAGGGAACAGAGCCATACTGACGTACCAGAATGAAATAGAAATAGGCACGTGCCCAACGCACTTCCCACTGGTAGTTGTTGTACTGGAACATCTGCTTGTAGTAGTCCTGGTTCATCTTGAACTCATCGAAGGTCAAGCCCGTCCAGTTGTCGAGGAACTCGTTGCAATACGTGATGCCATCGTAGGCTTGCGACCAGATGGTCAGATGAGGGTTGGCGGGACTCCAGTTGCCGTTGAAGAAATCCTCGATGGTATTGCCGGTGGCATTGTAGCCGCTATATTCCGACTCGTCGGTTGCCGAAGAAAGCATGGCACCGCCAAGGTTTCCGAAGTCGGAATCCAAATCGTTGTAGATCTTGGTGATAAAGCCGCCCACATAATTGAAGTTGCGATCGATATAGGCCTTATCGTATGCGGTATATTCGTTGTAGTTCAGGCTGTCCTCACAGGACGACAGCGCCAGAGCCACAAGCGCCACACCCAACATTGTCTTATTCAGTTTCATAGTTCTTGAATTGTCAATTTACGTTTATCAATTGTCAATTAGAAAGTAATCGCAGCTCCCACCTGGACGTTGCGAGTGAGGGGCTGATTGGTGCCATAGTAACCTGCATCACCATTTTCGAGGTTGTCGATGGTGAAGAGGTCGATACCCTTGACATATACCTTGAGGGCGCTGACCACCTTGAGGTTCTTTAAGGCTGAGGATGGGAAGTTGTAGAATACCTCTACATTGCGAAGCTTGAAATAACTGCGGTCGAAGACGATGAGGGAGCTGGTCAGATCGTTGTTGGCATTACTCGTTGGGCTGAGGCGTGGGAACTTGGGGTTAGCCGTATTGCCTCGCTCACTCGACCACGAGTTCTCATAGAGATACTGCGACAGGGTGTTGGTGGCCACTGCCGAACGATACATGCCGTTGGTGTTGAGTGTACCCGAATATTCGGCTACGCCCTGGAACTGGGCATCGACGCCGAAGCCCTTCCATTCCACGCCAAGATGCGCGGTGTAGATAATCTCCGGGCAGGCATTGCTCTTGCCAATCTTGGTCTGGTCGTTGGCGTCGATTATGCCATCACCATTGACATCCTGATAACGGACATCGCCTGGATAGACAGTGGTGAAAGTCTGGACAGGATAACCGAGCTGCGACATCTCGGCAATCGAGATGCTGCCGTCGCCATTGATGTCGTCGGAAGGCTGGAAGAAGCCATTGGCTACATAGCCGAAGATGGAGCTGAGCGGATTGCCCGTACGCACCAGATTTTCGTAGAGACGTGGCTCTTCTGCTTGTTCCTCAATCGTGTTCTTGTTCATATTGAACGTGCCACCGAGGTTGAATGCCCAATCGCCTACCTGCTTGCTGTAGTCAAGACTCACCTCAAGACCCTTGCTGTTGACGACACCAACATTTTCGTAGGGAGCATCGAGAGCAAAGACGGCGGAATAGTAGCCAGAAGTGGAGCACCATATGTCGTAACGATGCTGATAGTAGAAATCGACACTGGCGTTAAGCCCCTTGAAGAGGGTGGCATCAAGGCCGATGTTGTACTTCATTGCATGCTCACGGCCCAAACTCTGAGTGGCTGCCTGAGTGATGTAGGTGTTGCCAAAATAAGAGCCCATGGTGGAGTAGAAGTTATACAGGGTGGCATTCATGGTGTAGAACTGATCGTAGTAGGTCCACACATTGTTGCCTGGCAGCACGTCGAGCTGCTGCATACCTACCGAACCACGGAGCTTGAGGAAGTCGATCATCTCGTTGTCCTTGAGGAAAGCCTCGTTGTGCAGGTTCCATGAAGCAGATGCTGTGGGCGAGAACGCCCACTTGCTGCCTTTGGCCAGACGATTGGAACCTGAGAGGATAAGAGCAAGATCGAAATTATAGCGTTTATCATAGCTGTAGTGTGTCCACGAGGTGGCATCCATGCGATAGACCGACGTGTTGACGCCCGTGACATCGTTAAACTCATAGTCCCACTTCAACTGGCTATAGAACGCATGCTTTTCGGCAAAGACGCGATCGTAATTGAGCGAAACGTTGAAGACGAAGCGACGAACCCACTGGTCATTGTTGGCATCGTCACCCATGTTGCTTTCCTCTCCATCGGTGGTGAGGGTAGCATTGTCGGGATTGACCACGCCACCCGTATAGTTCGATACGCTGTAGGAACCGTAACGATAGGTCTTGCTATGGTTCTCGTAGAGATTACTCCATGTGTCGTAGCCGATCTGAGCCTGGGCTGAGAGACCCTCGACGAAACCACTAAGATCCTGGTCGAGCTGCATATCGGCATAGAGGGCACGCTGATGCTTCCTGTAATACGAGGTATTGGTTGCCTGAGCGTAGGGGTTCATCGTAGTGTAGGTTGCATTACCGCCCCAGATGCCATTGCTGATCTGGATGGGGAAGGCATTGGCAGGGACACGATGCACCATGTACCACAATGTATCATTTACTGAGCCGGGCACACCAGGCTGCGACTGCTCGGTGAGCACGCCGTAGATGTGGGTGTGGAGCACCGTCTTGTCGCTCAGGTCGATATCAAGGTTGGAACGCAACGTGGCACGCGAATACTTGTCCTGCGTGCTATAGGAAGCGCCAGCAGCCTTGGGGTCGGCAATATGACCATTGGAAGCCATCAGGTTGACATTGGTATAGTAGCGGAACTTCTGACCGCCGCCCTTAAATTCGAGGTCATAACGATTCATGTGAGCTATATCGCGGAACGTCTCATCCACCCAGTTGACATTGGGATAATAGAGAGGATTGGTGTTGTTGCGATAGGAATCGATTACTGCATCGCTGTAAGGCGTCGTGCCGCCTTGGTTGCGATAAGCCTCATTGACTGCACTGGCATACGTAGCAGCATCAACAAATTCGGGCTTGTTGGTGAGCCATTGGAACTCGTGGTCAAAGGAGAACGAAATGGACTTGGTGTTGTACGCACCATGCTTGGTAGTAATAAGGATGGCGCCATTGGCACCCTTGTAACCATAAAGGGCTGTAGCGGCAGCATCCTTGAGGATGCTCACGCTCTCGACATCGTTGGCAATCACATTATTGATGTCACGTTCCACTCCATCGACAAGAATGAGGGGCGTGCTGCCATTGAGACTTTGTAAACCACGCACGTAGAAGGTAGGGTTGGCTACAGAGTATAGACCTGCACCTTGCAGAGAAACGAGGCCATTGCCCTGTCCGATGATATTATTGCCGATATTGCGGGCTCCGCGACGATTAACATCCTTGTTGGCAATGATGCTGACGGCAGCCGATGACTCCTCACGACTGAAAGTGCGGTTGGCTCCCACATCGATACGCTGATCCTTGAAGGCGACGGAATCTATGATGTCGTACTGGCCCACTGCAGGCAGACATATTCCTGCAAGCAAAGCAAGTGTCAGTATATTCTTGGTTTTCATATTATGTACTTTATGTATCTTAAAATGGACCTAATTTCTCTGATTACTCCCAACCAGGATTCTGAACAAGGCCATAGCCCTTGTTGATCTCGGTCTGGGGGAATGGAGAGAGGAGCCACTTGCGAATATCGTCGCTCTCAGGATTCCTGCCCCATTGAGCACGACTGTTCTGGAAAATCTCGACAATCTTATATGTATAGTATCGTGGCTGCTTCGAAGAGGCATCGGTGAGCTTGTCATCGTTGCGCCACTGGGTATCCGACTCCACCCAGTTGCCACGGCCATTCTGCTTCAGGCGGTGCATCTCAAGCCCATGGAGCTGTTTGGTCATCCAGTCGGTTCTCTTATATCGCGTCATGTCGAACCAACGGATATCCTGCAAGCCGAGCTCGCGAACGCGCTCGTTGAGGATTTCCTCCATGAACTCAGATATCTGTACGCCGTTGATGGTCGTAAAGGTAGTTGTAACCGCAGACGCAGTGGAGCGAGACTTGAAGCACGGACTGGTGGAAGCAAATGCCTTGCTCATCGAACCGAGACCGACACGACCACGTACGACATCGACCATCTTGACAGCCTCAGCCACATCGGGTGATGACTTCATGAGTAATGCCTCAGCATAGTTGAGGTACATCTCCGAAAGGGAAAGGTAAACCCACTGGGTCTGATAGCGGATATTGTCGCCCGAACTGGTAGAGCCATCACCCAAATAATACTTGTTGTAGCCATAACCCGTGCCGAACATACCAGTCTGCGTAAGTATTCCAGTAAGGGCATCACTGCCACCTGCCCAGATTTCCCAGATGTCGCCCGAAGTGGCACCGGTAGCCCAGTCAAGATTCTTGCGCTGGCTATTGACGAGACACTCCTCATAGAGTCGGGGATCGCGATTATACTGCACATTGATAAGGTACTGCGAAAGTGCAGACTCTGTGCCGCTGGTGAACATACCATTCAGAGAACGTGGATTGGTGGTCGGATGACCACTCGTCATCTTCATTGTGGTAGCGGAGTCACCTGGCTCGTAAATCGATATTTCGGGATACTTGATTGAATCGTAAACCAAAGCGAAGGCATTCAGGTAGTTGAAAGGCGAACCATCGCTCCAGGTGAACTTCTCGACATACTCCTGAGTAGGCCAGTAGAGGTTGCGAGGAACACCAGCGGTGTACCATGAGTGCCAGCAATAACGTCCCGAACTGAAGTTGTCGTAACCCGACTGACGCACTGAGTGAAGTATCTCCTTCGAGTCCTGAAGGTAATAGCCCTTGCGATAAGCGAGACGCCGAGCATTGACGGTGTTGGCTTCTGGCATGGTCATTTCATAATAACCATTCTGAGCAAGGGCATCGAAAAAGTCCTTGCAGGCCTGATAGAAAGCATCCCAACGAGCCTGATACTTCGAAGCATCGGTGTACATGATAAACGGCTTGACATCTTCCGAAACACCCGAGTAATAGGGTTGTCCGTCCTTGGGATTGAGAAGAGGCGATGCTGCAAACTGCAAAATTCGGGCCTTGAGGGCCATGGCACCGGCCTTTGTCCAACGACCTGTCATAGTAGCAGGATCGGAAGTAACCCAAGGGAAGTTTCTTTCGGCTATGGCAAGATCGAGTTGCTCAACCATGAAGTTGACACAGTCCTCAACCGTAGCACGAGGGAATTCAGCAGTTACCTCAGAGGTTTCGAGGTCATGATCGAGGATAGGGATACCGCCATAGTGCTGGAATGTATCCCAAAAGCGAGCCACCAATAGGCAGCGTGCCTCGGCGATGAGACGAGACTTTTCGGTATCGCTCATTTCGGGAGTAATTCCAATGTTGTTGATAAAGGTCCATGCTTCGCGAATGGCCTTCCACTGGTATTCACCCAAGAAGCTGAAAAGCGGGCCATCGAGGTAATCGTCGCGGGAAACGTTGGCAGTTAATGCGCCCGCATAATACTGTCCATAAACAGCTGCACCATTCCAACCCATGTGCCAACAGTCGGTAAGGGCATCGACCTTACCTGTATAAGGATTGCACACATGCTGGATACGAGAAGTATTGAGGAACGGGAGTCCGTAATATTGCAGGGAATAGATGCCTACAAGGAACTGACGAGCATATTCGGCATTAGCAAATACTGAGTCCTTGTTGGCCGTTGAATTAGTAGGCATCTGCAGGGCACTGTCACCCAACTTAATAGGATCGGTACAAGCCACAGAGCATGTCAAACCAATAGCAATGACTCCAAGTAATATTTGATTTTTCATATTGTGTCTATACTTTATTATATATATGAGACTTTGCTTTTGCTTAGAAACCGATGTTGAGGGAAACGGTGTAAGTACGCTGAAGCGGATAGGATGGCGAACTGGAGGCATGGGTCTCGGGATCACCCCATTCGTATGAAGTGAAGGTAAAGAGATTGAAGCCCGAGAGAGTCAGCTCACTTCTGGTCAGGCCAAGGACGCGCTTCATCCAAGGTGTGCAGAAATCATAACCCAGCGAAATGGTCTTCAGACGCAAATAGCTGGCATCCTTCTCATAGAGTGTCGAACCTGCATAGTTTTGAATGTTGTTGTCCCAGGTAGCGCGAGGATAAAGAGCATCCTGTGACTCGTAGATGCCAGGTGTCCAAGTATTATCCACATGATATTGGAGCAGACCTCCCATAATGTTGTCGGCCGAACGGAAGAACGGTTGACGGAACACATCGGAAATCGAGCGGGTCACATTCCATGCAGACGTGAACTGAGCATTGAAGGTGATTCGCTTCCATGAGAAACCAAGCGTGGTGCCAAGCATATACATGGGATCGTCGGTATATCCATAGTCGTACGACATATCACTGGCATCCACCTTGCCGTCACCATTCAAATCGACAAAGACGCAATCGCCAGGCTGGAGCTTATCACCTACAATCTGCTGAGGGAACTCCTGACCGAAGACTCTCTGATATTCTTCCTTCGTCTGTGGACCTTCGTAATACTTCCAGAACTTATACTGCGAGCGAGCACCGATGCGATGTCCCTTCACGTACTGGTAATCCTGAGTCTGTGGTCTTTCCTTCATCTCAATAATCTCATTTTGATTATATGAGAGGTTTGCCTTAATCCAATAGCGGAAGTCATTACCTATCTTGTCGTTCCAGTTGAGCGACAATTCCCAACCCCAGCTCTTAGTCTCACCAAGGTTGGTCTGGGGCATATCGAACCCAATCAGACCAGGCACAGTGTTATCCGTCCAGAGAATGTCAGTACGATGCTCTCGATAGTAGTCGAAGCTGGTATTGAGTCGATCGGTAAAGAAGTGCATATCCACACCATAATCCTGCTTGAGGGCTTTCTCCCAAGTCACATCAGGATAGTGCTTGGAAGATTCCACGGCACCCTTTGACACAGCACCCCAGACGGAGGGAGCATTCACACCAAACTGGTAGCCATAATGATCGGCATCGCTGGTATAGGCATTGGCAGCCACGTTCTCAGAGTTGACCAAATAGGGATCGGGTGTATAAAGGAAGCGTTCGTCCACATCGGGGGTCTTGTCGTTTCCTACGAGACCAATGGATGCACGCAGCTTCATGAAGCCGATAAAGTTCTTGATGGGTTCGAACCATTTCTCTTCACTGATGTTCCAACCAATGGAACCGGCAGGGAAAACACCATAGCGTTTGTCGGGGGCAAAGTTCTCGGAACCATTATAACCGATATTGAACTCGGCCATATAACGATTGGCCCAATCGTAGGTGACACGACCCACAAAGCCGATATATCCACGAGGGATGTCCGCATATGGAGAATCGCTGGAGCTGTAATAGTAGTAGCGGGACTGGTTATAGAGTGCAAGTGCAGTAACCGTGTTCTTGCCGAACGAACGGTTGTAGTTCAAGCTACCTTCCACATACCAGTCTCGTCCTTTGCCCTGGGCGTTGCTATAACTTGGCACAGTCGTTTCACCCGATTTACGGTATTCGATGGTGCCATCAGGCTGTATCCAAGGAGTGTATGATGCCACGCTTGAATTGCCGCGCTTATTGACGGTAAACTGTGAGTTGTAGGAACCCTTGGCCTTAATGCTGAGTCCCTTGCTCCATCCCCAAAACTCAAGTTTCTGATCGAACACAAGGTCCATGTTGATCTTGTTGTTGTTGGTCTGCATGAAACCATTACCATAGTAGGTCATACCCGATCCGCCAGTGAATGGGAGATTCAAGCCATCAGTATAGTCGGTAGATGTATTTACCATCTTGCCATCAATGATTCCTGGGCTGGAGAATGGAGTAGCATAGTAGATGTTCTTGATCATACCAGCCGAACCCTGACCTGTATAGGGCTTGTCGGCAGTGTTGACGTTGCCTGACACATTGAACGAGACGGTCGTAGTCTTGGTAGCCTTGAGGTCGAGATTGGCTCGATAGTTGAATCGATCATACTGATAGCCATAATCGTAAGGCATATCGAACTCCTTGAAGAGACCACCTTGAGCATAGTAGCCCGCCGAAATAAAGTACTTCAACTGGTCATTGCCTCCCGAAATGTTGATGTTGTGCTGCTGCTGCATCGTGAAATCCTTCATGATGTAGTCAGCCCACTTGGTGGATGGGAAACGGATGGGGTCGCTGCCACTGCGGAACTTCTCGAGCACGGCATCAGAGAAAGTAGGCGCAAACTCGTCATCAGGACCAGCAGTCACAATCCAGTCGTTATAACGCATCTGATTGTAGAAGACTCCATAATCGTATGAACTGGCCTGCTCTACCATCTTGGTGGGTGTCAAGGCCGAGAACGAACTTGAGACGCTGATCTTGGCCTTACCTTCCGTACCGCGACGTGTAGTGATAAGTACGACACCGTTGGCGCCACGCACACCAAACACGGCAGTAGCCGATGCATCCTTGAGGACGGTGATTGACTCGATTTCATTGGGGTCAATGTCGAACATATCGCGTTCCACACCATCGACCTGTACGAGAGGAGCTGAATTGGCCCAAGTACCCTTACCACGCACGAAGATGGAGGCGGCATCGCTACCAGGCTCACCAGAATACTGTACGGTGGTGACACCCGTGAGCTGACCACCCAGCACGTTGTTGACCGAGCCAACGGAGGTGCGGACGAGGTCTTCGCTCTTGACTGAGGCAATGGCACCCGTGACCGTGACTTTCTTCTGCACACCGTAGGCCACCACCTCCACATCATCGAGCAGCGCAGAGTTCTCGCTGAGCGTGATAGTCATGCCATTCTTGGCCTTGACTGTCTGGGTCTCGTAACCCACAAAAGAGATTCTCAACTCGGTACCCGGTTTGACATTCAACGAGAAGTTTCCGTCAAAGTCCGTAATGGTACCTGTCGATGTACCCGCGACCACGACACTGGCTCCAGGGACTGGCTCCCCGAACTCGTCGATAATCGTACCTTTCACAATGGACTGCTGCGCGTATACAGCAGTTGGAGCTATCCACAGTTGTGGCAACGGCGACACGCCCAACATCGCCAGCAGTGCGATGGTGGGAATCTTAGCTCCTTTTCGGAATTGGTTAAAGTTCATTATTTAAGATTTGTGTGTATAAATGTTTCATCCTAATGGAAACAGTGTTCTCTTTCCTTTATTCAGGCGCAAAGATATAAACTTTTGCGATAGCTTCCAAAAAAATACCGAATTATTCTTTCTTTTTTATAAAAAATGTTTCATTTGAGCCAAAAATCGCAAATAAAAACAATTATTTAAACAACAAACAACAACTTTCAAATGCTTTTACAAACGATTCTGGGGCAATAACAAATATCGAAAAAAGCCCCGAACGGAAAAGGGATACCGTTCGGGACCGTCGTATTGAAGCAAGAGATTGTTTGGGTTGTTATTTCACCTCCCAGGTGTCGCCTGAGAGGAGCAGTTCGCGCAGGGTGCGGGCCTTCTTCTTGCCTTTCACCTCCTCGATTTGTCCGGCTACGGCCTCATCGTAGGAGATGCCTTCGACATTGCGGATCACACCGAGCGCAATAGGCAGTTCGTCCGTGGCACCGGCATAACCGTATGGGCTGTAACCCATCATGGCGAGCTTGAGATGGAGGATGGGGTCTGCCATCTTCGCATCGTGAACGAGCAGATCCTTTTCGGTGATTCCATTCTCTCCGAGAGTGACCGACTTGATGTTCCAACCATCGAGCACGAGACCCTTATCGCGATTCTTGCCGTAGATCATCGGCTTCCCGTCCTCAAGAAGGATGGTCTTGTCGGCACGCACAGCAGGGTCGGTGACGAGCTTGTGGATACCATCGGCGAAGATGACGCAGTTGCAAAGCATCTCGACTACCGACGCGCCCTTATGACCCACAGCTGCTTTCATGGCGACAATGCTATTCTTGATGTCACCGTCGATGGCGCGGGCGAAGAATGTGCCGCGTGCACCGATGCAAAGCTCTGCGGGGCAGAAAGGATCCTCCACAGTGCCCCAAGGCGATGACTTGGTGACAAGGCCGCGATCGGAAGTAGGCGAATACTGTCCCTTGGTCAGACCATAGATCTTATTGTTGAAGAGGATGATGTTGAGGTCGATGTTACGACGCATGGCATGGATGAAGTGGTTGCCACCGATGGCGAGGCAGTCGCCGTCGCCCGTCACATTCCAAACGGTGAGGTCGGGACGAGCCACCTTGAGGCCGGTAGCGATGGCCAGACCACGACCATGGATGGTGTGCATGCCGTAGGTGTTCATATAGTATGGCATACGGCTCGAACAACCGATACCCGAAATCACTGCGGTCTGACTGGGTGCGATACCCAGTTCTGCCATTGCACGCTGCATCGAGGCAGCAACAGCATGATCGCCACAACCAGCACAGAATTTCAGCGGCTGGTCCGACTTGAAGTCAGCTTGGTGTCATAGATTTTTTTTATTAAGTATCTATTCGGAATTATCGTAAGTGGTCGCTTCGCTCAAAATTATAAGAAAATTATTTGGAAAATTATCAAAAAAGATGCCCCAAAAAGCCGAAACAAATAACGACCCGTTTTTCTTAAAATTTTTAGATCAAATTTTTTGATAATTTTGAGCGAAGCGACCCCTAAAATCCTACTTACTATCCTTTTACTACAGAAATGATAGCTTCTTCGATATCTCGTATCTGGAAGGGCTGGCCCTTGACCTCATTGAATTCCTTGATCGAAATACCTTCGACCTTCGAACGGAGATAGGCAGCAAACTGGCCGTTGTTGAGTTCACAGCAGAGGATGTTCTTGTATTTGCGAAGCACCTCGGAAGTGTTGGTTGGCAGCGGAACGATGTACTCGAAGTGAGCCTGTGCTAACTTCACACCCTCAGCACGCAGGTTCTCAACAGCGGCAGAGATGTGGCCGAAGGTGCCACCCCATCCGATGACGATGGTGTCGGCATCTGCATCGCCCATGACTTCAAGTTCGGGAATGACATTGGCAATGCTGTCGATCTTGGCCTGACGGTTGCGAACCATCTTCTGGTGAACCTCAGGATTGGTGGAAATGGCGCCATGCTCATCCTTTTCAAGACCGCCCACACGGTGCATCAGACCCTCTGTGCCAGGAATAGCCTTGAGACGCACGAACGTTTCGGGGTCACGGGCGTAAGGTTCATAGCTGTCCGCCATGTCGGCAGTGGCGATGGCTGGTTTGATTGGAGGAAGACTGTCAGGTTCGGGGATGCGAAGCGACGAGGAACCATTGCCGAGGAAAGCATCCGTGAGAAGGATGACAGGAGTATTGTGCTCAAGGGCTATCTTCGAAGCGTTGTAGGCGGCATTGAAACAATCGACAGGTGTGGATGCGGCCATGACGACACAAGGCGACTCACCATTGCGCCCATAGATGCACTGCATGAGGTCGGTCTGCTCCGTCTTGGTGGGAAGACCTGTGGAAGGTCCACCACGCATCACATCGATGACAACGAGCGGAAGTTCTGCCATCACAGCAAGTCCGATGGCTTCGCTCTTGAGGGCAATGCCGGGGCCGGAAGTAGAAGTGACTCCCAATGCGCCACCAAAGGCAGCACCAATGGCAGTACAGATGCCCGAAACCTCGTCTTCGGCCTGAACAGTGATTACATCGAGGAACTTCAGCTTTGAGAGCTCGTGCAGAATGTCGGTAGCTGGGGTGATGGGATATGAACCCAGGAACAGTCGGATGCCCGCATTCTCGGCAGCAGCCACCAGTCCGTAAGCTGTTGCAGCGTTGCCCTTCACATCGCAGTAGATGCCAGGTTCAGCCTTGCGTGTCTCCACTCGATAGGTGCTTACGCTGGCATGGGTGTTGGCGCCATAGTTGTAGCCATCGGTAATGACCTTGAGGTTGGCCTGCAGGATCTCGGGCTTCTTGGCGAACTTGGAGGTGAGGAACTCCTCAGCCTTCTTCAACGGACGGTTGAAGAGCCAGAACACAAAACCAAGCGCAAAAATATTACGGCAGCGAGCCACCGACTTGGCATCCATGCCCGTGTCAGCAAGGCTGGCCTTGGTAGATTCGGTCACGGGAACGCCTACCAACTGATACTTGTCGGCAATGCCCATCTCAGTGAATGGATCGAGCGTTGCAAACTTGGCCTTGGCAAGCTCCGACTGAACGAAAGTGTCTTCATCATAAATCAATACTCCACCCTTCTTGAGGAACTTGACATTCTGCTTCAAGGCAGCAGGATTCATGGCTACGAGCACGTCGCACTGGTCGCCAGGAGTATAAACCTTCTTCCCGACGTGTACCTGGAACGAAGACACGCCACCCAGCGAACCGCGAGGGGCACGCATTTCGGCAGGATAGTCGGGGAATGTGGAAATCTCATTTCCTAAAATAGCTGCAACCGTTGAAAAAATGGTACCGGCGAGCTGCATACCATCGCCAGAGTCTCCAGAGAAGCGTACCACCACTTCCGAAGCCTCGATGATTTTTGGATTCTCCATATATTACCTTAAATTTTTCTCAAAATAAACAGTCGAATTAACACAACCTTAAATTTTCTGGGTGCAAAGATAGTGAATGAACGAATACGAACCAAATAATTTTGCAAAATTCTTCAAAAATATTTAATTTTCGAGCATTTTTTCAATAAAAATAGCATTTATATGAACAAACTCATTGCATCTCTGCAATAATTTCCATCAGTTTCTCGGCACTTTGCACGATGTCTGCCTTGTTTTCGAGGTGAGAAGACTCGAAAACGATGTCCGAACGAAGATAGTAGGGTTCGCGCCATGCCAACTGATCGCGAATGAACTGCAAAATCTCGTCATCACTCTTGCTGGCAAGGAGCGGACGCTTGCGCTTGCCCAAAATGAGCCGACGTAGCAGCACCTCTTCGGCAGGTTTCAGATAAACCGAGATGCCCGACCTATTGACGATGTCCATATTGTCGAGAAAGCAGGGTGTGCCGCCTCCCAACGCAATGACGACATTCTCGTAGTCAGCCACCTCTTCCAGCGAACGATGTTCAATCTGTCGGAAACCCTCCTCTCCCAACTCGGCGAAGATGTCCTTTACCGTCTTATGGTAACGTGCCTCGATAAAATTGTCAAGGTCGATAAATTCCAGATTCATGACCTTAGAAAGCGGGCGACCCAGTGTGGTCTTGCCTGCTCCCATGTATCCTGTCAGAAAGATGCGCTTCATTTCCTTGCCTTTTTTAGAAATTGATTAAAACGGTGCGCAAAATTACGGCTTTCGGTCTAAAACACCAACTTTTCGTCCAATAAAATGTCAGCAATGGTTGCTAAAACCGCCTAAATCATGTAATTTGACTTTTGAAATGACATTTTTCAGTATATTTTAAGCCACTATCCCGTAAAAAATGACTATATTTGCATTCTAATAACTACCAATTGTCACACATGGGCACAAACAAATATTATGTAGTATGGAAAGGCTTCGCACCAGGAGTGTACGACACCTGGGAGGAGGCAGAGATGCAGGTGTCGGGGTATCCCGATGCATCCTATCGCGCATTCAAGACCATGGATGCTGCTGTGGAAGCTTTCCGCGAGGGGTTCGACAAGGAGAGCCTCATCAAGGAGGTAGCTCGCGAGATGGAACGGCTCGAAAAGGAGGGCACCGTCATCGAATTCGACAAGAAAAAGGCTGGCAAGGCAGATATTCCGAAGGCAAAGACTCCAGCAGATGCTCCATCTTCAGCAAAGAAGGTAACGCCAACCGAGAAGACAACTCCATCCGAAACGACTCCTCCTGTCAAGAAACGTGTCATTGTGCAGGAACCGCCTCCCTATCTGGTCGATTCGCTTGCCGTCGATGCTGCTTGCGCCGGCAATCCTGGCCCGATGGAATACCGTGGCGTCCTTGTGCGCAGCGGCCAGGAGATCTTCCATGTGGGCCCTTTGGCAGGAGGCACCAACAATATCGGCGAATTTCTCGCTATCGTGCACGGCCTTGCCTTGCAGGAGAAGCAGGGCACGTGTCTGCCCATCTACAGCGATTCGGTCAACGCCCAGAAATGGATTCGCCTCGGCATCTGCAAGACGCAACTCGAAGAAAACGAACAGAACGCCCCGATCTTCGACCTCATTCGTCGTGCCGAGTCATGGCTCCGCACCCACACCTTCCGTCTGCCCATCTATAAGTGGGAGACATCGAAATGGGGAGAGATACCAGCTGATTTTGGCCGAAAGAAACATTAGTCGGTCAAAACACTTAGTGAATAAGCGTATTTAGCATGAAGATAATCTGCGTGGGCATGAATTATGCCAAGCACAACGAGGAACTGAAACACACCTTGACCCAGATACAAGGAGTGAAGGTGGGTATGCCGCAATCGCCCGTTGAACAAGGAGGCATCACCCTTTTCCTCAAACCCGACACCGCACTCACCCGCCCCGACTGGCCATTCTTCGTGCCCGATTGGAGCGAGCAGATAGAATACGAGACCGAACTGGTGGTACGCATCAACCGTCTTGGCAAATCCATTCCCGAACGTTTTGCCCATCGCTACTATGACGAGATAACGCTCGGCATCGACTTCACGGCACGCGACATACAGCGCCAGCTGTCGCAGAAGGGATTGCCTTGGGAGATTGCCAAAGGTTTCGATGGCGCAGCTTATTGCGGTCAGCAGTGGCTCCGTCTTTCCGAAATGCCGGGCAAGGATGTGCAGGACCTGCACTTTGAGATGCAGCTCAACGGTGAGACGCGCCAAGTGGGATGGACGGGTGACATGATTCACACCGTCGATCAGATTATCGCCTACGCCAGCCAATTCTATCTACTCAAGACCGGCGACCTCATCTTCACCGGAACACCATCAGGAGTCGGACGCGTCAAGGAAGGCGACCTCATCACGGCTCAACTTGAAGGAATAGACGTGCTGAACTGCAGATGCAAATAAGCAAGTGAAGAGCTGATTTCTTTTGCGCGCATTTGTGCGGAGGCTCGTGCGGAGGCTTGTACGGGCGCAGGTACATTGTTTATAGTTAAAGATAAGAAAAGATAAGAAGAGAAGAGAATAATATGCGCGTGAGAGGCTTTTGATTTTATTCATCATTTTCCTTTTCTCCCAAAATCCGATTTCCCCGACGACTGTTTTTTTTGAGAAAAATACTATTTTAGGCAATAAAATGAAGAAATTCGCGTTATTGTTTCAGTTAAAAGCGCGACTATGAGAATAAAATATATTCTGATGGCATCCTTGATGATGCTTTGCATACTGAACGTGCAGGCTGTCTCGACAGGTCTGCACACCTTTACTGCATCCTCCAAGCTTGCCTCAGGAACGTGGCTGAAGATTTCGCTCGACGGCACCGAAG
Organism: uncultured Bacteroidales bacterium; assembly: GCA_905235375.1. Classification (GTDB taxonomy): domain Bacteria; phylum Bacteroidota; class Bacteroidia; order Bacteroidales; family UBA3663; genus Liminaster. The sequence goes on from CAJOLH010000052.1 coordinate 26,675, forward strand.
ACGGCATCTACCAGATTACGTACGACCAACTGACCAAGATGGGGTTCTCCGACCCAGAACAAGTGGGCGTATATGGCTTTGGAGGTCAGCCTCTACATGAAGCTATCAGTTCCATCCTCGTTGACGACCTCCCCGAAGTCGCCACCTATCACGACACGGCCAATCGCCGCATCCTCTTCTACGGGCAAGGCACCACTCGCTGGGACTACAATGCCACACGCGGCTTCATCCAGCGTTGGAACACCTACGACACCAAAGCCTACTACTTCCTGCATCAGAAGACCGACGAAGCGCCCATCGCGATGGAGGAACTGGCCTCCGACCCCAGATCTTCGACCGAAACAGTAACACAATATGATGTGCATTGGGTGCACGAAAACAATCTCATCAATCTGGGGCAGACAGGCCGAGAGAAGTACGGCGAGTCGTTCATCTCCAACCGTGTCCAGACCTTCAACTTCGAAAGTGTCGATCCAGGCACGCTTCGCGTCACCGTCAACTTCATCGTTGATGCCATCGAAACGTCCTCCTACTCGGTATCGGTCAACGGCGATTTGCTTGGCACAAACTCCATCGTACGCAAATCAAACGACTATGCCTATGCCAACGAAAATACGATGGACAAGAACCTGACCATCGACAAATCGACAGGATTGAGCGTCACAATCACCTACAATCCCCCCGCTGGTTCTACACCATCGTCCGCGCGACTCAACTACATCCGCATTCAAGGCAAGCGCGATTTCTTCAAGCCGAACGACTTCGAGCTCTTCCGCACACGCTCCGCCTACAACAACATCGTGCAATATAATCTCGGCAACGCTATCGATGACGACATCCAGCTATGGGATGTGACCCATCCTTGCGACGTCAAACGCCAGCTTGTAAACTCCAGCAACAGTTTCACACCCGACAAAGCAGGGATTCGCGAATACGCGCTGGTCAATGTGAATGCAACCAAGTTCAGGGGTATTGTCAACGAAGGCGCTGTCAGCAATCAGAACCTCCATGCCCTGCCTATGACCAATATGGTCATTGTCGTGGCACCCGCCTACTATAGCCAGGCCGAACAGCTCGCCGAATACCGTCGCGAGAAAGACGGTCTCCACGTCACCATCGTCACCCCCGATGCCATCTACAACGAATTCTCATCGGGCAAGCAGGATGTCACTGCCATCCGTCTGTTGATGAAGATGTTCTACGACCGCTGGCATGGCTCGGCCAACAGTGGGGTGGACGACCTCGATGACAACACACGTCGCGAACCGCTCTACCTCCTTCTTTGGGGCGATGGCTACTACGACAACCAGGTCATCGACCGCAACTATTACCTGCCCTGCTACGAGACCGAAGCCTCGCTCATCGAGACCTCATCATGCGTCTGTGACGATTACTTCGGTTTCCTCGATGATGACGAAGGCGGCACATTAGACAACAACCAGCGCTATACCATCTCGCGCGATGTCCTGGACATCGGCATCGGTCGTCTGCCGGTGAGTTCGACAGAGATGTCGAGCAATGTACTTGCCAAAATCATCAACTATGGCAACAACACCTCGCTCGGCACCTGGAAAAACAGGCTCTGCTTCCTCAGCGATGATGACAAGGCAGGCGACTCTTTCAACTGTCATGTGAAGCACAACGACCAGCTGGTCAATACCCTGCAGAAGGCCAATCACAATGAGTTTGTCTTCCAAAAGATCTATCTGCCTGCCTACAAGCAGACCGAAAGCGCTTCCGGCACCGACTACCCCGATGCGAAAAAGGAATTTAACGAAACGCTGAAGCAAGGTGTGCTCATGGTGAATTATGCCGGACATGGCAACACCACTGCCATCACCAACGAGAATATGATGACTGCGGCTGCCGCCCAGGAACTCAACAACAAGCATCTGCCCGTGTGGGTCACCGCTTCGTGCGACGTGTCACGTTGGGACGAAGACGGCATCTCGATGGGTGAATGTCTGTTCCTCAATCCCCAGGGCGGTGCCATCGCCATGCTTTCAACGGTGCGCGTGGTCTATGCCCAGCAGAACCTCCTGCTTAATACAGCCATCATCGACAATATCTTCAACCGCTTCAGCGATGGCACACGCTACCGATTGGGCGACATCATCAAGGCCGCAAAGATCGAATTAGGCTCCGACTACAACAAACTGAACTTCTGTCTGCTTGGCGACCCGTCGCTGACCCTCGCCTATCCCGAGCAGCAGATCAAGATCACCCACATCAATGGCGTGCCCACCGACAGCGCCAACGATGTCTTCCAGCTCAAGACGCTCAGCAACGTCACCGTTCGCGGACACGTCCTGAAGACCGGCAGCGAGACGGAAATCGACTCCACCTTCAACGGTCTGCTCTACCCCACATTCTACGATGCCCTCGACACGCTCACTGCCGACAAGGGTTACGTTCAGGACGATGCGCCCGTCTATTCCTTCACGACGCGCACAAAGAAAGCATTCTCTGGTCGTAGCGAAGTCACAGACGGACAGTTCGAATTCACGTTCACCGTTCCCATCGACATCAGCTACAGCGAGAATCTTGGCTTGGCCAATTTCTATGCGGCCAGCGAGACCGGCGACGAAGCCTCGGGCTTCTACGACAACTATCACCTCGTCAGCTCCGATGATTACGTCATCACCGACACCGAAGGCCCCGTCATCAAGCAGCTCTTCCTCAATGATAACTCCTGGACCGACGGCAGCGTGGTCAATGCGACGCCCTATTTCTTCGCCGAAGTGCAGGACGACGGAGGATTCAATGCCACGGGCAATACCGTAGGACATGACATCGTGCTCACAATACGCTGCACCAGCAATATGCTGCTGGCCAGCGAACAACATACGCTCAACAACTACTTCACCACCTACACCAACGACCCGACCACGGGCAACGTCCAATACAGCATACCTGCCCTTGAGGACGGCACCTACGAAGCGACTTTCCGCGTATGGGATGTATATAACAATCCGACCACCCGAAAGTTCACGTTCACCGTGCTCAACGAAACTCCACCCGAAGCTGTCGTTGTTCAAGCATATCCCTGCCCTGCCAAGACGGGCGACACAGTCACCTTCCGCGTGCTCCACAACCGTCCCGAATCGGCGCAAAGCATCACACTGCAGGTTTATACCCAAACAGGTTACAAGGTCTATGAGACCACAGCATCTTCCAGCTCTGCCAGCAAGGTATATGCATTCAGCATGGACAACCCGACAATGCTCAACAACGCCATCAACGCCGACGAGACATCCAACTTCATGGGTGCAGCAGCCATCGAATGGAGTTCCCCCAACCTCCGCCCGGGATTCTACCTCTACCGTGTCTTCCTATCGAGCGACGACAGTACGGAAATCTCGAAAAGCAAGCTCCTCATGGTGAATCCCTGACCCAATGGAAGATCAAGGCGTAAGAATGAAAGATCAAGGCCTAATAAAAGCTAAAGACATAATCATAGCCCAAGCAAAGGAAACGTCCCAGGCAAAGGAAACGTCCCTTTTACTACCTTTTTACTCCTCTTTTACTACCCTTTTACTCCCCTTCCAATCCCTTTTCACTCCCCTTTAACTCCCCTTTTACAACAAAATAGATGAAGCGAATCATTGCCCTGACACTGACAGCCGTCACCTCGCTCTCGGCCCTTGCACAAGTCGATAAGGAGAAAGCTGAAGCCAACCCCTACAATCCCCTCAACCCAGCCATGATGTCGCTGGGCATCGCCCCCGATGCACGTGGAGGCGGCATGGGCGACGTGGGAGCAGCGACCGACCCCGATGAGGTAAGCCAGTTCTGGAACCCTGCCAAATATGCCTTTGCCTACAGCCGTTGCGGGCTGTCGCTCAACTACACGCCGTGGCTGCGCAAAATCGTGAGCGGCATCAACCTAATGAATGCCGCAGGATACTACAAGTTCGGTTACGACGACAACCAGGCCCTCTCGGCTTCCTTAACCTACTTCAGCCTTGGCGAAGTTACCGCCTACAACAGTGAGGGTGTCGAGGTGCAGGTCATCAACCCCATGGAAATGGCGCTCGACGTGGGCTATTCGCGTATGCTGAGCGAGAACTTCTCGATGGGCGTAGTCTTCCGCTACCTCCACTCGGCAATGACCTATACCGACAACGACAACAAGCCCGACAACACCTTCTCGGCCGACATTGCTGCCTACTACGAGGCTTATCCTCAAATCGGCTACAACGAGTGCAAGTGGGCATGGGGTCTTAACATCTCCAACATCGGCGGTAAGGTGAGCTATGACGGTGGCACCACCTCGCAGTTCCTACCCACCAAGGCCCGCCTCGGTACGTCGTTCACCTTCCCTATCGACGACTACAATCTCTTCTCCATCAATGCCGATGCCGACAAGTACCTCATTCCCACAGCGCCCAAACGCGACTATTACAACGACGAACAGGAATATCAGGATGCGCTGCGCGACTACTACGACATGAATGGTTTCACCGGCATCTTCAAGTCGTTCAGCGATGCGCCACGCGGCGCGAAGGAAGAGCTCGAGGAAATCAGCTGGGGACTGGGTGCCGAATATACCTACGACCGCCGGTTCTTCCTCCGTGCAGGCTACCATTACGAACATGAGAACAAGGGTGGCCGCAAGTATTTCACCTTTGGTGCAGGCATCGCACTCAACATCTTCCACATTGATGCATCGTATGTCCTCTCCAGTGAGCAGACCTCTGCCCTCGACCAGACGTTGCGCTTCTCGCTTGGCTTCGACCTCGAAGGCCTGCGCGACATCATGGGAGGCCGCAGACGCTAACCCCACACACTTCGATTATGCACTCATTCATTGACCATATCCCACACATCATCGCACCTGAGCTATTAGCCCAGGCGCGAGTTTTCATTGATACCCACAGCAAGTTTGTCATCACAGCCCACTTCTCGCCCGATGGCGACGCTATCGGCTCGGTGCTTGGCATGAAGCAATACCTCGAAGCCAAAGGCAAAGAGGCGAAGGTCGTGCTCAACGATGCCCCTGGTAACAACCTATCGTTCATCCCGGGGTTCCGCAGCGACGTCATCATCTTCGACAACCAGAACGACGGCACTCCATCGCAACGCGACGAGGCCATCCGCACCATCCAGCAAAGCGACGCGATGATTTGTCTCGACTTCAATACTGCTTCACGCATGGGCAGCATGAAGGACCTATGGATGAGCCATACGGCACCCAAACTTCTCATCGACCACCACCTTGCACCCGAGCTGGAACAGTTCGACATCTGCATTTCGCACCCTGAACTGGCAGCCACCTGCGAACTCGTCTATCGACTCATCCTCGAGTTGGGCGACGACCATTTGCTCAACAAGCAGATAGCCACCTCGCTCTTCTGCGGCCTGATGACCGACACGGGATGGTTCATCTTCAATTCCAACCGTCCCGATTTCCACCTCATCATGGCACGCCTCATGATGGAGGACGTCGATCGCGAGAACATCATCAAGGAGAGCCATGTCGTGCCCGAACGCAAATTGCGTCTCGAAGGGTATCTCATCAACCAGAAGTTGCACGTCATACGCGAACACAAGGCTGCCTACATATCGCTCAGCCAGAGTGAAGGACGTCGCTACGGACATCAGAAGGGCGACAGCGAAGGCTACGTCAATGCACCACTCGACATCGAAGGTGTGCAGGTGAGTGCATTCTTCCGCGAAGAAAAGAACTTCGTGAAGGTCAGCCTGCGTTCAAAGGGAGAATATCCCGTCAATCTGATTGCTGAAAAGTTCTACAATGGCGGCGGTCATCGCAACGCAGCAGGCGGAGAATTTTTCGGCAGTTTGTCACAAGCAGAAGCTATTTTCGTCAAAGTTCTGCCCCTTTTTGACAAATATCTTCAATAAATTTGGTGAAAAGAAAAAAATACTGTAACTTTGCCGCCCACTTTAAGGACAAAATATGAAGAAACTTCTTTACACCCTCACAGTTTTGCTGTTTGCGTCGGTCTATGCGTCATGTTCCGACACACAGAGCTACGCTGACCTGGTCAAGAATGAGGAGAACAACATCAACTACCTGATCACGACAGAGAATATGGACGTCATTTCCATCAACGAGGAGACGATGGAGAATTGGACCGACTATGTGCTCAAAGACAGTATCAGCCCGACCGAATACATCAAGCTTGGCCAATGGTACACCGTAACCGAAGGCTACTTCAAGCGCCTCTATTTCCGCATCAACGACTGGGGCTCTGGTTTCCGTCGCTGGCAGGCATGGAAGGCTTATAACGACAGCATCGCCAATCGTTTGTCGCCCAGTGTCAGGCCCGACTCGGTGTCATTCTACGACAACAAAGTTGTCAACGGCAGCTACGTCCTCGTGCGTTACGACAGTCTGTTCCTCATGACAGACTCGCTCGATATTCATTCCGATATGCCCGCTGACAATCTCAATCCCTATAGCTACAGGATCATCTTCGGTTGGAATACAGCTTATTACGCCACGAGTTATTATTACTACTCAATGGGATCGAGTTCATCGTATGCCTGCACCAGCGGCGGTCTGGCCTTCCCATTGCGTTTCCTATGGTACGACAGCTGCGTCTCGCTCATTGTACCGTTCTCGCTCATCGAAAGCGAATACAGCAGCTATTACTATACGTTCTACTACGGCAACGTGAAATACACCAAGCCGAATTATTTACCTGAGGAGTAGCAACCCTTCGAACCTCTCGAACCTTTCGAACCCCTCGAACCTTTCAAACTCCTCGAACCTTTCGAACCTTTCGAACCCCTCGAACCTTTCAAACTCCTCGAACCCCTCGAACCCCTCTTAACCCCACAAATATGAGTCTGATCAAATCAATTTCCGGCATACGTGGCACCATCGGCGGCAAAGTCGGTGAAGGCCTCAATCCCCTCGACATCGTTAAGTTCACGGCAGCCTACGCCACCGTGATTCGTCGCACCACCAAGAACCCTTCAGGCAAGATTGTCGTAGGTCGCGATGCGCGTCTCTCAGGAGAGATGCTCTACCAGTGCGTCAGCGGCACACTTATCGGCATGGGCTTCGATGTCATCAACATCGGCCTCGCCACCACTCCCACCACCGAAATCGCTGTCACGGCTGAGAAAGCAGACGGCGGCATCATCCTTACGGCAAGCCACAATCCTATCCAGTGGAACGCCCTCAAGTTGCTCAACAGCGACGGAGAGTTCTTCGACAAGGCTACCGGCGAACAGGTACTCAAGATTGCCGAGGCTGAGGATTTCGACTTCCCTGCCATCACTCCCAAGACCTACACAGGCAAGGAGTCGCAGACCGAGTCGTCGCCCAACTACGAAGGCAATCCGCTCGGCCACATTATCCTCAAGGATTATACCCACTATCATATCCAGGAAGTCCTGAACCTACGGCTAGTGGATGCCGCTGCCGTCAGAAAAGCCAATTTCCGCGTCGTCTGCGACTGCATCAACTCCATCGGCGGCGTAGTTATTCCACAACTGCTCAAGGAGCTTGGTGTTGAGGTCATGGAGCTCAACTGCCAGCCAACGGGTAACTTCGCTCATACGCCCGAGCCTATCGTTGCCAACCTCACGGGCATCTCCGACTTCATGAAGGCCGCCTATAAGGCTGGTCGCCCCTACGACCTTGGCGTCATCGTTGACCCCGATGTCGATCGACTTGCTTTCGTGCAGGAGACGGGCGAACTCTTCGGCGAGGAATATACGCTTGTCAGTGTGGCCGACTACGTGCTGCAGCACACGCCGGGCAACACCTGCTCCAACCTCTCTTCAAGTCGTGCCCTGCGCGATGTGACACGTGCCCGTGGCGGCCAGTACAGCGCAGCTGCCGTCGGCGAAGTGAACGTCGTAGCCAAGATGAAGGAGACCAATGCCATCATCGGTGGTGAAGGCAATGGCGGTGTCATCTATCCCGAGTCCCACTACGGACGCGATGCCCTCGTCGGCGTAGCCCTCTTCCTCACCAATCTGGCTCATCTGCGTGCCGACGACCCGAAGCTCACGGTCAGCCTGCTCCGCAAGACCTATCCTCCCTACGAGATTGCCAAGAAGCGCGTGGATCTTTCTCCCGAGATCGATGTCGATGCTATCCTTGCGCGAATGAAGCAGAAGTATATGGGCAAGCCCGGCATAGAGGTAACTGATATCGATGGTGTGAAGCTCGACTTCCCCGACCGTTGGGTACACCTCCGCAAGTCGAACACGGAGCCCATCATCCGCATCTATGCCGAAGCCAGCACCATGGCCGAGGCTCAGAAGACTGCCGATCAGATCAAGGCAGAAATCGGATAATCCTACCACAAGGTCGGATAATCTACTGGTTGGATTATCTAACCTTTGCGTTTATCATACACTAACTGATTAACCATCAAAAAACATACCATAATGAAAGCTTTCTCCTTAGGCACAGTTACCCTAATTGCTGCCGCGATGCTATCCTCCTGTGCTATGAAGCCCAGCGAAACAGATATCATCGTGCTCTATACCACCGATGTCCACGGAGCCTATCTTCCCTACGACATTCGCAACAATAAGCCAGCAGCAACTTCGATGGCCAACGTCTGCACCTACGTCAACCAGCAACGCGAGGAATATCCCGATGCCGTATTCCTCTTCGATACGGGTGACTGCCTGCAGGGGCAACCCTCCATGTACTACTACAATTTCGTCGATACCGTATCGCCTCACCTCGTTCCCCTGGTGTATAATTACATGGGCTACGACGCTGTCGGCTTGGGCAATCATGATGTGGAAACGGGCGAAAAGGTTTATCACGACCGCGTGGCCCGCCAATTCCGCAGACAGTGGCTTTGTGCCAACGCCATCGACGAACGCACCGGAGAACCGATGTTCACCCCCTATCGCGTCTTCACTCGTTCAGGCATCAAGGTGGCTGTCCTCGGCATGATTACGCCCAACATTCCCGCCTGGTTGCCCAAGAAGCTGTGGCCTCACCTCGAATTCCAGGACATGGTTGAATGTGCAATGTGCACAATATTGGGTTCCCATCATCCAGGAGAAGGAGCAACCCGATGTGTTGATCGGTCTCTTCCATTCAGGCACCGACTACCACATTGATGGCAACGACCTCGACACGAAGAAGAACGAGAACGGCTCCATTCCTGCTGCCACCAAGATGCCTGGCTTTGACCTCATACTCTGCGGACACGACCATCAGGGCAATATCCTCACCATCGCCAATGCCAACGGCGACTCTGTCAAGGTGCTCGATGCGCAGACACAGGCAGCCAAAGTGGGCCGTGCAAAAATCCATCTGGTACTCAACAAGGAGACCAACCGGTACGACAAGCAGATCGAAACAGAGTTGATCGACATGAAGGAATTCAAACCTAACGAAGACTTCTGCAAGACCTTCCAGTATGCCGTCAACGAGGTTAACCAATATGTTGATGCACCCATCGGACACCTCTCCAGAACGATCTACGGGGAGCCTTCGCTCTATGGCCCCTCTGAGTTTATGGACCTCATCCACGATGCCCAGCTCGATGCCACGGGTGCCGATGTCAGCTTTGCAGCCGTTCTTGCTCCCCACGACTCGGTTGCTGCCGGACCTGTCACGATGCGACAGCTCTTCACCCTCTATCGTTACGAGAATTCCCTCGTCACCGTCAACATGACCGGCGAAGAGGTGGAACGATACCTCAATTACGGACTCAGCAGACAGTACAATGGCATGAAGGATGAGAACGACCACTTGCTGGCATTCATGTACGACGAGAACGGCAAAGTGGCTTACAACGTCTATGGGCCCCGATTCCTCACCCCCACCTTCAACTTCACGAGTGCAGCAGGCATCAAGTACCAGATCAACCTCGACAAGCCTCGTGGAAAGCAGCTCACCATCATCAGCATGAGCGACGGCTCGAAGTTCGACAAAGCCAAGACCTACAAGGTGGCACTCAACAGTTATCAGGCCAATGGCGGCGGTAATTTCGTGCCCGAAGGCTTAGGCTGGACCAAGGAGGAGTTCGAGTCACACGTCATCGAATGGTCCGACCAGGATGTGCGCCACTACATCGCCGACTATATCCAACAGCGCGACACCATCGTGCCCCATCTGCGTGGCGACTGGAGCATCGTGCCCGACAAGTGGTTCAAGAAAGGCATCGAGAAAGACATGAAGTTCATCAATCCCAACCAGCGCTAATGCTGCAACTCGGCGACCTCAACATAGGATACAATGATTCCGCACCTGTCGTTTCGGCGATAGATGCGGAATTGTCTGATGGATGCTTCTGCTGTCTGCTGGGGCGCAACGGTTCGGGCAAGAGCACGTTACTGCGCACCATCGCCGGACTCCAGCACCCGCTCAGCGGCACCATCGTACGACCCGACAGCATCAGCATCGTCCTGACCGAAATACCCGATCTGCACAACACCAGGGTGCGCGAGATGGTGGCCTACGGGCGACTGTCACACACGGGCATCTGGGGCCGACTGCACGACGAGGATTATGCCCTCGCCGACGAGGCCATCCGTATGGTGGGCATCCAGGATATTGCCCATCGGCTGCTCAGCACACTCAGCGATGGTGAAAAGCAGAAGACCATGATAGCTCGCGCCATCGCACAGCAGTCTCCGCTCCTGCTGCTCGACGAACCTTCGGCATTTCTCGACTATCCCAGTCGCCGCGAACTGATGCACCTGCTCCAAGACCTCGCGCACAACCACAAGAAGACCATCCTGCTCAGCACGCACGACGTGGAACTTGCCGCCGCAAGCGCCGACATCCTCTGGATCATCAACGACCAGACAATGGTCAAAAAAAATCCCCAGGACTTCTGTCCCGAGGAGCTATAGATTTTGAGGTGTTTTCGCTTTTTCTGAATACCGAAATTCCGCAATACCGAAATTCCGAACCTTTCGGAATCTTAAACCTCCGGTATCATATCCGGTGTAGCCGACGACACAGCCACTTCCTTGTTGATCTTTGAGCAGAGGCCCTGTAGCACCTTGCCCGGGCCACACTCGATGAACTCGGTAGCACCGGCTGCCACCATGGCTTCCACCGAACGAGTCCAACGCACGGGGCTGGTGAGCTGCTTCACCAGATTCTGCTTGATCTCCTCGGCATCGGTATGAGCCGTAGCATCGACGTTCTGATAGATCGGGCACTTGGGCGCATTGAAAGTAGTCGATTCGATGGCCTCGGCAAGTTCAGCACGCGCAGGCTCCATCAGTGGAGAATGGAAAGCGCCACCCACTGTGAGCGGAGCCACACGCTTCACGCCCATCTCCATCAGTTTGGCACTGGCAGCTTCCACAGCCTCTACAGCGCCCGAGATGATTACCTGACCGGGGCAGTTGAAGTTGGCAGCCACCACTGCGCCGTCGATCGAAGCACAGACATCCTCAATCTGCTCATCGCTCACCACGACATTGCGCTGCAGAACAGCAGCCATCGTGCCAGGCACCTTCTCACAGCATTTCTGCATCGCCTGTGCGCGCTTGCTCACCAGCTTCAGGCCATCCTCAAACGTCAGTGCGCCCGAGGCCACCAATGCCGAAAACTCTCCCAGTGAATGTCCGGCAACCATATCCGGCTCGATGCCTCTCACAATAGCTGGAATAACCGAGCACAGGAACACGGCAGGCTGCGTCACCTTGGTCTGCACGAGGTCTTCAGAGGTGCCATTAAACATCAGATCGGTAATCCTGAAACCAAGTATCTCATTGGCCTGCTCAAAAAGCTCACGGGCCTGCTCATTCTCTTCATAAAGGCTTTTACCCATACCTACAAATTGCGATCCCTGTCCGGGAAATACAAAAGCTTTTGCCATTTCTTTTTAATTTAAATGTGGAGTAAATCAAAATTCCTTGCAAAGATAAGGTTTTTCACCGAAACCACAAAAACATTGTGTTTCTTTCATTGGAATTTGCGCTTTTCACCTTGTAGAATGAAGAAATACGAATGTCCATTTGTCAAAAATTCATCAATACACATCTTTGAATAAAATTTTACGCGCGTAATTTGTAAATTTGAAAGAAATATACTATCTTTGCACCGCTGAAAATAGTCAGTTCACAGTACTCTTAATATAATAATCATCATGATAACTACCAAGGCAGGTCTCGATCCTGAGCGCTTCGTGTCAGTCGTTGACGGCAAGAAGACTGCCCTCTATGTTCTCAAGAACGACAAGGGCGCAGAAATGTGTGTATGCAACTATGGCGGAACCATCGTCTCCCTGATGATGCCTGACCGTCAAGGTGAATTTGCCGACGTCATATTGGGCATGGACAGCATCGATGGACTTGTAAACGGTCCTGAGCCGACATTGGGCGCTGCCATCGGACGCTACGGCAATCGCATCGCTGGTGCCAAGTTCACTCTGGGCGGTGTAGAGTATCAGCTTGCTGCCAACAATGGCCCCAACAGCCTGCACGGAGGTCCCAAGGGTTTCCACAAGGTCGTTTGGGATGCTGAGCAGATCAACGATCAGACCCTCGTGCTCCGCTATACCAGCGTCGATGGTGAGGAAGGCTTCCCCGGCACCCTCTCGATAGAGATGTGCTACAAGCTCACCGACAACAATGAGGTGCGTATCGACTATAAGGCTACTACCGACAAGCTGACACTTTGCAACCTCACCAACCACACCTACTTCAACCTCGCTGGCATCCAGAAGGTGACACCTACCGTTGAGGGTCAGATGCTTACCGTCAATGCCGATCGCTACCTGCCCATCGATGAGGTCAGCATCCCATTCGGCGAAAAGGCTCCTGTCGAAGGCACGCCATTCGACTTCCGCACTCCTCACCTCGTAGGCGAGCGCATCAATGCCGATGACGAGCAGATTCGCAATGGCTCCGGCTACGACCACTCGTTTGCCATCAATCAGGAGAACCCGGGCGAGCTGTGTCTCGCAACAGTGTTCGAGGATCTGCAGTCAGGTCGTGTGATGAAGACCTATACCACCGAGCCGGGCATTCAGGTATATACCGGCAATTTCCTCTCTGGCTTTGAGGGCAAGCACGGTTGCGCTTTCCCACGCCGCTCAGGAATCTGCTTCGAGTCGCAGCATCACCCCGACTCACCCAACAAGCCTCAGTTCGAGCAAGCTACGTTGGCACCCGGTGAAGTCTATCATCAGCTCACCGTATATGCCTTCTCAACAAAATGAGTTAATTTATCAACCAATTAAATAATCAATAACAAAAATGGCAAAATCAGAAAAGAAGCGCAGGAAGGTCTTCGGCTTCCACACGCCTTTCAACAAGGCTACTAAGGAGCAGAAGGAAAATGCAGCCAACTTGGCAGCTTATCTTGCAAAGAAGGACTAATCTCCTACTAAGGGGCACACTCATCGTGTGCCCTTTCTTAAATTATATAACCCTATTCTAAGTTCCATTAATAATAACATTTCAATATCATGGACATTCAAACAATTCGCGAGAAATTTACAAAACATCTTGGTGGTGAGGCTACTGCTGTGTATGCTTCTCCAGGTCGTATCAACCTTATTGGCGAGCACACCGACTACAATGGCGGCTTCGTGTTCCCAGGCGCTGTTGAGCAGGGCATGATCTGTGCTTTCCGTCCCAATGGCACCCGTGTCATTCGCGCCTACAGCGTTGACCTCAAGGACTACGACGAGTTCTCACTCGACAATCCCGCAGGTCCTCACGCAAGCCACTTCCGCTATGTATTCGGCGTAGCTTGCGAGATGAAGAAGCGTGGCGTTGACGTGCAGGGCTTCGACACCGCCTTTGCTGGTGATGTACCTCTTGGCGCCGGCATGTCGTCGAGTGCTGCCCTCGAGAGCACCTTCGCATTCGCCATCAACGACCAGTTTGGCGACAACAAGGTTGAGAAGATGGAGCTTGCCAAGGCTGGCCAGGCTACCGAGCACAATTATATTGGCGTGAACTGCGGCATCATGGACCAGTTCGCTTCCGTATTCGGCAAGAAGGGCCACCTCATGCGCCTCGACTGCCGCAGTGGTGAGTTCGAGTACTTCCCATGGAATCCAAAGGAGTATCGCCTCGTCCTGATCAACAGCCGCGTGAAGCACGAACTCGTGGGTAGCCCATACAATGATCGTCGCCGTAGCTGTGAGAATGTCGTTGCCGCCATCAACGCCAAGTTCCCCGAACTGAAGGCCGAGACCCTGCGCGACTGCACATGGGATCACCTGGAGGCTGTCAAGGACACCTGCGACCCCGTTGACATCAAGCGTGCCAAGTTCGTCCTCGGCGAAGTTGATCGCGTGCTTGCCGTTTCCGACGCTTTGGAGCGTGGCGACTACGAGACCGTTGGTCAGAAGATGTACGAGACCCACTACGGCCTTTCGCGCGACTATGAGGTAAGCTGCGAGGAGCTCGACTTCCTCAACGACGTTGCCTTCGACTGCGGCGTTACTGGTTCACGTATCATGGGCGGTGGCTTCGGCGGCTGCACCATCAACCTCGTTCGCAACAACCTCTACGAGCTCTTCACCACCACCGTGGTTGAGCGCTTCGCTGAGAAGTATGGCAAGAAGCCCGTTGTCATCCCCGTTGTCATCGGTGATGGCTCACGCCGTCTCGCTTAATAAGAGCTATTAAGGGCTATTAAAGGGAGTAAAAGAGGAGAAAAAGGGACAAATGTATCTTAGCATCTCATCCCTATTGACAAAGGAAACGACCCTTTTACTACCCTTTTACTACTCTTATATTACCCTTCTACTACCTTTTTCAATTGAGATATTTCATCTATCTTCAATATGATGGAACCTCCTACCACGG
>CAJOLH010000053.1 GCA_905235375.1 uncultured Bacteroidales bacterium
TTGTCGAGGCGAACTGCCTCCCAGTTCATCATCCCGTAGGGTATTCTCTTGGGCTGGACGTTGCTCATTGTCGTTTCCATTGTGGTTGGTCAGGGGTTTCCGGACGCGGTTCTCACGTCCTAAGCTGTTTTCGCGTGCAAAGATACCCAATTATTCCGAAAACTCCAAATCATTTCGTCATTTTGTGACATTCTGCTGATTTTTTGTGCGAATATAGGCACGTCGGCCATAATAAAACCGACAATCGTGAGCATTCTGGTAAGAAAAAAAATCAGGCATGACCGAAGCCATGCCTGATTGAAGCTATGTGTTGGAAATAGTTTCAAGGGGTCTAATTCTGCCTATATGGGTCAACGTCACCCGAGAAAGTATAGGTATCTGCTGGGTTTACATTACCCCACCAAATCGGCATTCCTCCAGTAGATGGGTCATCAGTTTTTCCTCTTCCATAGAAATCAGGATAAGCATTGGTAATCTTCTGCATCTCTATCATCCATGCAACTGATGCAGGGGCACTCCAGATGGCAGGAGCTTGTCCTATACCTGGCACTTCAATCACTTGGAACCCTGAATTGTCCACCTGTTGACCATCTTCTTCCACAATTCGACGAGAATCTATATCACGGTACACTATCAGTTTAACTCCACCTACTGGGTTAGCAGCCATCGGATTTGCAAAAGCAATGACTTCTTCATCTGTAAGCGCGAGACCCTCACCATCGAATGTATGTTCGTCATCCATATCTTCATAATTCCATACAGGTCCGAGCTGCACAGCTTCTATGGGGAGACCAGGATTAGCGCCCACTCTAATAGGAATATAGTAATCTCCTTTGTTCCCTTCTATTTCAATTTCATGATGATAATAAGGATGCTTGCGTTTCTCTTCATCGGTCTGCCCCTCCCACATCAATTTGTGAAGCTCGCCGTAGCGGTGTGTTACTCCTTTTTTATCCGTTATCTCCAAATAAACTGGCAGCGTACCACCCACGGCACGGAGCACGACGCCTCGGCTCGTCACGTCGAACACCACATCGTTGTAGTCCCAGTCGTACGATTGCAAATCTTCGCAGAAGAATCGCTTGGATGTAGGAACAGGAAGTTGCCCTTCGAGGACGAAGATAATGTCATTATAGTCCAAATCCGGATTGCCAGGACAACCTAAATGCCAAGCGTCTTCAAATCCAATTATCATATATTGTTTGCCATCATTCTCGGTAGAATAAAGCAAAGTTGCAGCTCCAGGATAATTAAGATAAGTATTTGTTTCTATATTATTATTCCAATTCGGATTGTTTCCCGCGTTACTCCAATTATGGGTTTTATGGACTGGGGCAGATGGATTTGCATTGGTATAATACTTTCGAAAACAAGTTTCATATTCTGCATTTCTTGAATGCCAACTGGTATTATTACCACCCGATCTATACCGATATGTATGATTATTAATATAAGTAATATAGAAATAAAATTTAGTTCCTGGGGCGAGGTTGACCTTTGCACCATATCCGGGGTTATTCTGATCAGTATCTCCCTCAGTATAATCATCGAACATCTCTACTTCTGTTGGATTACCATTTTCATCGTAATAACCGATTCCGAAATGGAAGTCATATCCAGAATCATGTTCTATTGCACCGCCATAATGTACCGCATAAATTTTGAATTCACCTGTAGAAACAAGGGAGAAATTTGACTGGCCAGTAGCTGAATTATTCACTCCATCCTTCAAAATGTTGTTTTTGATGTTGGCAGAAAATGCTGTAAGCCATTCACCCATTTCTCCTTGTCCTATAGAAGTATCTATCACAGGATCGTCCATCGTTGCACGCGTAGCACCCTCTTTGCGCAGAGACTGCATCAACTGCGTATAGAAGTCCCAACTCTGGTTAGCCGAGGGCTTACCGAACTCTTTGATGAAACCTTGTTCGAAGGCATGTTCCTGGAGCACTGCTGTGCTCACATCAAGATCCTCGTCATGGCAGGACGTGAGGCTGCCAATGACACTCATTGCGATAAACGCAAAAGAAAAAAACTTTTTCATAATTGTAAGATATAATAAATTATTAATGCAATTAGTCAAGCAATAAAAATTGTATTTACAATTTACAAGGCAAAATCTATAAATTGAAATGCAAAAATTTCGTGCAAATATATGCAATTAAATCCAATCCACAAAATAAATCATAACATTTGATAATCTCCTTAGTCACAATTTGCCGTTTTATGCATATATATGCAATCTAAGCATAACACATCTCGCCCTTTCCCCTATGTAGGAAAAGCGACCATTCTCTAATAAATTATGTTTGCGGCAATCTCAGTAAAGTATTTTAATCCGCCAATTCCTCTGCCACGGCCAGTTCGATGCCGCGCCAAAGGAGGATGAGGCGATGCAGCTGCGTGTGACCGATGGTGCCAGCGATTTAAACTTTCCGAACATCGACACGTCATAAAGTAAAAATCGAGAGAAGAAAATAGTATCAACCCTATAAAACAACAAAACAATGAAGAAGTTGCTTGTTACCATGGCTGTCGCCATCGTTGGAGCGGTTCAGGCCTTCGCCCTGACCTCCATGGAAATCCGCGAGAATGCACGGTTCCTGACCGACCGTATGGCCTACGAGCTACACCTCACGCCTCAGCAGATTGAGGACTGCTATGAGATCAACTACGATTTCATCTGCTCCATCAATCCCCTCATGGACGAAGTGGTGTATGGTTATCCCGAGTATATCGACAGATACTACAATTACCTGGATTACCGCAACGACGACCTGCGCTACATCATGAACGAGGCTCAGTATATGACATTCATTACGCTGGACTATTTCTTCCGCCCCATCTATACGTATGCAGGCAACTGGATGTTCCGCATCTTCGACATCTACACGAACCATCGGTTCTTCTACTATGACCCTCCGGTGATCTACCACAGCTATTACGGAGGTCACGGGCGCAATTACTTCCCCCACGGCTACTATGGCGGAGGCCGCTATCATCACCACGTGTATGCCCATCCTCACCCCATCTATCGCGGAGGCGGTCATCGTGACTTCGGTCCACACGCTGCACGCCCTCGTCAGTACTACGCACCTCGTCACACGCCCAGCACAACCCGGCATGAGCGGATGAATCATGGAGGCAACGACAACCATCACAGCGACAACCATGGCATCAACCAGCGCGGTGGTGGCAACGACAACCAGCGTGGCAACGATCATGGCATCAACCAGCGCGGTGGTGGTAACAACGACCAGCGCGGTGGTGCCAACCAGGGCGGCAGCAATGGTCGTGGCAACGACCACGGCAATCGTGGCGGTGGTGCCAACCAAGGTAGCAACAGCAATCGTGCTTCGCAAGCCCAGCCGAGCAACAGTGGTCGCCAGATGCACCAGCAGGCAAGCGGCAGGTCTGAGCGCGTACAGGGCAACGTGATGCATGGCGCAAGCGGTACCACCCGCGCAGCAAGCTCATCGCGCAGCGACAGCTCGCAGCGCGGAGGCAGCGCCTCCCACAGCAGCGGTTCGCATGGTGGCGGATCGCGCGGTGGTTCCAACGGAGGCAGCTCACATGACGGTGGACATCAGAGACGTTAAAACCGAGTAATATGGAAACAGGCAAGAAAAACACCAGTACGATGGTGGTCGAAGAATGCCACTTGGCGAGTGCAGTGGGTAGCGGGGACCTCAGGGTCCTGGCTACCCCTATTATGTTGGCGCTTATGGAGAATGCTGCCATGCTGTGCGTGGCCGACAGTTTGGACGAAGGCTACACGACAGTGGGAGGACATATAGCGGCTTCTCACATCAAGCCCACGGGCATTGGTCACATCGTCACGGCCACTGCTGAGCTGATTGCCACGGAGGGCAGGAAGCTGAAATTCAAGGTAAGCGCTTCGGACGAAGACGGTCTGATAGGCGAAGGCGAACACCTGCGATTCATTGTCGGACGTGAGAAATTCATGAGCAAAGTCCTCCCCTAATTGGTTATGGAGGTTTCGCCTCACAGCGAAACCTTCGTCATTTATTACTCTTTTGCTGCTCGAAGAAAATTTTTGCCGGAAAAAATTTGGAAATATGCTGCAAATCCCTTATCTTTGCAGCGAGCTTTTCGAACTATCGAAAACAAAAGCGGATGATAACATTGAGTGGTCGCTTCGCTCAAAATTATCAAAAAATTAAATCAAAAAATTATAAGAAAAACGGGACGAGATTGGTCACAGCTATATCGGACATTCTTTTTTGATAATTTTTAAAATCAATTTTCTTATAATTTTGAGCGAAGCGACCCCATAAACAAGAATGTTATATAGAAACGTGATCTAACTACCAGTAATAACTTAAAATTTTATGCATTATGAAACACATTCTGATTAGCCTATTCAGCCTTTTGCTTATCTGCCAGGGAACTGAAGCTCTCGGTCAGATGAAGAAGGCTACTATGCCCAAGGGTAATGTGATGAGCCTGGAATGCTCGGCCTTTGGCGATGTGTCCGATCCTTTCTACTATTTTAAATTAACTAATGAGAACGACGTCATTAACGCTGTCTATTGGAGCACACAGGCACAGAAATATACCAAGGTGACGATGGACGTGATGGTAATGGTCAAGATGCGCAATATCATCACCCGACACAGGATGTTCGAATATGCCAGAGAATATCACAACGAGGGCGGACAGAGTCGCTTCACCTGGCACCTGATGGCCTTCTTCTCGAAAGGAGGGCACTTCGAAAGCACCGGTTACAATTACATTCCGGACGAAGATGCCGTCGAGGAGCTGAAGAACATCTTCAAGCAGCAGCTCAACGAACCTTCGACGTTGTTTGTAAGTTTCGTCGATAAGGACGGCGAACCGTTAGAGGAAGAGGAAATTGAAGAATATCAGAACGACCCCACTCTTCGTCCCAAACCCGCCGAACACACTGCCCTGCCCCTGTTGGAGGAGGAAGAAGAAGAGGAAGAGTAATATGCTGAAACCCTATCTGAACGAAGGACGCAGGGAAGCGGGGTGCGACGAAGCGGGGCGCGGCTGCTTGGCAGGTCCCGTCTATGCCGCTGCCGTCGTACTGCCAGCCAACATTGCCGAGCGCATTGCCCTTGGTGAGAGCGGACTGGCTGCCCTGAACGACTCGAAGCAACTCAGCGAGAAACAACGCTACGCGCTCAGGCCCATCATCCAACAGGAGGCATTGGCCTGGGCCGTAGGCATGTGTGACAATCATGAGATAGATCGGATGAACATCCTGCGCGCCAGCATCGAAGCCATGCACCGTGCCATCCGCGGATTGGGCAAGACCGAAGCCGACGGTAAGGAATGTGTGCTGCGCGGCGGCGAGATTGTGCAGCCCGAGTTCCTGCTCATCGACGGCAACCGCTTTTCACCCTTTGCCAACATCCCGCACCAGACCATCGTGAAGGGCGACGGGAAGATGATGTCGATTGCCGCCGCCTCAATACTGGCCAAAACCTACCGTGACGACGTGATGAACCAGCTGCACGAGGAGTTTCCCGTCTATGCCTGGAACGTCAACAAGGGATACCCCACCAAGGCACACCGAGAAGCGATTGCCCAGCATGGCGTGACACCTTATCACAGGATGAGCTACCGCCTTTTGCCGGAACCGAAACAGTTGGAAATAGACTTCTAAGGGATTTTAAGAGTTTCCCTTAGACTCCTCCTTCTGCTGCGTGTCCTGCTTGACATCGTCGTCGTCAGGCATACCTTCCTTCATGCCCTCCTTGAAGCTCTTGATGCCAGAGCCGAGGCCGCGCATCAACTCGGGAATCTTCTTGCCCCCGAAGAGGACGAGGACTACTAATGCGATGACAAGAATCTCTTGCATACCGATGATGCCAAGAAAGGGAAGATGAAGCAACATAGTTCTAATACAAATATTAATTAACTGAATAATAAGGTGAGAAATACAACATACATTTGCCAAATCTCACCGTTTTCGATGCAAAAATAAGGAAAATATCAATAGGATGCTCATTTTATGACAAGTTTTTTGTAAATTTGCGCCGTTTTAGACAGGAATTGAAAGATTGAATGACAAATTACCCGCAATACCAGCGCGTCATCCTCGACAATGGTCTGCGCATTGTGCATCGCCCATCTGACAGCCCCGTGATGTACTGCGGCTTTATGGTTGACTGCGGCACGCGCGACGAAAGCGGACCCGAACTGTTCGGCATGGCTCATTTTGTGGAGCACGTGCTCTTCAAGGGGACGACGACGCGCGACTCCTGGCATATCAACAACCGCATGGAGAGCGTTGGCGGCGAACTGAATGCCTTCACGACAAAGGAGGAGACCACATTCTACGCCATCGGGCTGAACAAGGACTTCGACCGCGCCTGCAACCTGCTGTGCGACCTGATTTGCAACCCCACGGTGCCCCAGCACGAACTTGAGATGGAGCGCGAGGTGGTGATCGATGAGATCATGTCGTACCGCGACACGCCGACAGAGCTGATCTTCGACGAATTCGAGAACCGTCTGTTCTCGTCCCCTTCGCCACAGGCCACCTGGCGTGCATTGGGTCACAACATCCTCGGCAACGAGGAAACCGTGCGCACGTTTGACCATGAGAAGAGCATCCGATTCATCGACGAGAACTATACGCCCGACCGCATGGTCTTCTTCCACCAAGGTGCCACACCGTTCGACAAGATTGTGCGACTGGTGGAGAAATATTTTCATTGCACACGAGTGCCCCAACCCGACAGGGAGAATGTTCCGACCAGCGACCGCGTCAACGGCTACCGCGCCTCGCTGCCTGGCGCAGCTACGACGATGGAGCAGCCCGTCATCATCCATCAGGACACCCATCAGAGCCACGTCCTCCTTGGCGCTCCCACCTACCCCATCGGACATGAATATGCAGCCGCATTGGCTCTGCTCTGCAACATCCTGGGAGGCCCCGGCATGAACAGCCGCTTAGGACTGGAACTGCGCGAGCACCGAGGGCTGGTATATACCGTCGAAAGCAACATCAACAATTACACCGATGCCGGCTACTTGGGCATCTACTTCGGTTGTGACCATCATGACGTAAGCCGCTGCCTCAAGCTGTGCCACAAACAGCTCGAACGCTTTCAGGACGAAATGCTTTCGCCCCGGCAGATCAGCGATGCGAAGAAACAGCTGGGCGGGCAACTGGGCGTTGCCATGGCCAACATGGAGAACAACGCCATCGCCTTGGCAAAGAACCTTTTGCGGCTTGGCAAGGTGGAGACGCTCGAACAGACGTGCGACCGCATCAACAGTGTCACCCCCGAGCTGATCCAGACGGTGGCTCGCGAAGTTTTCGACAAGACACTCCTGCAGACCGTGATTATCCAATAACATCATCCAATAAACCACATGAACAAAATCCTCAAAAAGATGTTTGCCAGCGCAATGCTCGTATGCTGCATTATCCTGCTGGCAGCCTGCAGCGGCAACAGGAACCGCTACCACTACGAAACCGTGCCCGGCGATCCGATGAACGTCCAGACCTACAAGCTGAAGAACGGACTGACCGTGTCGATGACGGTGAACAAGGAACAGCCACGCATCCAGACCTACATCGCCGTGCGCACCGGCTCAAAGAACGACCCCGCCGAGACCACAGGACTGGCACACTACCTGGAGCATCTGATGTTCAAGGGAACCACCCAGTTCGGCACCCAGGACTACGAGGCCGAGCGTCCACTGCTCGACACCATCACCTACCTGTTTGAGCAATACCGCACACTCACCGACCCCACCGCCCGCAAGGCAGCCTACCACATCATCGACTCGATCTCGGGTGTGGCTTCGCAGTATGCCATCCCCAACGAATACGACAAGATGATGGCCATGATCGGTGCCAACGGGTCGAATGCGTTCACCTCGAACGACGTGACCTGCTACACCGAGGACATCCCTTCGAACCAGGTGGAGAACTGGGCAAGGATCCAGTCAGAGCGTTTCAAGAACCCCGTGTTCCGCCTCTTCCACACCGAACTGGAAGCCGTCTATGAGGAGAAGAACATCAGCATGACGCGCGACATGTCGAAGGAATTCGAGACCCTGTCAGCAATGCTCTTCCCCACCCACCCCTACGGCACGCAGACCACCATCGGCACACAGGAGCACCTCAAGAATCCTTCCCTCATCAACATTCAGAACTACTTCGACAAGTGGTACGTCCCCGGCAACGTCATCATCAGCCTCTCGGGTGACTTCGACCCCAACGCTGTGGTGGATCTCATCGAGCAGTACTTCGGCGACTGGAATGCCAAGGAGGGCTACACCAACACGCCCGACCAGCTGACCTTCGCTCCCCAACCCGCCCTCACCGAGCCCGTCGGCAAGAACGTGCTGGGACAGGAGGCCGAGAACGTGATGCTCGGCTGGCGCTTCGAAGGCGCAGCTTCCGATCAGATTGACACCCTGAACCTCATCAGCGGACTCCTGAGCAACGGCACAGCCGGCCTCTTCGACCTCGACCTCAACCAGCAGCAGAAAGTGCTGGCAGCAGGTGTTGAGACCGAAGCTATGCGCGACTACACCATCATGCTGGCCTACGGTATGGCCCTGCCCGGGCAAAGCCTCGACGAAGTGCGCCAGCTGATGCTCGACGAGGTGGCCAAGATTGCCCAGGGAGAGTTCGACGACGAGCTCCTCACCTCCGTGCTCACCGAACAGAAGCTCAACCAACAGCGAGGCCTTGAGAGGAACAATTACCGCGCCATGCAAATGGTCGATGCATTCATCAACGGCGAAGCGTGGGAACACGCCATCAAGACCCTCGAACGCGAAACCAAGATCACGAAGCAGGACATCATGGCATTTGCCCAGCGTCACCTCACTGCACAAAACTACGTCTATGTGAACAAGCTGCAGGGTACCGACCCCGACATCCAGCGCATCGACAAGCCCGAGATCAATCCTGTGCAGTCGAACCGCGATGCCAAGTCGGACTTCCTCAACGCCATTGCAGCCAACGAACCTGCTCCCATCGAGCCCGTCTTCGTCGATTACTCGAAGGAGGTCGAAATCTCCCAGACGCCCAACGGCCTGACCCTGCTGAGCAAGAAGAACGAGACAAACCAGCTCTTCGAACTTGACTACGTCTATGAAATGGGATCGGATGCCGACAAGGTGCTCCCCATCGTCGGCGAATATTCGAACTACATCGGCACCTCCGACATGACCCCCGAGCAGGTGCAGAAGTCATTCTATGCCCTCGGCTGCACATTCCATCTGGGATGCAGCAACCGCCGCTTCTATGCCGTCGTGGATGGCCTGAACGAGAATCTCGAAGCTGCCGTCAAGCTCCTCGACAAAGTGCTTGCCGATGCCCAACCCAACGACCAGATGTTCCCCGTATTCCAGCAGGCACTCCTCAAGGCAAGGACCGACAACAAGCTCTCGCAAGGTGCCAACAACAGCCAGCTTATCACCTACGCCAGCTACGGTCCCGAATACGTCAAGGCGCACACGCTCTCCACAGCCGAGCTGCTCGCCCTCAAGGCGCAGACCCTCACCGACCGTATTCACGAATTGCTGAGCCTGAAGCATCGCGTGGTCTATTATGGCCCGACAGCAGCCAGTGAGGTCAGCCGTCTCATCGGCGAACATCACAACGTGGCAGCCGAAATCAACGACTGCCCATCCAACAACGAATACCCAATGCTGTCCACCGACGCCAATGTGGTCTATGTGGCACCCTACATCGCCAACAACACCTATCTTCGCCAGGTCTGCAACCTCGGCAACGCCTATGACACTGCGCTGGAACCCTTGCGCAACCTCTACAACGAGTATTTCGGCGGTTCGATGAACGCCATCGTCTTCCAGGAGATGCGCGAGACACGCGGCCTGGCCTACAACGCATGGGCAAACTTCATCCGCCCCAGCAGCAGCAAACAGACCTACAACATGCAGGCCCACATCATCACCCAGAACGACAAGCTGCCCGAAGCGCTCAGTCACTTCAACGAAATCATCGAAGAGATGCCCGAGTCGGAGGCTGCTTTCCAGAATGCCAAGAATGCACTCATCAGCCGCTTGCGCACCGAACGCACTACACGTGCCGACGTGCTGTGGACCTACATCGACCGCGTGGAAGAGTTCGGCCTCAGCGAAGACCCCAACAAGACGCTCTTCGATGGCGCACAGAACCTCTCACTGCAGGATATTGTCAAGTTCCAGCAGCAATGGGTCAAGGGTCATCACTACAGCATCTGCGTGCTGGGCGACCCGCGACAGATCAACCAGCAATGCCTCAAGGCCATGGGGCCCATCAAGAACGTCAAGACCGACGACATCTTCGGATATTGATGAAGGAACCGGGATATTCGGAGTTCTCCGAGCTCTCTGATACGAATTGAGGGTCTGCGAAAATTTCGCAGACCCTCGATTTATCATAAGGACACGGGGGTTTACTTCTTCTGGCGCTTGACAGAAGCCTCCACCATACGGATGATGCCAAGCTGATCGGTGCTGCGCTGATCGACGTCGCCATAGACATCCTTGGCATTCTCGTATGACTTCCGGAGCAGCTTGAGCGCCTGGTCGAAATTGCCAAGCTTATAGTTGAGCCAGCCGCAAGTGTAGAGTGTCTCGATGGTGTCGCTGTGCTTTTCGCCGAACTCCTTGTCGAGCACCTTGAAGGCACGTGTCTGCATCTCGAGCGCATCCTCGAGCTGACCCATCTCCTGATAGATACGAGCCACACGACGCAGGTTCTTCACGAGGTCGGTAACCGAAGTGCTCGGGAACAGCTTGTCGAGCGTGCGACGCAGGCCCTTCTCGACGAGGCGCCCCAGCTCTTCCTTGGTCTCATAGTCGTAGGTAGCCACGCCATCGACGAAGTGACGATCCTTGTTGGCATTGCCCGAAGTGTTGAGGATGAATGCATACTTGTGTGGATTGTCAGCCACCTGATAGTTCACCTGATACTTGTGAACGTCCTGCACGAACAGGGGCGACGTCCAAAGGAAATTGACGATGATGTCACGCTCCTCGCCAAGGTGCGAGAGGTGCGGGAAGACATATTCCCTGAGGTAATCAAGCTCTGCCTGCATATCACCTGAGTCGGTGGGAGTGATAATCACACGAATCTCGTTCTGGTCAATCAATGATTTTGCCATAGTATAAAAATTATTGCGTTAATGATAGGATATTACTTTTTACGGTGCAAATATAGGGAGAAAAGACTAAAAAAACAAGATTTGAGACCAAGAAAATGTGAAAAATAACACTTTTTTTATCAGTGCAATCGTTTTCTGTGTTTTTAAACATATAAAAAAATTTGGAGATATCTAAAAAAGGCCCTATCTTTGCGGCACCTTAAAGAACATAACCATAGCACAATACCTTAAATAACACAACCTGAAAAGACCTGCGTCTAATGCTGCTGCAAAGCAAGTGAAAAACATTGATTTTACAAAACTATCAAGTTAGTCGGGTCAAGAACCCGAAAGAAAAAGGGCGGATCGAGATGATCCCCCCTTTTTTTATTTGCTCACGTTTCGCAAATGCGTGACGCGAGTCATCTGATCTTTTCAAACTTGTTGAGCCAGGCATTGCCATGCAGACGCACGAGGAAGATGATGCCACGGAAGGTGAGTTCGATAGCCATGGCTATCCAGACACCCGTCAGACCGTAGGTGCCTGCCAGCAGCGCAGCCAGCGTAATCCTGACAATCCAGATCGAGCCCAGGTTCATGGCGCAAGGCACCTTCGTGTCGCCGGCTCCCACAAAGATGCCGTAGCAAACGATTGATGCTGCGAACATGGGTTCGGCAAACGCCTCGATGCGGAGCACTCGCGTAGTAAGCTCCTGCACCAGCACATCGGGCGTCATCAGCTGCATCACCCAAGGAGCCGTCACGAACATGACTATCGCCATCAGCGACATGATGGCGATACCACCGGCGACGGTGATATGGGCAAACTGACGAGCCAGCGGCTTGCGACCTGCGCCCAGACTCTGCCCCACCAAGGTCGTAGCGGCGTCGGCAATGCCGTAGCCCGGCATATAGCACAGGCTCTCGATGATGATGCCGAACGAGTTGGCAGCCAGCGCCACCGTGCCAAGCGGAGCCACGATGATGGTCGAAACAATCTGCGCACCGCAGAGGATGACGTGCTCAATGCCCATAGGCCCGGCGATGTTGAGCGACTTGAGGAGGGTGATGCGCGTAGGACGGAAACGGGTCTTGCCCACGTCCTGCAGCAGATTCATCTCGGGACACTTCACGATGGCGTACCAGCTCAGGGCGGCGGCGACCACCAGTTCGGCACAACATGTGCCTACAGCCGCGCCAAGGACGCCCATGCCGAAGACGAAAATGAACAGGTAGTTGAATCCGATATTGAGCACACAAGCCAACACCTGCAGATAGGCCGGCACCTTGACATGACCCGCGCAACGCAGCACGCCGCCTGCCAGCGAGCACATCTGATGGAGCGGCATAGAGAGGCAGAACACGGCAAAATACAATGTCGCATCGCGCCACAACTCGCGGTCGCCACCCAGCCACATCGGAAGCCAGGGAGAGATGGCGATGCCAAGGGCGACAAGCACGCCGCAGAAGGTCAAGCAGGCCGTGATGCCCTGGCGGAAGACGTCACGCGCACCACGGAAATCGTTGGCACCAATGCGATGAGCCACCTGCACATAGAAGCCCGTCGAGGCAGCGTGTGACAAACCGCCGATGAGCCAGATACTCGTACTGACCAGGCCAATCGATGCCGAAGCCGCCGCACCCATCTGTCCCACCATCATCGCATCGACATACTCCTCAACGATGGTGCTGAGCTGCGACAGCATGGCGGGCATGGAGAGGCTGACGACAAGGGCCAGACGCTGGCGTGCCGTCAGCTCCTGACCGCCTCGAATCATGGCTAACAGTTGGTCTTTACCCATCCGGCGAATCTCGTTAATGCTTCGGTTAATATTTCACGCCTTGTGGCAAGATTGATGCGCAGGAAGCCTTCGCCCGCAGCTCCGTAGCTCGAACCCGCTGCGAACCATACCTTGGCCTCGTCGATGAGGCGACGGCTCAACTGCTGGCTCGGCAGGGTCGTGTAGCTGCGATAATCGACCCACATCAGGTAGGTGGCCTGCAGGTCGGCGACCTTCAGCTCAGGCAATGCCTCCGCAAGGAAACGCTGGGCGAAGGCATAGTTGGCCCAAATGTATTGGCAAAGCTGTTCCAGCCAAGGCAATCCTTCATTGTAAGCCGCTATCGTTGCCTCCACACCGAATGGATTGACATCGCAAGTCTCATTGAGATTGATGGCACGATCCACGCGGCGACGCAAGTCGGCATTGGGGATGATGATGTTGGCATTCTGCAGTCCTGCCGTGTTGAACGACTTGGAGGGTGATGTGCAGACAGCATAGAGCGGACCCTCCTCCATCGACGCGATGACGGGAGCGGCGGGCACATAGAAGATGCCCGGGCGGGTGAGTTCATTATGAATCTCGTCGCTAATCAGCAGGACACCGTGCCTCTTGCACAAGAGGGCAAGCTGCTCAAGTTCCCCTGCGCTCCAGATACGCCCCACGGGATTGTGTGGGTTGCTGAGCAGCAGCACGGTGGTCTTCTCGAGCGCGAGGGCTGCCTCAAGCGCACTCCAGTCAATCGTAAAGCTGAGCGTCGAAGCCTCCGCCTTGCTGAGCAGGGGCACGTCGAGCGCCTGACAGCCTGCGTTGCGTATGAGGTTGTAGAAACAGTTATAGACGGGTGTCAGGATCGCCACGTTGTCGCCCTGCTGGACGTATGCCTTCAGGATGGCGGCAATGGCAGGGATAACCCCGATGGTGGTGAGTATCTCCTCGCGACGAATATGCCACTGGTGGCGCGACCAAAACCACCGGATGATGGCCTCATAGTAGTCGTCGGGCACCAGTGTATAGCCATAGCAGGGGTGCATGGCACGCTGCACGAGCGCCTGCTGGATGCAGGGCGCGACGGCAAAGTCCATGTCGGCCACCCAAAGGGGCAGCACGTCGTTCGACTCCTCGTCCCACTTCACCGAGCGTGTACCCCGACGCTCGATGGGCTGGTCAAAATTAAACATCATTGTCGGATAGAATTACAGCGTCGGCAGGCTGTTTCTGATTTTGGTCGAAGATGATCTCCCCCACTTTGCCACGGACGACGATACGTCCCGATGAGGGGTTCTTGATGGACGTCACATTGCCCTGGATGGTGGCATCGACGCGACTGTATTCGAAAATCAGGTTGGCATCCTCGCCGAAGGTGCAGTCCTCCAAGGTCAGGCCATCGACGTAGCAGAGCAGTTGTTCACCCGTCAGGTGGCAGCGCACCAGACGTATGTTCTTGCCATACCACGCCAGATACTCACCGTTGAGTTCAGAGTCGTAAACAGTCACGTTCTCCGACTCCCAAAAGGCATCCTTCGAGTTGATCACCGCATTGTGGATCTCGACGTTGCGTGCATACTGGAAAGAGTAGTTGCCGTCCTGACGATACCGGTCGATACGGATGTTCGAGCAATGCATGAACGCATAGTCGGCCTTGGCGATGGTCACGTCACGAAGCTCGATGTCCGAACAGTCCCAGAACGTCTCAAGTGCATTGGGGAACTGCGTCCGTTCAACCTTGATGCCCTGCATACGACGGAACATCTTTGGGGCATCGACTTGGCAATCGACCAGATGTGCCCCTTTGCTGTACCACAGGCTGCTGCGTGCCGACTCGGCGAAGTAGCAGTTCTTCACCTTGAAGCCGTAGGTCTCCCAGAAGACATATTTCCCTTCGAAGCGACAATTCTCAGCCTCGATATTGCTCGACTCCTTGATCGATGACTCTCCCACATGGATCGTGACATTCTCGAGTCTCAAATCATGCGAGGCATATAGCGGACGCTCACCACCGAATTCCTGATTCCTGATTGTTTGCATATAAGATAAATGTTTTGAGGGTGCAAAGATAGTGCAAAAATCCGAGAAATGCAAATCTTTCTCACCCCAATTTAAACCAAATTCCCTGAAATAGCCTATTTTTTCAAATAAAAACGTAAAAGCGGGCAAAGATGCTTCATTTTGCCATCTTCGCCCACTTGCATCACAGCTGCCGGAGCAGCCTCATTTCAGATTCTCCTGGAAGAACGCTGCCAGCGTGTCCCATGGAATCATATTCTTCGGTTCACCCTTACCTGTTAGTTCAGTGAATCCGCCATCATAGAGGTCGCAGTGCGAGGCACCCGGGATGATGAGCAGCTGCTTGTTGTCTGGATTGGGGTTGGGTTTGCCAACCGTGTTGTAACCTTCGGCCTTGCCTTCTACCATGTAGTTGAATGCAGCTTCGCCGAGATAGCGCGAGTGCGCCTTTTCGCCGTGCATCACAAGGACAGCCGAACGAATCTCGTTGATATAGTAGAGGAAACGGGCGTTGGCATAGGCCTGAGTGCCGACTACGCGCCAGCCGTCGTTCGAGTTGCCACTGCGAGCATGGTAGCCGCGCTCGGTCTTGTAATAATCGTAGTAGTCCTTCACGAACTGAGGTGCATCATCGGGCAGCGGATCGATCACGCCACCAGCCATCGCCATCGGGTCAGCCAACCGCTGTTTGGCAAGCGCCTCGCGGGCAGCATGACGCGACTCCTCCTTATCTTCACTGTCGAAGTAGCCGTTGCCGCTGACGCGGGTCATGTCGTACATCGTGCTTGCTACAGTTGCCTTGATGCGCGTGTCGGCAGCCGCCGCATTGAGGGCAATGCCTCCCCAACCGCAGATGCCGATGATGCCAATGCGCTCCGCATCCACATTGTCCTGCTTCGACAGGAAATCGACAGCCGCCATGAAGTCCTCCGTATTGATGTCGGGCGAAGCCGTGCGACGCGGTTCTCCGCTGCTCTCTCCGGTAAATGAGGGGTCGAAAGCCAGTGCCACAAAGCCGCGCTCGGCCATCCGCATGGCATAAAGGCCGCTCGACTGCTCCTTGGTGGCACCGAATGGACCACTCACGGCAATGGCAGGAAACTTCTCCACTCTCGACTCTGAACTCTCAACTTTCGGCGTATAGAGGTCTGCGGCCAGCGTCAGTCCATACTGTGTTTCAAACGTCACCTTGCAGTGGTTCACTTTCTCGCTCAGCGGGAACACCTTGTCCCACTCCCGGGTCAGATTCAATGTTGTCATAATCTCTTCTTTCGTGGTTTGTTCTTTGTCGGTGCAGCCCATGAACATTCCGCCCATCAGAACTGCGGCTAATACTGTTTGCTTCATTTTAGAAAGGAACTATTTACAATATGCACTTCTTTCCATTCTTGACGTAAATTCCTTTCGTCGGGTTGCCTACCGGCTGCCCATCTATCGAGTAGCAAACGTCATTGTCAGTCCTATTGTCATTCACCGTCTGGATGGCAGCGGAATTCTCCAGCGACAATACCACGCCGATATTGCGTTCGCCAGCCTTCAGGAACGAGCGCAACTCACTTTCCGACAGGCCGTCAATCTTGCCAAGGCGGGTATAGCTCCAGGAGTTTGAGCCGTAGAACAGACAGATGTTACTGCTGTTGTAGAGGATGACATCGCCGGGCTGGGCTGTCGTCTGCTGGTCGTTGGCAGGCAGCGAGAAGCCCAATGGTCCCCAAATCTCAAAGCCGCCGCTGCTGTTGAGCGTCGTGCTGACAGGAGCCTGCTGCAATTTTTCTACCAGTGCCTTTGTGGCGGAGTTCTCGACGAGAGTCACGCTCTGCGTTTGTCCATCAATAGTGATATACATTTTATTCATAGTTGTTTGTCCTTTAATGGCCGATGCACACAGCATGGTCAAAATCAACATGAGGGGGGAAATTACTTTCTTCATTGTTTATCGTTCGAATGTCCATTAGTTTTCGGGTGCAAAGATACACACATTATTTATTATATACATTACACAAATCGACTGAATATCTACCAATTTCGCAGATTTAGCCGTTTTTCGCCAATTTTTCATACCTTTTTTGCATATTTCCCTGAAAATATTGTATCTTTGCGGTGAACATTTCGAGGAATCGAAAACAAAAGCGAAGCAACCATGCAAACGATATGAAGAACATTCTGAAAGTTGACAACCCGAACGACTTCTGCCGTTTTATAGAAGCCCCCGTCCTGCATCCACTGGTCAGCATCATCCATTTCGACGAACTGCCTCCATTCCGCCACAGCCTCAACAACTACAGCGTTTATGGGCTCTTCATCCAGCGCCAGTTTCCCAAGACTCTCTCCTACGGCATGAAGACCATGCAGGCGAGCGATGCCTCAATCATTGCCGTGGCCCCAGGACAGATTGGTGGACTTGAGGATAACGGCGAACGCATCTCCCTGTGCGGATGGGCACTCCTGTGGTCGCCCGAACTGCTTCATGGCTCCGACCTGGGAAGCCACATGGACCAATACCAATATTTCTCCTATTTCTTCACTGACTCCTTACGGATGGAACCTTCCGAATGGCCCTGCATCACACAACTGCTTGCCCAAATGCGTCAGGAACTGATGGAGCATGAAGACTCGCCCTCGCTCAGAAGCATCTTGTTGGGCTACCTGCGACTGATATTCGAATACTGCAATCGCATCTATCAGCGACAGCTCTCATTAGAGGACAAGGGCAGCAGCGACCTGCTGAAACGATTCCATGCTCTGCTCCAGCAGTATTTCCGCGAGAACCGGCAACAGCGGCAAGGTCTGCCCACCGTTGCCTACTGCGCTTCCGAACTGGCCTATTCGCCACGCTACTTCGGCGACATCGTGCACAAGGCGACAGGCGGCACCGCCATCGGATACATCCATAACTTCGTCATCAACCAAGCAAAAAGCCTGCTGATGAACGGCCACAACATCAGCGAGACCGCACGCATCCTCGGCTTTGAGATTCCCAACCACTTCACACGTCTCTTCAAGAAGATAACAGGACTCACGCCCAGCGAATTCATTGGGAACTCGTAGTTCTTTTTTTATCGAAATACATTACAATATGCGTCTTTTCTCGTACCTTATTATAATAAATCGCACAAGAATGAAGGTAAAATTACAAAAATGGCCAAAAAAAAGGTCTATCATTTAACGATTTTTTGTATCTTTGTGCCCAAATCTCAAGTAATTTTATAAATTTCCATAACTATAATGAAAAAAAGAGTATTCTTCCTCGCAGCCTTCCTGCTCACCTTGATGCAGGGAGTCTTGGCTTGGGACGGCAGCGGAACCGTGTCCGATCCCTATCTCATCCAAGATGTGGACGATTGGAACAACATCCATATCGTGTTAATGGCTTCTCCCGACAAAGAAGTTTTCACCGACACCTACTTCCTGCAGATTGCCGACATCAACATCACGCAAGGCATCGGATGCACAGGCGAGGCCAACGACCAGACCTTCTGCGGCATCTACGACGGCGGCGGAAACACGCTCAACTGCACCCTGTCCGACCCCGACCGCAACTCGAACGAGGCCGTGGCTCCGTTCCACCGCATCGGGAATGCCACCATCCAGGATCTCCACGTTGCCGGTACCATCAGCGGCGGCATTCACTCAGCAGGCATCGCCGCCTTCTGCACGACGGGCGAAGGGCAGTCGGCCAACATCAGCAACTGCCGCGTCTCGGCCCAAATCAGCTGCCGTGGCTCGGACAACAATGACGCCCACGGCGGCGGCATCGTAGGCCACTGCCAGAGCAGCACCCTCACCGTCACGGGCTGCCTCTTCGACGGCCAGCTCATCGCCCTCCGAAACAATAAAGACGACGTCCGCCTCGGTGCCATCGTAGGTTGGGGCGACAATCCCTCTGGCGTCACCCTCACGGGCTGCATCGAGAATGGCTACTATCTCAACACCAGTGCCACCGGCCAGACGGCCTTCTGCTGGTTCTATCAGCCTGGCGGCGATACCGACCTTCCCGGAAGCCTCTCCGATTGCGCCTACGTCAGCAACCTCGCCCACAACAGCGGTGCCGAGAAGATCTACCCTGTCACCATCGACGAAGACAGGGTCGAGCTCGTCTTCAACGAGACACGCCTCAAAGACTCCGACGCCGGAGCAGGCACCTGCTGGACCTCCACCAGCGGTCTCCGCTTCATCGACGGCACATGCTTCGCTCCCGGGGGAGCAAAGGTCAGCTTCAAACTGAGCGTCCCCTCGGGCAGGCAGGCCAGCGAGCTCCGCGCCAACGGCCAGGTCATCACCCCCGATGCCGACGGCTTCTATAGCTTCACGCAGGGCACCGAGCCCATGGTCATCACCGTCCTCCTGGCTTGGCAGGGCGACGGTTCAAAGACCAAGCCCTACCTCATCAGCAACTCCTCCGACTGGCGGCACCTCGCCGAGGAGGTGAAGGGAGGAAACACCTTCGAGGGAAAGTACTTCCAGATGACTGCCGACATCGATGCCAAGGGCACCTCGGTGGGCGATGAGACACACGCCTTCAGCGGCATCTTCGACGGATACTCCCACACCATCACCTACAATCGCGGAGGCTCTTGGCCCGATGGCATGGAATTAATCGACGACTACTGCGCCCCGTTCATCCTGGTGAATGGTGCCACCATCCGCCACCTCAACGTGACGGGAGGCATCTTCAGCAGCCGCAAGTTTGCCGCCAGCATCGTCTCGATGATCGACGGCGACAAGCCAACCAGCATCGTGGACTGCAACTCCGACTGCCTGCTTTGGGCCGGCAACAACTTGAGTGGCGATGCCACCTTCGGCGGTATCGTCGGTGTGGTCAACGAGAACTGCACGGCAAGTCCGACCCTCAAGGACTGCACCTTCACAGGCAATGTCACCGGGCTATGCGTCCGAAGCGCCGGCATGGTGGGCTACACCTTCAAGGCGCCTGTCAACTTCGACCACTGCATGTTCGACCCCAAGGAGACCGCAAGCACCGACGGCTGCGCCACCTTCGTCCGCACCGCGCCGGGCGTGGAATGCTCCTTCAAGCAGTGCTACTACACCATCGCTTGGGGCGAGGCGCAGGGCGAGGCCGTCTTCCGCGACATCATCGTGCCCGACGGCTGCGTGGGCAAGATCGTCAGCGAATCCACAGTGAAGTTCAACGGCGAGGAATACTGGCAGAGCGGTGCAGTCATCGAGCTGACAGCTCCCGACGACGTGCCCTTCTACCTCTGGGCCACCAACATCGGCGGCTGCTGGATCAGCGACCCCTGGCAGAGAAGCGGTCAGCAGATCGTGCGCGACATCAAACACATCCCAAGCTTCAGCATCGAGACATCCATGCCCGAGCCGAGGGAGAAGCTGCGAGAGATGGACGGAACACTCTACCGCTACCTCTATAAAGAGGACTACCACTACTATCTCAGCGACGAGCTGTGCCGCGAGAAGGGATACCACTTCGACGACAAGGGAGAACTCTTCTATTGGAGCGCTGACGGCGACCATATATGGGTCACAGCTGTCGTGGGTTGGAAGGACGGCAAGATTCCTTCCGACGGTGCTCAGATACACAACGACCTCTCGGGCGACCTGAAGGACTACACCCTCACCGCATGCATCGCCCCCCACGCCTTCGAGGGATGCAACGATCTGAAGACGCTCTACTTCAAGGACACCGATGCCAACAATTACAATGCCCAGACCCAGTTCGACTTCATCATCGGCCCGCGCGCATTCGCCAACTGCCCCAACCTCACCGAGGTCAAGATGATGCAGTACACCACCAAAGGGACCAACCACTGGGAGGCCCTGCGTCCCGACCAGGTGAGCTACGTGGCCGAAAACGTCTTCGAGGGCTCCCCCAACGCCATGTTCAGCTGTGATGCCTCCGTCTATCAGGACTACATGGGCAGCACGACATGGAAAGAGCAGCGCAAGCGAATCATCGTCTATAACCACACATTCGAGAGCGAGGACTTCGAGGTGAACGGAGCCAAGTACAACCACTTCTTCACCACCGCCGGAAATCCCATCAAGAACGATTCCCTCGGGCACGTCGCCCTGATGCAGCAACTCCGGCTCTGGAACGGCGACTATCAGAAGTTCAATGCAGCCACACTGCTCTCCAACTCGAGCGAGAACATCTGGTACACACAGGTGCTTGATGCCGACAACGACTACCTGAAGTCGAACGGCGGCGTGATGCGCATATACAACGACCCCGGATCCTACTACAACTACAAGACCATCGCCATCAGGAGCCTCGGACAGAGCAAGGAGGTGAAGTCCATCGAGTTCTGGCAGACCAACGGCCGTTCGTCGAACTCGTTCACCGAACCGAAGATGGTAATCATGAACAATGCCTTTGCCGGCTGCGACAGCCTGAAGGAGCTGCGCCTGTTCTACTACGTCGAGGACGGCGATGACCGATGGATGGCCCTCGGACCTCAGGACGTCATCCCGGGCGACAACATCTTCGGCCTGAAGCAGTACATTATGGAAGAGCTGCAGAACGAGGACACCGACTTCGACAACGACCCCAAGGTGCACAAGGATTTCAGGATTCTCGTCTCGCCCGAGCTCTACCCCCAGTTCATGGAAGACCCCAACTGGTCAAACTACCTGGGCTATATCGAACCGGTGGATTATTCGCCCAGCCTGAAGAAGGACTTCACTAAGGGCGGACTGACCTACGGATTCATGACCTCGCCGGGCGGCATCCTGCAGACCTCGCAGACCGTCAGCCAGGACGTGTCATGGTGGACGGCGCCGCGCATCGCCATCGAGGTGGCACTGATTGCGGCCTCCGTGGCAGCAATAGCTGCCGATCCTGGCGCTGCCGCTGTTGGCCGCACAACAAGCGATGGATGAGGCATCCTCAGACTTAACAAAAGCCGAGTTAAAAAAAGGACTGATTGAACCTATTTACGAGGGATTGACTAATGCATGGGAAACGAAATCAAAAGATGCCGCAGTGTCTATCATCGGCAACTTG
The DNA here is from genome assembly GCA_905235375.1 of uncultured Bacteroidales bacterium. Lineage (GTDB taxonomy): Bacteria > Bacteroidota > Bacteroidia > Bacteroidales > UBA3663 > Liminaster. The sequence continues at coordinate 21,879 of CAJOLH010000053.1, forward strand.
CAAGGAGAGAAGGCATCTAAATATTTATCTCAGAAGGGCATTGAGTCATTATCAGACGAGACGTTTGGCGGCTTTGTAGAAGATGGGGTTTTTAAGTACTCAGCTCAAGACATGACGGCTAACTTTACTGCCAACAGTGACAGCTGGTTTGTTAAAATATGGCATTTTAGTACTTGTCTCTCCCATCCCAAAAGGTTAACAGCCGAGATTGAAACCTGTAAGGCTGCTCTAACGAATGCAACCAATGCCCTAGCATCTGTGACAAGTAAGCATGAATTGTTCAATGCATTGTCAAATTACCTTGCTTTAGCAGCTACAGCAACAACTACCGCAGGAGTTATCACAAATGCATGCTGGGGCGGAAGCGACACCTACAACGGCGACAAGATGCAGAAGGGTATGCGCGACAACATCATTTCGAACATACACCAGGTAGGTCTTGTGGGCGGCGGATACGTCATCACAACTCCCAACAAGAACATCGTCTATCACATCTATGTCAAGGACGTACCGAAAGAAACGAAGGATGCCGTCATCTACGCTGGCTTCGATGACGACGGCAACAGCAGCACCTCCGACCGAACGATGACCTTCGCCAGAAAGGCCTTCCGCGACCACAAGGAACTGAGGACCGTCAAATTCCACTCGATGGAGGACCAGTCGAGCAACGCCGGACTGCCCATGCTGTTCACCATCCCCGACTCCGCATTCGTGGGCTGCGACAACCTTGTGGAGTTCAACCTGCTGCTGCAGGACAACGAAGGCGGCACTCGCCCCCTCGGGCCCGAGAACTTCATCCTCGCAGGCGACAGCATATTCGCCGGCCTCGACTCCACCAGGTTCCACATCGTCATCGACCCCTCCCGAAAGCAGGACTTCCTCGACAGCGAGTCGTGGGCGCCCCTCCAGCGCTTCTTCACCTACCGTGAGGCTATGCCCAATGCCAAGTACAATGTCTATGGCGGACAATACGCCTTCTCTTACGAAAACAACTCCATCCTGCGCGAGGAGAAGGTGATGGGACACCTCATCCAGCACACCGAGGTGATCGGAGCCGATGACAACTTCCTCGAGGAGCATCAGGGCACGCTGAAGCTCTGCAACGACATCGGTGAGTGGCGCAACTACCAGCTCGACGCCGTCCACCGCAAGGCTTTCATGGGCAACCGGAACCTCCGCGTGGTCAACTTCACCGACCTCTACGGTGCCGGTGCCTTCGGCGACAGCTACACCGGGCTCGAGATGGCACTCGGCGACTCATGCTTCGCAAACTGCACGAACCTCGCCAACCTCGACCTGCTCTACCTCGTCACCGACGGCGACAACCACATCGACCCCATCTCTCCCGAGCAGGTGAAGATCGGCACAGGCGTGTTCCACGGGACCGAGGCATGCATCAAGATGATGCCCGAGCAGGTGCCATGGTTCGAGGCCGACTCGGCATGGGCAACCTACAAGGACCGCTTCATGCCCTGCATCATCCATCCTGCCGACGACGGGATCAGACAGGCGCTGAAGGACATGGCATACTACGACATGGCACACACGGGCAACGACTGGAAGATCTGGGACGACTACATCGATCTGGCACGCATCGCAGGCGCCGGATTCTCGTGGCTCGACGGCAGGTTCTCCAAGTACTGTAGCGACATCCGCTCCTTCCCCGACTTCAGGCACTTCGAGAGCGTGGGTCTCGACTACGTGGGCAAGGAGTGGTTCCGCGGCTGCAAGAAACTGAGCAACATTCTCCTGCCTAATACCGTCAAGACCATCCAGGGCTTTGCCTTTGCCAACTGCTACAGTCTGCA
>CAJOLH010000054.1 GCA_905235375.1 uncultured Bacteroidales bacterium
GCGAAGTTGTCCGCTTATCCGACTTTATTATAAACCTATAAAAGTTAAATTAGTCAACATTATTATAACCCACTAAAAACAATTACCACTATGAAAAAGCTTTTATTCGTGTTATCAATGCTCCTCATCGGTATGCAGATGAATGGAGAGAGTAAGTACTTTCCTTCAGGTACAACTTGGACTGAAATCAGTAAAACTTATTGGTGGTCCAATTGGGACACAACAACGTACGTCGTTAAGGACGAGGTGCTACAGGATGGAATTGCCTACAATGAGGTGCTCGCAAATGGCAAGCGATATTGTCTTATTAGAGAAGAGGGTCCGTTGGTCTATATGTGGATTGATGAATATGAAAACGGCCTTTTGTATGATTTCGACTGGTGGGAAGGGAAAGAATATGTGATTGACTTTCAAGATCCTTTTGGAGCAGATGGTGAGTTTTATCATGATGTAATTAACAAAATTGATGAAATGGTTCTTGAAGATGGTCAAACATACCAGATTTGGACACCATATAATTTCAGTGGAGACAACTATATTATTTGTGGTATAGGTGCAACAAATGGTATATTCAAATATTTCTGGCCTATTCCAACTGGTGGAGGAGTAGAACCTTGCCTATTAGAGTTTACAAGGGATGTCCAGCTGTATAATAAGGATAACTCGACAGAAGGACTCAAAGAGGTTGGTACTAACAATCAGCAAAAGAGTTATCGTCCCATTCGTCTAAAAAGGAATGAAACTGGCGGATATGACCTGCAGGTGAAGAACTCCGATGGTTCTTGGAAAAATGTGAAATAATTAGTACAATTGATATGAGACAAATTATAATAGCCTTGTTAGCGAGCTTTTCCATTGAATTGCTAGCAACAAACCAGAAGGAGGTTCGAACACTCAGGTTTGATTCTGAAAAGTTGTCCATATCTTCGGTAGAATGCGATAATGGATCAATATATAGCCAGTTAGAATACGAAGGCATAGACACTAAGATAGAAGAATTGGGAATGCCCGAACTTCCCATTTACTATTTGAATGTCCCTTTGCCATTGGGTGCGACTAATATCGATTTAAATGTCCAAAGAAGCAGTATCATTTCCTTTGACCTGAATTATCCTGTAATACCTGTACAAGAGCTACCGACGACATCGCTTCTTTCAAGTGAACCAGATTTCACTGATCCTTGCGAGGAGATTTATTCAAAGAACTCCAAATTCCCAGAAAAGGAAGCATCGATAGCATGGACTCTGAACACTACTGGTGTGAGCAATGAGGTCGTTATTGCAGTATACCCGATTGTATATTCTCCAAGAGTAAACACGATTGAACTCTCGAAATCCCTTACTGTCACCGTTAATTATTCCATTGATAGTAGGAACTCCCAAAAGCAAGGGTTGCATAACCGCAGTTCGATAGGACTTCCTTTTTACGAGTATTGCATCATAACGCGTGATAGCCTTATACCTTCATTCGAGAAAATTATTGCATGGAAACGTACAAAGGGCATTGATGCAGGAGCAGTATCATTGGAGTCTATCTTGTCGAATTCCTACTGTTATTGAGATACTGTATCGGGAATAAACGACGATGCAGGGAAAATCAGGCAATATCTCCAATATGCATATCAGTCAGGAAAAGGCAAGTATGTATTCTTCGGAGGTAATTATACAAACTTGCCTTTAAGATATGGTACTGGAACTTATAATACATGGACTTATTTGAGCGATGAATTGGCTGGTAATGTGCCAACAGACCAATATTTCAGTGAACTTAACACTAACTGGAATCAGGATAACGACATCTATTATGGAGAGTCTAATTATAACATGGACTACAATCCAGAACTGTTTGTTGGCAGATTATTGTGTGAGATAAGTAAGGACATCGATAATTATACGGACAAACTGCTCAGATATGAAAGGAATCCTGGCAACGGAGATTTTGAGTATTTGAAGAAAGCTTTCTATTGTCAAAGCGACCATACGCAACAGCAACATGAGGCTCAGTATTTAGTCACGACTTGTAATGACATCTTTACGACCAACACAATTCTTGAAGAATTGCCCAGCCCAGAAGTTTTGAATCCGTCTTTCCCTTCTGGAACCCAAGTTATTGACTCTATGAATGCACCGAAATATGGTTATTTAAACTGGTTAGGTCATGGACATCCTTTGGCAATTTGTACAAAATCAGATGGTTTAAGGGAATCCGATGCAGTGTATGGTATCACTTCAATCCAAGTTGATAGTCTCCCATATATTAGGCGAGAGACAGGAAACGGACTTGATAATCTGAACAACAAGGATTATCCAGCCATAGCCTATGCCATATCTTGCACAATCACTCCATTTGACATATATATGCCAGTTTACCAAGGGTATCCCAATATCGGGCAATCCTTTACGATGGGTAAAGATTACGGCGGCCCAGCATTGATTGGGAATACAAGGGTAGGAGTGGTCACTATTTCCAAAAGATTGCAAGGAAAATTCAATGCAAAAATCAAAGAGTATTCTCTTGGAGAGGCTTTAAGTTATGCCAAGAAAGAGAATAATTATAGCAAACACTACATGGCATTGACGACTAACCTAATAGGTTGTCCAGAGTTGCACATGTGGACAAATATTCCAAGCTCTTTCGGAAACATTGTGAAGACTGATACCAGCTCGTCCGATACTAACCTGTCATTTACCGCAAACAGCGACACCGTTCAAGTGGCAGTTAGGGATGTATGGGGAAATGATGATGTCGAATTATATACATTCCATCCCTCATACAGCAACTTGACCATTCCGAATGGTAAGGGCAAGCTGATTACCTTGGGCACTGAACCACTTGCCGGAAATACTGCATCTGGAGAACGATTCGGCTGAAGTTCATGGCAGGAGATATGTCTATGCTTCAAGTGCGAGTCTTGGTGGAGACCCCAATTCAACGTTCACCATCGAGAATGATGCAGACATAACTATCGAGAGAACTGGCGTTTTGAGACTTTCCGAAGGCTTCAAGGTAAAACAAGGCGCTCGTTTTGTTGTCAGATGATTCAGTCCTAAAGAATGCCTCCCTCCTTGAATCCATCTTAGGAAGGGAGGCATATTTCTCGTTTCGAAGCAAAGAAGAATCAGCCCTTTCTCGCTCCATCCGCTGAAACCGAAGGCGCGGCATCGTTTGGTGCTGCGCCTTCAAAATTTATATTAGATACTTTCAAAAGAATCGAAAAGAGCGAAATAGCGTAGTGGATGTTAATTTGTCGAGGCATGTCCCCCAACGTTCGTAAGAGGACATGATTCTATAGGATGATGTCCGCCAACGTTCGCTGAAGGACATGCTACGACGGGATGATGTCCTCTTACGAACGTTGGGGGACATGCTTCGATGGGATGATGTCCTCTAACGTTCGCTGGAGGACATGCTGCGACGGGATGATGTCCTCTTACGTACGCTGAAGGACATGCTACGACGGGATGATGTCCTCTAACGTACGCTGAAGGACATGCTTCGACGGGAAGATGTCCTCTAACGTACGCTGAAGGACATGCTACGATGGGATGATGTCCTCTTACGTTCGCTGGAGGACATGCTGCGATGGGATGATGTCCTCTAACGTCCGCTGAAGGACATGCTGCGACGAGATGATGTCCTCTAACGTACGCTGGAGGACATGCTTCGACGGGATGATGTCCTCCAGCGTACGTTGGGGGACATGCTACGATGGGAAATTGTTTTTCGAGATTTATGACTGGTGAATATTCTTCGTCGGGAAGACGTTCGTCATTACTTTTTGCCAATCACACTGGTCAATAGTCGATAAAATACATCTGGAACACAGAATTTACCACCAGATATGCAGTTTTTCTACGAATTTATCTGTATTTTTGCCGAATAATTAAGAAGGAACGATAAAAGGTTTTCTTAATTCAGGATGAACAGAACGAGCGAATATCAGTTGGCCATCATTGTGCCCGTCTATAACGAGGAGGCGAATATGCCTGCCCTCGAAAAAGCTTTTACCGACTTTCTGCCAACGGCCGCCCGAAGCGCTTGCGTGCTTTTTGTGAACGATGGTTCCAAGGATAGAAGCTTGGAATTGTTGCGCGAGATGTGTGCCCGTCACGAACATTTCTATTTCATTTCATTTGTGCGCAATGCGGGATTGAGTGCTGCCATCAAGGCTGGCATCGACTATGTGCAGTCGCCCTTCGTGGGATATATCGACGCCGACCTTCAGACCTCGCCACAGGATTTCAATCTGCTCCTTGCCTACATCGATGACCACGAACTGGTGACGGGCATCCGTGTGGGACGGAAGGACACGCGGTGGAAGCGTTTCCAGTCGAAGGTCGCCAACCGCTTTCGCCGCATGATGACGGGCGACACGGCACAGGACACCGGCTGCCCACTTAAGGTGATGCATACGGAGTCGGCCCGACGTGTGCCATTTTTCAAGGGGATGCACCGCTTCTTGCCGGCGCTCATCATGTTGCAGCATGGGCGGATCAAGCAGGTGCCGGTGCGCCATTTCCCGCGTGTGGCAGGCGAGTCGAAGTTCAGTTTCCGCAATCGTTCCATCGGCCCGCTCTTGGATTGCTTTGCATTCCGATGGATGAGGTCGAGGTATATCAATTATGAAGTTGGCGAGGACAATCTGTCCGTTAACGAGTAATTCCTAATCATCATCGCTATGACCGACGAAACTACGGAATCCAACAGTGTCATCTCGTTGCTGAGCAGAAAGTGGGTGAAGGTCTTCCTGCTTGTGTTTTTTGCCTTCTCCACCTTTTTTGTAAATAATTCCATCTTGCGTCCCGACCTTATGGAGGTGCGCAATCTTGTCACGGCTCACGAGATGGTCACCGATGGCAACTGGGTGGTAACCACGATGAATGGCCAGTACCGGTTCGAGAAACCGCCCCTCCCCACCTGGGTTGCAGCAGGCGTGGAGCTTGTCTTTGGCGACAGTCTGTCGATGCAGCGTGCTGCGACGGGCGTCATGGGTCTGCTTCTGGCGTTCTTTCTCTATCTTTTTGCCCGCAGGATTACGTCGAGCCGCTCTACGGGGCTGGTGGCTGCTTTGATGTTGCTCACCTGCTATAATGTTGTGCTGCAGGGTCGCACGGCGACGTGGGACATCTATTGCCACGCCTTCATGCTTGGCGCTGTCTATTTCCTCTACAAGGCGCTCTACCATCCGGCGCGCTTCTCCAACTTCCTTCTTGCTGGTGTCATGATGGGTCTTTCGTTCATGTCGAAGGGACCTGTTGCGATATTGGCCATGCTGTTGCCCGCTGTGATAGCCTTGCTGGTATGGCGTGTGCCTGATATGCGCGGGCGCTGGCTTTCGATCGCCGGTGCGCTGCTGCTGGCAGTGGTGCTGGGCGGGTGGTGGTATGCCTATATCTATCTCCGTGTGCCCGATGCTGTGTCGGCGATTGTTCAGAAAGAGACCACGTCGTGGGTGGATCACAATGTGCGGCCGTGGTGGTACTATTGGCGGTTCTTCCTTGAGAGTGGCATTTGGGCTCCCTTGCTTGTCTATGTCATCGTTCGTTCCATCAAGGGCTGGAAGAGCGAGCCAGCGGCTACGCGCATCGGTCTGGTGTGGACATTGGCTGGCGTGGTGCTCATGTCGCTGTTCCCCGAGAAGAAGATGCGTTATCTGATGCCGCTGATGGTTCCCTGCTGTCTGCTGATGGCCTCGTGGGTATCGGGTCATTGGCAGGCGCGCACAGTGCGGCGTCTTGTGGGTGTGGTCTGCTGTCTGTTTGTGCTGTTCGAATGGTTATTCTTTCCGCTGTTCAAACACTTCTTCGGTTATGACGAGCGCGCCGGGCTTTCCGAACTGCGAACGCTCGTTCAGCAGGACTCTACGTACAAGGTGTGCTATGTGGATCAGGAGGAGCACATCTTCCGCATCGATATGGTTTATCATCTGATGCACAAGGTGGAAACCTGTCCGTCGGAGGCACTCGACGGCTATCTGGCACAGTCAGGCACCCCCGTGCTGCTGCTTCTGCCGAAGGATTTTGACCTTGCTGTCATCACTCTGCCCGAAGGTGCCGCACTCAGCGACGTGGGCACGTACGACGATAATAACCTTCCCTCGACCGACAAGCATTACAACACGTCGCTCGTCAACCGAGCTGTCACGTTCACACCCGCAGTCACTAATTAGAAATATGCACCTCCTCGTTTTTGCCATCGGCATGTTGGCGCAAGCCTTTTTCTCGGCGCGCATACTGGTTCAGTGGATACTGAGCGAACGGAGCCGTCGCGTGGTGACACCTGTGACCTATTGGGCGTTCTCGCTGATCGGTTCTGCCTTGATGTTCGTCTATGGCATTTGCCGTCATGACTTCTCCATCCTGCTGGGGCAGACGCTTACATATTATATTTATATTTGGAACCTTCATGCCCAAGGGCATTGGAAGAGCATCCGTCCGACGGCGGTGCGCTACTTCATGTTGGCATTGCCCCCTGCGGCGATGCTTGCGCTGGCAGCCAGCACCGACGAGCTCCTGCAGTCGCTCTTCCGCAACGAGAACATCCCGCTGTGGCTACTGCTTTTAGGCTCTGTGGGTCAGATAGTTTTCGCGTTGCGTTTCGTCTATCAGTGGTACTATTCGTATCGCCGTGGCGAATCGATGCTTCCGATGGGTTTCTGGCTGATCAGCCTGGCAGGTGCGTCGCTCATCATCATCTACGCAATCATTCGCCTCGACCCCGTGCTTATCCTGGGCCAAGGCTGCGGATTCATCGCCTACTTTCGTAACATTGTGCTGCTTCGCCGCGAACGTGATGCCAAATCTACCTGATCGGGAAGGTGAAGTAATGGTCGGGATAGGGTTCGTTCTTCAGGGTAAAGTGCCACCATTCGACGGCGATGGGATTGAAGCCGTGGCGCATCATGGCTTCGCGCAGGATGCGACGATTGTTCGTCTGTTCGCGCGTTAAACCACGGGAATAGTTGTAATGAGATGTCTCGCCCAGAAAGTCGTAGGTGCCGCCCATATCGACTTCGCGCTCAGTTTTCATGTCGAAGAGCGTGAGGTCGAGTGTCGATCCGCGTGTGTGTCCGGAATGATGGGCGATGTATCCGCGTTTGAAAAGCTCGGACTTGGGGCAGTCGGGGTAGAAATATGGCTTCATGCGCTGATCATCGAGGTCGCTGCCCCAACGAACGAAGAAATCGACCGCCATCTGCGGACGGTAGGCGTCGAAGATCTTCAGGCGGTAGCCTTGCTCCCTGAGGTCGTCGCAGACGAGCTTGAGGCTATCGGCTGCCTGGCGGGTCAGATAGGCTAAGGGGCGCTCATAGCCGGGGATGCGGTCGCCGACGAAGTTGTAGGTCGTGTAGTAGCGAATCTCCTGAATGATGTCGGGGCATACATCGGCCAGCAGGACGAAGTCGGCGGGGATGGAGGACGGAGCTGTGGCGGGCTCGGAAGCCTTCGAAGATTCGGCGGGTTCGGATGACACTGTTCCCTCGACGGACCCGGAGACCTCGGAAGACGCTGAAGGCGCTGAGGCGGGTTGCTCAGGGGCAGTCTGTTGACGGCACGAAGTGAGGCACAGCGCAATGGCTGCAGCGAAGAGGATGGATTTCTGAATAGTTCGCATTTGCTCGATGGATTTGTGGATTTTACAATCGTTTTTATGGCGCAAATATACTAATAATTGTCATTCGCAGCGCAATTCGATGCAAAAAACAAGAAAAAACCGCCTTGTCTTTTTGCTTTTTCGCCAAAATACAGTAACTTTGCCCACGAAAAGGAATCCCTTTTCAACCTCATACATATTTCTTCAGCATGAATCTCATTGTTCTTTTCAAGAAGATCTGGCCATTTGTCAGGCCATATAAGTGGCACGTCATTGTGACTCTTGTCCTGACCCTCATCGGGTCGCTCATCGCCCAGGTCAATGCCATCGTGCTCGACTGGACAGTAGATCAGGTGAACAACCTCGTCAATGCCGGCAAGGATATGCACGGCTTTCTGGCGCGCGCCACGTTCGACTGGTCGTCGGCCACCCACATCCTGATGATAATCACGGCCATCCTGCTTGGCAAGGAACTGCTGTCGGTGATCATCACCTATTTGCAGAACTACTTCGGCGAACGGATGCGAGTACGTGTGTCGCGCGACTTGGCACAGACCGCTGTTGATCGCATCCTCACCTACCGCATGGCGTACTTCAACCGCAACGGCAACGAAGCTGGACGCCTGCAGTCGCGCATTGACCAAGGCGTCAGTTCGCTTTCGACCACGGTGCAGAACACGTTCATCGACCTGCTGCCCCTCTTCACTTCGGCCTTCCTGGCGCTGGTACTGATGTTCATGGCCAATGTTTATGTGGGCCTGACCGCCCTCTTCATTGTGCCTGTCTATATTTGGATCACCATTCATCAGGCCCATAAGTTGCGCGGATGGCGGCAGCAGATGCGCGGCTATCGCGAAGCGAAGTCGCACGGCATCGTGTCGATCATCGAATCGATCAACGTCATCAAGTCGTTCAACCGCGAAAGCATCGAGTCGAAGAAGCAGCTCGACATCCAGACGGCGCTCACCGACAACCAGATACGCACACGAAAGGTGATGCTCTACTACGACGGATGGAAGAAGTTTGTGCAGCAGATAGGCACCGTGCTGATCATCATCCTCACCGCTTACCTCGTCCTCATCGACTATCCGGGCATGACCATCGGCAAGATTATGTACCACGTGATGCTCTTCGCCAACGTCACCGCACCCATCACGCAGCTGCAGCGCATCTTCGACACGCTCAACGATGCTTTGATTTATGCAGAGGGCTACTTCAGCGTCATCGAGGCAGAGCAAGAGGTGGAGCCCAGCGGCAGCTATCGGCCGGAGAAGGTGGAGGGGCGTTTCGAGATCGAGCACGTCGATTTCACCTATCCCAACGGCACGCAGGCGTTGTGGAACATCAATATGCACATCGAGCCCAACAAGATTACGGCCTTTGTGGGTCTTTCGGGTGCTGGCAAATCGACCATCGTCAACCTGCTGGACAAGTTCTACGAGCCGCAGACGGGACGCATCCTGCTCGACGGACACGACCTGAAGGAATATGACACACAGTATCTGCGCGACAACATCGGCCTCGTCCTACAGAAGAACCACATCTTCAGCGGCACCATCGAAGAGAACATCCGCTATGGCAAGCCTGGCGCCACCGACGAGGAGGTAATCGAGGCCGCCAAGAAAGCTTTCCTCTACGATCAGGTATCGAAGTTGCCCAATGGCTTCAAGTCGCAGGCCACCGACCTTTCGGGCGGACAGCAGCAGCGCGTCGCCATCGCCCGTATGTTCCTCAAGAACCCGCCCATCATCTTCCTCGACGAGCCGACAGCCTCGCTCGATGCAGTGGCTACCGAGCAGATCAAGGCCTCGATAGACGCCATCAAGAAGGACCGCACGGTCATCATCATCTCACATTCCATCTCGCAGATCATCGACTCCGACCTCGTCTATGCCCTGCAGAACGGCCGCGTGGAGCAGTCGGGCAATCCCGATGAACTCTACAAGAAGGGCGGCGTGTATAAGGACATCGTCGATGCTTCGGCCCGCAGTCTCAACATCGAAAAGCTGGCGAGCACCCTACAGGGTGGGTAAGAGGGGTTCGAGAGGTTTGAGAGGTTTGAGAGGTTTGAGAGGATTACGGAATACCGGAATTACGAAATACCGGCATTCCGATATATAGGGATTTCGAAAAAGCTAACCTAATAAAAACTTTATACAATGAAACGATTGTTTTTCTTCATGATTGCCTTGGCAATCGGTGCTGTGGTAGCACCAACATCTTTCGCACAGAGCTCGGCGCCGGCGTTTCCGGGCGCAGAAGGCTTTGCACGCTATACGACCACGGGTGGACGTGGCGGTTCGGTTTATCATGTGACCAACCTTAACGACTCGGGAACCGGCTCGCTTCGTGCAGCATTGACGAGCAGTTCTTCGCTCATCATCGTCTTCGATGTGAGCGGATATATCGACCTGAGATCCGACATCTCGGTTCGCTCGAACAAGACCGTTTGCGGCCAGACGGCTCCCGGCGATGGTATCACCTTGCGTTACTATACGGTCAATTTCACCAATTGTGACAATGTTATCGTCCGCTACATCCGTTTCCGCCGTTCGCAAATCAAGGACATCAACGACGGAGCTGATGCAGCGTGGGGACGCCGACATAAGAACATCATCCTCGACCACTGCTCCTTCTCGTGGAGCATCGACGAGCTGGCATCGTTCTACGACAACCGCGACTTCACCATGCAGTGGTGTGCGCTGGGCGAGGCTTTGGCGAACCCCGGACACTCGAAGGGTGAGCACAGCTATGGCGGCATCTGGGGCGGCAAGGGCGCTTCGTTCCACCACAACTTCATCGCCCACGTGCAGAACCGTGCCCCTCGATTCAACGGCGCGCGTTATAACTGGACGGGCTACGACACGTCGAAGTACAGCAATTCGCTGCAGTCCGAACAGGTGGATTTCCGCAACTGCGTGATGTATAACTGGGGCAACGGCAATGGTTGCTATGGCGGCCCTGGCGGCGGCTACATCAATATGATCAACAACTATTACAAGGCAGGTCCCGGCACCAAGAACAAGACGCGCGTTACACAGGTCTCGGTGGCCGACAGCGGCAATTCGACCAGCGACAACCCCTATCCCGGCTATGCCAGCCGATACTACATCAACGGCAACTACGTGACAGCTGCCGGCTCGAATGCTGCCAACTACGACTGGAGCGGCGTCATCTACGACAATGGCCTTTCGACCATCAATGGAGAGAGATACATCCCCGATGCTGCCCACAACTATGGCGAGAACGTGACGTACGTGAAGAACAGCAACGGTGTGGACTGCGTTAGGCTGAAGCTTGACGAGCCTATCGAGGCTGGCGAAGTGACTACCCACAGTGCCGAGACCGCCTACGAGAAGGTGCTGCTCTACTGCGGTGCTTCGTATGCGCGTGATGCCGTGGATGCCCGCTATATGGAGGAGACTCGCACAGGCACGACGACCTATACGGGTGCCATTTCGCAGCGCGCCGGGATCGTTGATGTCATCAACGATCCCGCTGGCACCGAAGACCCGACAACGGCAAGCTACCCGGAACTTGCGAGCGAGACACGCCCCGCCGATTGGGACACCGATGGAGATGGTATGCCCGATGCTTGGGAGGATGCCAATGGTTTGGACAAGACCAATGCCGCCGATGCCAAAACCTACACCCTCGACAGCGAAAAGCGTTTCTATACCAATGTTGAGGTCTATGTCAATGGTATCGTGGAACATATTACCAAGGCGCAGAATGCCGATGCGCTCACTTCGGTCGAAGAGTATTATCCCGCACAGACCTTCCTCGCTGGTATCCATGATGCGCAGTCGGATATGAGCATCCGTCGCATCGAATACTATTCACTCGATGGCAAGCGCCTCGCTGAGCCCCAGACGGGCATCTGCATCCGTCGCATCGTCTATGCGGGTGGACTCGTTGAGACGGACAAGGTTATGAAATAACGAAAACACTCATATACCATTTCGAACGATCTCTTTTTAATTCCGAAAAAGTCTGAAAAGACGAAAAGGCCCGAAAAATTTTCGTGGATTTCGCTATTTTCGTGCTTTTTCGGAATAAAAGAATTAGGGCGATTTTCATGCTTAATCGTTGATGTTTTAATTCCGAAAAAAACCGAAAATACGAAAAAGCCCGAAAATTATTGTGGAATTCGCTTTTTTCGGACTTTTTCGGAATAAAATAATCGGGACTATTTTCGGAATTAAATATTATTTAAAACAATGAGTAGCTATATTTTGTATAAAGAGGAATCGGCAATGATAACAGGTGCTATCTTTGAGGTGCACAAGAGATTGGGTGTCGGTCTGCTTGAAAAAGTGTATCAAGAAGCCTTGGCAATAGAGTTAGAGTTCAGAAACATTCCTTTCGAGAGAGAAAAAAGATTTGACATATTTTACAGAGATCAGAAATTAATTACCCACTACGTTGCTGACTTTGTTTGTTACGATAAGATAATTGTTGAACTTAAATCTGTGTCTGAACTTACCGACCTTTATAAAGCTCAAGTGCGCAACTATCTTTCAATTACAAACTATGAATTAGGAATTTTATGTAACTTCAATGAGCTATATATGAAGCCCATTAGAATCCTGAATAACAATTATTTTTAATAACGAAAATATTATTGTATTAATTCCGAAAATACACGAAAAGACGAAAAAGCCCGAAAAATTTTCGTGGATTTCGCTATTTTCGTGCTTTTTCGGAATAAAAGAATTAGGGTTATTTTCGTGCTATCGTTGATGTATTAATTCCGAAAAAACACGAAAAGCCGAAAAAGCCCGAAAGTTTTCGTGGATTTCGCTATTTTCGTGCTTTTTCGGAATAAAAGAATTAGGGCGATTTTCGTGCTTAATCGTTGATGTTTTAATTCCGAAAAAACACGAAAAGCCGAAAAATTCCGAAAATTTTCGTGGGTTTCGCTATTTTCGGGCTTTTCGGAATGAAAGAATTAAGACTATTTTCGGAATAAAATAGACGTTCTTACTCGATGCGTGTAATGCGGAGGAGCAGATAGGGAAGTTCGGGAAGGGGGATGGTGCCGTCGCCCTCGGCAATCATTCGGTAGTTGTCCTGTTTTCGGGTGGTGATGATAACGGGACTTTCGGTGATGGTCATGTTCCACGTGTCGATGATTTCCACCTTATAACGCTCGCCTTCGGTCATGCGCGGGAACAGGTCACGACCATTGCGGATGGGCAGGTCGAAGCGCCATTCCTTCGCCACCTGCTTGCCGAGATAGACCATGTAATAGCCGGGGCCGCAGGCAGAAGTGTTGAGATCCCACGACGAGTCGGGCAGATACATGGGGCGCGGCATGGCATCGAGAATCTGACGCATGAAACGGATGCGTCGCCACGACTCGCCCTGCCACTTGCCACCTACGGCGAGGAAGTCGCGGCGGAAATCGTGCGGGTCGCCGTACTGGAAACATTCGGAGTGCGAGCAATAGGTGCCGTTCATGTAGGCGTTCCAGAGGCGGTAGAGTTCCTCCTCGCCCGAGAGCCAGCCCCAGCGTTCGGTCATGTCGCCCTCGTAGCATACCTCGTCGAAGATGACGGGTTTCTTGTAGATGTTAAGCACCGTGACAGCGCGGCCCGGCGCCTCGACAGGAGCCTGATCCTGGATGGAGCAGTGGGTATAGCGTTCATCCCAATACTTGTAGTATCGGGCGGTGTAGCTGTGGATGGAGATGAGGTGGTGATAGGGGTCGTTGGCAAGGATGGCATCGGTCCAGGCATCCCAGTTGCTGATGGGTTGCTTGCGCAGGAAGTCATATTCGTTGGCGAGGCTCCACCAGATGTTACGATAGGCACCGAAACGTGCTGCCACATAACGGCACAGCAGTTCGCCCGCCTCGCGCGGCATCTCGTCGAAGCCCCAGCGTCCACCATCGTAGGGATGGAAGAGGATAAGGTCCTGCTCGATGCCGAGACGCAGCAGCCCTTCGGTGCATTGTTCCACGTGGTCGAAGTAACGGGTGTTGAGGCGCGACCAGTCCCAGCGAGCTGCGTTGCCGTTGGCTGGATCGTAGCCCTCGAGGGCGACAAACGGGAATGCATCGGGCTCGGGATAAGTGCGGTCGAAGTTCTGGACGATGAGCAGCGAGCGAATCTTGTTGAATCCGCTTTTTTCGAGCGAAAGCAATGTCTGCTGCTGCATGGTAAGACCCGGGTCGGCGGTGCTGAAAGCGGGGTCGTTGGAGGCGTGCATCCAGTCGTAGCTCGTTGTGCCAACGGGGATATAGCGCGTGCCGTCGGCATAGCAGAAATGCAAGCCAGTCGAATCGACCTGAACGGAACCGTGATTGCCGACGGAGGGGGCCGTGCAGGTCAGCGAGCCGGTCTTGCCATCGAGTGCAGCTATGGACGAGCGTGTGGTGTAGTTCCAAACGCCTTCGGCTGTTGGCATGAACCGTATCTTCCAGACTTCGCCTTGCTTGTCCTTGCCGTCGTAATATCCTGGCACAACGAGTGTGTCGTTCCCGTTGATGAACGAGGCGCACAGTTCGACCTCGAAGGGATTTCCCTTCAATTCGGAGGCAGGAGCTGTCAAAGATATGTCGTGGTGATCCCATCGCTCCACGGTTTGTGCAAACGTCAAGCACGGTAGAGCCACGAATATCACGAATAAATATCGTTTCATTATCTTTTTATCACGAATTTGCGAATTATAGAATTATTTATCACGAACTGTGGGAGCTATGGGATTATTATCACGAATTATCGAATAAATGAGAGGACCCGTTGGCTAAAACAATTCTCAAATTCGATAATTCGTGATAAAAATATTATTTTCGTGATAAAAGATCAGTCCATGTGGAACATCTCGGGCAACGGGATGCTGACGGGCGAGTTATCAGGATTGGTTTTCATGATGTCGGCCATGTATGCCCACCACTTCTGGCAGATTTCCGTGGCGCCGAGGTCCTGGCTGCCGCCATCGCCTTCGAGCTCCTGGTATGCGTAGAGCGTGTTGGTGTCTTCGTCGAGGTAGATGCTGTAGTTGCGCACGCCGCTCTCGCTCAAAAGTCGGCGCAGTTCGGGAAACAGGTTGGCATGACGACGCTTGTACTCTTCTTTTTGTCCTGGGTTCAGGAACATCTTGAATGCTTCTCTTCTCATGGGTATGTGTGTTTGAGGGTTAGTAAACACTGCAAAGATAAGGGATATTTTCGTTTGTTCCAAATTTACAGTTCTAAAATAGAGTAAAATTTAAAGGAAAAAGAAAAAAACAAGCCGTTAAGTGTAAAATTAAAGTCCAAAATTTTGTAAATTGGCAAAAAATGCATACCTTTGCGCCAATTAATTCACAGTTACAAGCACTAAATATTCAAGGTATATTATTTTGTGGTATCAACAAAAGAGAAAGACTAGAGTTTTATACTACACATAACTATTATTATTAACTAATCCAGCTTAACAACATGAAATGCAGTAAATGCGAATCCTGGCTGGGCAGGAAGTTCCTCTTCACCGTTGTGGCCTTTGTGCTCAGCGGCGTGATGGCGTTTGCCCAGACAAAGACCGTTACTGGTACTATCGTTGACGAATTTGGCGAGCCAATCATTGGCGCCAACGTTTTGGTGAAGGGTACTACCAACGGTGCAGTTACCGATATTGACGGTAACTATTCGATTACGGGTGTCAGCAATGCTGACGAACTCGTTGTATCTTACATCGGTTATGCTTCACAGACATTCCCCGTGGGCAACCAGACTACCTTCAACATTACGATGAAGGAAGATGGTGAGAACCTCGAGGAGGTTGTGGTTGTGGGTTACGGCGTGCAGAAGAAGAAGGACCTGACGGGTTCGGTATCTTCAATCAAGAGTGCCGATATCCAGAATGTGGCAGCCGCCAACGCCATGCAGGCTATGCAGGCCAAGGTGCCAGGCATGGATCTTCAGCAGAGCAGCGGTCAGGCAGGTGCAGGCGTGAGCATCACCATGCGTGGTAACCGCTCCATTTCGGCCGACAACGGACCACTTATCCTTGTCGATGGCGTGGTCTATGGTTCTACCCTTGACATTCCTGCTGGCGACATCGAGTCGATGGACATCCTGAAGGACGCCTCTTCGACCGCCATCTACGGTTCGCGCGGTGCCAACGGTGTCATCCTCATCACCACTAAGCGCGGCAAAGCCGGCAAGACACGTGTCGATCTGAATGCCTACAATTCGTTCAACAGTGCCACCAGCGACATCCGCAACAAGTATGGCATGGATGAGGTACAGCTCTATGTCGATCGTGCCAACTATGACGAGTATATCACCAATGGCAGTTGGGGCACGAACACCTACAAGGAGGTATTCGGTAACTCGGCACTTGCCGACGGTACTCTGCAGACCTCTATCATCGAGGATGGCAGCTTCACCGACTGGTACGACACCTTCATGCAGAACTCCACCACGCAGAACTATGAGTTGAGCATTGCCGGTGGTTCGGAGAAGACCAACTTCAACATCTCTCTGGCTGCCATGTATGACAATGGTCTGCTGAAGGACGATAAGATGGATCGTTACAACGGACGCATCAATATCGACCACAAGATCAACAAGGTCGTGAAGGTTGGTGCCAGTGTGGCATTCACCTTCAAGAACCACGATTCGCGTTACAGCCTGTTCAATGCTGCCCGTAAGATGACAACCATCACTCATCCTTACAATACCGACGGCACCGTGAACATCAAGCCGAATCCCTGGTACGATTCACATGTCAACCCCTTGCAGGATGAAGGCGACAACTACAAGAAGAACGTTGAGACAACCCGTTTCCTGGGCAATGCCTATCTGCAGTTGGAACCCATCAAGGACCTCTTCCTCAAGACCCAGTTCGCCATCGACCGCACCAATGCACGTACTGGCACTTATCAGGACTTTGAGTCGGTAGGCCGTTACCAGTCGCCCACCAACACCTATATCTCGAATGCCACTTCACAGTCAACCAAGCTGAACTGGCAGAACACCGCCAATTACAACAAGTATTTCGGTGAGCACAGCCTCGGCCTGCTCGGCGGTTTCGAAATGCAGCAGTCGATAGCCGAAGGTCTGTCGTACGATGGTACAGCCGGCAAGGAGCACTACTACACCAACTCGTTCTACGATGTTACCAAGATTCAGAATGACGCCAATGCTGGTTCGACCTATACCAAGAGCTCGCTGATGTCGTTCTTCGGTCGTCTCAACTACGGTTACGACAGCCGCTACCTCCTGCAGGCAAGTATTCGTGCCGACGGTGCTTCACAGCTTGCCGAGGGCAACAAGTGGGCTGCCTTCCCATCGGTATCTGCAGGTTGGCGTATCGTCGATGAGCATTGGATGGAGGGCATCAATGAGTCGCTCCGCATCAGCAACTTGAAGGTGCGTCTCTCTTGGGGTCTTTCGGGCAATGCCGCTGTAAACGAGTACATGACCTTGGCACAGGTTTATGCCACCACTCCCAGCAGCGCTACGGACTTTATCCCAATGAACATGCCAAATCCCGACCTCACCTGGGAAAAGACTTCGGCCTATAACCTCGGTCTCGACTTCGGCTTCCTGGATGGTCGCATCAACGGTACCGTCGATTACTATTGGACCAAGACCACCGATCTTCTCTACTTCAAGAGCTCGCCTCAGTCGGAAGTTTTCACTTCGGTCATCTCCAATATCGGTGAGTCGAAAGGCCAGGGTATTGAGGTAGCCCTCAATGCGCTTGCAGTTCGTACCAAGGACTTCACTTGGGACATTAACATGTCATATACCCACAGCACCGACGAGATTGCCTATCTTGCCGACGGCCTCGACCAGAACATCACTTCCTATAACAATGCGCTTATCGTAGGCGAACCACTCTCGATCTTCTACGACTACGAGACCAACGAATGCTGGAAGGTGGGCGAATATGATGCCTACGTTTCGGAAATGGCCAGCAAGGGCATCACCGTGGTAGCTATGGTACTCCTGGTACGTTGAAGATTGTGGACCAGAATGGTGACGGCATGATTGACGCCGACAACGACCGCCGCGTCTATAACCGTTCGCCCAAGCACATCATCGGCATGACCCACTCGTTCACCTACAAGGACTTCAGCCTCTCTTTCCAGATGATGGCACGCCTTGGTGGATACATTGCCTACGAGAAGAACAATGCCCTTGGTCTGAACGATAACTATGCCAACTGGGCTGATGTCGATTATTGGACACTCGACAACCAAGATGCACGCATCCCAGCTCCGACCTATGCGCACAACAACCTGAAGTCCATCTATTCGCAGTATGCCTCTTCGCTGCTCTACGAAAAGGCCGACTACTTCAAGATCAAGGACATCACCCTCGCCTACAACCTCAACAAGAAGTGGGCTTCGAAGGCATTCCTCTCGAACGCCAAGATCTATTGCTCGTTGAAGAACTTCATCACCTTCAACCGTCTGGACGACAACTATGACCCAGAGCGAGGTGGTGCCATTACCTTCCCGCTGATGAAGCAGGTTGTCATTGGTGTAAATCTTTCATTCTAATCTTTAATTCAGAATTCATCTATGAAAACGAAATATGGTATTCTGATGGCAGCGGGCCTGCTGATGCTTTCCGCTACCTCATGCTCTGATTTTCTTGATGAGGAAAACAAGACCGGCAATACGGCAGACCTCTCCTACGGCTCTGCCACTGGCTTGGCAGGACTCGTCAACTCCTGCTATGCCTATACACGTGCATGGTGGGGCAAGGAGCCTTCGCTCGGCCTTTCGGACTGCGGTTCCGACCTCTGGTACACGGGCACCGACAACAAGCAGGTGACACTCAACACCTACACCTTCTCGAGTGCCGCACTCGACAACGAAGTGAACAACAATCCCTGCTTCGACCAGTACTGGGAGATGTTCTACAATGCCATTGATGCCTGCAACAATGCCATTTATTACATTGAGGAAGGTCTCAACAGCGGCGTCATCGACGAGCCTACCGCCAAGCAGTATCGTGGCGAGGTGCGTTTCTGCCGTGCCCTCTATTATTTCAATATGGTACAAATGTGGGGCCCCATCCCTTACAACGATGAGCGCATCACTTCGACCAAGACCACTCCCGTGCGTGTTCCCGAGACAGAGGTTGTGAAGAATATCCTTTCGGACCTCGACTTGGCCATTGCCAATCTTCCTTCGAGCAACAGCAAGAAACTCTCGAGCACACACTGGCTGCCCAACAAGTATGCTGCTGAGGCTCTCAAGGCACGCGTTGCCCTGTTTGCTGCCTCTTGGCTTGGCGAAACAAGCTACTACAGCGTGGCCAAGGGCCTTGCCGAAGATATCATTGCCAACTCGGGCACCTCGTTCTATCCACGTTACAACGACACCTGGTCGATGGACAACAACGAAGTGGGTGACAACAAGGAAGCCATCTGGGGCGTCTATTACGACTATTCGGAGGGCACCATGAACTGCATCCCCTATCGCTACAAGACCGATGCTTCGGGCAACTTCCTCTCCTACAATTCGCTCATCACCCGTACGGGCTATTCGCGCAATGGTTCGGCTCATCACCTGATGTTTGTCCCCACCTGGAACAACGGCAATACCGCCGACCTGGGCAACGGTAGCAACAACAAATGTCTCTTCAACCGCCCCACCAACGCCAGCTCTTCGTACATCACCAGCAAGAAGACGGGCGAGAACATCTTCATCGCTCCCTACTATTCTCCTTATAGCCGTGGCTTCACACGCTACCTGCCTTCGCTCTACCTTTGGGAGACTTTGGCCAAGGGACGTAACACCGACCAGCGTTTCGACGGCACCCTCGTCACCCACTACAACATCGTAGCTGGCTTGGAGGAGAATAAGCACGACATGTATCCCAAGATGGGAGAGTTCATTTATAACACCGAGAACACTCCTGCTGTTGCTCTGGCACGTGACGGCAACTATTTCAATGCCGGCGATACCGCCATCTACTACAGCGAACTCGATGGAGACTCGGAGGCCGGCAAGGCTGCACAGGCTTGGGCCAAGGACCGCTACCGCATCCAGTTTGCCTACGGTGGAGACATCCCAGTCTATACTTCGGGTGATTATGCAACCGCACTTCCTACGGCTGAGGCTGTCGCCAAGTCGTCGGTTTATGGTGATGACCGCTACAACAATAAGAAGATTGGTGGCACCAACTCTTATCCTGGCATCAAGAAGTTCCTCGATTCGCCTTACGATGAGACCTACCTCTGCCTCGACCTCTCCTATCGCGATGGTGTCGTATTCCGTTTGGCTGAGATGTATCTTATCAAGGCTGAGTGTGAAGTGGCTGAGGGCAACACGGCTGCTGCCATGACGACGCTCAACACTCTGCGCGCTGCCCGTGCCATTGAAGGTCAGGACAACTCGCTCAATGCCGTGTTCGGTACTTCGACCGTCGATATCGATGTGATTCTACAGGAGCGCGCCATCGAGCTTTGCGGTGAATACACCCGCTGGTTCGACCTGAAGCGCACCCACAAGCTTATCGACTACGTGAAGGCTCGCAATGCACAGGCTTCGGGCAACATTGCCCTGCAGCACTACTATCGTCCCATCCCGCTCAACCAGATGGATGCCTGCACCAATGTCGTTCCTTGTCCTGCTACCCAGAATACCGATGGTGTGCTCAACTATAGCAGCACTGCCGATGGCTTCTGGCAGAACCCTGGCTATTAATGGTCAATATTCAATATATCAGTTATTGCTCGGAATTTTTCCGGGCAATAATTGTTTCAATGGTATGTTTTTCGTTCATAATTGTTTAAGGGTGGTATGTTTTTCGTTCATTCTTGTTCTTTCTTCTTCACTTTACTGGTATTAAATTTGGACAACAGCGAAAAATCCCCTATCTTTGCAGCAATTAACCCCATCTTATATCCATTACGTATGAAGTATATTGTAAAGATTACAGGTCTTGCCTTGGCAGCCTCCGTGCTGTTGCTCTCGGCTTGTACAAACGCATCACAGACACAGGAAGCTACGACCGCCTCCGAAGAGATCAATGACACCAACACTCCGCTGCATCTTATGCAGCCCGACTATGACACACCCTATGTCATTCCGCAGTCGGCAGATGTGAAGGCTGTGATGGATCGTGTGCTGGCCTATATCAGCGAAGGCATGCCGGCCCAGTATGACGATTCGCTGCGTCTTGTGCGCGGTCGTTTCCGTCTCACCAGCTACGAATGTGGCGTCGCCTAT
The DNA here is from genome assembly GCA_905235375.1 of uncultured Bacteroidales bacterium. Classification (GTDB taxonomy): domain Bacteria; phylum Bacteroidota; class Bacteroidia; order Bacteroidales; family UBA3663; genus Liminaster. Next base: position 20,776 of record CAJOLH010000054.1, read on the forward strand.
TCTGCTGCTCTTGCCGCTTACAAGGTCACGGGCGACGAGGCTTATCTGCGATTTGTCACCGATCGTGCCAATGTGCTTGCCGAACTGGCACCCAAGGTTGCCGAAAAACTGGCTGCTGATCCGACGTTCGACTCCGAGATGCGTCGTGTGCTTCGTCCCGCTGCCCTCGATGACTGTGGTGCGATGGCAGCTTCGTTCATCCGCCTGCAGATGGAGGGACAGAAGTCGGAGGCTTACGATCCGCTGATAGCGAGATACATGGACTTTGTGGTCAACAAGGAGTATCGTCTTCCCGATGGCACCTATGCCCGCAACCGTCCGCATCACAATACCGTATGGCTCGACGATATGTATATGGCCATTCCTGCCTTGGCTTGGTACGGCAGCTATACGGGCGATGTGCGCTTCACCAACGAGGCGCTTCGCCAGCTGCATCTCTTCAAGGACAAGATGTGGGTGCCCGAAGTGCAGCTCTTCCGTCATGGATGGGTCGAAAGCATGAATCCGCATCCAAACTTCCATTGGGGGCGTTGCAATGGATGGGCGATCCTCACCCTATGCGAGGTGCTCGATAACCTGCCAGCTAATCACAAGGAGCGTCCGTTCGTGCTTGACCTCCTGCGTCAGCATATTGACGGCCTTTGTCGCTTGCAGCATCACACGGGCTTCTGGCATCAGCTGCTCGACCGCAACGACACTTACTTAGAGTCGAGCTGCACCGCCATCTATGCTTACTGCATTGCCCATGCCATCAACGAGGGCTGGGTCGATTCGTTGGCTTACGGTGCACAGGTACTGCTCGCCTGGAATGCCGTGACCACTTGCGTCAATGAGCTCGGCCAGGTCGAGAAGTGCTGCGTAGGCACGGGTATGGGCTTCGATCCTGCCTTCTATGCCTATCGTCCCGTTCATGTGATGGCATTCCACGGCTATGGTCCCACCCTTTGGGCTGGTGCCGAGGTAATCCGTATGCTCCAGACCACATGGCCCAAGATGAACGACTCGGCAGTCCACTTCTATCCCAAGGAGCAGAAGACCAATAAGCCCATCTTCAGCGAAGACGTGAGCGATGGCGAAATCTTCGGATAACCGATTATCATAAACACAATAAAAGCTGCAATGGATTTTTGTCCATTGCAGCACATTTTTCGACATATCGAAAACAAAAATGAATTATAACATCTAAAACTCGAAAAGCTGAGACAAAAAAGTTTTCGTTGATTTCGATGTTTTCGTAGTTTTCGGCGGAATCCTATAATACGATGGATGTTATTCCGAAAAAGTCCGAAAAAACGAAAAATGACGAAAATTGGATCACGGATCATGGGGATTGAACGGATGAATGTCCGAATAAGGGCACACAGATTCGCACAGATCCACACAGATTTTTGCTTGCGCACCCCTGGGATAGTCCTTTCCTCTACGGATTTCTCGGATTGAACGGATTTATTTTTGACCGAGCCGCTAATCTGATAAATCTGGTCACACAGATCCCGCAGATGAATACAGATTTTTGCTTGCGCACCCCCGGGTTAGTCCATTAAGTCCTTGAAGTCCGTAGAGAAAAAAGAAAAACTCCGCAGAGATAAGAGGTCGAGATAAGGATCCGTGTTTTCCGCCCGGTGGTCGGCGAAGCAATGACCACTGGTCTCCCTTGGGTCAACAGATATTCCGTGTGATTCGTGTGATCCGTGATCAAAAAGATACAAGGGGTCGCTTCGCTCAAAATTATAGAAAAATTAAATAAAAAAATTATAAGAAAAACAGGTCGATATTTTTCTGATTTTGTACATTCTTTTTTGATAATTTTATAAATCAATTTTTTGATAATTTTGAGCGAAGCGACCCCAAAAACAAGAATGTTATATAGAAGCTTTTTATGGCTGAAGGCTATCTTTCTTTGTTGAGAAATGGACGAATCCAGTACATTATTATATTATATTAGCAAAAATTGGCAGAAGGAACCGCTAACCTCTATGGCGCTGATGGCAGCCCACGCATCCTTCGTCCGTTCCCACAGGATGCCATCGACCTCAACAATGCCGATGTAGCTCAGAATCCAGGTTGGTAATGCTTGGGTCAAGGAGTTTCGTTGTTCTGGTATTTCGGAATAATGACTTAATCCTTCAGAAATAATCAAAGGCCACCGACAGTTTCCCTTTTGTCGGCGGCCTTTTTAGTCCATTTGTGTCACTAAAGTAGAAAAATGGGGGCATATTATTTAATTTTTATGAAAAAAATTTGGAAAAATTAAATTTTCTTTTCATCTTTGCACCGCACTATTATAACCCAATAGCACACTTGATAACTTATAAACATATTATTAACTAACTATTTTTCCGAAACATGAGAAGCAGTACATGCAAGACATGGTTGGGACGATTGACCACTCTGTTGGTAGCTTTTGCTGTCAGCAGTGCGATTGTTTTTGCCCAGACCAAGACTGTGACGGGTACCGTGGTTGACGAATTGGGCGATCCAGTCATTGGCGCCAACGTCATCGTTGTAGGTACCACTAACGGCGCTACCACCGACATCGATGGTAACTTTAGTATTCAGGATGTGGCCAATAACGCATCCCTGAAGGTGACTTACATCGGCTACAAGGAGCAGATTATCCCTGTGGCAGGAAAGAATTCATTCAGTATTGCCCTCGCCGAGGATCGCGATGAGCTCGACGAAGTGGTAGTCATCGGTTATGGTACGGTCAAGAAGCGCGACCTCACAGGTGCCGTGGCATCGGTGAGCGGCGACAAGCTGAAGGCCAACCCCGTTTCGAACGTAGCACAGGCTCTTCAGGGCCAGCTTCCTGGCGTGAGCGTAACCTCGCAGGACGGTCGTCCTGGTGCCTCTATGTCCATCCGCGTGCGTGGTGGCGGCTCCATCACACAGAGCAATGAACCTCTCTTCATCGTCGATGGTGTTCAGGTTTCGTCGATTGACGATATTCCTGCCGACAATATTGAGTCGATGGATGTGTTGAAGGATGCTGCATCAACAGCTATTTATGGAGCTCGTGGTGCGAATGGTGTTATCCTCATAACAACAAAGGGCGGTAAGTCTGGTAAGTCTACTGTCCGTTATGGTGTTTACTATCAGGTCAAGGAAAATCCTCGTCTGCTTGATGTGCTGGATGCTTACGATTATGTCAACTGGACATGGGCGTATGCCACAGCTTACGGTGAGTCGTATGGCGATGGAGTCGCTCAGTATTTTGGCTTAGGTTCAAAATATGGCAACAACCTTGCTGCTTATCGAAATGTTTCTTCACACAATTACGTGGAAGACCTTATGCAGACTGCCAATAGCTGGAATCATGATGTTAGCATCAGTGGTGGTAATGATAAGACCAAGATTTATGCATCACTCAATTACGTTACAGACGAGGGTATCCGAATTCAGTCTGGCTTCAATCGTGTTAACGCCAATCTCAAGGTAGATCAGCAGATTAATAAAAAGCTATCGGTTGACTTTGATGTTCGCTATTCTGAAATCAACACTGAAGGAACTCAGTTTGGTTATGCTACTTCGGCCTACACTTATCGCCCCATCGACAATCCTCTTGGTGATGGTTTGGCAACCCACTTCGGCAACGGTAGCTCTTCTGTAGAGGAAGCATATAGCCCGTTGGTTATGCTCGATAACTACAAGGCGAATAGCAACCGCCAGCGTTTGCGCGCTAAGACAGGTCTCAGTTGGGAAGTCATCAAGGGCCTTCGCTTACGTTCGGAACTTTCTCTCGGTCGCAACTGGAGTGAAAGCAAGAATTGGGATGGCGGTGCCAATCCAAGCTCTCAGGCTTATAGCTCGATGCGTATAGCTCGTTCCAGTGGGTATAATGTGCGTTGGGCTACGACTCTCAACTATGAGGTGCCAGGCCTCGGCAAGGATAACAGTCTTACCATACTCGTTGGTAATGAGGTTCTGTCAAATAAGACTATCACACTGGATGACCGTGGCTATGAATACAAGACTGGATTTGATTACTATTATGGATACGGTCAGTTCTCAACCGATAGTGACCTGAATACTTTCGCCAATGATGTGAGCATTCCGACTCATACATTATCGTATTTCGGTCGTGTTAACTATAGTTATAAGGGTCGCTATCTCTTTACTGCCACTTTCCGTGCAGATGGCACTTCCAAGTTCCCGGAGAACAACACTTGGGGCTACTTCCCTGCTGCCGCTGCCGCATGGCGTATTTCCGACGAGCCATGGTTTGAGGACAGCAAGGATTGGCTGGACAACCTGAAGCTTCGTTTGTCTTGGGGTACTTCTGGTGCTGACAATGTGGATTCCTCACTTTGGAAGGAGACTTGGAGGACTTCTAACGTAACTATCGATGGCAAGATCTATACTGCCTACGTTCCTGGTACAATGCTTGCCAATCCTGACCTCAAATGGGAGACCACGACCAGCCGTAATGCGGGTATTGATTTTGGTTTCTTTAATCGCTTCCGTGGATCGTTTGATTTCTATTGGAACACCACGGATGACAACCTTATGAAGGTGCCTACCGATACCTCGTCTGGTTACGAATATCAGATGCAAAACGTTGCCAGTGTATCGAATAAGGGTATTGAAGTGGCTCTCGGATATGACATCATCCGTACCAAGGACTTTAATCTTAATCTTAACCTCACTTACAATTTCAACACAAACAATGTTGATGAAATTAATAAGGATGCCATTGCATCTACTCACACAGGTTGGGGTTCAAGTATGCGCAAACCTTATTATGACTATCTCGTAATGGAAGGTGAGCCTGTCGGCTTGATTGAAGGTTACAAGTCTGCTGGTTTCTATACCATCGATGACTTTACCTTTACGGATGGCAAGTATGTCTTAAAGAGTGGCATTCCTGATTTCGGTGGCTCGGTAGTCAACTATCCCGATGGCATGAAGGCTCTTGTTCCCGACGGACAGACCGCTTTCCCTGGTGCTGCCAAGTTCGAGGATGTTAATGGAGACGGTGTGGTCGATGACAGCGATGAAACCATCATTGGTCATACAATGGCAAAGCACACTGGAGGCTTCACCCTTAGCGGCAACTACAAGTGGATTGACTTCTCGGCAGGCTTCACCTATCAGATCGGTGGCGAAATCTACAATGCCAATGCTATGCATGCCATGATGGGTAATAAGGACAACCAGCTTGGCGAAAATCGTTTGGCTATTGTGGCAGATACCTGGAAACCATATAACGTAAATAGTAATGGTGACCTTTATCTTGTGACCGATCCTGGTGAGTTGGCCAGTCTGAATGCAAATGCCAAGTATGCAGTTGCTTACTCTGAGTATGGAATCTGCTCGTCCGAATTCATCGAAGACGCCTCTTACCTTCGTCTCAATACCCTTACTGTGGGTTATACTTTCCCACAGAAGCTCATTAGGAAGATTGGAATCAGTAATTGCCGTATCTATTTCACTGGTGGCAACCTATTCTGCATAAGTGGATATTCTGGTATTGATCCTGATGTTAATACTAATAGTGACGCAGGTGGTGATGGCTTCCCAACTCCTAATTACGACTACAACTCGTATCCGAAGGCTCGTACTTACACCTTTGGCATGAATGTAACCTTCTAAAGATATTGGTAATATGAAAAAGATATTATATTTAACTCTCTGCATTGCAGGTCTCTTTACTGTTAGCTCCTGCGACGACTTTTTTGAGACAAAATCGCCGTCAACCGTAGATGCCGATTTCGTTTTCTCCAACGATGAGACGACGCGTGCAGCCATGTACGGTGTTTACGAGGCGTGGCGTGCAGCCTGTCAAGGTAACGTTTTCGGTGATGGTCTTTACTATGCTCTTGATGTAGCAGGTTCTGACATCGAGAAACATCCTGAGGCTTTCTCTAACCAGCCTGGTCGCCATTATCCCGAATGTCTCTACCAAAATGGCACCTATACAAGTTCATACGGACTGACTTCTTACCAGACAGAGTCTGGTTCGGCCTATGTACAGCTCTATAGTGCTATTGCCAAAGCCAACGCCGTTATTAATGCCATTGAGGGCAAGGATAACTACGAAGAGATTATAAATGGCGAGATTTCGACGCAGTCGCAAGTTTATGGTGAGGCCATTGCTTGTCGTGCCGCCTGCTATCGCGAGCTTATCCGTTATTATGGTGATGTTCCTTTCCAGCTTAAAGCTGGTGTTGCAGCCGAAAGTCTAACCTCTCGCTACTACATTTACGATTTCATCCTTCAGGATCTTCAGCGTGTTGCACCAAAGATGTACCGAGTGGGTGAAACGGTTGCTATGGAGAAGAATATCTTCAGTCGAACCTTTGTCGAAGGACTCATCGGTCGCATCGCCCTTGATGCTGCAGGATATCAGACGCGTCGGACTGACTTGGGCGACAATTTCTATATTCGTCTGGATGGCAGTCCTGTGTCTTTCGAAGACAAGGGTAATCCCAATTCGAATGCTGCTGGAGCACATTACGGCCGTCCTACCTACTATGCGGAGTTGTATAACCTTGCAAAGACCTATTTCAAGGCAGTGATTGACAATCCTGGTAGTGCAAAGTGGTATGATGTGGATCCTCGTATCAAGGGAGCCAATGGCGAAATTTACAACAATCCTTATCAGTACTTCTTCCAGCAGATGAACGACTTGGAGTATGCTGATGAATCGATTTATGAGTATGCTCAGACGCAGGGTACAGGCAACGATGCACGTCCATATTCTTATGGCCGTCCTTCTGATGGTGGTAGCTCCAACGCGTTCCCATGCAAGTCTTATGGTCAAGGTCGTATCAATCCCGCCTTCTATTGGGGAGTATTTGATCCCAAGGATGCACGTCGTGATGTCAGTGTTGCAATCACTGGTTCGACGGGTGGTGGTGCTGAGCGTCTCATTCCATTCACTCCCAACTCTAAGGCCACGGGTGGTGGTCCTTCACTCAACAAGTGGGATGAGTGTCGTATGGCTTCTCCATACTGCCTTAAGCAGCGTACTTCAGGTATCAACGGCCCTTATATGCGTATGGCAGAGATGTTCCTTGGTTATGCTGAGGCTTGTGCTGCCACTGGCGATGAAGCAACGGCTAAGACATACCTTGCCAGAGTTCGCGAGCGTTCGTTCCCCGCAGGTCAGGCTTTCACCGATCAGTTTATCGCATCTTGCGGTTCCACCTACAATGCCGTTATTCAGGAGCGCGGTTTTGAGTATGCAGGAGAGGGTGATCGTCGCTGGACTCTAATTCGCTCGGGCCTCCTTCCAGACAAGATCAAGGAATTCAAGGAGCTTACCAAGAAGATGATTGACGGTCTGGAAACTCAGGGGTATTATACTTTCGCCAACGGCAATCAGATTAGTGCATACGTATGGACGAAACTCGTCGATGCCAAGAGCCTCTATGGTTATCGCTTGACCACTCAATGCCCTGAGGGTATGGAGGATGACCCTGTGCTCAATCCTGGTTGGCGTGGACAGAACAATGATTGGATTTCTGCAGGTCGTACCAATGGCGTCACCGAGGCCAACATCACAAAGAACTATACAGCAGGAGATCTTACAAATCTTGCCATCAAGGGTCTGTTCCGTTACATTGATCCTAATGGCGCTGAGGCTCAGGCTCTTGAGGCCGACGGATATGCAAAGGTAGCTTACGGCTCACAACTTGTTGAGAAACGCGACGAGTACCAGACTTATCTCTTCTACGATTATGACTATACCAGTGCCCCGATTTACCTTATGCCGTTTACCCCTAACGTTGTGGCATCTGGTTTCAGTAATGGTTATGGATTCAACCAAAAATAAACGGACACCTTTATAGTTCATGAACGAGTAAACATCGTGTTTCCATAAAATATCATCGCCCCGACAGGTTTCTCTTGTCGGGGCGAATTTTGTTTCGGTTGGCACATTTCTTCTTCTTTGGAGATATAGCACTCTGACGCGCGACGTGATGCTTCCTGCTGGGAGATAAAGCACTCTGACGCGCGACGTGATGCTTTCTGCTGGGGGATAGAGCACTCTGACGCGCGACATGATGCTTCTGCTGGAGGATAGAGCACTCTGACGCGCGACATGATGCTATCTGCTGGAGGATAGAGCACTCTGATGCGCGACATGATGCTTTCTGCTGGGAGATAGAGCACTGTGACGCGCGAAGTGATGCTTTCTGCTGGGAGATAAAGCACTCTGACGCGCGACGTGATGCTTTCTGCTGGAGGATAGAGCACTGTGACGCGCGACATGATGCTATCTGCTGGGAGATAGAGCACTCAGACGCGCGACATGATGCTATCTGCTGGGAGATAAAGCACTGTGACGCGCGACATGATGCTTCTGCTGGAAGATAGAGCACTGTGACGCGCGACATGATGCTTTCTTCTGGAAGATAGAGCACTGTGACGCGCGACATGATTCTTGCACGGATGAATATAGTATTCTGAACCTAAAAATTGCGCTTGTTCCCTTATTTTGTATATTCTTTCTTTATAAATTTCATGAATTTCTTGGAGATGTTACATTTTTTGTATATCTTTGCGACGAGATAACACTATTTTCATTTCCTACCAACCTGAAATGGTCTTATTTATGAATACACGAATCAGTTTTACGTTTGCATGCCTGATGCTCGGCTGGGCTTCTCTCTTCTCCGAAATACGTTGGACGGCGGAGGGCAATGATGTAGTATTTCATTCCGAAGCAGGCGATATGCGCGTGCAGGTCTGTACGTCGGAAATGCTGCGCATCACCAAAAGTGCCGACACATCGTTCCGTCCGAACGAAAAGTGGATGGTGGTGAAGTATGATTTCGATGCGGTGCCTTACGAGGTGCGCCCTCTTGCGCAAGGGGCTGCGCTTTTGACCGAAGCATTGACCTTGCAGGTCTGCGACAGTCCCTGGCGCATCAGGGTGCTTGACCGAGCTTCGGGCGAGCTGCTTTACGAAGAGACCGACTGCCGGCTTGCAGCCGAAGGCAAGGGTCCCATGAGCACGTGCGTACTGCGTCCCGACGAACATTTCTTCGGCCTTGGTGAACGCATGGACCAGCTGGACCTGCGCGGACAGCGTGTGCATCTCAATGTCGAGCTGGGCCGTGGCCCTCGTCCCGCTGTGGGCGGCAAGGACATCCTGCGTGCCAACTACTGCCCCGTGCCCTGGATGATGAGCAACAGGGGCTATGGCATCTTCTTCCACACCGCCTGGCCTTCGGACTGGGATATGGGATGGACTTCCAGCCAAACCTACAGCTGGCAGGCCGATGGCGGCGAACTGGACTATTATTTCGTCAAGGGGCCCGAGATACAGAAGATGATTCACAGCTACCAGATGCTGACGGGTCGCTGCCCGATGATGCCACGCTCAGCCTACGGCCTGCACCTTGGCAGTTACAGTGGCGGTACGTGGAACCACGAACAGGAAGCCAATCAACACTACAACGTCGCCCTCGTGCAACGTATGCGCAAGGAGGGTATTCCCGTCGATATCCTCTGGCTCGATTCGACTTGGCGCATTTTCAACAGCCGTTTCCGCAACGGTGGCTGCAACTACAACTGGCAGGATGCCTTTCCCGATCCGAAGGGCATGATCGACAGCATCTATGCCGAGCACATCGATCTCTTCGGTCTCCATGTCCGCAGCATCGCCGACGATGGTCCCAATTCGACCCTTTATCAGGACGCCTTGGCAGCGGGAGCCCTCTTCCCGGGCATGGAGCAGCAAGGCATCTTCAACTTCTTCGACGAAGAGAAGGCCGATTGGTGGTGGCAGCATGGACCCATGCGCGTGGTGAAGGATGGCGTCAGGTTCTTCAAGACCGACGTGGGCAGCGCTTTCCGCTATCCAGGTCGCTCCGACAGCGTCATCTTCGAAGGCTTCACGGGTGCCGAGCTCCACAACCTCTTCCCCTTGGCCTACGGTGCAGCTCCCTATAAGCGATTCATCGAACAGAACCGTATGCGAGGCTTCACCCATACACGCGAAGGCTATGCCGGCATCCAGCGCTATCCGTTCATTTGGGCAGGCGACTGGGGCACCGAATGGCAATGGTTCGAACCCGTGATTCGCGGTGGTCTCACCATGGCCCTGTCGGGCGTGGGTTATTGGTCACATTGCATGGGCGGTTTCGAACAATATTCACCCTACGATATCGACCTCTATCTGCGCTGGTGCCAGTTCGGAATGTTCAGTCCGGTGGCAATGCTCTTTGGCATGGATCATCCGCGCTACCACGAGCCTTGGACTTACGGCGAAGAGGCGCAGCGCATTTTTACCACGTACGACTCGCTGCGATATACGCTGATTCCCTATTTATATAGCAATGCTTGGGAGATGATGCAGACTTCGCGCCCCATGATGACCCCAATGCTCTACGACTGGCAGGATGACGAGGTGACCTACAGGATGTGCGACCAATTCATGTTCGGTCATTCGATGATGATCTGTCCCGTCACGAACAAGGGAGCCCTGTCGCGTCCCGTCTATTTCCCGGGCGGCAAATGGGTGGATTTCTGGACGGGTGAGCGTATCGATGGACGTCAATGGAAGTCGTTCCTCACGCCGCAATGGCTGATGCCCATCTTCATTCGCCAGGATGCCATCATCGTCAAGCAGCCTGAAGTGCAGTGGATGGCGCAGGCTGAGGGTCAGCCCATCACCGTCTGCTGCTATCCAGTGGGTACATCTAATTATAATATCTATGAGGATGACGGGCGTTCGCTCGACTATGAGCAGGGAGCCTATGCTTTGAGTCACATCGAGAGCCGGATGGAAGCTGGAGAACAAATTGCATCCCAATCGAAGGGCAGCCGCTGGACGCTCACCATCGGGAAGCCCGACTGCCCCGCCAAGGACAGGAAGGGACGACCCAGTTTCACGCCAGCCGTCCACACCTACAGCGTCGAGGCATATCTCGATGCCAAGCCCACCACCGTCGCAGTGAATGGCCGCGCACTGACCGACTGGACGTGGGACGTACCCCTCCGCCTGCTTCGTCTTGATACAGGATTGGATAATACACAAGACATCACCATCACCGTTAAAATTTCTGAATTATGATACATCATCCTATCTATCGTCGCCTTTGCGCAATGCTGACGAGCCTCGCTATCGGTTGGCTCGCAATGGGTCTTTCAGCCCAGACATACAACGACCTTGTCACCTATCCCGGTCGTCCCAACTATGGAGCTCTGAAATTCAGCAGCTCGCAGTCGTGGTTCAATTACCTGATGCTTTGGCAACACCAGCGCGACGAGCAGCGCAGCGAGGAGTTGCAACAGGCTTTTGCTTCGAAAACAGAGATGGAGGCATACATTGCATCCGTGCGCCAGAAGATGCGCCAACTCGCCGGCGACTTCCCCGAAAGGGGCGATTTGCATAGCCGCACGGTTGGCACGGTGGAGGGCGACGGCTTTGTGGTCGAAAAGGTCATCTTCGAAAGTCGTCCGCATCACTATGTCACGGCGCATCTCTATCTGCCCGTCGGTGTCAAGGCAAGGAAGTTCCCTGCCTGTGTCGAGATGTGCGGTCACTCATTGCAGGGCAAGGGTAACGGCTCGGGCACTGCCGTCCAGATGGCTCGCAACGGCATCGCCGTGCTCGTGGTCGATCCGATTGGCCAAGGCGAGATGCAGCAGCTCATCGACGGGACGGGTCGCAACCTGACGCGCGGAGTCACCACCGAACATTCCCTGCTGGCCCCCGCCTACAATCTGCTGGGCACGAGTCTGGAGGCGCAGATCTTTTGGGACAACAGCCGTGCGGTGGATTATTTGTGTAGTCGCAAGGACATTGACCCGAGGCGCATCGGCTGTTATGGCTTTTCGGGCGGCGGCACCGAATCATCGTACCTCCTTGCCCTCGACGATCGCATTCAGGCAGCGAGCGTAGGACTTTTCTTCAGCGGTCGCACCCGCACCTTGGAATTGCAGGGTCCCAGCGACGGTTGTCAGTGGATACCGGGCGAAGGCGCTTTGGGCATCAATCAGGCAGACATGGCGCTGTGCATGGCGCCACGTCCCTTCCAGGTGCTTGACGGACTCTTCGATTTCGTCGATCATTATGGTGCCCTCAAGGGCATGAAGGAGGTGCAGCGGGCATACGATGTGCTGGGAGCTTCGGACCGCGTGGAGCAGTATTACTATGCCGACGGTCATGCCTGTCCGCCCGATGCGATGGAGCATCTGGTGGGTTGGTTCAAGCGTTGGCTTTGCAATGATGCTTCATTGCCCCATATCGACGAGGTAGGTTTCCGGGGAAAGGATATGCTTTGCACCCGTGCAGGTCAGGTCAACCTCGAGTTTCCGGATGCCGAGAATACGATGCAGTACGCCGTGTGCCGATATGCCGAACTGGCCGATCAGCGCGAAGCGTTTTGTGCCCAGCCGATAGAAGAGATACGGCGAGAGATCTGCCATATCCTGGGTGTGGAAGAATCGGTGCTCGATAAGGCGCCGCTGCCAGCTACTTTGCCTGGTTCATCTTTGGCCAAGGCGACAGTTCCAACTGGGCGTACCCATGGCCGCGACTTCGAGGAATACCGTTTCCAACTGAATCGCGAGGACGAGATGCCGGTGGCAGTGGTGGTGCGTATCCCAAGCAGTGCTACGGCCGACTCGCCCATTGAACTGCATCTGCACGAACGGGGCAAAGCCTGGTATCTGGGCGATATGGAGAAGCTCGATATGACCTCGAACGGCAATATCATCGTTACTGCCGACGTGCGCGGAGTAGGTGAGATGGAGGATCCCTACATCTACAATCTCACCAAGTACTGGAACCGCGAGTGGCGTTGTGCAGTGGTGGCATTGCACGAGGGCCGTCCGTTGGTGGGTCAGCGCGTGGTGGATGTGCTGACGTTAGTGGATTTCTGCGCCAACCATCCTTTGCTCAGCGGGCATCCGCTTCACGTGGTGGGTGACGGGCTGTACGGACCTGTGCTGATGCACGCTGCCGTGCTCGACCCGCGCATCAGCAGGGTTTCACTGACGCGCACCCTCAAGAGCTGGAAGGAATATCTTGAGAACCCTTTGCAGCATGATATGCAGACCAACGTTATCCATGGCGTCCTCCAGCATTATGACCTGCCCGACCTCGTGCGGCTCGCCGAGGGCAGGGTGAGGGTGATGGATTGAGTAAAAAGATAGTCCGCAGTCGAAATGCTGCGGACTATCTTTTGATTTTACGGGATGGCGTTACTTTAGGAACGTGGAGCGCATGGGAGTAAAGGTGTCGATGAGGACACCATCCTTGAGGCACTTGCAGCCATGCACGACGTTCGGAACCTTCATCAGCACGTCGCCTGCCTTCACAATCTTGGTCTCGTCGCCGATAGTGAATTCAAACTCGCCGCTTTCGACGTAGGTGACCTGCACGTGCGGATGGCTGTGGAGCTTGCCCTCCGAGCCTTTCTTGAACTTCACTTTCACCATCATGAGGTTGTCGTTGTAGCCCATCACCTTGCGATAGACTTCGCCTGGATCGCCAGTGCGCTCCCATTCCTTGTCGGCATCGAATACGAACTGTTCGCTCTTGGCGGTGATGTCGCGGGTATAGACTACTTGCCCATCGTCGGTCACCGTAATCACGCCGTGGGGAGCTGCGGTAAGGGTGCTGTCGGTACAGCAGGGTTTGTCACAAGCCACAGGTTCGGGCTGGTTGCATTTGCATCCTGCGAGCAAGGCGGCAAAGGCGGCTGCGAAAAGAATCTTTTTCATGAAAAGTAATTGTTAATTGTTAATTATTCATTGTTAATCTATTATTTTCGCGACAAAGATAGCAATTTTTTATGGAAAAAGTGCCAACTTATCGAAAAAAAATGTATATTTGCCCTGTTTTTAAATCCTATCTTTATGAAAACACGTCTTTTTTTTGCATTTCTATGCCTAACTATCCTGTACGGAAGTCATTTCGCTGCACAGGCTCAGCTGGGGACCTTCACCAATCCGATACTCGGAGGTGATTATCCCGATCCGACCATCATGCGTGATGGCGAAGATTACTACATGACACACAGTGCGTTCGATTACGTGCCTGGCCTTGTGGTATTCCACAGTCGCGACCTCGTGCATTGGGAGCCAATCAGTTCGGCACTCAATACTTTCTTGGGCTCGGTGTGGGCTCCGGACATCTGTAAGTACAATGGCAAGTACTACATATACTTTACGGTTGCATATCCATCTGAGGCAGTGCGTGCCAAAGCGGGACGCGACTTGAGGCCGGGCAGCCGCATGAACTTCGTCGTTTCGGCCGATTCGCCATACGGCCCATGGAGCGAACCCGTTGATCTGGGCGTTGCCAATATCGATCCCTGTCATGTGGTGGGTGAGGACGGTCAGCGCTGGCTTTTCTTGAGTGCAGGCCAACGTGCAAAACTCACCGACGACGGATTGCATGTCGTGCCAGGTACGCTTGAAAAGGTTTATCCCGGATGGATGTATCCCGAGGAGTGGCTGACCGAAGGTCTTTGCCTCGAAGGGCCAAAACTCCGCAAGATTGGCGACTACTATTATTACCTCAATGCCGAGGGTGGCACGGCAGGCCCTCCCACCAGTCACATGGTGGTGGTGGCTCGCTCGAAGAGCATCAATGGCCCGTGGGAAGACAGTCCCTACAATCCGCTCATTCATACCTATGCCAACGCCAATCGCTGGTGGAGCCGAGGACACGGCTCGCTCATCGACACGCCCGACGGACGCTGGTACTGCGTCTATCATGCCTACGAGAACGGCTTTACCGACCTGGGCCGTCAGACGTTGCTCGAACCCGTCGAGCTGACCGAGGATGGCTGGTTCCGCCCCGTCATCCGTGACAAGCAGGGACTCAGCGCTGATCCCGTTGGCCCTATTCCAGCACCGCTGGATGAAGGTTTGAGGGAGTCAAAAGGTTTGAGAGGTTTGATGGGTTCGAAAGGTTTGAGGGGTTCGTTGCCCCTCTTCCGCGTCGGCCTCGAATGGAAATCCTATCGTACCTACGAGCCTGAGCGCATCGAGCACATTGCCGACGGCATTCGCCTCACCGCCAAGGGCACATTTCCCGGCAATTCTTCGCCTTTGATGTTTGTGGCTGGTGACCATCGCTACGAGATTGAGGCCGAAATCGAGCTCAGCGATGACGAGACACGTGCCGGCCTGGTGCTCTACTACGACAGCGCATTCTATATGGGCACGGGCTTTGATGCCCATCGCCGTTATCGTTACCGCAAGGGAGGACAGAGCGGAGGTGGTATGCACCCTCAGGCTGGTACACGCCACATCTGGCTTCGACTTCGCAACGACAATCATGTCGTAACCGGTGCTTACAGTTACGATGGCGAGAATTGGCAACGCGAGACGTGGGGTATGGACTGCTCGGGCTACAACCACAACACGCTCTATCAGTTCCAGTCCGTCCTGCCCGGCATCTTCTGTGCTGGCAAGGGTTCGGCAACATTTACCCACTTCACCTACCGTAACCTCGACATCGAGGATGCCAAGGCAGCCATGCGCCGTGCCGTGGGCTTCATGATGGACTCGATCAGCTACGAGGGAGCCTTCGTGTGGAGCTATCTGCCCGACCACAGTCGCCAATGGGGCGAATTGGAAGCTCCCTACCGCACCTTGGTTTGGCTGCAATCGCCGAGCACACCGTCGATGGGACACCTGATGATCGATGCCCTGCACGCCACTGGCGACGAATACTATTACGAGCAGGCTCGCAAGATTGCAGCTGTCATCATGAAAGTGCAGCATTCCGAAGGCGGCTGGAACTACGTGGAGGACCTCGCAGGCGAGGACGAGCTGAAGCAGTTCTATGCCACCATCGGCCGTCAGGCCTGGCGACTGGAGGAATTCCAGCATTATTACGGCAACTGTACGTTCGACGACGAGGCCACTTCCGAGTGCGCCACCTTCCTGCTGCGTGTGTATCTTGAAAAGAAAGATCCCGAGGTGCGTCAGGCGCTCGACAAGGTCATCAACTTCATGCTTGTCAGCCAGTACCCCAACGGCGGTTGGCCGCAGCGCTACCCGCTGATGTACGACCATGTGTTCCGTGGCAAGGAAGACTATTCTTCGTTCATCACGCTCAACGACGATGTGATGCCCTCCAACATCGAGTTCCTCATCCAGTGCTATCAGGAGCTGGGGCGCAAGGATCTGCTGAAACCCATCCGCAAGGCACTCGACCTCTCGCTCAAGCTGCAACAACCCGCGCCATTGGCCGGATGGGGCGACCAATATTTTGTCAAGACCCTCAAGCCCGCCCATGCCCGCAGTTACGAGCCGCGTTCGGTCAACACGGGCACCACAGTGCGCATGGTTCGCGCCATGATGGACTACTATCGTCTCACAGGCGAAAAGAAGTTCCTCAAGGGCATCCCCGCCGCACTTCAGTTCCTGCGGGAACAACGTCTGCCTGATGAGGAGGCAGCACGCTACGGTGGTGGCGGTGGCACGGGCGGCAGGGCAGGTCGCCGAGGCGATGGATTCCTCGTCCCCCGATTCCTCCTTCCTGAAGACGGCACGCCTATGTACGTGCATCGTCGCGGCAGCAATGTGGGAAATGGCGAATACTACACCGACCAGGAAATCAGCCGCACCATCGCACATTACGGCTCGTGCGCTTATGTAAATCCAGATGGATTGGAGCGCGAATATCAGGCATTGAATCAGGCCGATCCGAAGGAGGTCTCCGCTTCGTCGCCCCTGCTCTATCCCAAGCAGAATGTCGCCGTGCCTGTCTATTACTTCAAGCCTTCGTCCATGCAGGGTAATGGTACGCGCCGGGGTTTCGGTTCTGTGCAAGACATAATGAAGGCCCAATTGCCTGGTGGCGGTTGGCTGACACCCTTGAGCCAAATCTCCAATGTGTATAAGCCCTTGCCCGAAGGTCTGGCTCCGTCGAACAGTACCGAATACGCCACGACGTTTGTGGGCGACGAATATGACACTTCGCCCTTCACACCCGAACAGCCTGTCATAGGATATAGTACACGCGACTTCATCCAGTTCATGACGCAGCTTATACACTATGTTAAGGGATACTAAGGGCTTTTAAGGGATATTGTTAATTATTAATTGTTAATTGTTAATTGAAAAAGTCACTTCACTTTCCTCTCCTCCTTCTTGCCCTCTCAATCCTTGCTGCCTGCAAGGACGGGGAGGGCAGTCATGCCGAGCGTGCCTATACCGTTGAGTGCACTTTCGACGTCGATAGTACCGTAGTGCTCGACCACCTTGTGCTTTATACCGACAGGCACACGTCGCTCGGCTTCGACAGCCTTGACCTCAATCCACAGCATACTTTCGTGCATACCGGCACCACACGAGGTCTTGACGAACTCTACCTGTGTTCCGATGGCGGTGAGTTGTATCGTTTCTATGCCACGGGCAATACCAAAGTCGCCATGAAAATGAGTATGGCGAGCGATAGCTTGAAGGCGTCCTTTGACCCCTCGGAAGGCGACAGCATCAATCCTTGGCTTCTGCAGCAGATGGCACATTTCCGCACCCTTCTTGGTCCGGCCAGGAAGGATGCCATCGATTCGCTTTGTCATCAGCATCCGCACGACGTGCGCTGCGCGCTCCTGCTGCGCGACCAGATTGAGATGCTGAAGGACTCGATCTTTGTGCGTCGCTGCTTGGGAGGACTTGCCGACGATGCCAAGCCCGACTGGCTGATGAAGAGCATCGACCGTTCGCTCGAAGAGAACAGCCTTCGTCCGCGACCTAATCGGCGTCTTTCTCCATTTGTGATGCTTGCCGACAGCACATCCTTTGACTTTAGTGCTTCGCGCAGCGACTATCTGCTCATTCACATCTGGAGCGACTATTCCCAGGCTTCGATCGATAGCTTGAAAGTCGTGACCCGCCTGTTGAAGGATGAATACGATATGAAGCGCCTCAAGCTTGTTACCATTTGCCTGAGTGCTCCCGACAGCGCATGGTGGCGCCAGCAGACCCAGGGTATCGATGGCTTGCACGCATGGCTTCCCGCAGGGTTCAGCGATGAACGTATGCGCAAATGGGACATCAAAAGTGTGCCCACGGTCATCATTTGCGATATGTATAACAACCAACAGATGCGCGATGAATGGGGAGCACGATTGCGTGTCTTTCTGGATCGCGTCCCCAATCGAAGTAACTTTACACATACACCAAAATCTATTCCGAAACGTGGTCGTTAGATCTATTTCTGCTGCCTTGCAGGGCATCGATGCCACTCCCGTCTATTGTGAGACGGTGGCGACGCAAGGCATTCGAACCATCATGATTGGCTTACCCGACACGGCTGTCAAGGAAAGCCGTGACCGTATTGAGAGTGCCCTGCGCGAAGCGGGTATGCGTTTCCCGCGACGTGCCGTTACCATCAATCTTGCCCCTGCCGATGTGCGCAAGGAGGGCTCGCTCTACGATGTGCCTATTGCTGTGGCGGTGATGGCTGCCGACGGGAAGATCCCCACCGACAAGTTGGAACAATACATGATGGTGGGCGAATTGTCGCTCGATGGAGCCGTCAAGCCCGTCAAGGGGTGTCTGCCCTTTGCCATCCTCGCGCGTCAGATGCACCTCAAGGGCATCATCGTTCCACGTGAAAACGCTTGCGAGGCCGCCGTGGTCAACAATCTCGACGTACTTTGTGCCGACACGCTCAAGGATGTCATGGATTTCATGGCTGGAGAATCCGAGATGGAGCGTAAGGAGATGAACACGCGCGAGATGTTCGAAAAGGCCGAACGCGCCTATCCGCATGACTTCAAGGACGTGAAAGGGCAGGAGCTGGTGAAGCGCGCCTTTGCCATTGCCGCAGCCGGTGGACACAATATGATTATGGTGGGGCCTCCGGGTGCGGGCAAGTCGATGATGGCGAAATGCTTGCCCTCTATCCTTCCGCCTCTTTCGCTCAGCGAGGCGCTCGAAACCACGAAGATTCATTCCGTGGCGGGGCTACGCGCCGAGACGGGTCTCGTCACCCAGCGACCTTTCCGTTCGCCGCATCATACCATTTCGAGCGTCGCCCTCATTGGCGGTGGCACGAACCCGATGCCTGGCGAAGTGAGCCTTGCGCATAATGGTGTTCTTTATCTCGATGAGTTGCCGGAGTTCTCGAAATCGGTGCTTGAGGTGCTTCGTCAGCCGCTTGAAGATCGTCAGATCACCATTGCCCGTGCCAAGAATACGGTGACCTATCCCGCTTCGCTTATGCTCGTTGCGAGCATGAACCCGTGTCCCTGCGGCTACTACAACCATCCTTCCCATCCCTGTATCTGTAGCGAGACACAGGTGCGCAAGTATTTGGGGCGCGTGTCAGGACCCTTGCTCGATCGAATTGATCTGCAAATTGAAATCCTCCCCCTGAGCTTTGAGGAGGTGAGCCGCACGGGTGTGGCAGAAAGCAGCGCATCCATTCGCGAACGGGTCATCAAGGCACGACGGATTCAGGAGGAACGTTTCCGCGAAGAGCTGGGCATCCACTGCAATGCGCAGATGACTCCTGCGTTGCTGCGCCAGTATTGTCAGCTCGACGAAAAGGCGCTCTCCATGATTCAGCGCGCCATGACCAGGCTCGACCTCTCGGCCCGCGCCTACGACCGCATCCTCAAGGTAGCGCGCACCATCGCAGACTACGACGGCGAGCCCAACATCACGTCCGCCCACATCGCCGAAGCCATCGGCTACCGCAACCTCGACCGCAGTTCGTGGGGACAGGGGTGAGCGTTTTCGTAGATTTCGATGTTTTCGTAGTTTTTCGGAATCCTAAAATTGTTGGTTTAATTCCGAAAAAACACGAAAATACGAAAAAGACCGAAAATGGGATCACGGATCATGGGGATTCAACGGATGTCCGAAAAAGGGCACACAGATTCACACAGATCCACACAGATTTTGCTTGCGCACTCCCGAGATAGTCTATTCCTCTACGGATTTCTCGGATTGAACGGATTTATTTTTGACCGAGCCGCTAATCTGATAAATCTGTGAAATCTGTAGAGATAAGAGGTCGGGTAAAGTCCGTGCAATCCGCCCAGTGGTCGGCGAAGCAATGACCACTGGTTTCCCTTGGGCTGACAGGTAATCCGTGTGATTCGTGCGATCCGTGATCGAAATGTGAAGGTCGCTTCGCTCAAAATTATAAAAAAATTTAATCAAAAAATTATAAGAAAAACGGGACGGTGTTGGTCACGGCTATTTTGGGCCATCTTCTTTTTGATAATTTTAAAAATTAATTTTCTTATAATTTTGAGCGAAGCGACCCCAAACATCGTTTTGTTATCGACAATCTGATAAATTAATGATAATTCGCGATAATTCGTGTTAAAAGGAATATTTATTTCTAATTGTTTTGCTGAATTCCGATGAAACAGAGACTTTGGTTATTGGTGATAGCCAGCTGCATGACACTGGTGAGCCTGGCGCAGATGGAGCCTTATCCAACCTATCCGAACCCCATTGTTTGGGCCGATGTGCCCGATCCCGACGTGATCCGTGTGGATGACACGTTCTATATGGTCACCACCACGATGCACCAGTTCCCGGGCGTGCCCATCATGCGGTCGAAGGACTTAGTGAATTGGGAGACCATCGGTTATGTGGTGGATCGGCTGACCGATTCTCCGCGCTACGATATGCAGGGCGGCACGGTCTATGGTCGCGGCCAGTGGGCCACGTCGCTCAAGTATCACAACGGGAAGTTCTACGTCCTCTTTGCCCCCAACGAGATGGGCGATATGGGGCGCTCCTACATCTATTCTGCGGTGGATCCTGCTGGTCCGTGGCAACTCGTGTCGCGCCTGCCGCATTTTCACGACTGCTCGCTGCTCTTCGACGACGATGGTCGCGTCTATGTGGTCTATGGCACGGGAGAACTGTGTGAGTTGAAGCCCGACCTTTCGGAGGTCATCGAAGGGAGCCACAGGAAGATCTTTGAGCGCGAAGCCGATGAGGTGGGTCTGCTCGAAGGTTCGCGCATGGTGAAGCACAATGGCAAGTATTATCTGCTCATGATTTCGCAGGTCTGGGCACCCGGACGCCACCGCCGTGAGGTGTGCTATCGTGCCGATGACATCCACGGACCCTACGAGAAGAACGTCATCTTGCAATCCGACCTCGGCGGATTCCCCTACGTCGGGCAGGGCACCATCGTTGATTCGAAGGATGGCGACTGGTATGGCATCATCTTCCAGGATCATGGAGCCGTGGGGCGTGTCCTGACGCTGATGCCCTGCCGCTGGTTAGACGGCTGGCCGATGTTGGGCGACGAATATGGCAAGGTGCCCGAGCGTATGCGCACTGTGGTCAAAGGGCAACCTGTGACAACATTGATGATCAGCGATGACTTCGAAAGTCCGACGTTGGGCTTGCAGTGGCAGTGGAATCATAACCCGAACGACGAAGCCTGGTCGCTCATCGAACGTCCGGGATACCTGCGTCTGAAGACGAGCCGCACGGCCGACAATCTTTATCTTGCCCCCAATACCATCTCCCAGCGCATGATGGGCCCTGCCTGCAGTGCGGAGATTGAACTCGACGTGTCGCACCTCAAGCTGGGCGATCGTGCAGGCTTCTGCGCCTTCAACGGGCACAGTGGCGTTCTGACTGTCACGAAGCAAGGGAGGAAATATGTGCTCACCATGACCGAAGAAGTCGTCAACATGGATGGGCAGGAGAAGCAGGTGACCAGCGTGGAGCAGACCGAACGCGAACGAGTGGAGTTCAAGCAGGGAACTATCTGGCTGCGCATCGATGGAGATTTCTCCTTGGGACGCGATGTGGCAACCTTCTACTACAGCCTTGACGGACAGCAATGGAACCGCATCGGCCCCGACTACCAGATGCGCTTCGACTACCAGCGTTTCTTCATGGGCACACGCTATGCCATCTTCTGCTATTCCACCCGTCGCAAGGGCGGGTATGTGGATGTCAACGGCTTCTATTGCAGCACCCATTTCGAATAATCGAAAACAAAAATAACATGAGTGGTCGCATAGCTCAAAATTATAGAAAAATTAATTCAGAAAATTATAAGAAAAACGGGGCGAGAATGGTAACGGCTATTCGGACAAACTTATTTTGATAAGTAACTGTTCAGAATTAACTATACATATTTTTCTTTTAACACGAATTATCGCGAATTATCATTAATTACTCAGCATGTCGATAACAGAAACGGACAGACCTCAGTGTCCTCCGCACCAGTGGACATTGCAGCGCAGTCCACTGATCTCCCTTGGACGAACAAGATTCCGTGTCTTTCGTGTATTCCGTGGTAGATACCTCCAACGTTCTTTTTTTATCGAACACGGAAGACACCGAGGACACTGAAAATTAGCGGTTCCCAATGGAGGCCTGAGTGCGTTT
>CAJOLH010000055.1 GCA_905235375.1 uncultured Bacteroidales bacterium
CCAGTCTTGTGAATAAGAGTCACCGGGCGAGGCCGTCATAGCGTGATAGAGCAGTTTTTCTTCGTCATTCCAAAGATAATTCCAGCAGATTTCAAATTGCCTGGCTATCAATTCGGCATCCTTGGTGCCATCGATACCATATCCGTAATTGTTGAGCTGTGCCAATAGTGCAGGTCCCATATATTGCCCATCGAGCCACATCTGATTGACATAGCTTTTCTTATGGAACCATCCACCAGAAGCACCTTCGAGTGTCGATGCTGCTATCGAATAGTGATTGTTGTGGTCGGTGAGGCCTCTGGTGGCTGTCTCCATGGCAAAAAGGGCATTCGATGCCGTCGTTTCGTTTTCGAATGCCTTGCCTTCGGAAGTCAGATTGTAAAGACCGATGTACATCTTCGTGGCATTCAGGTCATCAAGACTCCCGCCTGCCGAAGGCACACCGCTCACAAAAGTATTTCCATACCATTCCACGCTATAGAACCAGGGACGAGCCCAAGGCTGCGACTGATAGTAATCAACCGCCTCGATGAGGGCTTTAGCGACAAGTCCAGGCACATAATCGAACCGACCCCCCTGCAGGCGCTTTTATCACTGACCCACCCTCCGTAAAGGTTTGGAAGCCCATTTGATTCTTGTTGGCATAGAAATCATTGAGCCGCGCATCGATGACGAGGCGAGAATAGCGCTGTGTGCTGTCGAACGGGATATGCTCGTAAGAAGCAGCATCGGCACCTGCGCAACACGATGCGCAGATGCCGACGAGAAATATGATAAGTTTTTTTGTTCTTGTCACGAATTCGAGAATTTGAGAATTATAATTGCGAACTCACATAATTCTATAATTCGCTAATTCGGGATCTTAAATCACGAAATGAGGCACTTGCCCGTCATCTCCTTAGGTTGTGGGATACCCATGATCTTGAGGATAGTGGGAGCCACATCGCAGAGCTGGCCATCAGCAATCTTCACGCCCTGGTTCTTGCTGATATATACGCAAGGAACGGGGTTGAGCGAGTGTGCAGTGTTAGGTGTTCCGTGTTCCGTCGGGATTGATGGCATAGTCGCAGTTGCCATGGTCGGCGATGATGAGCACCTCGTAGTCGGCAGCCTTGGCAGCCTCCACCACGTCGTGGCAGCAGAGGTTGATGGTCTCGACAGCCTTCTGAATGGCCGGATAGACACCCGTATGACCCACCATATCGCCATTGGCGAAGTTGCAAGCGATAAAATCGTACTGCTGCGTCTTGATGGCATCAACGAGTTTGTCCTTCACGATGAGGGCAGACATCTCGGGCTGCAGATCGTAGGTAGCAACCTTGGGTGAAGGCACGAGGCAACGGTCTTCAAGGGCATATTCTGCCTCACGACCACCATTGAAGAAGAAGGTTACGTGGGCATACTTCTCAGTCTCGGCAATGCGGAGCTGACGGAGGCCAGCATTCGATACAATCTCGCCCAGCGTCATCTCGACATTCTCCTTCGGGAAGAGGATGTGCAGACCCTTGAACTTGGCGTCGTAGGGAGTCATGCAACAATAGTAGAGCGGGATGGTCTTCATGCCCTGCTCAGGCATATCCTCCTGGGTGAGCACAGACGTAATCTCCTTGGCGCGGTCGTTGCGATAGTTGAAGAAGATGACAGTGTCACCGGGCTGAATGGTACCCACAGCCTTGCCGTCGCGTGCCAATACGCATGGCTCAACGAACTCATCGGTCACACCATTGTCGTACGATGCCTGCATACCCTCCACTGGATCAGCATACTGGCTGCCCACACCTGCGGTAAGCTGTTCGTAAGCATGCTTGATACGATCCCAACGCTTGTCGCGATCCATGGCATAGAAGCGGCCGGTGATTGAAGCAATTTCACCACAACCTACCTTGTCGCAATGATCCCTGACGGTCTGGATGAAACCAATGCCCGAATGGGGGTCAGTGTCACGACCATCCATGAAGCAATGGAGGAAAGTCCTGCCTTCGAGACCGTATGCCTTGGCAAGGTCAACAAGTTTCAAAAGGTGAGCGAGGCTCGAATGTACGCCACCGGTCGAAGTGAGGCCCATAAAGTGGATGCTGCCACCCTTCCTGGCATTCTCAAAGGCGCCAACGACTTCAGGATTCTTGGCAATGGAACCATCTTCGCAGGCCATGTTGATCTTCACAAGGTCCTGATAGACGATACGACCGCCTCCGATGTTCATGTGACCCACTTCCGAATTTCCCATCTGTCCAGCAGGGAGACCCACGTTGAGACCGTCGGTGCGAAGCTGTGAGTGAGGATAGGTGGCGAGGAGGGAATCCCAATAGGGCGTTGGTGTGCTGGCAATGGCATCTGACTTCGAACCATCACCGATGCCCCAACCATCGAGGATGAGCAAAAGTGCTTTTTTTGACATAATATTCAAAACAATTTACAATTAATATTCAAAAAGTTCGCTTCTTAATATTGTCTTAGCTTTTCGATATGTCGAAATGGACGCTGCAAATGTAGTTCATTTCAGCCAAAACACCAAATATCAACGGTAAATTTCTGTAGCTATATATATAAATAATGTGCGGGTGCAAAGTGGGGTGCTCAACTTGAATACTTATCTTTTTCGGGCTTTCCTTCCCTTCGGAGCCTCCACCTTCACGGGCTTGATGTATCCGCGAATGTCAAGCTTGTTGGAAGGATGGTCGAACCAGCGTTCCACCGAAAAGAGGTCCTCGATTACCATGAAGTCACCGTGATTGGGACATTTACGCAACAGGTCCTTCAGTTCCACAGCTTGGCGGAAGTCGAGCTGCGACACGCGGTTGTTGTGCGAATCGATCAACTGTGCATGAACATTGAACTTGCCATCAGGGAAACTCGTGGGAACCAACCATACGTCGTACAGACATTCGATGTCGTCCACCGGGAAATCGAAAGGCACATCGTTCCTTACCAAACCTACCGAAGCAATGTAGTAATGGTGGTCGTCATCGACAGCCACGCCCAGTGCCTCCAGCTCCAACCGCGAGAGTCGGGTGACCGTACACATCCTGACGAAATAGTATTTCGAAAGGTCGCCGCCGAACAGATATGGAATCCTCTGGGGATCCTGCTTGGGCACAAAGACACTGTCAGCCTCCGCCTCCTGACCGTCTGCCACCATCGTCGAGCCGTCGCCAGCCGACCTGTCCCGCCCGCAGCTCGCAAGGAGCATCAATCCCATCACAGCCAGCAGCATGGCAGCTTGGCGAACTATCGGGAGGGCACACGTAAATAGAACATGTTTCATCGTCTTTCAGATTGAATGGTAGGAAAACGGGTGCAAAGATACGGTATAAATTTTGAAAATGCAAGAAAAAAACGATTTTTCTGACCGTCACTTGAACAACAACGGAGCCATCTCCCTGAAACTGCGACGCCAGGTCAGGAATTCGTGTGCCGTGCCTTCCGACACGTAGCTGGTAGCATTATAGCCCGCTGTCTTTAGGCTTTCGACAGCGGCATTCACGCGGTCGGGAGTCTCCTTGCTTCCGCACGAGATGAAAATGTGGCGCGGTGTGGCAACGCCCTCCAGATCCTTTGGCTCATATACTCCACCGCTGAGCAGACCCCAATAGCCGAACACCTCGGGACGTGCCAACGTCGCCATGCGTGTCTCCATGCCGCCCATCGACAAGCCCGCCATAGCACGATGATCGCGATCGGCAATTGTGGTGAAATGCTGGTCAATATATGGAACAAGTTCATCCATCAGGACGCGCTGGAAAGCGGTCCAGTCGAATTCCTGCATGTGTCCCCACTTCAGCTCGTTGGTCATGCCATAGGTCATTACCACGATGAAGGGAGCGATCTTACCTTCGGCGATGAGGTTGTCCATGATCAGACCCGTATGACCCTGACGGCTCCAGGCGGTCTCATCCTCGCCCCAGCCATGCTGCAGATAGAGGACGGGATACTGAACGGGCTTCTTGGCCTTCTTGCCCACCTGCTCGCCATAGAACGGAGGAGTATAGACCATGGCACGACGTACGGTCTGCGTGCTCTCGCTCCAGAATAATACTTCCTGAATGCGGCCATGGGGAACATTCTTCAAGGCATAGAAGTCGCGGTCGTGGGCAGGAATCTCGATACCCGACTCCCAGCGCACCGAACCGTAGTAGTTGCATGCACCCGGATCGTTGAAGGTGCCGCCGTCGATGGTGAGATGATAATAATGGAATCCTTCGTCCATCGGAGCTTCGGTAGTGCCCATCCATACACCGTCCTTGTCCTTGTGGAGCACGGTGCCACCGCGACCACCCAGTCCGAGGCTGACAATCACCGAACGGGCCTGGGGAGCATCGACGCGGAAGCGGGCATAGCCCTGAGAATTCACCATCGGGTATTCCTGTCCAGGCTGATTGAGTTCCGATGGTTTGAAGTCTTCGATGACCACGGCATTGTCGAGCGCCGGATCGAAGTCGCGCACTGTGTAATAGACGTGCTTGGCCTTCAGGTCCTTGTCGAAAAGAAGCGGATAGTTCGAAGTGCCTACCCATGAATCCTTGTCCGAGAGGTTCCAGAACGTCACGACGTCGATCTTGTCCTTGTAGCGACGCAGGGTGCGGAAGAGCTGATTGTACTGGTCCTCGTGCAGGGTGCGCACATAAGGCTTGATCTCCATGCCCTCGCGGCTGAACTGCAGCTGACCGCCCATCTGCTCGTTGGCACGGATGTCGAGTTCGGTGATTTGGAGGTGGTCAACCACCTTTGCATAGAGCTCGATGGCTGCCGAGACGTCTTCCATCGAAGGGCCATACACATTGTAGTGTCCCTGCATACCGATGCCGTCGATGGGCACGCCTGCCTCCTTCATCTTCTTCACCATATTGTAGATGCGCTGGCTCTTGCCGGGATCACATTCGTTGTAGTCGTTGTAGAAAAGCAGAGCATTGGGGTCGGCCTCACGGGCAAATTCAAAAGCCTTGGCAATGAATTCATCGCCACACAGTTTCCAGAGTTCCGACTCACGGTAGGGGTTGGGTGCCTCACCCCTTCGGCGGGGACGGCCATCGTCCGAAATGGCTTCGTTCACCACGTCCCAGCAATAAACCACGTCCTTGTAACGGTTGACAACGGTATGGATGTGTTCGCGAATCAACTGATAGAATACTTCCTTCTTCACGGGGTTGCCTTTCTTGTCTTTCAGCATCCAGTCGGAGAACTGGTTGTGCCACACCAGGCAATGACCGCGCATCTTGATGCCGTTGCGACGGCAGAAGTTGGCAATCGAGTCGGCCTGCGACCAGTCCCAGACGCCGCGAGCCGGATGTACCGAAACGGGCTTCATGGCGTTCTCGCAGGTCACGCTGTTAAATTCGCGCACCACGATAGCCTCCTGTTCGGGGGTAAGGTTGCCCACATTGAGCGCCACGCCCACCTTGAAGTATTCCTGATAGGCATCCTTCAGTCCCTGGGCAAAGGCGGTGCCGGCGAACGCGCCGAGCACACAGACGAGTGAAAAAAGACGATGTTTCATACCAAAACAATTAACAATTAATGATTAATACAACCTTATAAGATTCCACTTGGCATTGTCGCTCCCGAAGTCATACCTCGCGAGCGTGGGTGAACTGTCGGCGATGGAGTAAAGGCAGTAGCGCGCATTGTCGCCCTCAGTGCCCGGGATGTGTCGAGGCATGAGGCGATAGGTACCATCCACCAGCTGTTCGATGCGCCAAAGTTGTTCGGGAGCACCCGTGAAATGAGGCACCGTTGCGATTTCACCCTCCGACGTAGCACAAAGGGCGCGATCGGTGCCTTCGATACAGATCTTGAAATAGGGAGCAGTAAGATAGCCTCCAGCCTCAGGAACAGCCGTGATGCACCACCGCTGATGCGGACGGAACATATAGTCGCCGGCACGCACCGCTATCTCCCCCTCAGGCCATGTTCCTATCACATCCTCCAACGTCTGGGGCGATACAGGACTGTCGGGCAGCGTGGGGGCATCACGGAAACTAACACGGGGCACCGGCATACGCACAAAGTCAACAGCCAATTCGAGCGAATAGCCGCGTCGTTCGGAAGCAATCTCGTAGGTGCCTTCGGAAATTGGTTCGCCAGCAACAGGCCAGTCGTTCTTCCATAGCAGAGGAAGGATGGCAAGGACACTGCGTCCACTGCGTGCGAAATCAGCTTCGTAGTGGCACGACATCAGTTCGACACCTTCATCAACGATAGTTCGACCGAAGTGACCAGGTCCTGTCACGCCTTCGCGTGCCGAAATGACCATTCGTCCACCGCCTGCCAACATATCACGTCCAACATTATCAAGATATGGACCTGTGACATTGCGCGAACGACCAACCACGATGTTATAGGTCGAGTTGACACCATCGCAACAAGTGCCATGCGTACCCAGCAAATAGTACCATCCGTCGCGATAGATGAGGTCGGTGGCTTCGCAGTCGATGGCGATATCCTTGGGTTCGTTACCGGCACAACGTGCGCCAGTGACCGGATCAAGCTCAACTATGCGTATGTGCCCGAAATAAGTGCCGTAGCTGCACCAAAGCCGTCCTGTCGAAGGGTCAAGCAAAAGACCGGCATCGATGGCATCATTGTCTTCAAGTCCATCCGAGAATGCCACCTCGATGGGTTCTGTAAAGCGGAAATCGGGCGATGAGGGATCGAGTGTCCTGTTCCACATCGTGAGGATACGCCCGCTGTGACGTCCTCCCAAACCGCCCCCCGTCGAACTATACGCAACGAGATAGCGATTGCCTATCTTGACAACGTCAGGGGCTGCTCCACCTCCAGGACGTTCGGCTCCGCTGTGCCAGCTCCAGCCATCGTCGGAGATGAGTCCACCGCCACCAGTGCCAAAGGTGTAGTACTTGCCGTCACATTCGGCAAGTGTCGAGGGATCGTGTATGAATGGAGCGCCCGACTGTGCCTTGAGGACAAAAGGCAAAAGTGCGGGCAGACAGCTGAGCAGGGAAACGAGCTTCTTCATCGGATAGAATAATTAAGGACAGGTGAACCGGATTCATCAATAAAACGCACACAGAAGTCACTCATGCCGGGGCCATTGATGATGGCACCGCGCAAGACGTTGCGACCCTTGTGGAGTGTGAGGCGATGTGTCATGGCATCGTCCTGAACCATCCGACGGTCACCGCTCAGCATCAGCACCTCCTCTCCATTCAGCCACCAGCGGGAGGCGGAATTTGAACCTACCGAAAGACGAACGTCCCGAATTTCTTCGGGACAGTCGATGACCGTTTCTGCCCAGAACAACACGCCATAGTATGGAAGTCCCTGGCACGCAGCGAAACGGAAGAGTTTGACATTGTAGAGCTTGGAATCAAGGTGGTGCCAGGTGAGCGGCTGCTCGGGGTTCCACCGAAGCATATCGCGCAGATAGGTATCGGTGAAGAGTGTGTTGCTAGCATTGGGTCTTTGAAGCGGCTCGGCAAGTTTCCAACGGCGCAGGAATCCCTGTTCATCGGGACTGGCAGCGGCTGCATCGGCGGGTGAGAAATACTGCGACAGCTGCATCGTGCGTTCGACGACACGATAGCGCCCACTGAGGTGCATGAAGGCGAAGAGGCGCAACAAGCCATCGTAATAGGCATCGAAATAGCCTGTCTCATCGGGCTCGTGACGCGCATTCCACAAGGCATCTACGAACTCGTAAGCCTTGGCATGAGTGCAAACCAGCGAGACGGCTGCAGAAGTGGCGACAAGTCCGATGCTGTGACGTAATGCCTCGGGGTAGTCGCCTGCACGAAGCACCTGATCGGGACGTGTGCCATCGATATTGTATTGATCTACAAAAGTGTCTATTCCCTGACTGTAAAGGAAATTCTGAATGAGGTGTCCGTAGTTCTGCTGCCAAACACGGTCGGCACAGCTCCAAGAATAGTCGAGAGCAATGTTCATGGGCACACGCCATGAATCGTAGCGGAAGGCATCTCCGATGATTTGTCCGTTGCGGAGCAGCGAGCCATCGTAGTTGTTGTAGTCGGGCGTGAGCCCCGTGGCGCCGTCGATACTGCGATGCAGGTATTCACGGCTTGCGCGTGCACATTCTTGCCAATAACTGCTGCGTCCATCCTGTGCATAGCGAGCCCAAACCTCATAGAAGGCAGGGAGATGATAGGAGGGATCGGTATAGGGGACACCTGGAACGAAAGTAATAAGATTAGTAGCGGTATCGATGAGGCTCACCTCTCTGTTCATGATTATAGGATCCTTCAAGCGATTACCTTGACGGTCGCGATAGACCTTGACCTCGATGGTCTTGGGCTGAATGACATCGAGAATATACTGCGCTTCGCCCAGATAGTTGATGCCAGTTTCATTGCCCCAAAGGTTGGAGGCGAAAAGAAGCGAGGTGATATAATAAAGTTCGCCATCACTGGCAGAACCTTGCGCATTGGGTGTCCCATCAGTCTTGCAGCTCCAACGGAAATATCCGGGCATCATGCCATCAGTCATCTGCATATATTTCCTACTCCATCGCCAGAGACGGTCGAAGATATCCTTTCGGCCGAACTGGACGGCAATCATCATGCCATAAGACATACCCTCGGTGCGGATATCATGGTTCTTGATGTCACTGATGTAGCCCAAAGTGTCACCCACTTCGAAATAGACCCTGTTCGGCCCGAAGAAGACATCGTTGAACACCTCTTCGAGCTTCTGGTCAATCTGTGCCTGCGAATAGCCCGCTTCGAGGAAGAGGTTGCGATACCGGCCTGTGGCGAATCCTCCCTGTGTCAAGGGCGATAGAGGCGCCCGGGCATTCAGAGACACCCAATCGACCTGCACAGGAGCCTGACCTTGATTGTGCAGCACGAGCGTGTGGAGTCCATCGTCCTGAGGCAAAACGTCAAGTTTCAGGGTTGTCTGCTCGATCGGCTGTACCTGCGTGCGCCCCCAGAAGCCTGCAGTGCAAACCCAGACACGATAGTCGCCAGCAGGAATACGGACACCTGCGTACGACACCGATGCACTGGGTGGAACGGTCACCAGCCATCCTTCGAAAGGATGAAGCGTGTCGCGCAAGGCACGCGTGGCACCCCCCTTGAGGTCACCACAGTCAATCTGCACCAGTTCGCTGCCATCGGTGACACCCACACCGCGATAGGTGGGACGCACGGGCATAATGGTTCCGTCGCTATTGAACGTCAGCGTATCGCAGCGTATCGAGCGGTTCTTGTCGAAACGCGGGGAGTAGTCGTTGTGGTGATAGAAGAGGTACCATTGACCCTTATACTCCACGATGGAGTGATGGTTGGTCCAACAGCCTGTGGGCGATTCCTCCATGATTACGCCCTGGAACTTCCAGGGACCAAGCGGTTGGTCACTGATGGCGTAGGCCAGCGTCTCGGTGCCTCCTTCGGTAAGAACCCATGGAAAGGTCAGGTAATAGCGCCCATCGTGTTCGAAGGCAA
This sequence comes from uncultured Bacteroidales bacterium, assembly GCA_905235375.1. Lineage (GTDB taxonomy): Bacteria > Bacteroidota > Bacteroidia > Bacteroidales > UBA3663 > Liminaster. Next base: position 9,420 of record CAJOLH010000055.1, read on the forward strand.
AAGGCCCTTCCTTAAAGCCTTCGGGCAGCCCTTCCATCACCTGGGGTTCAGAAGCAAGCGCCAGACCGTCGTCTGAAAGGCGGGCACCTCGCAGCGCACCCCCTGCCCAGAAGATGTACTGCTCGCCTTGCGAAGTCTGCATCACACAAGGATCGATGCCCATGATGCCTTCGATGTTCTTCTCTTGGGCCACAAAGGGACCTTCTGGACGATCACCGATGGCCACCCCTATGCCGAAACCTGCCCTTGCACCAGGTTTTTCAGGCTTCAAGCCACAAGGGAAATAGAAGTAGTAGCGCCCGTCACTGCCCTGCACGCAGTCGGGTGCCCACATTGAATAGCCTTCATGATTGCCCCAAGGAACCTGTTCCTGACTCAAGATAACACCATGGTCCTGCCAATGGGTGAGGTCTGATGATGAGAAGACATGATAATCGGCCATGCAGAACCAACCCTTCAATGTCTCAACGGGAGGAATGTCGTGGGAAGGATAGACATAAACCTTGTCACCGAACACACGTGCCGTAGGGTCAGCCGTGAACTGACCCGAGATGAGCGGGTTCTGACCATCGAGATTGCTCGACAGAAACACTGCGGCAACGAGAAATGCTAAGCGCCAATTCATACTGCAAAATATTTTCGGACGTTTTCATTTTTTCTCCACGGAATCATTGGACTTAAGGAACTAGCCTGGGAGTGCGCAAGCAAAAATCTGTGTGAATCTGTGCGCATTTGTGTGCCCCTATTCGGACATTCGAAATGTTCGCTGCAAAGATAAGGCTTACTGACGAAAAATCCAAATTATATTCCATCTTTTTGACGACATTCCCCTTACTTTGCCCTGCGAGCCTTGATGTAGATGCCTCCCGCCTGGGGATGCTTGACAGGGAAGCCTTGCAACGTGTAATAACGAGGCTCGACAATCGGGTCAGCATTGACAGTCTCCAACCCTTCGGGCTCGCTATAGTCATCGTTATTGGTCAGGTAAAGATGATCGATATAGAGCGGAGTATTGCCATAGCTCCAGAAGCCTGCAATATAGATATGACTTGGATCGACAGCTACATTGGTGCCTGCACGGTACATTTCGTGCAGCGGAACGATGCAACGCTCAGCCCTACCAAAGTCGTTCTGATAGCAACCTGTCCAGTAGTTGTTTTCGTCGAATAGCCGGAACGACCAGCTGCTGGATGCTGCGGGCTGCCGCATCACTACAACCAGGTATTTCCAAGTCGACAAATCAATGCCCAGCGGGAAATTCCATCCGCCAAAGCCATATTGGCCTGTAATGAGACATCCCGTCGAAGCATCGTAACTTCCCCTCTCCCATATCGACGGATTGAAGAGTGCATCGCTGCCTGGGAACGAGAGGGTACGGATTGCCAAAGTGTCTTCAAACTGCCAGTTTGGATCGGCATATTCCTTGAACCAACGGTAGCAAGGACGTGCACACGCCTCGGGATCGGTGAGGAACGTCTGGCCATCGGGCAAACTGTCATCGTACTTGGCCAAAAGTTCAGGACCCGTGAAGAGCATCCACGAGACGTTGCCTGTGCGATCCATGATATAGCGAAAGTTGGCACCGAAGCCCACCCCACCAGCTGTGCCTGTGGTGGCCTTGCCCCACGAGGCATTGTATTTCTGGGGAGCCCAGTCCATCTCGGTGATCAGGATAGGTGCAATTTCGGCAACAGGAGCCACCTGGGCGTTCCATCCCGACTGGAATTCGAGATAACCAGCGCCCTTGGTTACCACGCCTTGCTCGGCGCTGCCCGAGTCGCTCTCGCTGTCCGACCCGTACCAACCGGGATAACAATGAACGGCATAACCGATGTTATCGCCCTGGATGGGATATTTGGCATAGCCTGCATACTGTGACTGATAACCGAGACCTGGCACCCAAAGGATGTTGTCGGCACCGCAACTGCGGATGCTATCGACGATAGCCTGGAAGAACTGCGAGCAAGCCTCGGCATGTGCATCGCCCACCGACCCGTAGGTTCCGTCGGTCCCTAAGATATTGATAGGTTCGTTGGCCAGCTCGAACATCACCGCAGGATTGTTGCGCAACTTGGCATGTGATGCTACCACACCCCAGACGGTAAGAAGATACTTCTGGTATTCACCTCCAATGGATATTTCCTTCGGACATACTCCGGGAGGACGCATCACGACATACAAACCGTGGCCGATGGCATATTCAGCCATCGGCACGAATACTTCGTCAAGATACTGCTTGAAACGCGTGAGCGAAAAGGCCGAGATGTCGGATTCTCCACTGGTCGGGACGCCAGGCTCATTGCTCCAATACGGATCCATGTGAAGGCGCAACCAGCGCATTTCCCAACCTGCATCCAGTATCTTGTCAATAAGACCCTGATTGTAGCGCAGACAATCGTCGGTGTTGTAACTCCAACCCCAGCCTCTGCCCTGCTCGTTGAACCAAGGAGAATAGGTCTGCCCAAATCCATGCAAATTGATGGGAGTGCCATCGGGTGTGCATAGGTAACGTCCCTCGACATGCAATGCCTGCAGATCGGTACCTTGCGCGCAAAGGAGCCCCTGATAAAGGAGCCCCAAAAGAAAGACAACTAAACGACTCACGTGCTTCATACTGTAAAAATAACGAAATGAATATAATTTCGGGGGAGAATACTTTTGGCGCATCTCCCCCCCCGAAATTTTTATTTCGACTGCAGACCCTCGGCCCATCCAGCGTAGGCAGGTTTGCGGGTGTAGTCTTCGAACCAGAGACCGACGGGCTCACTAGCGCGCCAGCCACTCGACGCAGGAGCATCGGTGAGACACCACTGGCAGATGCCGTACTGCTGAGCCTGTGGCACGATGCGGAAGTATTCCTGGATGATCCACTTGTAGTAGTCGGCCATGGCCTGGAGCTGCTCGAAGGTGACATCCTTCGTCTCGATCATGTTGCCGAACTGCTTATCATAGATGCCCATGTCGAGCTCGGAGATGCGGACGAGCTTGCCTGTCTTTGCCATGAGTTCGAGCATACGGGTAATGGCAGCCTGCTGGCGCGCCTGACTCTCGGCATCGATGAAGTAGCTGATGTGCATCTGACTTCCGATACCATCAATCTTGGCACCAGCCTCTTCCCACTTGCCGATCCAGTAGATCAGAGACTCGAGCTTATGGTTGTTGTCCCAAGTGGATTCGAGGTTATAGTCGTTGATGAAGAGCTTGAGATCAGCGGGATTGGTGCCCTCGATGGCAGCATAAGCCTCGCGTGCAGCCTTTTCGGCGGTGACCACGTAATCGACATTGCCGAGGTAGTCCTGCCAGAAGAAGTCGTTGGCCGAACCATTGGCGTGCTGCAGGTCGTAGAAGCCGTCGATGTTGCCGTTGCCCGAGATGGCCTCGTTGACCAGATCCCATGCCTTCACCTTGCCAGCAGTAGCATTCATCATGCCGTTCACCCAAAGGTTCATGGCGTAGGTCAGCGTGTCGTGCAGCTCTTCGGCAGTCTGTGGGCGCGTACCGCCCGACGAAGTCATCTCATATTCCCACTTGATGTTGGCGAAGTAGTAGGTGTTGGCTTCGGGCAGGACGTTGAGGTTGAAGGCGATGGCGTGCATACCGTTGCCCTCTGCTGGGATGGTCGATTCGGCCTCGTAGTGCTGCCACTCGGTAGTGAAGTTGGGATTGCCGGGGAGCATCGCCCAGTGCATATAGCTGCCTGGAGCATTGTGGCACTGCGACTCGCTCGTGGCAGGCTTATCGGCCTTGTAGTCGAACGCGATGCGATACTTCTCGCCGCCCTCCCAAGCCTTGTCGGGGGTGTAGATGAAGAACTGCGTGTCCCACGAGTTGGCAGGATTGTCGATCGACTGAACCTTGACGCAGACACCGCCGTCGGGGCCTTCGCCGGGATAGCCGGGTCCCTGGGTGTCGCCGCCACCGCCGCCATTGCGCACGATGAAGCAGCTGAAGTCGTCGCCCGTCATGTCGCTGTTCGCGATGGCGTTCACCCAATAGGTGGTGGGGGCGACGCTCTTCTGCTGCGTGCTCCAGCGGATGTCGGCGAAGTAGTAGTCGGTGGCGACAGGCGAGACGTTGAGGTTGAAGGCGATGGTGTGCATACCGTCGCCCTCAGCGGGGATGGTGCCCTCAGCCTCGTAGTGCTGCCATTCGGTGGTGAAGGTAGGGTTCGAGGCGAGCATCTGCCAGTGCATATAGCCGCCTGGGGCATTGTGGCACTGCGTCTCGCAGCCAGCTTCGCGGCTGGCACGATACCAGAACGAGAGCCTGTAGGCTTCGCCGGCTGCCCAGGCACGGTCGGGGGTGTAGATGAAGAACTGCGTGTCCCACGAGTTGGCAGGATTGTCGATCGACGTGATCTTGATGCAGTTCTTGCCGTCGGGACCCTCGGCGATGGGGGTGCCGGGCACGTCGCCCTTGCCGGGTTCGCGCACCACAAAGTTGTCCATCGGTTGGCCTTCAGCCATTTCGCTGTTGGTGAGGTGGTTCACCCATTCGATGGTGTAGCTGGCTCCACCGAGCTGCTCCATGCCTACCATGAAGTTCACCCACGAATATTTCCACCACGTGTTGCCGGGCACGTTGCCATCCTCCTGCCAGCCTACGTCCTTGAGCTTGACCTCCTCGTCGAAGCTGCCATTGGCCACCAGGTTCTCGTCCGAACCTGCCTCGGTGACCACGAAGTCGTCGAGGAAGAAGTCGCCATCGAGCTTGCCGAGCGAGAACTGCAGGTACTTGTAGTCGGCCGAGGCGGTGAATGTGAGGCTGAGCGTAGTCATGTCGCCACCGGCTGCCAGGCCGCCAAAGCCCGTGTAGAGCACGGCACCCTGGGCGTCGCATGGCCAGAAGGGCACTTCGTTGAGCCCGTTGGTAGCCTTGGCGCTGACAGAGACGTTATAGGTCTTGCCGGCCTGAAGGGGCTGTGGCAGGGTATAGTTGAGCTGATAGTCCCAAACATTCTCGCTGGGTCCGGTCGTGGTCATCTTCAGGCATTGGTTGCCGCCGCCCTCGGGGATGGGCAGTTCGATGTCGGCTACCAGAGAGTTGAGCCACTTCACGGGCTGCTGCGAATGCCATGCCAGGGTGTGACCATAGACGGTAAGCCCGGCATCTTCAGCTGCGTTGACAAATGCAGTGACGGTCGAGAAGTTCATGTTGCCCTTGTCATCGACTACCGATCCCATCTTCATGGCATTACCGGCCACTATCTCGTCGAAGTTGGCTGTGGTGAGGGCATAGAGCATTCCCTTGTTGTTGAACTCTGAGGCAGTGAGCGCTGCGCTCACCTTGAAACCGGGGTGAGCGGAGCGGTCGAGATATTCCTTGAGAGGCTGGTACTCGTTGAGGTAGTCATACAGTTCAGCATTGCCGGGACGGGAAACGGTGTAATCGTTGGTCTCCAGGAAGTCGGCACATGAGGTCAGCAGTAGGACACCTGCCGCAGCAGTCAGCCATTGGTTGATATTTTTCATCTTCGTACTTTTTATTAGTTGAACTCTATGACAGTACCGGCAAATTCACCTCGGCGCTGAAGCACGAGGGTTTCGTCGTACGACTTGCCGCCTGCTGTATATTTGAGGTAGAGCGCATTGCGGTCCTTGTTGCCCCAAGCCTTGGCTTCGGTGCCATGGCCATAGTTGCCGCTGCCCAAAACGCCATCGCCCGTGATGGTGCAGTTGTCGTCCTTCTCGCTACCAAAGCTCAGCGTCATCTTCACACCATCCACATTAGTGTATTCGCATGTGGTGAGCGAAGTGGTAGTGGTGTGCACAATTGCGCACTTCTCGATTTCGGAGGCCGTACCCTTTACGAGGTAGTAGCCTTCCCAAGGATTGACGTAGCGCACACAGTAGAGCGTGTAGTCCATCTCCTCGAGAATCTTGCTTGCACCCTTCACACCGCTCATACGAAGAGGAAGAACGTAGGTCTGGGTGATTGAGGCAGGATCCTGGAAGAAGGCATCGGTGAGTTGCACCTCCACACCGCTCATGCGGTTGCCAGCATAGGTCGATGTGGTGCTAGCAAGCTGATAATAGCTCGTTGGCAGCACGGTGACTGCACGACCGTCCTTGAAGGTGACACCCTGAGCCAGGCTCTCATCAACGGCAACATTGAAGGTGAATTCGTAGGAATCGTAAGTACCGGCTCCGTAGCCCATCACCTTGAAGCGGTGGGCATTGTCGAGCTCGGTGCTGTATTCCACGCCATCGCCCAGCAGGATGGTGCGAACAGGATACTGATAAGGGAAATAGACAGTGGTGCCTCCCTCGAAATCGTCGAAATCCTGGTCACCGTTCTTGCAACCTGTCGTGGCGACGGCAGCAAAAAGCATCAGTGACATATAGATTGTTTTTTTCATTGCAAATGATATTATTCCAATTAACAATAAATAATTAACAATTAACAATTGGATGAAAGTGCTTACCATCCCTTGTTCTGCTGGAGGGCATTGTACTTCAGGATCTCGGAGTACGGGATTGGAGCGAAGTACTGATAGTCCTTGTAGTTGCGAGGCTCGACGTCGATGGTCTTGAACCCGGCATCGGCGGCACTGATTTCTGCTCCCTTGACCGTCTCATTGAGTTTGTTCAAATCCACTTGCCAGCGGCGGAGGTCGTAGAAGCGATGATTCTCGAAGCAAAGCTCCAGGCGGCGCTCGTTGCGGATCAGCTCACGCATCTTCTCCTTGCTCTGCACACATTCGTTGAGATAGGGGTCGTCAGTGCCGGGGCAGATACCCGCACGCTCACGCAGCGACTTGATGACGCTCTTGGCTGTCCACTTGCTTCCTGCCACGGCAACTTCGGGGCCAACAGCCTCATTGGCTGCCTCGGCATAGTCGAGAAACATCTCGGTCCAGCGGATACGGGCATCGTAGCTCTTCTGGTTGGTGATATTCGACGGATTGAGGTTCACATCGGGACGAAGGAGCTTACGCATATAGTAGCCCGTACGGGTGGAGTAACCGACGGTATAATTCAAACCGTTGATATTGTTGGCCTCGTAGGTGCCTGTGATGATAGTGGTGCCTGCCGAACCGATCGACTGGCCATCGTAGAGGATGTAGGCGGCAAGGCGTCCGTCACGATCAGCGTAGGGATTCTGCGGATTGTAGCCCGAACGGCTATCGGTGATGGGATAACCATTCGACATCGGGAAGGCATCGACCAGGTTCTGCGAGGGATTGCAGCGGCCCAGGCCGTTGATCGACGGGGGGTAGTAGTTGCTCTCCAGGTCATGACGCTCGCTGACGTTGGTCTGCCAGATGCTCTCGCTGGAGTTGTAGCCCTTGTTCAGACCTCCGATTTCGGCTGTGTTGGCAAACCACTTGTATCCGTCGGCAGGCATATCCTTGGTGTCGATGAGCTCGGCAGCATAGCGGGCAGCCTGCTCCATCGAGATACCTGAATAATTGGCGTATGCGGGCGAAGCGGCAAACAGGGCGACCTGGACACGCAAGGCACGCAGAATCATGCCGTTGATCTTGCCTTTCTGATGATAGCCGAAGGCACGGGTGTATTTGCCGGCCGAGATACCCAGACTCCTGTACTTGGCAGGCACTGCATTGTCATCGCTGATGTCGTTATACTCATAGGGCAGGAGTTCGAGGGCACGGTCGATATCCACCATGATCGAATCGATGCAGGCACGGAAGGTGGCACGCGGCTGATTGAAGTCGGCATCTGCCTCCTGAAACTCGCGCAGGATGGGCACACCCATCATCTCGCTCACACCATCGACCATACCGGCATGGGCGCGCAGCAGGTAGAAGAGCTGCAGGGCGCGCATACCGTAGGCATCACCCTTGAAGAGGTCGGTGAAGAGGCGCTGCAGTCCCTCGTCGGTACTCCAGGCTACCTTATCGGCATTAGCCACCATGATGTTGACATACTGGATGGCATTCAGGCGGTTCTTCCACTGCGAAGTGGGGTCATTCTCGGCAGACCATGCGCCTGTAGCCATCTGCAGGTAGCTGTTCGACTGGTCGTTCGAGACTGCATCGTCGGTGGCAAGGTCGGTCTGTGGAGAGTTGGAATAGGGCAGCAGGATGTAGGCATTGCCTAAAATGCCCTGTGCATAGTTGGCATCGCCGTACATCGAACTGACGTCCTTGAGATTCTCCTGGGCAGGCTCAAAGAGGTCATCGCAGGAGGCAAGGGTTATACCCATAAGCACTACGGACAGTATATGTTTGATAGTTTTCATTTCTTTATGTCTTTTTGGGAATTGCATTTCCTTACAAGCTGATTTAGAACTTAACCGAAGCTCCAATCTGATAGAAGCGGTTCTGCGGTGCAGAGCCTACGTTCATCTCCAAGATCTCCTTCTCCTTGGCAATCTTGAGCAGGTTGCTGCCATTGGCGAAGATGCTGATGCCCTTGACCACCTTGCTGCCCTCGAAGAGCGAAGCGGGGAAGTCGTAGGTGAGCTGAACCTTCTGGAGGTTGAACTGGTCGGTGTCGTAGAGCCAGTAGTCGGAGGTCACGAAGTTGTTCGAGCCACTACCTGTGGTCAAACGCGGATAGGCTGCCGACGAAGCATTGGTCACCGTATGGGTGTTCGGATCGACGATGGCACGGTCGCGCACCACAACGCTGTACTTCGAGTCGCCATGTATCCACCAGTAGCTGTTGTTCTTCACTGCCTGACCACCGAATCCACCTGTGGCAAGGACGAAGAGGCTCAAACCCTTATACTTGAGGGTGAAGTTGACACCGACGGTGAGCGGATTGCCATACCAGCCGCCACGTCCCAGATTGACCTGATCCTTGTTGTCAATCACACCATCGCCGTTCTGGTCCTTGTAGCGGAGGTCACCGGCCTTGGGCGTCTCGCCGAGCTTCTGCTCAGGAGCTCCAGCCACCTCGTCGTCGCTCTTGAAAATGCCCATGCACTCATAGCCCCAGATGGCATCGAGCTCTGTGCCCTCGCGATACTGATAGGCATCGGCATACTGCGAGTCGTCGCGCTTGCTGGCCTCGGTGTCGTACCAGGTCATGCTGGCACCTGCACCTACCATCCAGTCGTCGGTGAGCTGCTTCTTGTAGTTGATACCTGCCTCAAAGCCGTAACGCAAGTCATCGTTATAGTTGGTGTAAGGCACGAACGATGCATCAGGCCAATAGGTCGAGAAATAGCTCGGATAGAGGTTGTTAGGCACGATGATCAGACCTTCGGTAGTGGTGCGAAAGTAAGATGCTTCGAAACTGAGAGACTTCTCAAGCAATGCACCCTGCAGCGTTACGCTGAACTCCTTGCGCTTGATGTAGTCGAGGTTCTTGTTCGAACCACGTCTCGAAGTTGTTGCCTGCTGGGCATCGCCTACACCCCAACCCCACCATACGTCGTGGTTGTTGTTGAAGTCAGGGGCATACATGCCATAGCTCTCGACGTCGATATCCTGGCTGAGCAAACTGTAAGAAGCGCTGAGCTTCAGGTCGTCGAAGACAGAGCCTTCGAGGAATGTCTCATGGGCAATGTTCCATCCTGCGGTGAAGCTGTAGCTGAAGCCCTTGCGATTGCCCTCGGCGAGCTTTGCGCTATGGAGCAGTGCAGAACCGAACTCAGCGTAGTACCGGTGTGCATAGTTGTAGGAGGCAAGCAGGCCGGCATTGACATTGCTGGTCTTGTGGTACTCGCCCGACTGCGACTGCTGATAACCGTTGGCAAGCAGCATGGCACTCACATTGTGCACATCGTTGAAGCTGCGGTTGTAGTCAAAATGGGCATTGAAGTCGATGGTCTGTCGGTAGGTCGAACCACCTACGCCCTGAATACCCGAATGCTCATCATTGTTCTGCTTCACAAGCGAGGTGATCACCTCCTTGCCATTGTAGTTACCCCACTGGGGGATGTAGATGGCATAGGTGTCGGTGTAGTTGGTCGAATAGGCTGTGGCATAATCGACGGCAAACATCGTCGAGAAGGTCAAACCCTTGAGCACGCGGTTAAGGTCAAAGTTCATACCCAGCGAGAACTCGAAGTGACGGCTGTTGTACTTGCTCGTACCAGCAGCAAAACCATTGGCAATGACGTTGGTGTATTCGCTCTCAACGGGGTCGGATGGAGCACCGATGAAGCTGCCGTCGAAGAGTCGGGCAGTACTCATCAGGTCGGACGTTGTAGGATTGAGCGGATCCAGATAGGACATGGGGATGAAACCTACCACACGGTTGGGACGCAGCGAACTGGCAGCACCCAAAAGTCGGTGTTCGAAGCCGAACGCGCACTGTAGAAGGTCACATTGGCATCGACGAATGCACTGATCATATCGGATATCTGCATATCGACGTTGCCACGCACGTTGAGGCGGTCGGTATAGTCATCCTTGGTGTTGCCGTAATCCAGGTTGTCGCCCGAACGCTGGTAACCGATGTTGGTGTAGTAGTGGGTACGCTTGGCACCACCACGGAACTCGGCCACCACCTCTGAGCGGTTGTAGGCCTTCTTGAGGTAATCGCTCGAATAGAGATTGATGTCGGGATAGCGATAGGGGTTCACTCCGGCATAGGTGTTGTAGATGGTTTCATCGCTGTACTTCTTGGCATAACCATCGTTGACAAGTGCCTCGTTGTAGAGGGTCATATACTCGGCGGCACCCAGATATTCGGGGAACGACTTAGCCACGTTCCAGCCGGTATTGGCACTCACCTTGATCTGCAGGTCCTGGTCGTTGCCTCGCTTGGTGGTGATCAGGATGACACCCTTGGCAGCGCGGCTACCATAGAGCACTACGGCCTGGGCACCCTTCATGAAGGTCACTTGTGCAATCTCGTCGGGCTTCACGTTGTCGGCATCACGGGGCACACCGTCAACGAGCACCAGATAATCGGTCTGGCCCCAAAGAGAAGCTCCGTTGAAACCAGAGACATAGCCCTGCATATTGTCGAGGCTGTAGGTGTTGTTGTTCTTAGCGGCGAGTTCCTCATAGTCGAGCACCGACACACCACCCAGCAAATCCTCCTGTGGCACACTGCGGAAGGCTACTTTCACCTTCTGTGCTGCGTCTTCGTCGTCCAGCCCTTGTGCAAAGCTGACGGTCGAAAGCAACGCGGCAGGCAGCAGCAGGTATTTGAAATATGTTGTATTCATGCGAATGAATATTTTTTATTTAGGAAAAACTTTGTCTTTCTTTCTCTATCTTTTACCAGCCGGGATTCTGCTTGAAATCCTCGTAGAGATAAACTTCGCTGTCGGGGAAGGGGAACCAGTAGTGCTTGGCAGTGAATGGGCGCTCGACGATGGTCGAAAGGCTCCATCCTTTTACCTCAGCATCGCGTGGGTCGTTATTGCGATACCACTCGTTCTCGATACTGATTTTCATCGTGTTACCTGAAGCATCCTTGACTTCAATAATTTCGTTAGGCATGATGCGCGAGAACTCGGCGCTCTGCTTCAGGTTGTAGGGAGCCTTGTCGAGCAGGCACCAGCGCTGCAGGTCGTTCCAGCGGAAGCCTTCGAAGGCAAGCTCGCAGGCACGCTCACGACGGATGGTCTCCATCAGTGCATTACCCGACTTCAGGTCATCAGCCACCTCAGCACAGCCTACGCGGTTGCGCAGCACGTTGATGGCATCCACAGCGGTGAGGGTGCAGCCTCCTGCGGTGTTCTGACCCGATGCTGCCAAGGCCTCAGCATAGAGCAGGTAGATCTCTGCCAATCGCATGTAGGGCAGATAAGCCTGCAGGCTGAACGACCAGCCATAATAGTTGTCGTACTTGTTGCACTGATGTGGAATGAGCTTCTGGCAGAAGTAGCCTGTACGAGAACCCAGGTTGTCATGACGCATGGTACCATTGGTCTCGAAGTCGCAGTACTGCTGCTCGCGGAACTGGGCATCGTCGCCCTCCTCACCGATGGTAGTGGTCACAAAGCGGAAACCGTCGAAAATGATGTCGTGATAGAAGCGGGGATCGCGGTCCTTGAAAGGATGTGTCGGGTCGAACCCGGACTGCGGATCATCAAGGGCACGTCCGTTGGCCATACCGTAGGCATAGTTCACATAGTTGGCTGTGGGCATGTGGATGATCTTGTCATGCTCAACGAGTGAGTTGATCTTCGAACCCCAAAGCTTTGCAAAGTTCCAGTTGGTGCCGTTGCCTTCATGACCAGGACCACGGAACACACACTCTGTCGAGCCGGGCTGCATCCAGTTTTGGCTGACGGTGTAGAAGATTTCGTGGTAGTTGTTGTCCGACGAGGTTGTCTCGACATGATTATAGATATCACTATAGTCAAACTTCACGAGCGCGTAAGGACTCTTGGAGTCATTGGCAGCAAGCAACGCCTTGCCAAGATACTCGGCAGCCTTGGCAGCAGTAGCCTGATTATAAGCGTAGGTGTTCGACGAACCTGGCTGAGGTGCAATGGCATCCGGATCACCATTGGTGAGTGGAGATGCAGCCCAAAGCAATGCTTTGCCGGCGTATGCCAACGCTGCAGCACGCGTGGCGCGCACCTGGTTGTGTCCCGAATTAGCCCTGCCTGGAGTGGTCTCTTCCCAGTTGATAGGCAGCAACTCAGCAGCCTTGGCAAAGTCGGCGGCAATACGCTCGCAGCATTCGCGGTAAGGGAGACGTGGCTCCTGCAGTGCCTGGCCACCATCGAGCACCTTGTCAAGATAGGGAAGACCTCCCAGATACTGCACCAGTTCCTCGTGCCACCACGCACGGAAGAAATAGAGCTGACCTTCGATGAGGTTACGCTCCTCCTGTGTGGCACTGGTCATCAGTGCAAGGTTTTCAAGGCCCAAGTTGCATTTGCGGATACAATAGAAAGCATGTCCCCAAATACGGTGATTGAATTTATCGTCACTTGTGGGATCAACTTCTCGTCCGCCCAAGTAGTTCTGAGAATTGCCGTTGAACCAGTATCTCAGATTGCCCAAGTCCATCTGGTGACTGAAGTGATTATCGCCTTCGCCTGCATTCATGATCTCGTCTTCACCCCAGTTGAAAGTCGTACACCAGTAGCAGCTCTCCTTGTCGGGGATGCAGTTGTAAATCTCCTCGACATATCCCTGGAAGTTGTTGAAGTTCTGGAAGGCGACTTCCGACGACACCTCCGAGCTGGGCTCCTTGTCGAGATAGTCGGTGCATGAGCTGCCCATCAGTGCCAGGGTGCCCATCGCCGTTCCTATTAATATATTATATAATGTATGTCTCATATTGATGAATCGTCATTAAGAGTTTCAATTCGTTTTGTCAAGGATTAGAGACTGAACTTCAGACCGAAGTTGATACGCTTCACGGTAGGATAAGCACCGCCACCGCCACTGTACGCACCGTTGGTCTCACGGTCGTCAGGCATGTTGGTGTACATCCAGAGGTTGTTGCCGCTGACGAAAAGCTTCAGGCTTGAGATGCCGAGGTGACGAATCCAGTCCTTCTTGCTCCAAGTGTAGGCTATTTCGACGTTCTTCAGTCGGATATACGAACCGTCGTACAGCATCTGAGTGCCATAATAATAGGTAGGAGAGGTGTTCAGGCGCGGTGTGACAACGTCGGCATCTTTGCCTGCTTCACTCCACCAGCTACCCTGGTCATAGACTGTATTTAACTTGCTGCCGAATGAAGTGAGGTTCACGTCACGTGTCACGTTGCTTACGCCATAGAACTGCACGAAGCAAGAGAAGCCCTTCCACTCGTAACCGATGGTTGCATTGTAGGTGTTCTCGGGAATACCGGTGAAGGCGTAAGGAACGGTATCATCGTTCGAAATCTGGCCATCGCCATTGAAATCAACCACCTGATAGTCGCCTACGAGTTTCTGTCCGTCGGACGAATCGTGCTTGGGCGAACCATAGAGTTCGTCTTGCGTATTGATATAGTCGCCATTGAGCACAGCACGCTGCTGACCGATGGCATAACCCTCCTGCTTGCGATAGCTGGGCAACAGCTCGGCATCCTCACGATAGTTGATTTTGCTGGCTGCATGGGTCATACTGAAATTGCCCCACACGCGATGTCCGCCTGTGAAGGTGTGGTTCACACGAAGTTCCAGTTCGTAACCCTTGGTGGTTGCCTTACCCAAGTTGGCGGTAGGAGGATTTTGTCCGAAGTAGGCCGGCACCGAACGGGTACCTGCGCCAAGGACGATATCACTACGCTTATCCTGGAAGAACTCCAGCGAACCGGCCAGCAAGCCGTTCAAGAACGAATAATCGACACCGACATTCAGCTTCCTGACAACTTCCCAATGGATATCGGTGTTGCCTACCTGCGATTCGCGATAGAACTTGTAGTTGCTCTTGCCATCGCTGTTGTCCATACGAGCGGCATTGTCGGGCAAGTACTGCCACTGCGTGAGGTAGAGGAAGCGCTGCTGGTTGGGGCCATAGCGTCCGTAGGAGTCGTCGCCGATCTCACCGTAGGAGGCACGGATCTTCAGCATGTCGATGAGCTGCTTGCCGAAGACCTTGATTTCAGTGACGGGCTTCATCCATGGTTCGTTGGATATTGTCCAGCCCAAGGCACCCGAATTGAAGAATCCGAAACGATTGTCGGGACCATACTGCTCCGAGCCATTGTAGGCACCATTATATTCGGCCAGATAACGGTCGGCATAATTATAGGTCAGACGGAAGACCCAGTCCTCGCGGTAGCTGGGGATCATCAAGCCAGTAGCACCCTCGTTGCGGGTAAATACGCCCATCGCCGTGAGGTCATGAAGGCCGAACTTGCGTGCCCAGTTGAGCTGCAACTGATAGTAGAGATTACGATAAGTGTTTCCATTCTGTACCTCACCATTGTTGTTGGTCCAGGTGACGGTAGTCACTTCGTCGTAATGGTTGGCTGTATCATAGCTGTTCTTATACTGGACGATGCCCGTCTCAGGGTCAATCCACTTGTTGCGCGATGCCGACTTGTAAAGGTCATCGATGCCTCGTCTGGATTCGCGGAAACTATTGTCCCACGACACGAGACCACGGAAACTCAAGCCCTTGGTGATGAACGAGAGATCCTGCTCGATTGCAAAGTCAGTATAGATGCGGGTGGTGGTGGCCTTGTTGGTGCCACCGAGGGTCACAGCCTCAATAGAGTTCGAAACGTTCGAAACGAGCGGATAGAAGCCCCACGAGCCGTCGGCATACTGTGGTATGAATACGTCAGGAGCAATGTTGTAGGCACCGGCCCAGCGCTGCTGCAACTGCCAAGTGTCGTTGGCATCGGCATATTGCGAATAGGAGTATGGAGCCTCCGAAACGCCGTACGAGCCCGAGAGACCCACCTTGAAGGTAGTGGTCGGCGTGAGCTTGAAGTCAAGGTTCGAACGCACGGTCAGCTTGTTGTAGCCGAAGCCGGCCTTATAGCCACGACCCGAGTCGTAAGTCTTGTAGAGGTCGCCTTCGTTCACAAAATCGACGGCAGCGAAGTACTTCACGTCCTTCGTGCCGCCGGTCACGTTGACGGCAGCATTGTACGACATACAGTAGTCCTTGAACATGGCATCCTGCCAATCTACGTTCGGATAGCGTTCGCGCTGCTCGAGGGTGGTCTGATTGCGATAGTTGCTGATGAAGTCCATCGAATGAACATCTGCCCACGAGGTAGGATTGAGGTTCAATTCGTGCTCGGCAGCAACGTTGCGTGCCATCAGGGCATCGTACGAATCATACTTGCCAGGGAGTTTCGACGGAATCTTCATGATGGCATTGGCGCTCACGTTGATCTGCGGGCGGCCTTCCTGACCGCGTTTGGTGGTGATGAGGATCACGCCGTTGGCACCCTTCACGCCATAGACTGCGGTGGCTGACGCATCCTTCAGTACGGAGATGCTTTCCACCGAACCCATATCGACCGACGAAAGGGGGCGCTCAATGCCATCCACGAGGATGAGCGGTGAGGAGTTGTTCCAGGTGGAGGAGCCACGGATCACGATCTGGGGCTCTTCTTCGCCCGGCATACCATCCGACTGGTTGGTAATGACGCCCGGCAGGTTACCCGTCAGCGCCTGTCCGACGTTGGTGATGCCGGCGGCGCGTTCCAGCGTCTTGCCGGTGGTCTGTGTGATAGCACCTACCACCGAGGCCTTCTTCTGCTGGCCGTAACCCACCACGATGACCTCTTCGAGCTGTGCCTTGTCCTCTTCGAGCGTGATGCGAAGGGGCTGGCCAACCACTGCCCTGACCTCCTGGGTGATCATGCCAACGAACGAGATGACCAGTGTCGATTCCCTACTTGGCAACCTGAGTGAGAAGTTGCCGTCAAGGTCGGTGACCGTACCTTGTGTCTTGTCAGACTTCAGTACAACCGATGCGCCAATGACCGACTCGCCAGTGGCGTCCACGACCACTCCCTTCACCATGCCGCCTGTCTGAGCCCATGCCGTGGTGAGACATAGGCACAACAAGCTGACCAGTGCTGCAAGTAGCCGGTGTTCCCTTCGGTCACGACGAAGGGAAAGTTGCTTGTGCATTGCTTTTCTCATTTGTTTGATTTAATTAATGTATATGTAGTGTTTACTGTTACTTTTTTGCAAAGAGGCCGATCATCGTACCCGTGAATCCTCCTGCGTCGCGTGTCGATAGGAAAGCCGTGGGCTGTGGTTCGCCGATTGTCTTCCAATCCTTTCCACGATTGAGGCTGTAACTGAAGGCGAACAGGAGGCCGTCGCTCTCGACACGCAGTTCCACCTCGCCCTGCGTGAGGGGCTGCTCGGCGAGGACGTCACATCCCTCGGGAGTCATCTTCAGGAGTTGAAGCTTGCCTTGGGTGGCACAAAGTTTCAGGTAATGGGTCTCATCTTTGAAGAGTGTCAGGCCTGCCTGGCTCGTTTCACTTCCTGCCACATACTGCATACGCGTCTGGCATGTGTATCGATGATGTTGCGGGCGCATGAAGACGGCACTTGGCGTATCCTTGTCGCCCAGGTCGATGCTATCCTCCTTCAGGGTCAGCCAGCCTGGACGCTTGCTGAGCGAATACTTGTCGGTGCCACTGGAGCGCAGCGTCATCATCTGCATGGGCAGACGCTCGGCATCGAAGTCGAACTGCATGGCAAAGTTTCCATTGCCCACCCAATCGTCGCCTCCTTCGCGATGTTCGGGTCTGACGCCTTCGCGATGCAGTGTACGGCTCACGATGTCGCCATCGTTGCAGATTACAGGCCAGCCGTCATCGGTCCACATCACAGGCAGCATGAATGTCTCGCGGCCCAGGTTCTCGAAGTTTTCCTTCACGGGCCGACAGGCCAGGAAGACTGCCCACCAGTCGCCCTCCTGCGCCTGCACCAAGTCGGCATGACCCGCACAGGTGATGGGGTCGGGGCGATTGTTGTCGAGCGTGCGCTGCGTCAGTATCGGGTTGCCCTTGTAGGCCGCATACGGTCCCCAGACCGATTTCGAACGGTAGATGACCTCCGAATGCCAGTCGCCCGTACCGCCCTCGGCGGTCATCAGGTAATAGTAGCCATTGATCTTATAGATGTGTGGCCCTTCGCACCAGATGGGCCTCTCTTCGGGCCGGCAGCCCTTGTCGATAAGGATGCGGCGCTCGCCCACCATCTGGTCGGTGGCCAAGTCAAGTTCCTGAAGGCGCACCGTTCGATGTCCGGGATATTCGGGCTTGTCGTCAGGAGCATCGTCGTTGTTCACAACGTAGGCCCTGCCATCGTCGTCGATGAAAATCGAAGGGTCGATGCCGCGAACCGAAGGCACATAGATCGGGTCGCTCCACGGTCCAGCGGGGTCAGTGGTCTTCACATAGAAGTTGCCTGCGCCCACGTTGGTGGTGATCATGTAGTAGGTTCCCGTCTTGGGATTGTAGCTCAAGCCCGGTGCAAAGATGCCGCCGCTCACATGCTGACCCACCATGTTCACCAGTTGCGACTCCCGGCTCAGCACATGTCCGATCTGACGCCAGTTCACCAGGTCGCGACTGTGAAAGATGGGCACACCAGGGAAATAAGTGAACGTCGAAGTGACCAGATAGTAGTCGCCCTTGCCATTCGAACAGATGGCAGGATCGGAGTAGAATCCGGGAAGAAGGGGATTGTAGAATTCCGAGGCTCCCTCCAGCGGATGCTCGTCGTAATAGCTGTCACTGCCGACATAGGTCAGGTCGTCGAACATCGCCTCTCCGGTGGGTTCGGTGGGGACAGGCTCATTCGGAGTTCCGCAGCCTGCGCCAAGCAATGCCATCGCCATGACAACAGCAGCGGCTACAAGGTTCATTCGTTTCGGTTGACTTTTCATAAATTTGTGCGTATTTTTGCTTTTCATGGCGCAAAGATAAGGAGATTGCCCGAAACCGCCAAAAATTATTTTATCACCGACACCCTCGCCTGTTACACATGCAAAAAAAAGCGAAATGTTACGTACTATAAAATTTTTGTAACATTTTTTTTGGTTTTTTTACAAAATAATTCATATCTTTGCACCCGCAAATTATTATCATACACACATGATGACACGCTTAATGCCACTGACACACCTGCGTTACTGCTCCATTTTGGTGATATTCGCCTTGACTGCACCGTCGTGGGCAAACGTCAATCTGCTCTTCACGACCGACGACAATCTGTCCAACAGCCTCATTAACGAGATCAAGGAGGGAGCCGACGAGACCATCTGGATAGCCACCGAAGACGGCCTTTGCCGCTTCGACGGGTCGCAATTCATCACCTACCGCAACGACCCTGCCAACCCCCATTCGCTGCAGAGCGACTTCGTACGTACCCTGTGTACCGACGACGACGGTCACGTCATGGTCGGCACAGTGTCAGGCGTGCAGATGTATCGTCCGCAGACCGACGACTTCACCACACTCATCATCGACTCGGCACAGCACATCGGTCCGGGCAACATCAGCGACCTTTGCAAGTTGTCCAACGGTGACTTCATGGCAACGGGCAACATCACCTTCACCATCCATCTCGATGCCGACGGCCAACCTCATGCCTTGGCTAATCCGCTCACGCCCCATGCCACCATGTCCTATCGCTGCTGCGAGGACTATGCCGGCAACGTCTGGGTCATCAAGTTCGATGCCGGCATGTATCGCCTCGACAATCAAGGCAACGTCAGCGTGCTCCCCATCAGCGACAACATCAAGAGCTTCACCAGTCTCGGCCTGGGTCCCGACGGCAAAATCTATGCGGGAGGCGAACTGCGTGGCCTTTACCGTTTCGAAGCCGGGTCGAACAACTTCGAGGAGGTATCGTCGGCTACCGACAACTATACCGTACACGAATTGCGCACCATCCCGGGCACACAGCAAATGTATGTCTGCACCGATGGCGATGGCATCTTCATCTACGACTGTCTGCAGGGCACCATGTCGCCCTGCGAGTTCGACAATGCGCAGATCGACTCCCGCACACAAAAGGTACACTCCGTAGCGGTCTCACGCAACGGCGATGTCTGGATGGCCCTTTATCAGAAAGGCGTGTTCGTCATCTCTCACAATGCCGTCGATTTCCATTACTATGGTCCCCATTCGCAGCACTACAACACCGTCGGCGACCGCTGCATCACCTCCCTCCTTCGCGACCATGAGGGACTCCTATGGGTGGGCACCGACAATGGCGGACTGTTCTGCCTCGATGCCAAAGGCCAGACACGCCGTCACTTCCCATGCACCTCTGACCCGTGGTCCATTCCTTCGGCCATCATGAACATCTACGAGGATCGGCAGCATCGCCTCTGGGTGGGCTCCTATCGCCAAGGCGCAGGCATCGTGAACCGCAGCTCCGGCACGTTCCGTAATGTGCCCTTCGCAACCTCCAGGAACCCCGTCAGCAACGTCTATGACTTTGCCGAAGACAAGCGCGGTACGCTGTGGGCAGCCTCCATGGGCCAGGGCTTGTTGCGCTATGACGAGAAGCAGGGCATCTTCGTCCTGCAGGAGACCACGCCGTCGTGCGACTGGAGCGGAGCCCTCTGCTACGATCCCCTGCTCGATGCACTCTACCTCGGCACCTACGACGGTCTGGTCATCTACCATCCCGCCGACCCCAACCGCGAAGTCGAGCACTTCTTCAGCACCATCATCATCTATAGCATCACTCGTTGCTCGGCTACCGAAATCAGCCTTTGCACCAACATCGGACTGATCATGTTCAACACCCAGACGCACGACTCACAGACCTACACCTCGCAGAATGGCCTGCCGAGCAACAACGTCTTCGCCTCACAGACCGACGGCGAGGGCAACCTGTGGGTCAGCTGCGGCACCAGCCTCGCCAAGTTCAATATGCAGCAGAGGTCGTTCAGCATCTACACTATCCAGGACGGCCTTCAGAGCGGCGAGTTCTACAAGAACGCTGCCATGCGCGACGACGACGGGACACTATGGTTCGGAGGTACCATGGGCATCACCTGGTTCAAGCCCCACGAAATAACCCATCAGACGCAATACTGCACACCCCGTGTTGTACGCCTGTCCGCTGCCCAGAACAACATCCTTCCCGACAAGGACGGTGTCTATAATATCAGCAACCAGGACAACTCGTTCACCCTTGAACTGGCCACTCGCCCCATCCTGCTGACACGAAGCGTCATCTACCGCTACTCGATGGACCACGACGCATGGCAGACACTCCCGCCTGCCATGAACCTCGTGTCGTTCAGCCATATCTCTTCGGGCAGCCACATCTTCCGCTTCCAGACCGAACAGGAAGGCATCACCTCCGAAGTGCAGACCATCAGCATCTTCATCGAGCGACCCTGGTATCTCGCATGGTGGGCAGTCATCCTGTGGCTCGCCATCCTTGCCGTCATCATCTGGCTCATCTGGCAGCTCCTGAGCCGCCGCACTGCCGAACGTCGGCTCAAGATCGAAAAGGAGCGCGAGAATGCCATCAACGATGCCAAGCTGCAGTTCTTCATGAACATCGCCCATGAGTTCCGAACCCCCATGACCCTCGTCGTCAGTCCCCTCCAGAAGCTCATGAAGCGCAACAACACCCCCGAGGACCAACAGGCCTACGAACTCATCAACCGCAATGCCAACCGTGTGCTCGCCCTGGTGAACCAGCTGATGGATCTGCGCAAGATCGACAAGTCGCAGATGAAGCTCCAGTGCCATCTCCAGTCGCCCGTGTCCCTGCTGCAAAGCCTCTGCTACTCGGTGCTCGACCTTACCGAAGCCCGCAACCTCACATTGTCCTACTCGAATAGCATCGACCCGTCCACCCTGCTTTGGATCGACGAGGAAGCTCTCACCAAGATCATCCTCAACCTGCTCACCAACGCCATCAAGTTCACACCCAAGGGAGGCAAGATCGAGGTCTCCTCGCTGATCAGTGACAATATGCTCTGCATCGAGGTCACCGACACAGGCATAGGCATTGCACCCTCCGAACGCAAGGAAATCTTCACCCGTTTCTATCAGGTCCACCAGTCAGGCAGTACGTCATTGGGCACCGGCATTGGCCTCAACCTCGTTCATTCCCTCGTCCATCTACATCATGGCAACATCGAGGTAGCTGACAATCCCTCGTGCAAGGGAACGCGATTCACCGTAATGCTGCCTGCCGACGAGAAGGCTTACGCACAGTACGAGAAACTCATCACCTCAACCGAAGCCTCTGCCGAAGCCCCCTTGCCAACGGCAATCAATCCCGTCACCATCCTCCACGACTCGCTGCTGGAGAGCCAGGAGGCCGACAATGCAAAGACCGACAAAGCCCACGGTCTGCGCATCCTGGTGGTGGACGATGACTTCGAGGTGCGCTCCTACCTCGTGCACGAACTTGGCACACGCTACCGCGTCACCGCCTGCGCCAACGGTCGCGAAGCCCTCGAAATCCTGTTGGCACAACCCGATGCCTTCTCGCTCGTCGTCACCGACCTCATGATGCCCGAAGTCGATGGCATACAGCTCTGTATGCGCATCCGAAGCAATGTCCAGCTCAACTTCCTCCCCATCATCCTCGTCACTGCCAAGACGAGCGACGAGGACCGCTTGGCAAGCCTCGAAGTCGGCGCCAACGCCTTTATCTCGAAGCCCTTCAACGTCGAGATTCTCCTCAAGACCGTCCAAAACCTCCTTGAGCAGCAGCGCCGCCTGCGCAGCTCCTTCAGCGGAACACAGAATCCCGCCGACAAGGTCGATACGCCCCAGCTCCTCTCGCCCGACGAGCGTCTGCTGCAACGTGTCCTCAAGGTCATCAACGAGCATCTGAGCGACACATCCCTGACGGGTGAGAAAGTGGCCGAAGAAGTCGGGCTCAGTCGCGTCCACCTTTACCGCAAGCTCAAGGAACTCACCAACCAGTCGCCTCGCAACTACATCCGCAACATCCGCCTCATCAAGGCCGCCGAGCTCCTCTCGCAGAAGAAGATGTCCATTGCCGAAGTGGCGTACAAGGTAGGCTTCGCCTCTCACGACAACTTCTCCGCCCTCTTCAAGGAGATGTACGGCATGACTCCCAAGGAATACAACGAGCAGCACTACACCCAATCCGACTCATAAGAAAGGGCAGCCATTTTGGGCTGCCCTTTCCCGTTTCTGTCAGCGCCCTTCCTGACTGCCCTCTTGTTTCCGTCGGCAGCCAAGTTTGGCTGCCATCGTCACAGCGTCACATCCAGGCACTTCAGATCCCTGCCGTCCGAGCTCGTCCCATAGAACACCTCATACTGCCCAGGCAGGACGCGCATCGTGTTCGTCGATGGGTCGAACGTCTCGAACGTCTCATCATCGATCGGGATGCTCACGCGTGTGCTCTCGCCAGCCTTGAGCGTCACGCGCTTGAAGCCTCGCAGTGCCCGCACTGGCCCTCCCTGGTCATCCACGCGGCGCACATAGAGCTGCACCACTTCGGTGCCTGCGCACGCGCCCGTATTAGTAATAGGTATCTCCACGGCACTCCGTCCGACCATCTCCGCCACGCCCACGCTGAATGAAGTGTAGCTCAGTCCGAAGCCGAAGGGGAACAACGGCGTCTCAGTCATGTAGCGATAGGTGCGTCCTTTCATCGAATAGTCCTTGAAGTCGGGCAGCTGCGACACACTGCGATAGAACGTCACAGGCAGTTTGCCCGAAGGGTTCACCTTGCCATAGAGCACCTCGGCTATCGCCTCACCACCCCTTTCGCCCGGATACCATGCCTGCACAATGGCATCGCACGACTCCGTCTCCGGTTCGAGAGCGATGCACGAACCCGAGAAGTTCACCAGCACCACGCGCTTGCCTGCTTCGTGCAACTTCTGGAGAAACCTGCGCTGTACCGCCGGCAGCTCGATGTCCGTGCGGTCGCCGCCCTTGAAGCCCGACAGGTTCACGGGCATCTCCTCACCCTCCAAGCGAGCCGAAATGCCACCAGCGAAGACCACGGTCTCGATGCCCTTCAGGCGTGCGATGAGGGCATCATAATTGACGTCATCCTCGCGTCCGATATCCACCCGAAGGTTGGCGTTCCAGTTCTCCACCTGTGCATAGCGTATCTCGATACTGTACTCCTCGCCCGCCTTGGCGTCGATGAGGGTGCGCGTGTCGGTGGTACGCCAGGTGTATTGGCGGTTCTTCGACTCTCCGTTCACCAGCACCTCGAAGTACGAGCAGCCCTCCACATCGAGCAGCACCTGGCAGGTCTGCTTCGGGCGGAACACGGTCTCATACAGTCCTGAGAATTCGGTGAGGTTCACGCCGGGGGCAAATGCATAGTTGCCGTAGGTGGTTACGTTGATCGGCCTTGTGTGCTGGCGTGTAGCCACAGCGTCACCCTTCCGATCACGGTTATTCCAGAACGTGCCACGGAAGCCCGTCTTGCCGTCGATGCTGCACTGGTCGTAGAACGACACCAGTTCCTTCTCGTTCACCAGGTCGCAGCCCTTGAAGCTCACCACGCCCTTCTTGCCCACCTGCATCTGGATACCCTCCAGCAGTGTCGTGGTCTGGTTGGGTGTGCCGTTGTAGTTGCCCCACATCAGCACCTCATCATCGGCATTCGGGCCAATCACGGCCACTTTCTTACCTTTCTGCAAAGGCAGCACGTTGCCACGGTTCTGCAGCAGCACAATGGTCTGCCGAGCCATGTCGAGCGCCGTCTGCTGGTGCTTCTTGCAGTTAAGTATCTCAGGGCCTAACTTCGACCACGAAACGAGCTCCGGGTCGTCCATCTCTCCCAGTTCGAAGCGACCTTCCAGCAGGCGCACGATGTGCTTGTTCACATCCTCCTCGGTAATCAGTCCGTTGGCCACCGCCTCGGGGATGCTGCGATAGGCGTAGTTGTAGCCGCACTCCACATCCGTACCCGCCAGCGAACCATGGGCAGCCGCCAACGTGGCATTGCTCGAACTCTTGTGGCTCGTCCAGAAGTCCGACACAGCACCGCAGTCCGACACCACCATGTACTTGAAGCCCCAGTCGTCGCGCAGTATCTTCTGCAGCAGGCGCTGGTTGCCGCAGCACGGCTCGTCGTCCCAGCGCTGGTAGGCGCACATCACCTCGCGCACGTCACCCTTCTGCACACATGCCTTGAAGGCAGGCATATAGGTCTCCCACAGGTCGCGTGGCGACAGGCCAATGATGTTGTCCTCGTGGCGCGACCACTCCGGACCACTGTGTATGGCATAATGCTTGGCGCAGGCATAGAGCTTGCGGTATTTAGTGTCCGAAGGGCCCTGCAGACCTTTCACCACCTGCACGCCCATACGCGAAGTAAGATAAGGATCCTCGCCGTAGGTCTCCTGACCGCGCCCCCAACGCGGGTCGCGGAAGATATTTACGTTGGGTGTCCACACCGACAGGCTGTGGAAGCGCTGGTCCTCGTGCCCATCGCTGAGCCACTTGTTGTAGGCGGCGCGTCCTTCGTCGCTCACCTCGTCGAAGACGGCATAGACCAGCTCGTCGTTGAACGAAGCCGCCATGCCGATGGGTTCGGGATAGACGGTCACGTTGCCCATGTTGGCGATGCCATGCAGGGCCTCGCTCCACCAGTTGAACTTTTTGATGCCCAGTCGCGGAATAGCATCCGACACGTCGAGCATCAGTGTTGCCTTCTCCTCCAGCGTCAGCCTGCCCAGCAGGTCCTCCGCACGTTCCCGTGGCGACAATTCGGGATTCTGATAGGGCAGCATCTCCTGTGCCGAAGCACCCGCAGAGAGCATCGCCATCGTCACTACAATCGATAGAATCTTTTTCATAATGGTTTCTTGTTTATTTTTTATAGCTATTATAGTTGCTATAGCTCCTATAGCCCCTATAGCTGCTATTCCGGCTATCCAAGCTATCCCAGCTATTCCGGCTATCTCAGCTATTCCAGCTATCCCCGCCTTCTGCGCTTCTCACTCCATCCTCCACCAGTCAAGGAGCATCAGTTCGACATTCTTCTCGCCATGGAAGACGAAGTAGAGGTCATGCACGCCTGTTGCCTTGGCAAGTCTTGCCGTAAGCGTCCTGAAGTGCGTCAGACTGCCCGATTGGCCTGCACGGAGGGTGCCCAGTAGCTCGCCATCCTCACGGTCGATACGCACCTCGATGGTCGAACCGGGCATTGCTGCCAGGTGGTAGCTCAATCGCTTGGCTCCCGTGCCGAAATCCACGCCCGCCAGTCGGATGTACTCGCCGTCGTTCACGTCGGTCACCAGCAGGTTGCCATCGGCCTGCTTCATGGTCTTCAGGCCGTAGCCCCACGCCATCGTCTCGGCCTCCACACGTCGGAAGGGATTGAATGGCTCGATCTGCTCCAGCACGTTGTCCATCCAATAGGGCACCTTCTGGATGCTGCCATCGGCGTTGTAGTGCATCTCGGCTGCCGACACGCTGCGCTGCTCATGGTGGACGAAGGTCTTCAGGTGCATAAGGTCGTAGTTCAGTCCGAAGATGTACGACTTCCCCTTGTAGTCGATGATGCCCGGGTGATTGCCGCGCGTACGCCAGGTGCGGTCCATGATGTGCCCCATCGAACGCCACGGGCCTGTCGGCGCATCGCTCATGGCATAGCCGATGCCCTCGGGGCAGCAAGTCGAGGCGAAGGCAAGGTACCAATGCTCGCCATGCTTGTAGAGCCAGGGGCCCTCCTGGTAGTGGTCGATGTGGTAGTCGAGCTTGTGTATCTCGCTCTTCAGCGAAATCATGTCCTCATTGAGCAATGCCCAGTAGGTATTCGGGTTGCCCCAATAAAGGTAGGCCTGTCCGTCGTCATCAATCCAAACGGTCGGGTCGATGTCGTACCAGTGTTCCTTCTGCCACACCAGCGGTTCGCCCAGCGGATCGGTGAAGGGGCCGTAGGGAGAGTCAGCCACCAGCACGCTGATGCCGTGACCATGTATGGGACAGTACATATAGAACTTGCCGTTCCTCTCCACCACCTGTTCTGCCCAGGCTCCGTTGTCGTTGTCGTACCACTTGAAGTCCTTCAGCGAAGCCACGGCGCCGTGGTCGGTCCAGTTCACCATGTCGGTCGAAGTGTAGAGCAGCCAGTCCTTCATCATAAAGCCGTCGGCACCATCCTCGTCGTGCGTCGTGTAGAGGAATATCGTGTCGTTATAGACCATCGGTGCGGGGTCAGCAGTGTATTTGGTCTGGATGAGCGGCATGTTGACGTGCGTATTGAATTTCCACCAGTCCAGGTCGAACAGTTCGCCATCACCCCCACGGAACAGCAGGTAGAGGTCGTGTACGCCCGTAGCCTTGCCCGTCACGGGTGCCTTGATCATCATGTTGTCGTTGTTGACGGGAATGCTGGCGATGGCCCTGCCGTCCATCCTGTCGAGGTAGAAGTCTATCGTGCCCTCGCTCTTGAAGTTCAGCATCTCCATGCACACCATCGTAGCCGGCACGTCGCCGAAATCCACATTGCGCAGTCTGATCCAATCGCCATTGTGTATCGAAGTGACATAGTGACGATCACCTGCCAGCCTATCTACCTTCACGCCCCAGCTCTGCGCCATCGTCTCGGCCTGCACCACCTCGTAAGGGTTGAGCGTAGCCAAAGGCTTCACGCCCTCTTTCGTGAAGGGAATGAAGGGGAACGAACCATCGGCATTGAACGCAAACTCCTCGATGCACGTTGCCCTGCGGAAGCCACCGCCGTTGGGCAGGGCACCATTGTGGTAGAACATATAGTCGTGCCCTCGGAAGGTAATGTTGCCGCCATGTATCGTAAAGCTGTTCTCGGCCTCGTCCATGATCCTGCCGCGATAGGTCCACGGGCCATCCACGGTGGGAGCCGTCGAATAGGCCATGTGCTCGGGCACGCCGCCTGCTGCATACACGGCATAATAGGTGCCGCCACGCTTGGTCACCCACGGAGCCTCCTCGTACTGTGTCATCATCCTGTTCTGGCCTATCGACCAGTCCATCTTCGACTGCAGTTCGCCGAAGCACGCCGGGTCACTGTACCCGGGCACCTCGCGGTATCCGTTCGCAAACGACTTCATGTCCTCGTTCAGCCGACCGTACCAGAAGCCTTTGTTGCCCCAGAAGAGGTAGGGCGTGCCATCATCGTCGATGAAGACCGTCGGGTCGATGAATCCGAAACCCACAGCCAGGGGTTCGCCCAGCGCATCCTCGAAGGGACCCTGCGGCTGGTCGGCTACAGCCACGGCCAGCGCATTCTCACCCTCTGCCGTGTTGCAGCACACATACCAGTACCACTTGCCGTTCCTTTCCACCGCCTGCGCCGCCCACGCCTGATTGCCCTGCTGCGCCCATTCGAAAGTCGCCGTGCTTACAGGGGCTCCCAAGTAAGTCCAGTTCACCATGTCCGATGTCGAGAAGAGCAGCCAGTCCTTCATCTTGAAGTAGGTGGCATCATCCTCGTCATGATCCACAAACAGATAGACCTGATCCCCATGCACGTATGGCGCCGGGTCGGGTGTATAGACCGTTCCTATCACCGGGTTCTGCGCCTGCATGAAACCTGCGCCCAGCAGCATCGCCAATGCCATCAAAACAGTTTTTATCATAACCTTATATTTGTATATATCATCCTTGTTTAGGGTCGCTTCGCTCAAAATTATAAGAAAATTGATTATAAAAATTATCAAAAGAAGGTGTTCTAAATAAGCCATTACCAATATCGACCCGTTTTTCTTATAATTTTTTGATTTAATTTTTTGAGAATTTTGAGCGAAGCGACCCCCTTGTTATTATCCGCTTTTGCTTTCGATTGGTCGAAATGCTCGCTGCAAATATAATGACAATTTTCCTATTCTCCAACATTATTTGCATAAAAAAGCAGAAATGTAACATTTCACCCGTGTATTTGGTTTAATTTCGAAAAAAACAAAATTTTGTGGAGAATTTTCGTTATTTGATGATAGAAAATGTTTACAAATTGCCTCAATTTGCATAATAGTATGGAAGACATACCATAAAAAAGAAAGGAGATTGGAGAAAGAATGAAAAAGAAAAACCCCGAAAAGGAATGGCTCGAAATCCTGATTGACGACAAGACGAACGAGACAAAGCAGCCCGAGCAAAAGAGTGCCCGTGGATTTGGAGATGTGGCTGGAATGGAGAATCTGAAGCAGATGGTGACCGAAGGGTTCATCAATGTACTGAACAACCGCGAGTGTGCCAAGGCGTACGGCATTACGCCACCCAGCATACTCTTCTACGGCCCCGCCGGATGCGGCAAGACCTACTTTGCCGAGAAGATTGCCGAGGAGGCAGGCATCAACTTCATCGAGGTGGCACCCGACGACCTGGCCTCGACGCTCGTGCACGGTTCGCAGGAGAAAATCGGTGAGCTGTTCCGCGAGGCAGAGGAGAAGGCACCGACACTGATCTTCTTCGACGAGTTCGATGCCCTGGTACCGCAACGCACCAACGATGACCGCAGCTGCCAGAACGGCGAGACCAACGAATTCCTGTGCATGCTGAACAACGCTGCCGAGAAGGGAGTCTATGTGCTGGCTGCCACCAACCATCCCGAACGCATCGACAGGGCAGTGCTCCGCACCGGACGCATCGACGAGATCATCTACATCGACATGCCTGATGAGGAGGCACGCAAGAGCCTGTTCCGCCTGCTGCTGTCGAAAGTGCCCGTGGCCGATGACATCGACTACCAGAAGTTGGCCTCAATGTCGGGAGGTTACAACTGCAGCGACATCAGCTACATCGTGAAGTTGGCTTCGCGCAAGATGTTCAACGAGAGCATCCGCGAGAAGGACAAGCCCTTCAAGGTCATCACCCAGGACCTGCTCGAAGCGTCCATCGCCAGCAAGTCGCCCTCGGTCACCAGCCGCGACCTACGCGAGTTTGAACGCTTGCGTGGCGAGTTCTCGCCGAAGGATGTCGC
The DNA here is from genome assembly GCA_905235375.1 of uncultured Bacteroidales bacterium. Classification (GTDB taxonomy): domain Bacteria; phylum Bacteroidota; class Bacteroidia; order Bacteroidales; family UBA3663; genus Liminaster. The sequence goes on from CAJOLH010000055.1 coordinate 38,613, forward strand.
TCAAAAACGTGTGGCAATCGGATTCCACTAAGGGATTCAAAGGGGATTCTAACGGATCCCCTTCTCTACAAGACGAAAGTAACGTCCCTTAATACCCAAATATCTATAAATAAACCATAAATAAACCATAAATAAACTATAATAATTTTGGAATAGACTATGAAAGAGAAAGTATTGGAAGCATTGAGAACATTGGGTTGTGAACCCAAAAATCTGTCATTCTGCTACGGGTTCGACTACGAGGACATGCACTATCTGTTCTTGCCGAACGACAATGACGAGAACTTCCTGAGTTTTGCACTTCCCGGCGTATTGAAGTTCGAAGACGAGAATCCCCTCCCCACCTACAAGCTGATGGATAAACTGAACAGCAGCGTCAAATACGTGAAGGCGACAAATCTCGACGGCAACGCGTGGCTGTTCTATGAGCGCGAACTGTTAGGCAACGAGGAGATGGAGGAGGTCGTCGCAGCGATGATCTATTCGCTGGAGTCTGCACGCATCTGGCTTTACACCAAAATGCAAGAGGACGACGACAAGAACAACGAGGACGAGGAGAACAAGGAGAACGACGAGAACGAGGAAAACAAGGAGGAATAAACTAAAATCACTAACAAACGCATGACAAAGCAGGAATTGTTCATCAATGCCCTCGAAAAGATGGGTTACAAACCGACGGTGGACGAGGAAGGAGACATCATGTTCCGCCATCAGTTGAAGCATCTTTTTGTGGTGGGCATCATGAAAGACGAGCCTTTCGTTAACATTGTCTTACCTCAGTTCCATCTGATTGAGCGAGGCAAAGAGCTCGCCGTACTGGCAGCCTGCAACAAGCTGAGTCGCGATACTAAGCTTGTGAAGGTCTGCATCGACCAAACGCACAAGTACGTGTCGGCAAGTTGTGAATTCTTCTACACCAACGAGGAGTCGATAGAGAATAACCTCAAGCATAGCATCAACATACTGAGCATCATCCGCACTGCATTCTCCAACGAACTCCGGGAACTCACGTGAATCCCAACTGTCGAAAGACTGGAATTAATAAACCAAATCGGTCATTAGAGAAAGTGATAGGCTAAATCTCTAATGACCGATTTTTCAATAAGGCATGTCCCCCAGCGGACGTTAGAGGACATCATCACGTCGTCGCATGTCCTTCAGCGTTCGTTAGAGGACATCATCACGTCGTCGCATGTCCTTCAGCGTACGTTGGAGGACATCATCCCATCGTCGCATGTCCTTCAGCGTACGTTGGAGGACATCATCCAGTCAAAGCATGTCCTTCAGCGTACATTAGCGGACATCATCACGTAGCCGCATGTCCTTCAGCGAACGTTGGAGGACATCATCCCATCGTCGCATGTCCTCCAGCGGACGTTAGAGGACATCATCACGTCGTAGCATGTCCTTCAGCGAACGTTAGAGGACATCATACTGTCGTCGCATGTCCTTCAGCGAACGTTAGAGGACATCATACTGTCGTCGCATGTCCCTCAGCGGACGTTAGCGGACATCATCCCGTAGAATCATGTCCTCCAACGTACGCTGGGGGACATTCCACGATTGGGAATAGGGTTTCAGCGTTTATTATCACGAATTATCGAATTAAAAAGACCCGAGACGCGACAGTATTTGACATGGCTCCCCGAGGGTGTCGCGCTTTTCCCGCTGTGTCGCTTGCTTTCACCCAAAAAGATTCGGAAAAACTTGCACACCTCCGCTATTCCCTATACCTTTGCAGCAGAAAAATCAACAAAACAACGACAAAA
>CAJOLH010000056.1 GCA_905235375.1 uncultured Bacteroidales bacterium
GCCAGCGTGCGCTCGACGCGCCCGACGGCGAACTGTTCGCCTGCGACGTTCCTGGCCTCCGTCAGGCCGTCGGTGTAGAGGAAGATGGTGGTGCCTGGAGCGATGTCGGCTTCCTGCAGTTCATACTTGAAGTCGTCGAACAGTCCGATGGGGATGTTGGCACGAACAGGCAGGGGAGCCACACCCATACCGTCGGCCGGCGAAAGCAGATAGGGCACGTCGTGACCCGCATTGCAGTAGCGAAACCTGCCCGTGGGGAGGTCGAGCACACCCACGAACAGCGTGACGAAGATGTTCGCCGTGTTGCCTTCGCAGGCCGCCAGGTTGAGTGTGTGGACGATGCGCGCAGGGTTGGTCTCGTGCATCGAAGCCATGCGGAACTGCGAATGGATCTCAGCCATGACGATTGCCGACGGGATGCCCTTGCCGCTGACGTCGCCGATGCAGAAGAACAGCTTCTCGTCGCGCATGAAGTAGTCGTAGATGTCGCCTCCCACCTCGCGTGCCGGTTTCAGCAGTCCGAAGATCTGCACGTCGCACCCCTCGGCCTGTGGCTCGAAGCACGGCGGCAGCATCTCATGCTGGATGGTTTGGGCAATGCGCAGCTCCCGGTCGATCAGGTCCTGGCGCGCCTGAGCCTCGCCGAGGCGGCGTTCGCTGCGCACCGAGCGGTGGATGATGAAGCCCAGCAGCGCAAAGCCCAGCAGCATGAAGAGCATCACCTTGAGGCGCATCGCGTAGAGGGCGCCATAGACCTCGTCGTCGTAGCACACCACCGCCACCTGCCATCGGGGCTCGCCCTGCATAAAGGCGAAATAGGCGTAGGCACGCTTGTGCGACAGCTCGCTCTCGAAGGCGATGACCTTCGAATGTCCGCTTGCGCTCCGCTTGCGCACCACAGTGCTGTCGCCAATCAGGCGCACCACCTGCTCCACGTCGGGTGCATGGGGATGATCGGCTGACGGCCCCGTGATGAGCTGTCCCGACTGCGTGAGCAGCAGGTTGAACGACGAGGGGTAGGCGTGGCGCGCATTCAGCGTGTCGCCAATCTGCACGAGCATCAGGTCAATGCCGCACACCGCCACGAAGTGCCCCTCGCCGTCGGTGAGCGGGAAGGAATAGGTGATCAGCTTGGTCAGGGTGGAATCGGTGGCATAGGCGTAGGGATCGCTCCACGCAGGCCTCAGCGTGCGTTCTGCCTGCCGGTAGGCGGGGTGCATGGTGTAGTCGTGATTGCCGTCACTGGCCAATTCGGTGGCGCGGATGTCCTGCCCTTCGCGGCAGGCATACGGCTCGAACAGCCGGCGCTCCCGCCCGTAGTAGTAGGGTCGGAAGGCAATGCAGCTGCCCACCGCCTGCTCCGAATGTTCGATGATGCGGGCGTTGACGGCCATCATCGAGTCAGCACAGCCGAGGTTGCGATTGATGTCCCAAAGGTGTTCGCGCAGCGTATTCTCCTGAAGGTTCAGGATGCCCTTCACCAGCACGGCCTTGATGCGCAGCTCGTTCTCGGCACGACCGTCGAGCTGCTCCTCCAGCAGGTCGTGCGCCGTGTAGTACTGCACCGCCGAGAAAAGCTCAATCAGCGCAGCCGCAGCAATGATGATGAGGATATTGCGGTTCATTGTCGATTGATAAATACGATATGATTCGCGTGCAAAGTTACATTCTTTTTTCAAGATATTGGCATTTTGCGGCAAAAAAATAAAAAAATCATGCCATTGGCGGAAAACAACCGATTGCACCGCACGTGGAGTGCGCACCTTAGAGCAGAATCACCTGCGCCTGCCAGGGGTGAAGCGTGAGTTTCCCCTCGGAGACCTGCGATCCCTGACCTGCAGGATAATTGTCGAGCAGGACACGAGGGCTTGCATCCTCCAGCAAAGCAGCATCGACAGTGGCTGGATCAGCCGAGAAATTGATGGTCACCAGAATACGCTCCTTTTCGCCCGAACGCAGATAGCCGAACACCTTGGGGTTGGCTGCATCGACGAGCGTGAAGTCGCCATAAACCAACGTATGTACGTGGGCATGGCGCAGCGCGTTCGCCTTGCGGAAGAAGTGCAGCACGGAAAGGCTGTCGGCCTCCTCGGCTGCCACATTGACCTGCGGGTAGTTGGGATTGACCTTGAGCCACGTCGATGGGCCTGTGGTGAAGCCTGCCTGCGGTTCTGAATTCCACTGCATTGGCGTGCGGGCATTGTCGCGCCCCTCACGCTTCTGCTGCTCTAAGTATTCGGCAGCCGCTTCAGGGCCTTTTGTCCCCAGGATGTTGGCGTAATAACTGCGGGTGACGATGTCGTTGTAGTCCTCGATATGTTCGAAACGCACATTGTTCATGCCAATCTCGTCGCCACCATAGAAAAACACCGTGCCGCGCATGGTCATCAGGAAGGTAATGAGTGCCTGGCTCGACAAGCGTGCAAGTTCGGGAGTGGAGTCGTCGCCCCAATAGCTCTGCATACGGGGCAGATCGTGGTTGCCGAGGATGACCGTGGGCCAGCCCGCATCGTGCAGCAGGCTGTCCTGACGGGTGTAGAAAGAGCGAAGCGCCTGCATCTTGACAGCGGAAGTGACAAAGGAAGAGCCGTCGGGCATCTGCTTGGGCACCACATCGTTGGCATTAACGTAGAACATATTGAACTCCCGTCGGCGTGCATCGGTGAAGTCGAGCGTATTGATCCATGGATTGCCCTCGCCCACCGTCATGCAGTCGTACCTGCCGAACACCTCGCGATACATCTCCTGCAGATGGTCGTGGACGTGCGGCCCATGGCAATAGTAGTCGCCGAAACTCTTATAACGGGTGAAGTCGATCTCGGGGAACAGCGTGTCCTTCGAGCAATAGGAAGCCACATCGATGCGGTATCCGTCGATGCCCTTGTCGAGCCAAAAGCGCATACCCTTGTAGAAGTCCTGCCTCATGCACGGGTTCTCCCAGTTGAGGTCGGGCTGCTTGCGACTGAAGTAATGGAGGTAGTAGGCATTGGTGAGCGAATCGTAGCGCCAGGCACTGAGGTCGGGGTCCATGTCGCTGTGGCGATGGGGCGGCACACCTTTTTCGGCAGGCCACCAGTGGTAATAGTTGCGAAAGGGATTGTTGCGGCTTTTTCGTGACTCCTGAAACCAGGAATGTTCGTCGCTCGAATGATTGACCACCAGGTCGAGGATGAGTCGGATGCCGCGCTGATGCAAGCCCGCGAGAAGTTCGTCGATGTCCTGCATCGTGCCGAAGTCGCTCATGATGGCCGTGTAGTCGCTCACGTCGTAGCCGTTGTCGTCGTTGGGCGACGGGAAGATGGGATTGAGCCAGACGACATCGACGCCAAGGCTTTGGATGTAGTCGAGATGCTGGATGATGCCGCGCAGGTCGCCCACACCATCGCCATCGCTGTCGGCATAGCTGCGTGGATAGATCTGATAGACGACGGCCTCCTTCCACCAGGTGTGCTGCCGGGTTGGGTCGAGGTCGGTTGTAGTCACTTTCTGACATGCCGTCAGCGTCAGAAGGGCCGAAAGTAGAAGAGTGGATTGCTTCATTGTCGGAATACGTTATTATGGTTTGACAAAATGTGATTCGCTTGACGATGCAAAGATACATCTTTAAATAATAGCAAGTAACGATGGGGAACAAACAAGGAGTAGGGCTGCTGGGGGATTGGACTGTGAATGAACGGGTTGACACGTCCGCCGAAACATCGAAATGGAGTATTTCATAATTGCCGTAAATGAGTTTTTAAGTATAGAGAGTAGAAAAAAGGAGTAACTCTGTGCGTTTTTACTCACTCCCTAATTCACCATCTTTCAAAAACATAAGCATTTGATTTTCAAATGATATATTGTCAAAAAAACACTCCCAAAACACTCCCAGCCCTTGGATAAGCTGGATTATCGCCCTACCTTTGCAGCGCCAATTCAAGATAATGGCTTCACGCAGGAATCCTTTCCTGATATTCGTAGCACGACGAAACCCAAATAAATAATAAGTATTACAATGAAGCACAGTTTTTCACAGTTCAAGAGATCGCTGCTCTCCATGGCAGTATTCCTACTCCTTGGAGTGACGGCATTTGCACAAAGCACCGTGACAGGTGTAGTACGTGACGAATTCGGCGACGGCATCATCGGTGCCAACGTCATCGTCAAAGGCACCACCAACGGCGGCATCACCGACATGGATGGCAACTTCTCAATCCAGGATGTCAAGCAGAACGACATCCTTTCGGTCTCCTACATCGGTTACATCACCGAGGAGGTCGTCTATTCTGGACAAAAGACCATCAACATCACCCTGCGCGAAGACAACCAGGCCCTCGAAGAGGTGATGGTAGTCGGCTATGCCGTAGGTTCGAAGCGCACCATCTCGGGTGCCGTCGATCGCATCAAGAAGGAAGACATGAACCAGGGCGTGGTGAACAGCCCAGCTGATGCCTTGAAGGGCAAGTCAGCCGGCGTTGTGATTGCTCAATCGGGTGGCGACCCTATGGGCAACACGAGCATCAACATCCGTGGTACCAGCTCACTTTCGGGCGGTAGCGACCCATTGGTAATCGTCGATGGCGTATTTGGCGACATGACGATGCTCAATGCCTTGGCTCCAAACGACATCGAGAGCATGACCATCCTGAAGGATGCATCAGAGACCGCACAGTACGGTAGCCGTGGCGCCGCTGGCGTCATCGTAGTGACCACCGTGAAGGGCAAGTCGGGTGTCTCAAGACTTGACTACAACGGACAGTTCGGTATCAACCACGTCTATAAGAACCTCGACCTGATGAGCGCCGACAACTGGCGCAAATATGCTGCAAACAGTGGCGCAGGCTTCACCGACCTCGATGCCAACACCAACTGGTTTGATGCCATCGAGAACAGCACCTCCATCACCCAGAACCACAGCCTGGCCTGGTCGTCGGGCACCGACGAGCACAATATGCGCGCCTCTTTGGGTATGGTGCAGAAGGAAGGTATCATCAAGAACTCCGAGATGACCAACTACACTGCCAAGCTCGACGCACAGCAGTATGCCTTCGACCGCCATCTTAAGCTCGAACTCGGCATCACCGCCTCGGAACGCGACGGCAAGATGATTTACAGTTCTCACGACCTCTTCTATGCCGCAGGCCAGTATAACCCCACCTATCCTACCGAGCGCAATGCCTACGGCATCTGGGACGAGGATTATGCTGCCTCCGAAATCTTCAATCCCCTCGGACAGCTCAGCGTTGACAACGACTACGACGTGGCTCACGTCAACGTGCACGGCAAGGCCACCTGGACCATCGTCAAGGACCTCAACCTCTCGGCCTTCGGCAGCTACACCTATGTAGGCATCCAGCACAAGCAGTACGTTCCCAGCGACATCGTGCAGGGCCAGCGCAACGGCAACGGCATGGCATGGATCGGCAACACCACCCGCCGCGACATGATGGGTAGCGTACAACTCAGCTACGCAAAGGAACTTGGCAGTCATCACATCGACGCTCTTGCTCTCATCGAAGGTCAGAAATATACCCGCTTCTACAATTCAACCAAGAGCACAGGCTACGAGACCAACTACTTCGGCTACAACAACATGGAGGCTGGTTCCACGGTTAGCTACGGCTATGCCACTTCGAACAAGATGGAGAACGTCCTGATGTCGTACATGGCACGTCTGAACTATATGTTCACCGACCGTTATATCGCCACCGTGAACTTCCGTACCGATGGTTCATCGAAGCTTGGCGAGGACAACAAGTGGGGCATCTTCCCATCGGCTTCCGTGGCATGGGTTATCAGTCAGGAGGAATGGATGCGCAAAGTACGTTGGATCAACAACATGAAACTTCGTGCCGGCTACGGCGTCACCGGTAACCAGGATGCCATCGATGCATACACTTCCCTACAACTTATGAAGCCCAACGGCATCACCCAGGTCAATGGTGTCAACACCACCACTTTCGCCATCACTTCGAATGCCAACCCCGACCTCAAGTGGGAAGTGAAGAAAACGTTCGACGTAGGTCTTGATATGGCAATGTTCAAGAATCGCCTGAACCTCACTCTTGACTACTATCGTTCGACCACCAGCGATATGCTCTATACCTATTCGGTACCCGTTCCTCCCTTCACCTACAATACGCTGCTGGCCAATATCGGCGAAATGACCAACAATGGCTTCGAGATTGCCGTCAATGGTGACATCGTCAAGACCAGGGACTGGACCTTCAACGCCGGCTTCAACCTCAGTTTCCAGCAGAACAAGCTGAAGAGCCTGCATGGCACCTATCAGGGTCAGGAGCTCACCACTGCCGAACACATCGCCGTGTCGAGTGTCAACGGTCAGGGTCAGACACAGGACAACAACGTGGTCTATCTGATGGAGGACCAGCCCGTAGGCGTCTTCTATCTCTATCATTGCAACGGAATCACCGACGAGGGTATCTACGACATCGCCGACCTCAATGGCGACGGCACCATCTCGAAGGGTGACGACAGCCCCGACCGCCAGGTGTGCGGACAGGCCACTCCTAAGGTATTCCTCGGCGCAAGCCTTGGCCTGAAGTACAAGAGCTGGGATCTTGCCATGCAGTTCAACGGTGCATTCGGCCACAAGATCTTCAACAACACCAGTCTCACCTACTACAACACCGCCAACTTCCCGACCTACAACGTCTTTGCCGATGCCTTCGAGCAGAACAACGGCAGAGGCATCAAGGACTCGCAGATCTCTGACTACTGGCTCGAAAAGGGCGACTACGTGAACCTCGAATACATCAGTGTGGGCTACAACTGGAGCAAGGAGAAGCTGGGCTGCAAGTACCTTTCGAACATCCGTCTGGCTCTGAGCTGCAACAACGTGATGACCTTCACCGACTACAGCGGCCTCACCCCACTCATCAACTCCACCAGCTTCACCAATGGCTACCTCGGCATGGACGACAAGCAGATCTATCCTCTCAACCGCACATTCTCGGTTTCACTGGGTGTAACATTCTGATAAATATTTTTACGAACAATCGAAAAAACAGATACTATCATGAAGAAATATATTCTTGGCACAATGATTCTCGGCATGGGGCTGCTGACGAGCTGCTCATTGGACGAAACACCCGCAAGCGCCTTCACCGAAGAGGAAGCCTACCAGAGCTCCACGCTGGTATATGTCAACACCGTGGCCAACATCTATTCGGCCATCGGCAACAAGTTCTACGGTTCGGACGGCAGTTCGGTACATACCCTCCAGGAATTCACGTCCGACGCCACCATGCTTCCCGGACGACAGGGCGACTGGGTGGACGGCGGCAAGTGGCAGAATCTTTTCCTCCACTTCATCGACCCCACCACCAACCCGCTCAGCGACAACTGGAACAACCTCTACGGCCTCATCGGCCTCTGCAACAACTCGATCGACAAACTCGAGGAACTGAAGGACATCAACGATGATGCCGTCACCTACCAATATGAGGTACGCACCGTCAGGGCTCTATGCTACTACTATCTGATGGACCTTTTCGCACAGGTTCCCGTCGTTACCTCTTCGAAGATGAGCATCAGCGACGTGGCTCAGTCCAATCGCTCAGACGTCTTCAAGTTTGTGGTCAGCGAACTCAGCGAGTGCATCCCTTATCTGGCCTATGCGCCGAGCCAGAAGACCGGCGAATTCTACGGACGCATGACCAAGGCTGTGGCCTACATGGTGATGGCAAAGGTCGCACTCAACGCTCCCGTCTATACAATCGACAACACCTCAGCCACCAGCTATCAGGCATTTGTTGGCAACGACAAGAGCCGCAAGTCGGTAGCCAGCGAGAGTATGGGACAGGCGGTCAGCACCAGCGGAAAGAACATCAGCATCACTCTCGACGGCACAAGCCGCAATGCTTGGGAGACAGTAATCTATTGTGTTGACAAGATCACGGAACAAGGCTATAGCCTGCAAGCTAACGTGACCGACTGCTTCAGCACCAGCAACCAGAACTCGGTGGAGAATATCTTCACCCGTCCGAACGACGAGACCACCTACCGCGTGGAGGACTACAACGTGATCCGCTCGCTGCACTACAACCACGCCAGCGCCTTGGGCAAGAGCGCTTGGAACGGAGCCTGCGCCACCGTTCACGAGATGAACATCTTCGGCTACAACACTCCCGAACAGGATCCCCGCCTCAGCCTCTTCTTCTTCACTGGCCAAGACTATGTGGAGCAGACTGGTGCCACCGTCGATGACGGCGTGGGCGGCGTGCTCGAATATCTGCCTCTCGAAGCTCAGGTCGATTATCCGAAGGAGGGTGAATGCGACGAGGTATTCAAGTCGGCACACGTCGTGAAGTGCGGTGGTGCACGTCTGAAGAAATACCAGTACGACCTCACCTCCCAGACCTGGAACATCGGCAATCAGGACCTCGTAATCTTCCGTTATGCTGACGCCCTCCTGATGAAGGCCGAAGCCGAATACCGCAACGGCACAGGCGATGCCCTGGCAGACCTCAACTCCATCCGCCAGCGTGTAGGAGCAACACCTCTCGCTTCTCTCACGCTCAACGATATCCTCAACGAACGTATGCTCGAGCTCTGTTGGGAGGGTCATCGCCGCCAGGATCAGGTACGCTTCTGTACCTTCACCCAGCCCACTGAAGACCGTTTCGTAGGTGTCTGGAAGAATGCTGTAGCCAACAACTACGTTGACGACTCTCAGGGATTCACCAACGTCTATCCTATCCCATCGTCGGTGCTCAGCCTCAATACCAGTTTCAAACAGAATCCCGGTTATTGAGTCCCCACTGAAGGTTTGATTTCTAATAAGAAAGTTTGGTTTTTGTAATAATATGTGTGTGTTAATGTGCTGCTTCTGCGAAGAAACAGCACATTTTTTCGTGCTTGAGAAAATTTTCGGCTTTAATGCTTGTAACATTCATTTTTTCTTTGTATTTTTGCAGCGTCCATAACCCTGAAAAAACAATGACCCAACTACGAAAACTAATATCATTGGCCCTTTTCCTGACAGCCGGCTTCGCAAACATATTCGCTGCCATGCCCGCCACTGAGCAGCTGCTACGTCAGCTCGACACCGACGTGGCCAACCGCACAACCTTTATTCAGAAGCGGGAAAAGGGAATCGACAACCTGAAACTTCTGCTTCCCCGAAGCCCCGTTTCAGCACGTTTTGAGGTCTGCGACGAAATCTGCCAGCGCTATGAGGGATTCAATGCCGACTCGATGAGACATTACGGCGAACTTTGTCTGCAATATGCCAGCGATCCGCAGTATGGAAGCGCCGAGAAACTGCAACGCGCGGGCATCCACCATGCCTTCAGCCTGGCTACTAACGGACTCTACGAGCAGGCCAAGGAGATATTGGTCCCCATGGAAGGCAACGTCTTTGTCAGCAACCGACTGGACTACTTCAAGGCTATGACACTGCTGCTGGTATGGGAGAGTGACTTTTCTACGCTGCCTGATGCACTCGGACAAATCAAGCCTCAGCTGATGGCTTGCTATGATTCGATCATCAGTTACGAGCAAGACCCTCTTTTCCAGCTGCATCAACGAGCTATATTGGCTGGTTTTGAGGACCTGAAGATATCCAAGCAATATGTCTTGCCAGCCCTCGACACCATGAGCCTCGACAATCCCGACCTGCGTTTCCTCGCCAACACGGCAGCTTCCAGCTATGAAGCACAGCAAAATGCCGACAGCGCCCTCCATTACTACGCGCTGAGCGCCTTGTCGGACTTGCGTCAGGGCGTGCTCGAACATGCCTCGCTGCCCAAACTCGCGCTGCTGCTCTTCGCCCGAGGTGACATCGACCGGGCATACAGCTACATGAAATGCAGCATCGAGGATGCCGAAGCCTGCGGTGCCCGCCTCCGCACGGTGCAGATTGCCGAAGATGTTCCCATCATTCTCGATGCATATCAGGCCAAGGTCAGGTCGCAAAACTCGCGACTCAGGAATGGCCTGATAGCCCTGGCGCTGCTACTGACCACTGTCACCGTTCTTTTCGGTCTGCTCTTTTATACCCATCGCCGACTGCGCAGGGCACGACAGCGCGAACTTGCCTACCACGACAACCTGCGTCGCAGCAAACTGGAGGTTGAACAGGCACTCCGACAAGTGCGGCAGGCCAACGGCCAGCTGAAGGAAAGCAATCAGATCAAGGAGACCTATGTCACCCAATATATGAAACAGTGTTCGGCTGGCATCGCCAAGATTGAGGCCTACCGCCTCGGGCTGCAGAAGGTCGCCCTTGCCAGCAACTATGGCAAGCTCCTCCAGACCATCAAGGACACCCGCGTAATCGACCGCGAGCTCGATGAGTTCTACCGTAGCTTCGACGAGACGTTCCTCAAGCTCTTCCCCACGTTCAAGGCTGACTTCAACACGCTGCTCCGTCCCGAAGAGAGGCTGCCCGAAGGCGAAGCTGACCGCCTCAGCACCGAGCTGCGCATCTTCGCCCTGATTCGCTTAGGGATCACCGACAGCGACGAGATAGCTGACTTCCTGCGCTATTCGGTCAAGACCATCTACAACTATCGTACCAAGATGCGCAACAAGGCCCTGGGAGACCGCAACCAGCTTGAGGAGAAGGTGATGACGATAGGAATCATCGGCAGCTGACATTTTCTTAATCCACACGTTCCACTCCCTTTTTAATTCGGCGTGCAAAGTTCAATTCTTTGGGAAACAGGCATATAGTGGCTTATGAATGCTCCCAAAATATTCCATCGGCTTTCAGGTTTCTGCGAAACTCGCTATCTTTGCAGCAAACTTTTCAATATTTCACAAAAATGAAAAATACCTTCCTCCTCGCCATCATGGCAACCTCACTTGCCCTTGCCTCCGAGGCACAGACCATCTACCGCACCCCGCATTACGAGTGGCGTGGCAACCAGTTCACGCAAGGCCGCTTCAAGGCCAAGGCCAACAGCGCCACCGACATCACCAGCAACTACCGCGACGAGTGGACCAGCCCAGCACCCAACTTCATGCCCGACATCGACCCGGGCATCGACCGCCAGCACTGGACACTCCGTCGCGACATCAGCCACCTGCCCCACTACACCTCTTCGCTCACCATCGACAACGCCCTCTTCAACATGAGCCTGGAGGAGAGCGAACTCGCCATCGAGCCCGACTCGACCTATCGCACAGGCGTCTTCTGGGGCGGCGTCTGGACGCGCGACGTCTCCTATTCCATCCTCCACGCCTTGGCGCAACTCAATCCCGAGGTGTGCCGCAAGTCCCTTTTGGCCAAGGTCAACCAGAACAACCGCATCATCCAGGACACCGGCACGGGCGGCGCCTGGCCCTGCTCGACCGACCGCACCACCTGGATCCTCGCCGCCTGGGAGGTGTATCTGGTGACGGGTGACAAGGAGTGGCTCGACCGCATCTTCCCCATCATCATGGCCACCATCGAGGATGACCGCGTGGCTGCCTACGACCCGCAGACCCAACTGATGCACGGCGAGACGTCGTGGCTCGACTGGCGCGAGCAGGAATATCCCACCTGGGCACAGCCTGCCGACATCTATCAGAGCGAGGCCATGGGAACCACCGCCGTACACTACCGTTCGTTGCGCATCCTGGCCGAAATCTGCCGCCTGGAAGGGCAGCCCGACTGGGCAAGGAAATACGAAAGTTGGGCGGGTGACCTGCGCGAAGGCATGAACCGCAACCTCTGGATGGAGGATCAAGGTCTGTATGCCATCTACCTTTATGGCCGCAACCACCTGGTGCAGCATCCGCAGATGGAGATCCTCGGCGAGGCATTTGCCATCCTTTGGGACATCGCTGACCTCGACCGCCAGCGGCGCATCAGCCAGAGTATGGTGAGCGAAGCCTTCGGCACGCCCGACTTCTACCCCAACCTCCGCGACCAATATCCCTACCACAACGACGCGATGTGGCCCTTCACCCAAGCCTACTGGATGAAGGCGCAGGCCAAGGCCGGAAACGAGGAGGGTGTGCTCCACGCCATCTCGTCCATCTACCGCCTGGCCGCCATGACGCTCACCAACCTCGAGAACATGGTGATCTACGACGGCAAAGAGAAGGGTCTGCCCATCAATTCGCCCCGTCAGCTGTGGAGCGTAGCCGCCGACATCGCCATCGTGCCCAACATCTACTTCGGCATCCAGTACGAGCTGGGCGGCATCCGTTTCCGTCCCTTTGTGCCCAAGGCGCTCAAGGCCCAGCGTCGGCTTTCGAACTTCAAGTACCGCGACGCCGTGCTCGACATGACCATCACGGGCTTCGGAGGCAACCTGAAGTCGTTCAAACTCGACGGTGTGGAAGCCGATCCTTTCTTCCCAGCCAACCTCAAGGGCGCACATACCATCGAGATGGTGCTCGACAATCGTCAGCCTGAGCCCATGCAGATGGTGATGCGCGAAAATGCCTACCAGCCGCTCACGCCTGTGGCAAATATCAGCGGTGAAGTCATCAGCTGGCAGGAAGTGCCCGAAGCCAAGGAGTACATCGTGCTGCGCAATGGCAAAGAACTGACGCGCACCGCAGCGCTCAGGGCAGAACTGCCGGGCGATGGCGAATATGCCGTGGTGGCAGTGGATGCCGACGGATGGCACAGCTTCATGAGCGAACCTTTGAACCACTACAGCCAGACCGCCCTCTACGAAGTGGAGCATTTTGCCCTGTCCTTCAATCCCGACCGCAAGGCCGTGAAGGAAAGCGTGGGTGCCGGTGGTGGCGTGGCAGGTAAGGCCGAAGAGCGTGCTGAAGTGCCTGCCCTGAAGGGCGTCGATATCAGCGGCGCACAAGGGGGTGTAGCGATGATCACGCGCAACGAGAACATCCTCATCACCATTCCCATCGAGGTGGCTGACGACGGCACCTATGCCATCGACTGGCGTTATGCCAACGGCAACGGCCCCATCAGCACCGACAACAAGTGCGCCACCCGTCGGCTCGCCGTCGATGGCAAGGACGTAGGCGTGAGCGTCTTCCCCCACCGTGGCACCGGCGAATGGAACAACTGGGGCTGGAGCAATGTCTGCACCGTCGGCCTCACCCGTGGTCGTCACGTCGTCACACTACAGTTCGACGATGCCGTCGAGAACATGAACATCCACGTCAACCAGGCCCTGCTCGACCAGATGAGGGTCACGAAAAACTAAATATAACACTATCCGCAATGAAAACGACAACTATCCCCACCATGGCTATCGCAGGCATCCTGCTGATGGCATGTACCCAAAACAAGGACGGCGGCAACAACAACGCCGCAGGAGACAAGACCATGAGCGATAACATCGTCTGGCAGGACGCCAACGTTCGCTTCACCGTAGTCTGCGACGGCATCTTCCGCCTGGAATTTGCACCCGACGGCAAGTTCGTCGATGACCCATCGTTTGTAGCAACCCTGCGCCGCTATCCCAAGGTGGACCCCGAGGTACAGGAGACCGACCAGCAGGTCACCATCCGCACCCAGCGCGCTACCCTCACCTATCAGAAGGGCACAGGGGCGTTCACGCCCGAAAACCTCACCATCCAGTCGGCTCCTCAGTCCTCGACACCCTTCACCTGGCATCCGGGCGAAGTGCAGCAATGCAACTTAGGTGGCACCTATCGCACCCTCGACGGCTACGACGGTGACCGCCGCTATGCACGGGCACACCAACACGACGGACAGGGTCAGCTCCTGCCCCTCGAAGACGGACTCCTGGCACGCGACGGCTGGACGCTGATCGACGACTCTGAAGGCCTGCTCTTCGACGGTGACGTCAACGACTTGTCTTCGCCCGAACTGCCTTGGGTGAAGCAACGTGCTGCTACAGCCACCGACTCGAAGGAGAAAGCCACCGACTGGTACTTCATGGCCTACGGACACGACTACAAGCAGGCCCTCGGCGACTTCACACTGCTGTCGGGACGCATTGCCCTGCCGCCACGCTTCAGCTTCGGCTACTGGTGGAGCCGCTACTGGAGCTACTCCGACGGAGAGATGCGCAAGGTGGTGAGCGACTTCGAACGCTACGCCATCCCCCTCGACGTGCTCGTGGTCGATATGGACTGGCACTGGACCGAAGCCGGACGCGGAGGTTGGACGGGCTACACCTGGAACGACCGCCTCTTCCCCGATCCTGCCAAGTTCCTCGCCTTCCTCAAGCAACACGACCTGCAGATCACCCTCAACCTCCATCCTGCCGCCGGTGTGCCTGCCTACGAGGACAAGTACGCTCAGCTCGCCGAATTCCTCGGACGTGACCCCAAGAGCACCGAGACCATCCGCTGGCAAAGCTCCGACAAGCGCTTTATGCGCGGCTGGCTCGACATGATGCTCCTGCCACTGCAGAAGCAGGGCGTTGACTTCTGGTGGCTCGACTGGCAACAGACCCTACAGGACGACAGCATCCCCGCGCTCAGCAACACATGGTGGCTCAACTACTGCATTTTCGATAACCAGCGACGCACACAGCCCGATCATCGCCCCATGCTCTATCACCGCTGGGGCGGACTGGGCAACCACCGCTATCAGATCGGCTTCTCGGGCGACACCTACTCCACGTGGGGTTCGCTTGACTACCAGCCCTACTTCAACAGCACCGCTTCGAACGTAGGCTACGGCTACTGGAGCCATGACCTGGGCGGACACATGTTCGAACATGCCGACGACGTGCTCGACCGCGAACTCTATGCCCGCTGGATGCAGCTCGGCACCTTCCTGCCCGTGATGCGCAGCCACAGCACCAAGAACGCCAACATGAAGAAGGAGCCCTGGCAACTCGGCCCCGAATACCAGGAGATCGTCACCGCATCCATCCTGCAGCGCTACGAGCTGGCACCCTACATCTACACCGCAGCACGCCAGGCATGGGAGACGGGTGTCTCGATCTGTCGCCCGCTCTACTACGACTATCCCGAGGCCGACGAGGCTTACGCCAGCCGCTTCCGCAACCAGTATATGCTGGGCGACCAGCTGCTCATCGCCCCCATCACGAAGCCTATGCAGCAGGGCATCAGCACCCTCACGGTGTGGCTGCCCGAAGGCAACGACTGGTATGAAGTCGCCACCGGCACTTTGCTGAAGGGCGGACAGACCGTGGAGCGCCGTTTCCTCATCGACGAATATCCCGTCTATGTCAAGGCCGGTGCCATACTCCCCACCTACGGACGTGTGAAGAACCTTGCCAGCAACGACGAGAAAGTCATCCTCGCCGTCTATCCGGGTGCAGCCGAAGGTCAGGGCAGCATGTACGAGGACCAGGGCAACGACCGCGACTATGCCACACGTTTCGCCACGACCTGCTACAAGCTCACCACACAAGACTCAAACCCTTCAAACTCCTCAAACCCCTCAAACTCCTCAACCCCCACAACTCAGGTCATTACCATCAGCCCACGCAAGGGCAGTTACGACGGAATGCCTAAGCAGCGCGAGGTGTCCATCCGTCTGATTGGCGAGGGCGTTCCGCAGCGTGTCACCTGCGATGGACGCGAGGTGCCCTTCACCTACGAACCTGCCCAGCTCGCTGTCTGCATCGACCTTGGCGCCATCAATCCTTCCGTAGAGCACAAGGTTGAAATCACCACCCCCGCCACCGACCTACAGCTCAACGACGGACTGGTGGCACAAATGCGCCGCATGGCTCACACCATGACACAGATGAAGTTCCGCAATGCAGGCATCATCTACATCGAGGGCTTGGGCGAGATGGGTTCGCTCAACGAAGCACTCCGCTACTTCCCCGACGAGGCTGCCCAGCGCATCACGCAGTTCCAGCAGAACTATCGCCGCCTGCCCGACCTGCTCGATGCTCAGCGTTTGTCGGATGCCGACAAGCAATGGTTCCTGCAAAGTATAATTTATTAAGGTTTCATTTCCGTTATGCCGGAATTTCGTTATTTTTGCCTCCTCCCCTTCCTCCTCGTTGCCAGCCTTCCCCTACGGGCAAGCGAGGTGGCTTCGCCCGATGGTTCAATCCGCGTCAACTTCGAGCTGCAAGGCTCCGTGCCCACCTATAGCGTCAGCTATCAGGGCAAAGCGGTCATCCTGCCCAGCCGCCTCGGCTACGACCTCGACCGCACTGCCGACCTGCTCGACGGGTTCACGCTCCTTGGCGAAGAGCGTTCTTCGTTCGACGAGACGTGGACTCCCGTTTGGGGCGAAAACCGCGAGATACGCAATCACTACAACGAGCTGTTGGTGTGTCTCGCCCAACCTGCTGAGGACCGCTACATGAACGTCCGTTTCCGCGTCTATGACGATGGCTTCGGCCTGCGCTACGAATTTCCGCAGAAGGGCAAGCTCAACTATTTCGTCGTTTCGGAGGAGCGCACAGAGTTTACCATGACAGGCGACCATACGGCATGGTGGATCCCCGGCGACTACGACACGCAGGAATACAATTACACCCGTTCGCGCCTCAGCGAAATCGGCAAGCTGCTGCACGATGCCGTCAGCCAAAACCTCTCGCAAACCCTCTTCTCCGAGACGGGTGTCCAAACCTCCCTGCAACTCAAGACCGACGATGGCATATACATCAACCTCCACGAAGCCGCCCTCGTCAACTATCCTGCCATGCACCTCAACCTCGATCCCGAGCGCCTCGTCTTCACTTCCTGGCTCACTCCCGACGCGCGGGGCAAGAAGGGATGGTTGCAGACACCCTTGGTTTCGCCTTGGCGTACCGCCCTCATCACCGACGATGCCCGCAAGGTTCTGTCCTCGAACCTCATCCTCAACCTCAACGAGCCTTGCAAAATCGAGGATACCAGCTGGATACATCCGGTGAAGTATGTCGGCGTATGGTGGGAGATGATTTCGGGCAAAAGCGAATGGGCATATACCCACGACTACCCATCGGTGAAACTCGACCTGACCGATTACACCAAGGCAACACCTTCGGGCAAACATGGCGCAAACAATGCCAACGTGAGACGTCATATCGATTTTGCTGCCGACCACGGGTTCGATGCCGTGCTCGTCGAAGGCTGGAACATCGGTTGGGAGGACTGGAGTGGCAACACGAAGGAACAGGTCTTCGACTTCCTGACGCCCTATCCCGACTTCGACATCAAGGCGCTCAACGACTATGCGCACAGCCGAGGCGTGAAACTTATCATGCACCACGAAACCTCTTCGTCGGTCATGAACTACGAGAAGTACATGGATCGAGCCTACCAACTCATGCACGACTATGGATACGATGCGGTGAAGAGTGGATATGTGGGTGACATCATCCCACGCGGTGAACACCACTACAGCCAGATTGAGATCAACCACTACCTGCACGCCATCAAACGCGCCGCCGACTACCACATCATGGTCAATGCCCACGAAGCCGTGCGCCCAACAGGCTTGTGCCGCACCTGGCCTAACATGATTGGCAACGAGAGCGCACGCGGCACTGAATATCAGGCCTTCGGTGGACTTCCTCTCGGTCACACCGCCATCCTGCCTTTCACGCGTCTGCAGGGAGGCCCCATGGACTACACGCCGGGCATCTTCGAGATGGAATGTGCCAGCGGCAGCCACTGCAATTCCACCATCTGCGGACAGCTCGCCCTCTACGTAACGCTCTACAGCCCGCTGCAGATGGCTGCCGACTTCCCTGAGAACTACGAGCGCTTCATGGATGCCTTCCAGTTCATCAAGGATGTGGCTTACGACTGGGATCAGAGCCTCTACCTCGAAGCCGAGCCGATGGAATACATCGTGGCAGCGCGCAAGGCCAAGGACTCGGACCTATGGTTCATTGGCGGCGTGACGGGAGTGGAACCACATGCTTCGGCTGTGAAACTCGACTTCCTTGACCCGAACCGCAAATACGAAGCCACCATCTACCAGGATGCCAAGGACGCTGACTATCTGACCAATCCGCAAGCCTACGTCATCTCCCGAAAGACGGTGACCGCCAAGACCGTGCTGAAACTCAATGCCGTGCCTGGTGGAGGCTTTGCCGTCAGTTTGAAACCTCTGTAAGATGGTAGGGAAGTAAAGGCGCAGCAGGCAAGATATGGACGGAAATCACGAAAGGTAAAGTAAAATCGCAGTATAACCAATCTTGGCCGGGACTGGTCATTCTTCTACGGAAGTATAACCTTTCTTGGCCAGGTTTGGTTATGCGACGAGCGAAGAAAGCATTGTGTCGCCCGTCAGAGTGCTTTTTCCTACAGAAGTATGACCATTCTTGGCCGAAACTGGGTATGCGACGATCGGAGCAAGCACTCTGTCGCCCGTCAGAGTGCTTTTTCCTACGGAGGCATGACCTTTTTTGGCCAAGATTGGTTATGCGTCGCTTGGAGCATACAGATTTTGTGCATGAATTCGCTATGCATCTACCGTAGCATGACCTTTTTTAGCCAAAAATGGTTATTCTCCGATTGACGAAAGCACTCTGTCGGCCGTCAGAGTGCTTTCGCCGTTCGCAGCATACCCTTTCTTGGCCGAAATTGGTTATACTTCAATAGCGGCATAACCAATCCTGGCCAGGAAAAGGTATGCTTCTTAATTTCCGCTGTCAACAATTTTCCAATAACCATCCTTTCGCGCACCGACACGTAGTATCAAGCCTTCAGCTTGAAGTTTGTTTGTAATCTTGGCTATAGAACGGTGGGAAATACCTATCTTATCAGCCATTTCAGAAGTGGTCACATCAGGGGCCTGTCGGATCATATCTAAAATCATTTGTGAATTTCTATCCTTTTGTGAATTGTCCGTGTTTGCAATGTCTGCAATAATGTTACCACAGGTTCCCATTCGCGAGTCTCGATGATGAAGTGAATTCATTACACTTTCTTCCAATGCTTGATAGGGATTGGTGAAGAACTTTTGACTGCGGTTGTCATATAATTGACAATTTAGAAACAAAATGTCATAGAAGCGGTGAATGGGCGACCTTGAGTTTCCTTATAAGCATCGTCTTCAGACCAGTTAGTTATCCCCTTAGAAATAGAGAAATCGAATTGGATTCCACCGATTCTTAGCGATGCTCCATATTCATACATCATATTGAAATGTTTCCATTCATCTTCGTCATCAAAAACATTTATTTTTCCATAAGTTTCGCCATCGTCACGTACATACGCCTTTCCACTAAACACATAGTTGAAACCAGCACCTCCATAAAAAGAAAGTTGGAACCACTCGCTGAAATTCATCGTAAATTTCAGATGAAGAGGTGCATAAACGCCATGTTCTTCGTATGTCATATGATAGCTCCCGTATTCGTCATATTCCTCTTCGCTTTTATCCCAACAGTATTCATAGAATAAACCACTATTCATGCCGAATCCAGCACCGAATTGTGGATCAATTCTAAAACCAACCTGTATCCCTTGCATATAATCATCGACCGCGAATGCACCAGCCTTGTATTTTTCACCATCTTCTTCGAACGCCCATTGTTTTTGAATATAACCCATAGAGAAACCTCCTATGAATTCATCCTTTTTTTGATTGAATGGGCGATGGGATTTAGTTCGTGTCGAATTATACGTGGTAGAAGTTGAGGAAGGAGAATAATGTGAATTACTCGAAGAAGATATAGAGGATGAGCCAGATGATTGATTGGATATTGTAATCTGCGATGTGGAAGACGAGGATGATGCTGAAGACTGATGGTTTGCGTTAGATGAAGTTTCACCTATTGATAGCTGACTTGAATCCAATAACGATTGAACATCAGAACGAGACTTTGGCCATAATAAACCTATTCCGTTCTTACGATGGTCCAAATATAGATCGAAAGCATTTCCACTTAAAGATTTACGCAGCCATTCCCTGCCCTCTTTAACATTCCCTTGTTCAATAAGCGTTTTTCCATAGCAGGCCATTCCCAAAGGATTACCTGCATCCGCTGATTGATGGAACCAATAAGAGGCTTCATTCGGATTCTTTTTATTATTCAATTCATAAAATCCCAAGTCATAATAAGCTGGTGAGAATCCCCTCTCTGCTGACCATCTCAACCATTTAAAAACATCATTCCCAACTAATTCGGGAAGATAATATAGGGAATCATCTGAATGCTCCTCATCATCTGGATATACTTGTACGGAAATCACCGTAAACATATATATAGTATAACCAATTGAGCTATAACCGCCTTCAGCTGCTTTTCGAAAATAGAATAGCGCTTGATTTGTATTATCTCTGCCATCCAACATTAGATATGATTGCCCAGTGATCGCATATACATACGGAAGATAATCTCTCATTTCTCCAGTTGAATTAATCATTTCCTCCACATTTTTAAAATAATTAATTGCAGCTGAATAATTGTTCGATACATGAGATACAATTCCTTTCATGAAATTAACGAACATTGGCCTATCAGCGAGTTCCATATATTGAAGAGCTGCTTCATAATTTCCTTGTATCATGTATATGTAGCCAATCATATAATTGCATAAATTATTACTGAAGTTTCCCACACCCCCAGAAGCTGCTGAGGCGGGGTTATAACTTCGAAATATAGTACGTTAAACCATATTCCATAGGCCTTTATGCTTTTT
>CAJOLH010000057.1 GCA_905235375.1 uncultured Bacteroidales bacterium
CACGTTGATGAAGTTTTTGTAGGGACGGTATTCCGAGCCTGGATATCCCTCGACAACGAGGACATGATAGTCGGGCGAGAGTGTCACGGTGATGGTGTCATGCAGTTGTGCCGGAGTGTCGTCGGTGCGCCAGTTCACGGGATTGAAGCAGCTTCCCGCAGATATTCGTCGCAATAGTTGAGACTGCCGAACTCGGGCCATTCGTTGATGATGATGTCCATACATGATAGAAATCTTGCGTTGGTTTGTGGATAACGGAAATGGTGTTTAAAATAAAGGCCACATCTCTCGATGTAGCCTTTATTATTAACGGAATAATACTAACTACTAATATATCAATTTACATGAGAATCGATATTAGTAACCGGGGTTCTGCCAAGCCTTCTTCTCGGCATCGGAGAGGTTCGAGCCGTCTTCGTTCTGGAGGGCATCGATGAAAGCCTGTGGAATGGGGCGCAGCTCATGCTTGCCGGCGGTGATGCCGTTGCGAGCTTCGGGGTTGAAAGCCTTGGCACGCTTGATGAGCAGACCAGCACGCGACAGCTCCTCCCAGCGGTTCCATTCGCCAAGCAGCTCGCGGGTGCGCTCGTTGAAGATGAAGTTCAGCATACGCTCGTAGTCTCCGCTTGCACCGATGGCAGCCAGGATGGCCTCGTCCTCGTCGGGGAGTTTCGAGTAGCTTGCAATCTGGAGGTTCGAAGCCTCGGTGGTCTCGGGAATACCTGTCGAGAGGTAGTATGTGCTCTTGTGGAGGTGCGAAGCGTAGTAGGCTTCCGACATGGTCATCGTCTTGCCGGAGGCATCCTTGCAGTTCGAATTGTTGCCTGCTATCGAGTTGTCGGCCATGCCACCGTCGGCTTTCAGGAAGGCCATCGAGCCGTCGGTGTAGTAGCTGCGGTCCTCACCATCCTTCCACTGGGCACGGGCACGGAGAAGGTTCACGGTCTGAATGGCTTCCTGGTAGTTGCCTAAGCGCACTTGTGCCTCGGCCTTGACGAGGTAGGTTTCGCCTGTGCGAGCCATGATCACGTCGCGGTGGGCGTCGCCCTTTTCGGCTGTGCGGCTGCCGTCAGCAGTCTTGTTGATGCCGCAGAACACGTTCGAGGTGGCAGTGTTTCCGCTCACGCCGAAGTTGTAGAGCACATATTGTCCGTGCAGGAAGTTGACGAAGGCGTTGGGTACCCATTTGCCGGTCTCGGGGTTCTTGAAGGTGTGGGCTTGTCCGCCGCGTCCGAAGGTGCCATACATACCCTCCAGGTCGCGTGTGTCGTTCTTGCTGTTCAGGATGAACATGATGCCCACGTCGCCGATATTGGGGGCTTGCTCTGCTGTGACACCGGGATTCGATTCAGCCACGGCGGCAGCACTCTTGGCATAGTTGTTCAGACCATAGATGGTTTTGAAGGTCTTCCACATTCGGGCGTCATTCACGTTGTCGAAGGCACTGTAGGTATATTCGGTAGGACGGCAGCGTTGGAAGTCCATCTCGCCGATGTAGGCACCACGGCGTACCCAGGCGTCAGAGAAGTTCGAGAACTGAGGCGAGAAATAGTTGTAGGTGCGGTTGCCGAAACGTCCTTGGGTGGTGGCGTCGCCATTGTGCTCGGCAGCCATCAGGATTTCGCTCGAAGCCTCGTTGGGGCAGTTGATGCCCGTCCAGCGCTGATAAAGGTCGCTGTAGTTGTCGGCAAGAGGGCAGGCAGCGATGACCTCGTTGCAGAGCGTGATGACGCGGTTCAGGTCGGCACTCTTGTCATACTTGGTGTTCCAGTCGCTGTTGCGCTCCGACTGGCGGAAGAGGAGGGCCTTGGCGAGGAAGTGGGCAGCGGTGTATTTGGTCCAGGTACCGTTGCCGCGCCATTTGGAGGTGGGCAGCAGGTTGTATGCCTGTTCGAAGTCGGCAATTACCTGGTTCAGGGTCTCTTCGGCACTGGAGCGTGCGTAGTTCTTCTTCACATCGCCATTGGCGGGCTCGGTCTGGATCACTACGCCGCCATACTGTGCGAAGAGGCGGTAGTAGTTATAGCCGCGCAGGAAGTAGGCTTCGCCCATGGCCTTGTTACGGCTGTCCTCATCCGACACGAGGACGGCCTTCGAGATTACCATGTTGGCGGTCGAAATGCCGTAGTACATCTGGTTCCAGAGTCCGCTGACGGGCGGACAGTTGTTGTTGGCAGCACCCAATGCAGTGGTGCAGTCGAGTGGCTGCAGACGCTGGTCGTAGGTATTCCAAGGCTCGGCGGTAAGGTCGGCACCGTTGGTGAACTCGTCGCATCCGTAGAGGGTGATTCCGTAGGCCCACTCGTAGCCGAAGTGCCAGCGGATGTTACCATAGAGACCGGCGGCCATGGCGAGGGCTCCATCCTTGGTCTCAAGCAGTGCGTCGGTATAGAGGTGGCCGGCATCTTCCTTCAGGAAGTCGTCACCACAGGAAGTCGAACCCATGAGAGCCAGCATCGACAATGCACCGCAAACTATTTTATTGCTGATATATTTCATATTCTTTTTTCAATTAACAATTCATAATTTATAATTGACAATTGTTGCTTAGAAGTCAACCTGCAGACCGAAGGTTACGCCACGGTTGTAGTAGGTGGCACCAGTGTCGAGATCCATGA
The DNA here is from genome assembly GCA_905235375.1 of uncultured Bacteroidales bacterium. GTDB lineage: Bacteria > Bacteroidota > Bacteroidia > Bacteroidales > UBA3663 > Liminaster. The sequence goes on from CAJOLH010000057.1 coordinate 2,619, forward strand.
AGTCGATTGACGAGTAGAGCATACCGAGGTTCTTGCCTTGCACGTAGATCTTAAGATTGCTCAGGCCGAGTTTCTCGATGAGTTTGCGGTTGAAGTTGTAGCCAAGCGAAAGGTTACGGACCTTGATGAACGAAGCATCCTTGAATCCGAGCAGGCTCGAATAGGAGTCGCCGCCAGCGGTGCTATAGACGGGCTTTTGCCAGTCTGCACCCGTGTTGTCGGGACGCCAATAGTCAATTTCGCGCTGCTGGTACATACCGAGCTGGCCTTCGCCACCGGTGCTGACCATATACTTGAAGCGACCCTGCAGTTCGAGGGTAAGTTCGAGACCCTTCCAGCTGATGGTGTTGGTCCAACCTGCGGTGAGGCGTGGATTCTTGTTGCCCAGGATCACGCGGTCATCGGCAGTAATCTTGTAGTCACCATCCTGATCGACGGGCTTCACGCTACCGGCAGTGAACTTGTGACCGTTCTCGTTGAACTTGGCCATCTCGGCAGCATCTTCCTCCTGCCAGAGTCCGTCGGCCTCGTAGCCGTAGTGTACGGCAATCGACTCGCCGATGAACCAGGCATTGTTGATGTCATCTTCCTTGCCGTTCGACAATTCGTCAATCTGGTCCTTCTGCAAAGCGAAGTTGAGGTTCGAGCTCCAGGTGAACGACTTTGTCATGACGGGTATGGTGTTCAAGGTCACCTCGATACCCTTGTTGCTGGTTTTGCCGATGTTGGCCATCATCGAGGGATAACCTGTCAGTGATGGGATGGTCATGGCCATCAGCAGGTCTTTGGTTGACGAAGTATAGACATCGACGGTGCCGCCCAGGCGACCCTTGATGAAGCTGAAGTCAACGCCGATATTCCACTGTGTGGTCTTCTCCCAGCCGAGGTTCTTGTTCGGCATTCGGTTCGAACTGTTCGAATAATAAGGCTCGTTGGTAACCAGAATCTGCGTATTGCCGCTGCTGAATGGCATCCAGTAAGAACTGATTACGCCAAGGGTACCGTATGGATCGACGGCAGAGTTGCCGGTGACACCCACACCGAAGCGGAGTTTCAACTGGTCAATCCAGGTGATGTCGTTGAGCCATTCTTCCTGCTCCATGCGCCAACCAAGGGCCATCGAGGGGAAGAAGTCCCACTTGTTTCCTTCGGCAAGTACCGACGAACCATCCCAACGGGCTGATGCGGTGAGCAGGTAGCGCTCCTTGAACGAATAGTTGATACGAGCCATGTATGAACTCAAGGAATTTTCGGTCAAACCAGTGCCCATCGAAGCCTTGTAGGCTGCGTTGGTGATGTCCACCGAACCCATATTGTTCCAGAGGAAGGAACTCATCGGGATAGCTTCGGCATGCTCATTGCTGGTCTCGCGGTTGAATTGCGATGCAGATTGGAGGAGGGTGAGGCCGATGGTGTGGTCATCAAGGGTCTTGTTGTAGAGCAGCATGTTGTCGAGGGTCCATGCCATGTCGCGAGTATCGTTGCGGGTGGAGTAGTTGTTGCCACCGCCACGAGCCGACGAGCTGCTGTCGATGAAGATGCCCTGGCGATAGAAACGGAAGTCAGGACCGAACTGGGTCTTCCACTGCAAGCCAGCGAGTGGTTCCCAAATCTTGCCAAAGTCAATCTGTGCATAGAAGCTGCCGAGGGCGCGATAGGTCTCGCGGTTATTCTTCGACTTCTTCCATTCATCGACCACCGTGTAGGTATTGGTTGTCGAACCACCGGGCATAAGGATGATGTTGCCAGCCTCATCGTAAGGAAGGGCATAGCGAAGAATCTGCTTAGCTGCGCCGTAGATGTCGGTAGGACCGGAGTTTGACGACTGACCTGTGCGGTCGAAGCCGTATTGCTGTTTGCCAAGCGAGACGTTCATCGAACCGCTGAGCTTGAACCAAGGTGTAGCCTGAACGTCAGCCGAAGCACTGAAGTTATAGCGTTCGTAGGTCTGACCCTTCTGGGTGCCTTCGTTGTTCAGGTAACCGAACGATACGAACCCGCTGAGGTTCTTTGTGCCTCCGCGTGCGCTGACGGTATGTTCCTGGGTGATGCCCGTCTGGGTCACCAGGTCGGTCCAGTCGTAGTCGGTCACTTTCGAGCCGTCCCAGCTGCCGCCTGCCCAACCTTTCTCGATGTTGGCCCAGGCTACTTCATCACCCGAGAAGAAACTCTTATCCTGCTCGTAGTTGGGCTGGTCGCCAGGGGTATATTTGTCGGGAGCCGAGTTATAGTATGCCCAACGACGCCAGGTGATATAGTCGCTTGCACTGAATGCGGGGGTGCGATCGACAATGCTCTCCATAGTTACCGAACCCGAATAGCTCAGCTGCGTCTTGCCTTCTTGTCCACGCTTGGTTGTCACGAGAACGACGCCGTTGGCGCCACGGCTTCCGTAGATGGCAGTCGAGGAAGCATCCTTCAGAATGTCGATCGACTCGATGTCACGGGGGTTGAGGGCTTCGATGCCGCCCGACTGGAGGGGTACACCATCCACTACGTAAAGTGGAGCGCTGGATGCATTGAGCGAACGGGTACCACGGATCATGATGCTGCCCACCGAACCAGGACGCTCGCTCGAGGTGATATCTACACCGGCGGCCTTGCCCTGTAGTGCCTCGAAGGCGTTGCTCACGGGCTTCGCGTTCATTTCTTTTTCGCCCACGCGTGTGAGGGCGCCTGTTACATCAGTCTTGCGCTGCACACCGTAACCTACAACGACCACCTCGTCGATGAGCTGCTTGTCTTCTTCAAGTGTGACGTTGATGCTGTTGCGGCCATCGAGAGCCACGTTCTGTGTGCGATAGCCCACGTAGGAGATCACAAGTGTGGCATTTTTCGAAACGCCTGGGATCGCGAAGTTGCCGTCGAGGTCGGTCACCGTACCTGTAGTGGTGCCTTTCACTACGACGCTGGCACCGATGATGGGTTCACCGGTGGCGTCAACAACCACGCCAGTTACCTGTCCCTGTGCCATGACAGCTGTCGGAAGGACTGCAATCATGACCAGAACGAGAAGACGCGCCCACAGCGAGCAGACGTGCTTCGTGAAGTTTGTTGCTTGTTCTTTCATTTGATTAATGTTTGGTTGTAAATTGATAAGATTATTGTGTTTTTGTGGTGCAAAGATAGCGGGTTTTCGGCAATCCGTACCGACAGAAATTCATCTTTTATCATACATTTTTTCAGCAGGGAGCAAAAAACAGCTTCCCGGTCTTGCATACATTATTAATTATATATATATTTGCGCTGAAAATTCATTTATCCCCATTCCTCTTTCATCATGAATAAACGATTGGCAGCAGCCTGCATGATGGCAGGCATTCTCACACTTCAGGCACAACCTCGTTACGACATGGCAGGCCTTTGTCGCGAACACCTCGACCGTGGCGTCGTGGCCATCAGACATGGCGAACAGGTGGTGGTGAGCTGGCGTACCCTTGCGTCCGATGGTGTGGGCGAACCTTTCGACGTGTATCGCAACGGAACGAAACTCAATGCTTCTCCACTCACGCAAGGCGGCACCTTCTTTGTCGATAACCAACCCCTTTCTGCCGATGTCACTTACGAAGTGAGGGGAGGAGGTCGCGACGGCTCCTTCCTCTTGCGTGCCGATGCACCCCAAGGGTATCTGCCCATCCGATTGCAGCGTCCTGCTGACGGACAGACACCCGATGGCCGCACCTATTCCTATTCGGCCAACGATGCTTCGGTGGGCGATATGGATGGCGACGGACAGTATGAGATTGTCCTCAAATGGGATCCTTCGAATGCACACGACAATGCGCACGATGGCTACACGGGACCCACACTCTTCGATTGCTACCGGCTCGACGGCACCCTGCTCTGGCGCATCAACATGGGTATCAACATTCGCAGCGGTGCGCACTACGTGCCTTTCATCGTCTATGACCTCGATGGTGACGGTCGTGCCGAAATGATGGTGAAAACCTCCGATGGCACCATCGACGGGCTGGGCAAGATCATTGGCGATGCTCAGGCCGACTATCGTCACCGTGGTCCCGAAGGAGCCGATCAACAGCAGCCTTCTCCCCAGCGCGAATGGGGCAAATACAATCGCGAAGGCCGACCTATGACGGGGCGCATCCTCACGGGTGCCGAATACATCACCGTTTTCAACGGACTTACGGGTGCTGCCATGGATACCAAACCCTACATCCCTGAGCGCGGCAACCTTGCCGACTGGGGCGACAACTATGCCAACCGCAGTGACCGTATGCTGGCTGCCGTGGGCTACCTTGACGGACATAAGGCAAGCGCTATCTTCTGTCGCGGCTACTACACTCGCACCGTTCTTGCCGCCTGGGATTGGGATGGCAAGGAACTCAAGAATCGATGGACCTTCGATTCCAACAATCCGGAGTGGAGCGAATATGCCGGCCAAGGCAATCACAACTTGCGCGTGGCCGATGTCGATGGCGACGGGTGCGACGAGATTACCTATGGCGCAATGGCGGTTGATAATGACGGACGTGGCCTTTACAACACCGGCATGGGTCATGGTGATGCCTTGCATCTCATGGCCTTCGATCCATTGACTTCCGATCTCTTTGTATGGGACTGTCATGAGAACAAGCGTGATGGCAGTGAACTGCGCAATGCCCGTACGGGTGAAGTCGTCTTCCAGGTGCCTTCCAAGAGTGACGTAGGCCGCTGCATGGCTGCTGACATCGATCCCACCAATCCCGGCGTTGAGATGTGGAGCAGCGATAGCCACGGCATTCGCAACATCAAGGGCGAAGTGATTTTCACGGCCCAGGATCCCGATGACCCGCAGCATCAGCAGCACCTTAAGTTAGGTGGCCGACATCTTTCTATTAACTTCGGTATCTGGTGGGACGGCGACCTGTTGCGCGAACTCCTCGATCGCGAGGCTGTTTCGAAATATGACTGGGAGGAAAAGTCCATCGTCGATGTCACGCGCTTCGAGGGTGTCAGGTTCAACAATGGCACGAAGTCCAATCCATGTCTCGCTGCCGACATCCTTGGCGACTGGCGCGAAGAGGTCGTGGTCCGCACGCCCGAAAGTGATGAGCTGCGCATCTACGTCACGCCCATCCCCACCGACTATCGTATCAACTGCCTCATGGAGGACATCCCCTACCGCCTCTCGACGGCAACCCAGAATGTGGGCTACAACCAACCCTCCGAACCCGGTTTCTATCTGGGTCCCGATGTCACTGTCAATCCTTTCCTGAAATAATGCTATCCCGCCTCACCACATTTCTCGTTTCCGGCTTCCTGCTGGCTGGCACGGCTTACCCCGTCACCTACACCGCTTCGCATCACGTCTGCATGGCCGATGGCCTTGCAAATGATGGTGTGCTCGATGTGGCCATCGACGGCATGGGCTACGTGTGGGTGGCCACTGAAGAAGGTGTGAGCCGCATTGCTGGAGGCAAGTGCACAACACTGCACTGGCCCGATAATTCCGACCCTGTCGGTTCGCGCGTGGCAGCGCTCTATTGGCATGAACCTACAGGTCAGATGATTATCAGCTTCGAACGGAGGCTGGTGCTCTATCGCATCACCACAGGCGAGATGACTGTGCTCGACGCTGACGACGGGATGGTGCCATCGAGTGTGGAAGACATTGTACGGGCTTCCGACGAGGAAGTTTGGCTTGCCTATGGTCATGGAGACGTGCAGCGAATGAATGTCAGGCTCCGCACTTTCACTGGTATTCCACTCCAGGAGACACTTCCGAATCGTTGTATCCTTGACGACGGACAGGGTCGACTCTATTTAGGCCACAGCCAGCGAGGAATGAGTGTGATTGGTCTGACAGGTGGCTCCATGCAGCATTACGAACAGGATTCTTCTGTCGCAGGAGAGGGTCTGCCGGGCAACAATGTCCGTGCAATCTGCATCGATGACCGTCAACGTGTGTGGGTCGGCTGCGATGGAGGATTGGCTTTGTTCAATCCGACATCGGGGAAGTTCACTCGTGTCGCCCTTGATTCTGATGACTTCGAGGACAATGTTTATGACATCGTACAGATGCGCGATGGTATGTTGTGGGTGGCAACCGACATGGGAGGCATCAAGGTAGTCAATCCCGATAATTTTGTAGCTTACAGTAATCCCGCGCAAGCCGATTCCGACGAAGGTATTCGCGTGAAGGCATCATCGCTCAATACGCGCAGCCTGGTGCAGGACGATTATGGCAACATCTGGGTGGGAAACCACAGCACGGGTGTCGATTTCTTCGGTGTCCAGCGTTCGGAATTCGATTTGCTCGACTATCGCGATTTCGAAAGGCAGCCTCGCCCAGTATATTCCCTTTTTCCCGACAAAGACCGAGGCTTCTGGATGGCAAGCGATGACGAACTCGTGTTGTGGGGTGACGGTAAGATTCAGGGACGTTGGTCATTGCAGTCACAGATGCGGCATCGCCATGTGCTTACCCGCTGCATGTTGACTGATAGTTCTGGAAACGTTTGGTTGGGCATCGACGATGAAGGTGCATTTCGCTTCAGCCGAAGTACGGGACACCTTGAGCGCATCCCCGTCGAATCTGAAGGAGCAGACATCCATTCATTCTACGAAGACTCGCTCCATCGCATCTGGATGGGTGTAGAGTCGGGAGTCTATCGGTATGATCATGGCATGGTGGAACCTTGTCCATCCATTACCCGCTTCCTGTCCTCTCCTGTTACGGGTTTCCTTCCCCTCGATGACCATCGGCTGCTGCTCTCCACCTTTGGCAATGGTGCCTGCATCTACGACCAGCTTGCCGATTCCTGTAGCAGCCTGGTCCTTGCCGAAGGGCAGATTCCATCCAGGATTAACCAGACCATCCGCGACCGCGACGGACAGACGCTTTGGATGGCCACCGACGAAGGCTTGATTTGTCTGGAAGGTGCGTGCGAAGGGCAATCCCTGCGCATCACCCGATATAATGGCGAATATGGTTTGGCCGAAAGACAGATACTTGCCCTGCAGCAGGATGCCGACGGGTGCATCTGGATGAGCACTTACAATGGCATCTCGTGCCTCGACAAGCGGACAAGTCAGTGCTACAACTTCGGTCAGTCGGACTTGCAGCAGATTCATGGCTTTTCTCCTGGCGCTGCTCTAACCACCGACGATGGTGTGCTTTGTTTCGCTTCCGCGCGAGGCGTATGCAGTTTCCAACCTCGCAGTGTATCGGGCAATACCGTGGTCTCTGATGTGCAAATCGTGGCCTGCGAAGCTTATCATCCCATGGGTGTGCAAACTGAAATACAGACGTTGATTCCTGATAGGAAGGGACAAGTGCGCACCAGTTATCAGCAGAACACTTTGCATTTGACCTATACTGTGCGCAACTTTGCACAGACTGAACACGTCGAGTATTCCTATATGATGGAGGGCATGGACGACAAATGGTACGATATCGGAGGCGACGACGATGTAGTGTTCCGTGGTTTGCTTCCAGGCCGCTACAATTTCGTTTTGCGGGCCAAACTGCGTAGTCAGGATTGGGACGAAGCACGTCGCACGCAACTTGCCATCACCATCACTCCACCTCTATGGCGCACATGGTGGGCTTACTTGGCCTATGTCCTCGCTTTTGTTGCTTTCGCAGTCTGGATGATGCGTTCCTACAAGCGAAGACTCGCTCTTCAGAGTTCGCTCGAATTGGAGAAGCGCGAAAGCCAGCAAAAGCAGGAACTCAACGAGGAACGTCTGCGTTTTTTCACCAATGTCACCCACGAACTGCGTACCCCTCTGACCCTTATCCTTGGTCCCATCGATGACCTGATGAATGACCAAAGCCTGCCACCTGCGGCTCATCGACGTGTGGCTATGCTGCAGAAGAGTGCAGGACGTCTTCGTGACCTTATTAACGAAATCCTGGAGTTCCGCAAGGCCGAGACACAGAACCGCCGACTCACCGTTGCACGTGGAGACATCGGGCAGTTTGTGCGCGAAATCTGCTTGAACTACAAGGAACTCAACCGCAATCCCAAGGTGCAGTTCTCCTACAACATTGCTCCCGATCTTCCTCGCATTTATTACGATTCCGAGGTCATCACTACCATCCTCAACAATCTGCTTTCCAATGCGGTCAAATACACCGAGCAGGGTAGCATTACGGTTGATGTCAGTGCCGATGGCGAAGGACAACTCCACATCGCAGTGGCCGATACCGGACATGGCATTGCTTCCGATGCCTTGCCTCATATCTTCAAGCGGTACTATCAGGCTGACGGCCGTCATCAGGCATCGGGCACCGGCATCGGTCTTGCTCTGGTGCGTGCGCTTGCCGATTTGCACGAGGGAACCATCAGCGTCGAGAGTCGCGAAGGGGAGGGGAGCCGATTCGTCTTCTCCATTTCGACCGAAAACACCTATCCTGATGCTCTCCATAAGGAAGATGACCCCATCGAACCCCTCGAACCCCTCAAACCCCTCAAACCTTTCGAACCTCTCGAACCTCTCGAACCCTCCGAGAGCCAGCAGCCCACGCTGCTCATCGTGGAGGATAATGCCGACATACGCCAGTACATCATCGACTCGTTCGTCGATGACTTCCAGATCCTTCAGGCACAGAACGGCGAGGAGGGTTTGGCTTTGGCCTTGGAGCATATCCCCGACATCATCGTCAGCGATGTCATGATGCCACGTATGAACGGTATCGAACTTACCCGCCAACTCAAGGAGGACATACGCACCAGCCATATACCCATCATCCTGCTTACGGCCAAGGTCGCTGATGCCGACAAGGAGGAAGGCTACGACAGCGGAGCCGACTCGTATCTCACCAAGCCTTTCACCGCCAAACTGCTTGGCAGCCGCATCCAGAACCTGCTCACTGCACGTCGCCGGCTGGCAGAACACTTCGCTGGCCGACTGGCGATGCCCGACAGTGCATCCCCACAGCCTGCCCCGACGCCAGCAGTCCCATCCTTGAGCCCGCTTGACCAGCAGTTCTTCGAACGCCTCAATCGCCTCATCGAGGACAATATCATGCAGGAGGATCTTGACATGGCCTTCGTCTCCGACCGTATGGCTATGAGCCACAGTACGTTCTATCGTAAGGTGAAGGCGCTCACTGGCATGACCGCCAAGGAGTATGTGCGCAAGCGCCGGCTGCGTTGTTGCTATGCCTTGCTGGAGAGTGGCGATTACAACGTCTCGCAGGCAGCCATGATGACGGGCTTCAACCAGATGGCTCACTTCCGTGAAACCTTCAAGCGCGAATTTGGCATCCTGCCCTCCGAGGTAATGAAGAAGAAATCATAAAAAATGAAACGAATCCTCTTGTCCCTGCTTTTTGCGTTACTGCTGCTGAGCCGAAGCTTGGCGCTCGACGTGCGCGACTTCGGTGCCTTGGGTGACGGGCGTCACATCGATTCGCCAGCCATCAATGCGGCAATCGAGAGCGCTGCTTCAGCTGGAGGTGGTCTGGTGGTCGTTCCCGAAGGAACTTATCTGTGCTATTCCATCCATCTGCGCTCGGGTATCACCTTGCGTCTTGAACGTGGCGCTGTCATCAAGGCTGCTCCTGTGACTGACACCGATGGTTACGACGAGGCAGAACCCAACGATTCGCATTATCAGGACTATGGACACAGTCACTGGCACAATTCGCTACTTTGGGGCGAAAATCTGCACGACCTGACGATAGAAGGGGAGGGGCTTATCGATGGCAGCGACGTTCTGATGCGCGATGGTCCGCGACGCGGCTACAAGGGTATGCCGCAGGCCAACAAGGCATTGGCTTTGCGCGAATGCCAACGTGTTACCCTGCGAGGTGTAGGTTTCCTGAAGTGCGGACATTTTGCCATGCTGCTCACAGGTGTTGATGACCTTCTCATCGAGGATCTTATGGTCGATACCAATCGCGATGGCATCGACATCGACTGTTGTGAACGTGTCGTGGTGCGTCGTTGTCGCGTCAATACACTTTGCGACGATGCCATTGTCTTGAAGTGCTCCTACGGCTTGGGTCGTCCGAAACCTACTGAACATGTCCTCGTCGAGGACTGTGAGGTCAGTGGCTACGATGTGGGCACGTTGTTCGATGGCACACGAACTACGCTTGTCGAAAAGGCTCCCGATGGCGATGGACCTACAGGACGCATCAAGTTGGGCACAGAGTCGAACGGCGGTTTCCGGCACATCACGATCCGTCGCTGCTCCTTTGAGCATTGTCGCGGCCTGGCTTTGGAAACGGTCGATGGCGCTGCAATGGAGGATGTGGATGTGAGCGACCTTACGATGCATGACATTTGCAATTCACCTATCTACATCCGTCTGGGCGACCGAATGCGTGCTCCCGAAGGCTTCCATCCTTCCACCATGAACGATATTCGTATTCGACGCGTCACTGTCACCGATGCCGACAGTCGCTATGCTTGCCTGATAGCAGGTTTGGAAGGAAAGCCTGTGCGCGATGTCCGTATCGAACATCTCAATGTGCAGTTCCGGGGCGGTTTGACGATGGATGACTATCGTGAGCAACGTGGGGTTAATCCATTCTTTATCCCTTCGGTTCGCAAGTCCTCCGAGCCGGGCGAAGCCAATTATCCCGAACCCTCGGCCCACGGCATTCAACCCGCCTGGGGATTCAGCATCAACCATGCCGAAAATATCCGTTTGCGTCACATCTCTTTCGAAACCAAGGTTCCCGACGAACGTCCTTGGCTCTATCAGAAAGATACGCGCAACATCAAGATGAAGCATGTGATAGTGAATAAAGAAAAGAAATTCTAACAAAGACAAAGAGTTGTCCCAAATAAAAGAGTGGCATCCCCAAAAGGGTGTCACTCTCCTTGTTTTCATCGGTTTGGCTTGTTTTAACTCAACTCTCGCATTTGCTCAACTTGATGGATAATAAATATCCCTTAAAATCATCAACTCGTTCTCTGTTATGAGCAGAGGGCGACCATGAAGGATGGTTTCGATTTGTTCAAAGAAACCAGCTGTTTGGTCGCGATGGGTGGCATGCCATGTGCCAATGTATTCATGGCACTGACACTACAGATAAAAAGAAGGTACCCTTTCGTGTTTTGCATATTTTTCCATTTTCAGTTTTTACAGCTTATTTCGGGTGCAAAGATAATGGTATTTTTGCAATATGGATATGGAAAAGTAGCAGAATTTAGATGGATAATTCTATTTTTTGACCTTTTCGTAATAATAAATGCCCTATCTGCAGAGAAATTTCACTAATTTTGCGCCCGCATCAGTTGGTCAAGTCCCTTAATATCCCCAAAAATCCCTTAAAATCCCTTAGAATCCCTAAAAAAATGTCCAACCCCCTCCCATCCCTTTTGCTGCTTCTCGCAAGCGCTCTTCTCTTGTCCTGCACCCGTCCTTCCGACTTTGTCGTCGATCTGAGTGGCGAGTGGCAGGTGCGCCTCGATAGTCCCGATGCCCAGCCACAGGCCATTCAGTTGCCCGGCACCACCGACATGGCTGGCATCGGTACGCCCGACACCTTGCAACCACGTCTTGAGAAACCGCAGGTGCTGCGTCTCACGCGTCGCCATAGTTTTGTGGGTGAGGCCTTTTACACCCGTTCGTTCGAAGTGAAGAAGAAGATGGCCGACAAGCCGTTGGAACTCATCCTCGAACGCGTGCTTTGGAAGAGTACGGTCCTCATCGATGGTCAGCCCGTTGAGGCACTTGACTACACCGACCAGAGCCTCGTCACACCCCATCGCTATGCCTTGCCGCGAGGACTTGCAGCTGGTACGCACACCATTCAGGTTTGCGTTGATAACCGCAAGCAGTACGACATCTCAGTCGATGAACTTTGCCATTCCTACACCGATGCTACGCAGGTCAAGTGGAACGGCATCCTGGGCAAGATGGAGCTGCGTGCCCTGCCCGAAGTCAGCATCGATAGGATGGAGGTTTATCCCGACCCTGCGCTCAAGCGCCTCGATGTGGTTCTCACTGTCACCAATCATACATCCGAGTTTCAGGAAGCCTATCTGATGCTTATCACTTCGCCCATGGGGCAGACTTCTGAGATGTGGCCGTCCTCGCCCGTTCAGGAGACGTTCGAGCCAGGCACCACCACACTCACCTTGAGCTGCAATCTGCCTGCCAGTGCCCCACGTTGGTCCGAGGCGCATCCCGACATGCTTTGTGTCGGGGCAAGCATGGAAACCAAGGAAGGCATCACCGAGACGATGGTCAATATTGGTCTTCGCCAGATTGGCACACGCGAGGGAAAACTGCTCGTCAATGGCGAACCCGTCTTCCTGCGCGGCACACTCGATTGCTGCATCTTCCCGCTCACGGGCTGTCCTCCCACCGACAAGGAAGGGTGGAAAAAGGTGTTCGAATCGGCCCGCGAATGGGGCCTCAATCATCTGCGCTTCCATTCGTGGTGTCCGCCCAATGCCGCCTTCGAGGTGGCCGACGAGATGGGCTTCTACCTTGGTGTCGAACTTCCCGTTTGGGCCACCAATCTGGGCAACGACCCTGCAGTCTTCGACTTCCTGCGTCACGAATACGAGAGCATCATCCGCAACTACGGCAACCATCCATCGTTCTGCCTGCTCAGTGTGGGCAACGAGTTGCAGTACGACTTCGAGTTCCTCAATGCCTTCGTGGCCGAAATGAAGGTGCGCGATCCGCGCCATCTCTACACCACCACCTCGTTCACTTTCGAGAAAGGCCATGGCGGACATCCCGAACCCGAGGACCAGTACTTCGTCACGCAGTGGACCGACCGAGGATGGGTGCGCGGACAGGGTGTCTTCGATGCCGAACCTCCCTCGTTCAACCGCAACTACAATGCCTCGACCGAAGGCATCTCGGTGCCCATCATCACCCACGAGATTGGGCAGTATGCGGTCTATCCTGACGTCAAGGAGATCGACCGCTACACGGGTTCGCTCGACCCGCTCAACCTGAAGGCAGTGCGTGCCGACCTTGAGCAGAAAGGCCTGCTCGACCGTGCCGAGGACTGGCTGCAGGCATCGGGACATCTGGCAGCGTTGCTCTACAAGGAGGAGATTGAGCGTGCCATGAAGACGAGCGGCATCTCGGGCTATCAGTTGCTTGGTCTGCAGGATTTCCCTGGGCAGGGCACTGCCTTGGTGGGGCTGGTCAATGCGTTCTGGGAGTCGAAGGGCGTGGTTGAGCCGTCGTGGTTCCGTCAGTTCTGTGCGCCTGTCGTTCCGCTCGCCAACTTCGACAAGGCCGTCTATCTCGCTTCCGAACCTCTGCTCGTCGATCTGCAGTTGGCCAATTATTCTGGTCAGGCGCTGGTGGGTCGCGAACTGCACTGGTCGCTGCTCGACTCCGATGGCAACTTGTTGCAGCAAGGGTCGAAGGCGTTGACCGAAGTCGCCAATGGTGACGTTTCGCGCATCGACAGCCTGCGTCTGAGTCTTTCCGACATCAAGTCCGCAAGTCGGCTCACCCTGCGTCTGGCAGTGAGCGAAAGCGAATGGTGCAACGAGTGGCCCCTTTGGGTTTATCCCGACGTGCCTGAGGTGAAGGACGATGTGGTCGTCACCGACAATCTGAAGGAAGCCGAAGCCGCTTTAGCCAAGGGGTGCAAGGTCATCCTCTCACCCGTATTAGGTTCGCTCGAAGGTCTTGAGGGCAAGTTTGTGCCGGTGTTCTGGAGTCCTGTTCACTTCCCCAAGCAGGCGGGCACGATGGGCTTGTTCTGCAATCCCGCGCATCCTGCCCTGGCACAATTCCCCACCGAAAGTTTCGGCAACTGGCAATGGTGGCGGCTCGCCAAGCGCAGCACCGTGCTCGACATCGATTCGTTGCAAGGTTCCGTTTCGCCCATTGTCGAGAGTGTCGATAACTTCATGCACAATCGTCGTCTCTGCACGGTGTTCGAAGCCAAGGTGGGAGAGGGAAGCCTCCTTTTCTCGTCCATCGACCTGCTCTCGAAGGGCTCCGACAGTCCCGAACTACAACAGATGCTTTATAGTCTTCGTTCCTACGTCGCCTCTTCGTCCTTCGCTCCTCGTTCCTCGCTTTCCTCCGATCAACTCCGCTCCCTATTCAAGAGTCGTGTCGAAGTGAAGCGTCAGGGCGCCACGGCGATTTACGAATAAATTGGCTCTTTTAACACGAATTATCGCGAATTAATGTTAATTTTTGTTACATACTTAAGACATAATAAAAAGCAGACTGGTCCTCACGGATGAGCCTGCTTAAATTTATTACACACAAATGCATATAACATTTATTGCTTTTATTAATAAAATTGGGCCGCAAAGATAGTGATTATTTACTCATCATCCAAGAAGAAATTGAAAAAACACTATTTCAATCAAATATAAAAAGCAAGCCCCCTGAGAAGTGTCGGCTTGCTTTTTTTCGTCCTATATCAAAGAAATTGCTTCTAAAATTTGGAGGATTGCAAAGAAAGGCGTATCTTTGCAGCCAAATAACGAAGTTTAAAGAGCGAAGACACACCGAAATGTTATACCGAAGCGAACCTATCTACCTACCTGACGGACAGCAAATTGCAGCCCGTAGGATGATGTGCGCTTTGGACGTAACGGATGCTCTCTCTCTCTCTCTCTCTCTCTCTACCATCTAAACTACAATCACTTATATATAAAATCACGCGCACACTTGCGCGCGCATTTACTGCTTATTTTGGAAAAATCCAAGATAGGCAGACTTTTTTGTGTCCATTTTCCAACCCTACAAATTCTCTCTGACTGATGGAAACGACTCACGCTAACCCCTTGGCCTCATTCCGCCGTCTGCCCGATGCCCGAAAGCTGTGTCATTCGGAGCTGCTGGACTGCGACATCTGCTTCGACACTGGTTCCGTGGCCGACATCATCCCCAAGCCCCAGCTCGAAAGGTTCGTGCAGCGAGGTTTTGTGGTCGAGGATGCCGAAGGTCCGAGTACCTTTGTCCCTGCCGACGGCGTTCCCGTCACGTTCGATGGCTGCAAGCGGCTGACCCTGCCCCTTTCGCCCACGCTCTGGTATCGCAGCGCGTTCCATGTGAGCAAAGCAGCAGAAGGCCGCACACCCTGTCTCGTGATTGGTCGCAGGCTGCTGACGAAGTATATCGTCCAATACACCCGCGACAGCGTAAACATCCTGAACGAATGTCCCGAAGGATATCCCGTCAAGGTGCCGCTCGAAGAGGAAGACGGCAGGCATTACGTCTGGCTCACGGTCAATGGTCGCGAACACCGCTGCTACCTCGACACCGGCCATGCCGACCCCATCGCCCTGCCCGAAAGCGAAAGCGTCTATGCCATCAGCCCCATCCACGAGATAGAGGACGACCTCATCATCCACGGCAAAGCCTGCAAGGTGGTCGATCTCGAAGAGGAACGCGGCTGCCTCCAGATAGGCGACATCACGCGCCATGGCCCCATCGTCTATGCTGAATACTACAAATTGCCCCGCTGGTTCAATCCGACGAAGATCTTCGCCGAGTTCGTCATCGACCTAAAGGGGAAATACATTGCCTTCAAAAACAACTAACGATATATGTCAGACATCATCACCATCGGCTTCCCCTACGTCGATTACGTACTCTGGACGCTCATCATTGCCGGGCTGCTTGTGCTGACGGAGTGGGGATTTAGGGATAAAGAACAAAATTAACCAATAAGATATTATTTAATAGTTGAAGAGTAAACTATGAAATACGAAAATACATTCAAAGCAATCGACCAGATTCTGTGGAAGGAGCAGGGTTGTGGCAGTGAGTTAGACTATCTGGAGCAGAAATCATGGATGCTGTTCCTGAAATATCTTGATGACCTTGAAACAGAACGCGAAGAAGAAGCCGAACTTGAAGGCAAGACCTACAAGCGACTCGTTTCAGGTTTCTACCGTTGGAGTCAGTGGGCTGCACCGAAGAAGAAGGATAAGGAAACTGACAAGATGGTAATAGACACCGTAAATGCCATGACTGGCGATGACCTTGTAGAGTTTGTTGACCAGAAGCTCTTCCCTTTCCTCAAGAATTTCCAGAACACTGCTGCCACTACCGACACGCTTGAATATAAGATTGGCGAAATCTTTGGCGAACTGCACAACAAGATACGTTCGGGATTCAATATGCGAGAAGTTATCAACTATATTGATGAACTCCATTTCCAAAGTGCAGATGACAAGCACGAGATGACTGTGCTCTATGAGAGCAACATTCAGCGTATGGGCAATGCTGGTCGAAATGGTGGGGAGTATTATACTCCACGTCCATTGATTCGAAGCATCATCAAGGTTGTTGATCCGAAGATTGGCGAGACAGTCTATGACCCCGCTTGCGGTTCGGCAGGATTCCTCTGCGAAGCTTTCCTCTATATGAAGGAAAAGATTAAGAGCGTGAAAGACCACGACACGCTGCAAAAATGCACCTTCTATGGCAAGGAGAAGAAGGGACTGCCCTATATCATCGCAACGATGAACATGATATTCCACGGAGTATCAGCCCCTAACATCACGCACGGTAATACCCTTGCCATAAACCTTGCAACAATCCAGGAGAGCGACCGCAAGAATGTCATCCTTGCCAATCCTCCTTTTGGCGGCAATGAGCGTGGCGAGGTTTTGCAGAACTTCGAGATTAAAACATCAGAAACTGCCTATATGTTCATGCAGCACTTCATCAAGATACTGAAGGCGGGTGGACGTGCAGGAATTGTCATAAAGAACACCTTCCTTAGCAATGGCGATGCAAAGGAAATCAGAAAGATGCTCTTGGAGAATTGCAATCTCCACACTGTCCTTGACCTACCTTCGGGAGTTTTCACGGGTGCTGGCGTGAAGACAGTTGTCTTGTTCTTCACGAAGGGCGAACCGACAGAGAAGATTTGGTACTATCAGGTAGATAAGCACTTCACCAAGACGCAACCGCTAACTGAGGCTGATATGGAGGAGTTCCTTACTCTACAGAAGACAAAGGCAGAAAGCGAACATTCATGGACGCTTGATGTCAGCACACTCGACGACAGTTGCGACCTCAGCGTAAAGAACCCCAACAAGGTGGAGGAAGTGGATGAGCGCACACCCGGCGAGATTGCTGAAACCATCCTCGCCCTCAATAGCGAGAATCAGACTCTTATTAACGAAATCATGGAGATGGTGAAATGAAAAAAGGTTGGGAATATAAGAAGTTGGGAGAGGTATGCGATTTTATAAGTGGTTTCACACCAAAGATAGAAGAGCTAAATTCAGGAAGTGGAATACCATACTTCAAAGTTTCAGATATGAATAGATTATCAAATTCTTTATATCTTACTGAAACAGAACTTTATGTAAAAAGTTCAAAGAAGATTATTCCTGCAAATTCAATTGTATTTCCTAAAAATGGTGGTGCAATTTTTACAGGGAAAAAAAGAATTCTTGCATACGATTCTATCGTTGACCTTAATACAGAAGCAATTAAGATTAATAATGATAGTGTATTATTGATATATCTATTCCAATATTTGTTATTTGTAGATTTCGGTCGATTTGATAATGGAGGAGGATTACCTTCTCTTAATATTAAGAAAATGAAGGAACTTTCCATCCCCGTCCCACCCCTCACCGAGCAGCAAAGCATCGTGTCTTATCTTGACGCAGCCTTTGCAAAGATAGATGCGATGAAGGCTAATGCAGAAAAAGCC
>CAJOLH010000058.1 GCA_905235375.1 uncultured Bacteroidales bacterium
CAATTTGAAATCTGCTGGAATTATCTTTGGAATGACGAAGAAAAACTGCTCTATCACGCTATGACGGCCTCGCCCGGTGACTCTTATTCACAAGACTGGCAGGGCGTGTCGGCAACCGATGGCATTTATCATTCGGCTGAATATTGGGGACGTGCGTGCGGATGGTATTTCCTTGCTCTTGTCGATGTGCTTGAGCAATTGGAGATATCGGCTTCCACAAAAGGCGAGGAGGCAGACGATGAACTTCGTGATATTTTGCGAACTCAGCTCAATGCACTGGCTGTAGGCTTGGCAGCACGGCAAGACCCCACAACAGGCTGCTGGTACCAACTCCTTGCACACGATGGGAATTTCTATGCCGACAGTTACCAAGGCAGGTCTTACCCGAAGACCTATAATTACCTTGAGTCATCGGCCACCTGCATTTTCACTGCCGCCTATTTCAAAGGTATGCGCCTCGGATTTTTCGACGAGGATTATACTGATGTGGCTATCAAGGCATATCGTGGTGTGGTTGAGCAATTCCTGGTGAGAAACACGTCCGACCCGACAGACTTACACCTTATCGGTTGTTGCCGTTCGGCAGGACTGGGAGGTTCCAACAGGCGTGACGGCTCGGCTGCTTATTATCTATTGGGCAGCGATGTAAGTGTGACGAGCATTGACAATCCACAAACCGAAGGCAAGGTCTTCGGGTCATTCATTCTCGCTTCCACCGAATATGAGCGTCGTTTCTTGCCCATTGCAGAAGAAGGCATCG
Source organism: uncultured Bacteroidales bacterium (assembly GCA_905235375.1). Lineage (GTDB taxonomy): Bacteria > Bacteroidota > Bacteroidia > Bacteroidales > UBA3663 > Liminaster. The sequence goes on from CAJOLH010000058.1 coordinate 761, forward strand.
AGAAAATTTATCCCGATGCCGCACCTCATGACTCATTCCTCCATGCTTACGACCTGCTGGGTCGAAGGATTATAAATTCATCGCTCATTTCCAATATATCAGTCCGAAGGCGTAGCAGTCTGATTCGTATTGGAAACCAAACTGGGAATATAATCCTTGTGCATTGAATTCTAACTTGCAATAACAGTAACTTTGTAATATCTTTGCACATTATTCCAGATGTATTTATTTTTAATAATTAATGAAAATGAAGAAGATTCTATTGTTACTATCCCTGTTGATCGGTGTCTCGGTACTGACATCTTGCGAAAGTGATGACGACCTGTTGACGACAGATGACGTACTGACGCTGAACTGCGAAAAGCCCGAATATCTGAGGCTTGGCGACAAGGTGGCATTGATTTCGCCCTCCTACTTCACCCCGATGGAGAATGTTGAGAAGACGGCGAATCTGTTGCGCTTATGGGGCTTTGAACCCGTCATCGGTCCTAATGTAGGCAAGATTGTGGACGGAAAGTATGCTGGCACCATCGAGGAGCGTGTGAGCGACATCCGTTGGGCTCTCAATGATCCAAGCATCAAGGCGATTATTTGCAATCGTGGCGGTTATGGCACCATCCAACTCATCGACCACCTGAAACTTTCGGAGTTGAAGGCTTCCCCCAAGTGGATTGTTGGTTTCAGCGACATATCGACCCTTCTTGGACTTTGGAACCGTGCTGGGGTGATGAGCATTCACGGCACCATGAGTTCGTACCTTGCTAATGGCGGTACCGATGCAACCAGCACTTTGATGCGCGACTTATTGCTTGGAAAGGTTCCACAATACGAGTTGCCCTCACATCCTCAGAACATTCAGGGCAAGGCCAGTGGTGTGCTCGTTGGCGGTAATCTCTGTACCTTTGTGCCCAACCTCGGTTCGCAGGCCGATGCCACGAAGAGCAATAATCTTATACTCTTTGTGGAAGAGGTTGGGGAGTCGATGCATAACATCGATCGACAGATGCATATTCTTCAGATGAACGGCGTGCTCGACCGTTGTAACGGCGTTATCCTTGGTGAATTTGTCGACTGCGGCACGGAGTTCAAGGATGCGACTGGTGAGACGATTAGCGTCGAAGCCATGCTTCGCGAGATGCTGAAACAGTATCACATCCCCGTACTCTGTGGCTTCCCTGGAGGTCATGACGACGTGAACCTGCCTTTGGTGATGGGATCCAAAGTTACTATCGATGTGCGCAACGATGGAGCCTCCCTGCATTTCGACATTGACGGTGTTCAGCAGCAAGTCAACACGGAAGCAGTCTCGGCTATCAAAACCCCAGCTCCTTCCCGTTTGCGAATGTCAGGAAAAGCAGAGTAGTTTGGCTGAAATTCAGAAAAATAATCGTCAAATGTTTGGATTTTTCAAATTTAAACTGTAATTTTGCACCGAAAATATGCACTAACATTAATATCTTGAAAATGACAAACGTGATTATATCATTCCTGCTTATTGTTGGCTTGTTGAACTTTGCGTCGATAGCACAGGCGAAAACAACTCGGGGGACAGACCGAGCATCGCAGGCAGTTGGCACTTTCGAGGCTGGCAAAGGTGCCTTCCTCCTCAATGGCGAGCCTTTCGTCGTAAAGGCTGCTGAGGTGCATTATCCACGTATCCCCCGTCCCTATTGGGAGCATCGTATCCAGATGTGCAAGGCCCTTGGCATGAACACGCTGTGCCTCTATGTATTCTGGAACATCCATGAACAGCAAGAGGGCGTGTTCGATTTCACTGAGAACAACGACCTCCGCGCCTTCATCCAGTTGGCTCAGAAGAACGGGATGTACATCATCCTGCGTCCAGGTCCATACGTTTGCGCAGAGTGGGAGATGGGTGGCCTGCCCTGGTGGTTGCTCAAGAAGAAGGACATTCGTCTGCGTGAGCTCGACCCCTATTTCATGGAGCGCCTGAAGATCTTCGAGTCGAAGGTGGCCGAACAGGTGGCCGACCTCACCATCGACAAGGGTGATCCCATCATCATGGTGCAGGTCGAGAACGAATATGGTTCATACGGCATCGACAAACCCTACGTGAGTGCTGTGCGCGATGCGCTTCGTGAAGTTGGCTTCGACAAGGTGCAGCTCTTCCAGTGCGACTGGTCGAGCAACTTCACCAACAATGGCCTCGACGACCTCATCTGGACCATGAACTTCGGAACGGGTGCCAACATCGACAACGAGTTCCGTCGTCTTGGCGAACTGCGCCCCGATGCTCCCAAGATGTGCTCGGAGTTCTGGAGCGGATGGTTCGACAAGTGGGGTGGCAAGCATGAAACACGCGGAGCCAAGGATATGGTCGAAGGTCTTGACGAAATGCTCTCGAAAGGCATTTCCTTCTCGCTCTACATGACTCATGGTGGCACCAACTGGGGACACTGGGCTGGTGCCAACAGTCCTGGCTTTGCACCCGATGTGACCAGCTATGACTACGATGCGCCCATCAATGAGGCAGGTCAGGCTACGCCCAAATACTATGAGCTGCGCCAGATGATGGCCAAGTACATGAATGGACAGAAGCAGAGCAAGGTGCCTGCTGCCATTCCTACCATCGCCATTCCCAAGATTCAGTTCACCCAGGTGGCTCCCATCTTCGACAACCTTCCTGCTCCCAAGGTCACCAGTGGACTGAAGACAATGGAGGAGTTCGACCAGGGTTGGGGCAGCATCGTCTATCGCTACACTTTCGACCAGGATATTCCTGCCAGTGTACTCCGCATCACCGAGCCACACGACTATGCACAGATTTTCGTGAATGGGGAGAAGGTCGGTGCCCTCGATCGCCGCGAACATGAGAAGGAGATGAAGATGCCTGCTGTCCGCAAGGGCGACCGTCTCGACATCTTTGTAGAGGCCATGGGACGCATCAACTTCGGCCGTGCCATCAAGGACTTTAAGGGCATCACCGAAAAGGTTGAGTTCATCTATCAGATTGGGGCCGAGCAGTCTGCCACAGTCACTGTCGAGCCAAAACTTTGGACGGTATATAATATCAAGGATGACTACGAAACGGTGAAGTCGGTGAACTGGCAGCCTCTCACCAAGTCCGAGCAGTATCCTGCTGCCGCCTATCGCGCTACCTTTAAATTAAAGAAGGTAGGCGACACATTCATCAATTTGGAGACCTGGGGTAAGGGCCAGCTCTATGTGAACGGACATCCGATGGGACGTTTCTGGCAGATAGGCCCGCAGCAGACACTCTACATGCCGGGTTGCTGGCTCAAGAAAGGTGAGAACGAAATCATCGTGGTTGATATCGTCGGTCCCGATGATCCTGTGGCTGAAGGCCTCAAGGAACCCATCATCGACCGTCTCAACCTCAAGGGTCCACAGACGCATCGCAAGCAGGGCGAGAACCTCGACCTCAGCGGCGAGAAGCCAGTTAAGACGGGAAGTTTTGCTGCTGGAAACGGTTGGCAGGAAGTACGCTTCGACCAGCCTGTCTCGGGTCGATATGTCTGCATCGAGGCACTCAATGTACACGATGCGAAGGCTGCCGAGGGCAAAGTCGCCAAGGGTATCGCCTGCATTGCCGAGTGGTATATGCTCGACGAACAGGGCAAGCGCCTGAGTCGCGAGCCTTGGCAGGCCGACTATGCTGATGACGAGAACATCAGCGACGGCAACCAGACTGCCGACAAGATCTTCGACTTGCAGGAGAGCACCTATTGGAGCACAAACCGTAAGTCAGATTTCCCCCACCAGCTCATCATCGATTTGGGCAAGGATTACACCTTTGGCGGGTTCCAGTATCTGCCGCGTGCTGAGGCTGGCGCTCCTGGCAGCATCTGCGACTATCGCATCTATGTGAAGTCGGGGGCGTTTAAAAAGTAAAGGCTTTGAAGGGAAGTAAAAAGGGAGTAAAAGAGGAGTAAAAGGGACGAATGTTTCTTTTGTCCTTACTTCCTCAAGCAAAGGTAATGTCCTTTTTACTACTCTTTTACTCCCTTTTTACTACTCTTTTACTACAATTATTGTATGTTCACCGAAGATCATCCGTTCTATCGATTCCACTTCTGTCCGCTGTGCGGCAGCAACCGCTTTGTGGAACATGGGCCACAGGCCCGACATTGCGAGGATTGCGGCTTCACCTACTATACCAATCCTCGTGGGGCTACCGTGGCAGTGATAGTCAACGATCAGGGCGAAATCCTTTGCGGTCGGCGAGCCAATAATCCAGCCAAAGGAACACGCGACCTGGTGGGCGGATTTCTCGACCTCGACGAGACGGCTGAAGAAGGGATGTGCCGTGAAATCAAGGAGGAAAGCGGATTGGAGGTCAAGCCCGAAGACCTGCGTTACCTCTTCAGCCAGCCCAATCGCTATCCCTATTCGGGTATCGTATGCCGCACCATCGACCTCTTTTTCGAGGTTCACGTCGCAGGACGTCCCACGGTGGGCAACTTCGATGACATCTCCTCGCTTGAGTGGATTCCGCTCAAGAGCCTCAACCTCGAAGAGTTCGGACTTGCTTCTATCCGCATGGGGCTGGAGCGGTATTTGTTTAACTTTCGCAGATGCAAAAGTTAAGAATTACTGAATATTCCACAAGTTGAGCACTTGCGAAACTTGAGTATTAATTTATAAATATGAGAATAATGAAACGCTTTTATCATCTTCTCGTGCTGTTGCTTCTGTTGCCTTGCTCCCTCATGGCGCAGGACAGCCTGCTCGTGACCTTGCGTGGCATTGTCACCGATTTTGAAAACGGTCGGCCCTTGTCTGATGTACTGGTTCATGTGGGTGGTACGAATGTGGCAACGATGACCAATGCTGACGGGCGATTCAGCCTTCGACTTGCCCGGATGCCTGAGCAGTTGCGTTTTTCGTCGATGGGTTATGCTACTGTGGTGGTTGGCCGTGAGCAGCTCGAAAAGACTCAGTTGGTGAACGAAGGCGAGCCGGTGGAAGAACTTCACATCTTGTTGCAGCCTCGTTTAACCTCCCTCAACGATGTGTTTGTATATTCGCCTGAAAACATCCTTCGTGCCGCCATCGAACGCATCGATCATAATTTCCCAACCGAGCCTCAGAGCTATGAGGCATTCTATCGCGAGACGATACGGAAGCGCAACAAATATGTGAGCGTCACGGAAGCTGTGATGGAACTTTACAAGACCAGTTACGAAGACTCTCCGCAGCGCGACATGGCGTGCATGGTGAAGGGGCGCAGTCTGATCAGCCAGCGTGCCAAGGACACCATTTCAGTTCATGTGATGGGCGGTCCCTTGGAGTCACTGATGCTCGATTTGGTCAAGAATCGCGAGCTTTTCCTCAATCCCGAAATGCTGCAGCTCTACCACTTGGAGCTTGAGACACCTCAGACCATCGGCAATCGTCCTCAGTACGTCATTTCGTTTCGTCCTGCCATGACATACGTCGATCCGCTGTTCTACGGAAAAATCTTCATCGACCATACCAACCTCACCTTCACGCGCATCGAATATGAGATGGACATGAGAGATGCAGCCAAGGCATCGTCCGCTATCCTTGCCAAGAAGCCTTTCGGTATGCGTTTCAAGGCCCGTGGTCTCCGCATAGTGATGAACTATCATAACAATGGCAAGCTCAGCTACCTGCGCTACCTCGGCGTAACCTACAAGTTCGATTGCGATTGGAAGAAGCGCGGCCTTGCCACCCATTATGAGGCCAATTCCGAGATGCTGATTACCGACATCAAGCCGGTGGCTGTCCGTCCCAATCGTCACAGCGCCTTCCGTTATCACGACACCTTGTCGCGGCAGCTTCTCGATTTCGATGATTCTGACTTCTGGAAAGACTACAATATCCTGCTTCCCACTGAGAGTCTCGAAAACGCCTTCCGTCGCATCAAGAAAACCTATAATCAGTAAGTTGAATTATCCTTTTTTGCCAAAATATTCCAAAATATTGGCGAAAACTGTTTTTCTATTTGCAACATCCCAATTTTTCTTTATCTTTGCACCCAAAATAATGCACGTTTTTAACGCAAGATAATCTTTGTATTTATTGTATGAAACCATTTAAGTTCGAAACATTATTGAAGACCACCATTTGGGGTGGCGAACAGATTGCAAAGTTCAAGGGAATCGACACTGACCAGCATAATGTCGGTGAATCGTGGGAAATCAGCGACGTACCCGGAAACGAAAGCGTAGTGCTGGCAGGAGAAGACAAAGGTCTTAACCTGACAGCACTGATTGAGAAATACAAAGGGCTTTTGGTAGGTGAGAAGGTCTATGCAACGTTTGGCAAGCAGTTCCCACTGCTTGTTAAGTTCATCGATTCCAAACAGGACCTCTCTGTGCAGGTGCATCCCAATGACGAACTTGCCATGAAGCGCCACGGATGTCGTGGAAAGAGCGAGATGTGGTATGTCATCAAGTCAGTGCCCGGTACCAGAATCTATGCCGGCCTGAGCAAACAGATTACTCCCGAGCAGTATGAGCAGTTCGTCATGACTGAGACTGCAGAGGGACATTCGCCGATTATGGACGTAATCGCCTCGCACGAGTCACATCAGGGAGATGTCTTCTATCTGCCTGCAGGCCGTCTCCATGCCATTGGTGCCGGCAACTTCGTAGCTGAGATTCAGGAAACCAGCGACATCACCTATCGCGTCTATGACTATGGCCGTCGTGACGCTAATGGCAATACTCGCGAACTCCACATCGCACAGGCTAAGGAGGCTATCGACTACCACGTCTATCCCGAGTATCGCAGCACCTACGACAGCACACTCCTCGATGCACCACTCGTGCATTGCCCATACTTCAATGTCAATCGCGTGGTGGTGCACGACGCAATGGACATCGACTACAGGGTCGATTCGTTTGTCATCGTCATCTGTTTGGCAGGCGAAGCCAACCTCAATGGCGTGGACGTTCATCAAGGCGAATCCGTTTTGGTGCCCGCTTGTGACAACGAGCTTCATTTTGTGGGCAACGGCACGTTCCTCACGGCATCCTTGTAGCTTGCGAAACTTGCTCTGTTTCGCGGACAATTCTTTTACTTGAATCCGAGGAATCTTCCGTTCTTATAGTGCATTGTCGGAAGCACTCCTCCACGCACTCGGCCTGGTGCGAAGATTTCGCCGATAATCTGGATCTCTTCGTTTGTCAGTGTGATTTCGAGCGCTTTCAGCGAGTCGGTGAGGTGGTCGGGATGCGTGGTGCCGATGATGGCCAGCATGTTGGGATTCTTCTGAAGTACCCATGCCATGGCGAGGTTGCTGGTAGAGCATCCCTTGCCGTCGGCAATCTCCTTCAGCTGTTGTACAATGGCACGGTTATGCTCCATGTCTTCCGGTCGGAACAGGAAAGGAAGGATGTGCGGTGTGCGCTCACCCATGGCAAAACTGTCGGTCAGCAGGCCGTGGCCCAACAAGCCGTAGGCAATGACGGGGATGCCCAATTCTCGACAGGTGGGCAGGTCTTCCTCTTCCATCTTGCGGCTAAGCAGTGAATACTCTTTCTCGAAATACTTGACAGGGCAAACCTTGTTGCCTCGACGCAATTCTTCGGCGGTACATTCCGTCATGCCGACATGGCGTACCAGTCCCTCCTTCACCAGCTCCTGCACGGCTTCGATAACCTCCTCCACGGGGTAGGCATCGTCCATGCGGGAGGGTTCGTATAGGTCGATATAGTCCAGCCCGAGGCGACTGAGCGAATAGGTCAGTCGGGCACGGATATTGAACGGATTCATGTCAACGCCATACAGTCCGACCGGGCCTCCAGGCAATGCCCCGAACTTCACGCTGACGAAATACTTGTCGCGCGGATGCTGACGCAGAGCATCTCCTAACACGATTTCGCTCTCACCACCATTATAAAACTCTCCCACGTTGAACATCGTCACTCCATGGTCAAGTGCTGCATCGACGGTGCGAACACTGCTCTCGGCGTTCCTTCGAGCCATGCCCATGCAGCCTAATCCGATTCTATTCATATCTGCAAGTTTGTTTATTGTTTCCTGAATTACATGGTCACAGGCCTGATGCCTGCGGTGTCATCGCCTGTTCCATCTGAGGGCAGGATGAAGAGCCCGGTGCGGAAGCAGACGTTGGGATGATGATTGTTGCCGGGCAAGGGGTCGCGGATGGCGGCAGGATAAAGATTGCCCGGACAGGAACCGCCCATCAGGTTATAGCCTCCGCTACGCATCACGTAGCTTGATCCGTAGCGTTCCTGCGTCCACTCCCAGTTGTTGCCCGCCAGGTCGTAGATGTTGTTGGCCTTGGCCTCCTCATAGGCTCCGGTGTAGTTGCCACGGGCATTGGGCGAGAAGTCGTCGTTGGAGTAGTTGCCCCACGAGGTGCTGTTGATTGCCACCTCTTCATAGGTCTTGTTGCCCGTGTCAACCAGCCATTGCAGCGTGGTGTCCCAGTTGCAGCCCCAAAGGAAGAAGCCCTGCACGGTGGGATTGTTGCGGTAGAGGTTCTCGCATGCCACGGTGGCGTCCTGTGGCGAGAACTGTACCCAGATGCGTCCCGACTGGTTTGCCGTGACCGGCTTACTGGCGGGCACGTAGTCGGCGAGACTGCTGCCGCTGCCGTAGCTGGCCTCATAGCGGCCTATGTAGAATCCGCCGTAGTGGGCAACACTTTCCACCATCGACTGATAGGCTGGCAAGGTGGCCTCGTCCTGATAGCCGCTGAGGGATCCTCCAGAGAAATAGCTGCCGAAGTCGCGTGTCTTGAGTGGGGTCTGCTTTGTCGATACCCACACGTACTCGCTACCGTCGGGAGCGATAACTACAAGACCTGTCCTGATGGTCTGTTCGCCCGCTTTGTTGGACACTTGGAATTGCGCAGGCACATAGGCCACATCGCCATTACTGTCGGTATATTTCGTGGCAGTTGCGCTGCTTTCGCCATCTCCGGTCGTAGTCCCGCCCGTGCCATTGCCGCTTCCGTTATTCCCATTCCCGTTGTCGCCGCTGCTCCTTACCTCATTTGGTACTGGTGATACGACATTGAGGATTTCTTCATCTTCCGATGAGCAGGAAACAATACCGACAGAAAGCAGTGTCACGACAGATAAAAGAATCTGTTTCATATTGTTCATGTTTTAAGGATTGTTATTTTACTTGATTTGACGCAGGAAGTCGTCGGCCTGCTGGAGGAACTCCGACTGTTGCTCCTCGGTGAGGAACACGTGTCCGGCACCATGGATGGTGTGCAGGCGGGCACGGGGAAAGACGGTGACTGCACTTCGGGAAACGCCGATGGGCACCGTCTGGTCTTCATCACCATGAACGATGAGCACGGGACCTTCATAACTCTTCATGTCCTGATCGTAATTGTAATCGTACATATCGGTGATGTACTTGCGGCCGATGGTGATCATGCCGTTACGCCCATCGGTTTCCGGCAGGTTGCCCAAGTCGGGATATAGCTGATGCAGGTTGGCAGGCAGATGGAAAGCAGGATAGAGCAGCACCATTGCGGTGATTTCACCAGGATGGCGGGCTGCTACGATGGCCGAAACACCTCCGCCTTGACTGCCTCCGATAAGGACGATGCGGCTTGTGTCCACGAAGTCCCATGTGCGGGCTTCGCGGAGCATATACTCCAGGTCGCTTGCCTCTGTCAAGACCGACATATCGGTCGTCTTTCCCTCGCTACGGCTGCGCTGTCCTCCACCTGCAAAGTCGAATGTCAGCACGGCATAGCCTTCAGCGGCCCAGTGATTTGCATAGTTCACCCACCAGGGGCGCTGCGAGTCGCTTCCCAGTTCGTGTGCCGTAATGATGAGCGGCCGACGTTGTGCCGACGTACTTGCAATCTGGTCATCATCCGGCAGATAGAGTGTGCCTCGCAGCATCTTGCCCGATGTCGTATTTCTCACTTCAATGTCCTTGGTTGTAAATACATGGGATTGAGCAATCTCTCGTTTGTTTCCTGTGGCCTGTGTCATAATCTTTTCATTTAACCATTTAAACTCCTGATCGTAAAATTTGTCCAGTTCGGCTGAACGGTCCGTGCCCAGTTCGTCGTTGCTGACAGTGCCTCCTGCCTTGATGCGCGTATAGGCCAGCCAGCGGTAGGACGGGCGCAGGTTCTCCACATCCTTGCTCTTTATCTTCAGGTCTTGCCCGGGGATGGCTGGCGACAGCTCGTCGTATTCGTTCACAGAGGTCATGGACGTGATTTTCCATTCGTCGTTCCGCTTCTCCACACGGTAGATCAGTCGCATATAGGAGGTCAGTATAGCCTCCACATCATTCACATACACTACGCGTGTAGTAGTGGAGGGATATTCGACGAGTGCTTTGCTGGGCGATGTCTTTGAGAAATGGATGAGCGGAGGATTGCATCGGTTGACATTGGCAGGGGCGCTTTCCCCCTTGTCGGCGGCCTCCGCCTCCTTGGGCGCCTGTCCCACAAACGACGATACGCCGCCCTGTTGCCACGACGTGTGTATCTGTGCATCTTCAGCATAGCATTGTGCCAGTTCGGTGTTGCGATGGCTTACGCGGTAGAGACGCTCGCTGACAATCAGATTCTGGATGGCTTCATAGTCGGTCATCTGTTGCTGCGCTATGGTGATTCTGGTATTTGTCATAAACAGAATGGCGGCTGTCGTCAATATGATTGCTGTCCTTTTCATTTTTTCAAACTTATACGATAGAGGCGTTCTGCATTCTTGTATGCAATCAGTTCCTTCTGCTCGTCGGTGAGCGACGAGTTCATGAGGAAGTCATGGAAATTGGAGGGCAGCTCGTACGGATAATCCTCGGCATAGAGGATGTGGTCGGCACCCATCAGCTCCACCATTGTGCGAAGGTTGATATCGCTCATGATGCCACTCGGCGTGAGGTAGATGTTGCGCTTATAATAATAGGCGAAATCGTGCTGCAGGCCGGTCATGTCGGGCGTGAGCTGGTGATTCATACGGTCAAGGAACATGGGAATGCCTTCGCCCCAGTGTCCGCTGATGACCTTCAATGTGGGCAAGCGGTCGAAGAGGCCCGAGAGGATGAGGCGCACGGCCTGTATGCCTACGTCGTAGTGCCAGCCGATGGCTGCTGATGACAGTTCTGCTCCCGTCACTGCGGAATATGCTGGCGACATATACATCAACTGCTGCACTTGCGAATTGATGAGGGCAGGATGCAGATAGACAGGCACGTCAAGCTCGGCAGCCTTCTCGAAGATGGGCAGGAACTGTGGTTCGTCCAGCCAGTGTCCCTTGTACTGTCCGTAAAGCAGTACGCCCACAAAGCCCAATTCCTTGACGCAACGCTCCAATTCCTTGGCGGCAGCCTCGGGGTCGGCAATCGGCAGCGTTGCCATGGCGCGGAAGCGATCGGGATGTTGCTTGATGCGCTCAGCCAGCAGATCGTTGGCTTGACGGGCAATCTTCACAGCCTCGTCGGCTGGTACATAGTTGCCGATGAGCGAGGTGTAGGACAGTATCTGCATCCCGATTTTCTGGCTGTCCATGTGGGGGATGCGTTGCTCAGCAAGGTCACCAAGTTGCTCCGTCAGGTTCATGCGCGATGAAAAAAATGCCATCACCTCGCGCTGTTCCTCGGTCAGTTCTGTCTTTGGTCTCCATCGTGCATCTGCCTCCGCCAGCTGTGGGTCGGCGAAATGCTCCTCGATGGTAATCAGTTTCAATTCATGTTTCATTTCTGTACTTGTTTGAGCGCTCATAGCCGTTGCACACAATGTGGCGGCAAGCAGTATCGTTGATTTCTTCATTTTGATATTCATATTTGTTGTTTTTCGGTTGCAAAGATACGGCCTTTTTCCATCAATCCCGTTGCCTATACAGGGGAAAAAATGTTCAAATGGACGTTTTTTGGGGAAATATTGCCTGAATAAGCAAAAAATAATTATCTTTGCGCAGTAAAAATGGCAGAATTATGGAAAATAGAGTATTGCAACGAGTGACGAGCAGCTTCATGCAGGACTTGTATGATGAACAGGCAAATGGACGATGGGCGGGCGATGGGATGCTTCTCATCAGCCGACTGAGCGAGCGGTCATCGCAGGTGTTTGGCACTGGAAGCCCTTTCCAGATAGACCAGCTGCACATCGGCGTTGTCGTGAGCGGCAGTCAGGACGTGACAGTGAACCTTCGTCAGCACCATTTGACAAAGGGTGACTTGCTGGTAGCCTCGCCGGAGAGTATCTTGCAGGAGGACGGACGTTCTGCAGACTTCGATATGCAGGTCATCCATGTGAGCGACGAGTTGCTGCGCAGCCTGTTCGGCGACAAGATGCCCCAGCTCTTCGCCCATCGAATGAATGATCTGGGGATTTGCCTCGACGAACCGACTTATAAACTATTGCTCACCATGCTTGATGCCCTGTGGCAGACTGTTCACACCGACTTCTCCTCCTGCCGCGATTATCTGCTGAAAGCCATCCTCGTTCTCATATCCGACCTCTCGCAATGCGACGAGCAGAGTCACGAAAGCCTCCAGCCGAGGAATGTGGTAGTATTTAACCGCTTCCTCAGTCTTGTGGCTGAATACTGTGACCGTCAGCGTACGCTCGACTTCTATGCCGATCGCCTATGCCTGAGCAAGCAGTATCTCGGCAGCATCATTATGGAGGTAAGTCATCGTACCGCCCGCGAATGGATTGAAGAGGCTGCCCTTTCGCGCATCAAGGTGATGCTGCTGCACACCACCGCCCCGCTCAGCGACATCAGCGAACGTATGTCGTTCGCCGAACCATCTCATTTCTCCCGCTACTTCAAGCGTTTGACGGGTCTTACGCCGAATGAGTACCGGTGTGGGAAATGAACAAAAATAACCCCTATACGCATCAGCCGCTATAGGGGTTATTTATATTATTTGTCTTTGAAGATAAAGTCTCCGAATCTTGGATCCCACTGAATCACCTGAAAGGACGCACCAAGTTTCGCAACGTAGGGGTCATTCTTCATGATGTGCTCTGCCTCGCCAGCATTGGCAACCGAGAGAATCGACAAGCCAGATGAAGGACGGTTCACATAGATGCCAGAGGCTCGCATTTTCTTCTCGCTGATAAGTTTCTTGAGATAGATGTCGCGTTCCTGCTCCACATTGCTTGTGTCGGTTCCATCTTTCAAGTCGAATGTAGCCCTGAAATATTTTGTTCCCTTCCTGTCGGGAGTTGTCGGCTTGAGCATACTGCTGTACTTGACATCCCAAAGGTTCACGGTTGATGAAGCTACGAGGTCATGAATCGAGTAGGGGTCGGCTTCCACAAGCTTGTCGAGTTCGTCCCTGTCAGTCACTTTAAATACCAGTTGTGCACTGCGTACAGGTGTTCCCACACCGGGTCCGGAAATCTGGAGTTTTCCTTCCTTGATGAGTTTTTTCAGGTATTTAATGTGGGCATAAAGATATACTAACCACCCAAATATTCTGGTGTGGGTGAATGTTACAACATAATACTGCATGATCAACCAGTTCTGAATTGTTGCACTAACGGAAATGCGGACACACGCTGATGGTGGACGGACAACTGTCCGCGACCTGAGGCCAACCATCGTTCCATTCTATCTGGTCGAGCCATACTACGCGACCATCCTCTGGCTTTTCGGACTTGAAACCGTGGTAGGTGATCCAATCCTTGCCATCGTCATCGGTGAAGATTTCGGCATTGTGGCCCGGGCCTATGCATTGTTCGCTGCGGTGCAGCACGGTCTCGTAGTTGTTATCCAGAAGCAGGCGGCTTTGCCTGTCCACGTAGGGACCGAAGAGGCTTTCTGAGCGACCTACCGTCACGTGGTAGGTGCTGTTTTCTCCTTCACAGCAGGAACCCGCCGAGCCGAACATATAGTAGTAGCCGTTGTGCCGATGGATATATACAGCCTCCATGAACGTGCCTGATACCAACGTAGGCTCTGCACCATCCTTCAGTTTCAGTCCGTCGGCAGAGAGTTCGATGTACCAGATGCCTCTGAACGAACCCCAGAAGAGGAATTTGCGTCCGTCCTCTTCCACAAAGTCAGGATCGATGGAGTTCTGGGTGTTCAGCTCCTTGCTGATGAAAAGAGGCCCGTGGTCGGTGAACGGCCCTTCGGGCTTCTCGGCAGTGGCAACACCGATGCCGCACTCCCATTCGCCTCCCCATGTCGATTTGGCGTAGTAGAGCACATATCGGCCATCGACATAATTGATGTCGGGTGCCCAGATGTGAGCCTCGCTGTTCCATTGCGGACGTGTCTCGTCGGTAAACGCCGTGCCTACGTATGTCCAGTCAACAAGGTTCCTTGAGCGGTAGATGGGCACATTGGGGATGTTCTCTGTGGCGTAGAGATAGAACTCGCCGTCTTGGGTTTGCACAATGGTCGGATCGGGCAGCGACTGGTCGATGACAGGGTTGCTGTATAATCTCTCCTCTTTACAGGCATAGAAAGCTGACAAGAGAAGCGTAACTGTCGCGATGGTGAAAAGCTTCGATGTTTTCATGAAATATCCTTTAATTCAACTTTTGCAAATACTCAACTTGAGTATTCCTACGTATTGTCCTCCTTCCTGAAAGGCAGGAGCAGGCAGACGACGGCCATGCCGGCGGTAACCCAGATGGTGATGCCGCTGACGTCGCGCATTGCCATGATTCCGCTCTGTCGGGCTTTGTTCATATAGAGCAGGGGTATGGTAGTGGCGTTGGCACCGCCGATAGCCTGCACGTTGGGATTCTGCGTATCGACGTTCTCTACCAGACGGGTGTTGTAGTACTGCTGGCGCTCCTGCATCTTGTTGGTCATGAGGCTGACACCGAGGACGGGAGCAAAGGTGTTACGCATAAGAATCATGATGAACACGAAGCCTACGAAGTGGCGCACGGGCAGATGGTTCATGCCGTAGGAAGCGATGAGCGGATAGAGCAGCATCAGTCCGGCGTAGGTGAGCACCATCGGCAGGCGCATGTGCTCGTAGAGACCCTCTGTCTGGTACTGGAAGTACATATACACATGGCAGGCGCACATCAGCAGGAAGCCCAAGACGAAGACGTAGCGGTAGTTGGTGCGCTTGATGCCAAGCAGCATACCGATGGCAAAGCCTCCGAAGATGCCTAAGATAGCCCAAAGATAGAGCGAGGCCCACTGTTCCTGGTTGATGTTGGTGGTGAGCTGGGCAAAGCTCTGAACTATGCTGGCAGGCGTATTGCAGACCATCGCCATCATAAAGAGGAAGGTGGCGATGAGTGGGTTACGGTAGTTGAAGATGCCCAGGTTCAGATAGTTGCTGCGCAGTGTGCGGCTGAGGAACAATCCAGCACAGACGAGCGACAGGCCAGTGCAGAACACGATGCGGGGCGACCAGAACCAGTCGAGCGTCTTGCCGAAAAGCATGATGAAGGTCAAGGGCAGGAGGATGCCCATCATCAATACGGTGTCGAGCACTATGCCCCAATCCATCTCCATGTCGGGTTTCTCTGGTTCAGTCTCCATGGTGGTGAGCACCAGAATCAGCGATATCAAGAGAATGCCAATGACCATGGCAAACGACATACGCCAGCTGTATTCGATGGCTACCCAAGCATAAAGCCAGTTGCTCAGGTAGGCATATACTAATATAATTAGGTATAGCAACAGCATCAGTACGGCCTTGCCATGCGAAGTCTCCTTCAGCTCGTCGGACGTCATGGGCGGCAGTTCCTTAGTGAACATGTCGATGACGCTGACGTTCAACAGGTAGGGACCTACGGCAAAGGTGAGGCTCACGAGCATCATCACGCGCAGACAGCCCATCATGAAGCAGACGGCACACATGGCGGGTGCCCAATGGGTGGTGACGACGCAGAGGTTGCCCACAATCATCAGCAAGAGACCGGCTATCAATGTCTGCTTCAGGCGATGGGTAGTGAGGTATTTCAGCATCAGCGGCGGAAACACGCAGATGCCTACGGCCGTTGAGAAGAAGGCCATCTGCACATCCTCCGTTATCCACCCCAGATCACCCACGATGTCGGGTGAGAGGCTGAGGTTCATGCCGCCTGAGAACACCGGCGACATGTAGAGCTGCAGGAATACCAGAATACCTAACGGTTTGGGCATCCATGAGTAGAACGGCAACGTCGATTGCTTCTTTTCTTCACTCATAGTGGCGGCAGTAAATTATTCACTTTTCACTATTCACCTTTACCTTAACTTCGCACATCATGCCTGCGGCCATGCGCTCGTTGTCCTCAGCCGACAGGTCATCGAGGTTGATGAGCACTGGCACACGCTGCTGAATCTTTACGAAGTTGCCCGATGAGTTGTCGGTGGGGATGATGGCATACTTCGAGCCAGTGGCTTGCGAGATGTCCGACACGCGGCCAGTGAACTTCTTGCCGGGAATGGCATCGACAGTGACGGAGACCGTCTGGCCTTTGCGGATGCGTGCCAGCTGCGTCTCCTTGAAATTGGCCACAATCCACTTGTTCGTATTGGGGATGATGGTGGTCAGCGTCACGCCAGGGCTCACCAACTGTCCTTCTTGAATGGTGCGGCGACCCAACCAGCCGTCGTTCGGGGCAGTCACCACGGTGTAACTCAGGTTCAGTCGTGCCATATCCACACCGGCCTCGGCACGCAGAATGGTTGCTTCGGCATTGGTCTTCCGCTGCGTAACCTCGCTGACCTGCGAACGGGAGGCAGCCTTCTGGCGCTCCAGCTGCACCAGCTTCTTGCGGGCAGCGTCGAGTTCGGTCTGATATTGCTCCACCTGAATTGGTGTGGCGGCGTTTTCGGCCAACAGTGCCGTGAAGCGCTTGGTGTCGCGCTCCAGCTTGGCAATGCGGATCTTTGCCTCCTCTATGCCGGCATCATAGACCGAAGCGGCGGTCGATGCCGTATTCTCTGTGCGGTCGATGATTACACGTCCACTCTTGGCATCGGCAAGTTGTGCCTCCGCCTGCTTAAGGTTCACCAGATACTCACGGTCGTCGATGAGTATCAGCGTGTCGCCCTGATGAACGAACTGGTGCTCCTTGAAACGTATCTCCTTGATGTAGCCTGGCACCTTGGCATTGATGGGCGAGATGTACTGCTCCACCTGAGCATCATTGGTCCACTCCGTGTCGCCGTCGATGAAAAGGCCGACAATCACAAACAGCCCCACCACCACGAGGCACAGGGCAAGAATCTTTACTGCGAGTTTCTTCATATCCTATTTTTCGATTATCAATTGTCAATTATCTATTATTTCAGCGCTTCCAGGTTGTTTTCCAGTCGCAGGAAGTCGATAAGTGCGAGGTTGTACTGCAGGTGTGCGTTCACCATGTCCTGTTCGCTGCTGATGAGGCGCATATCGTCCTGCAGCAGTTCGGTCATCGAAGCGACACCCTCCTTGTAGCGGCGGGTCGTCAGGTTATAAACGCTCTGTGCCTGCTGGCGGTTCTGGCTTTGGGTGGTGAAGATCTTCTCGTTCTGCGTGAGCTGGAGCGTGGCATTGGCGTAATCCTTCATGATCGAAGCGTTGAGCAGCTGGCGGTTGTTCCTGAGTTTCTCGGAATCGTACTTGTATTGGCGGGTCTTCAGCCGGCGTTGGCTTGCATCGTAGATGGGGATGCTGAGCTGCACACCGATGGCGGCCATGCCGAACTGGCGGTTGTCGAACTTCTTGAAGAAGTCACCGAACTCCTCCTGATAGCCCATGTAGCCCGTCTGTCCAAAGAGTCCGAGGCTGGGCAGATATCCCGCACGTGTCAGTCGTATCTGCTTATGGGTGAGCAGCAGCTGGGCATCGAGCAGTTGCTGGTCGGGCAGGTTGCCGCTCAAACCCAGGTTGGGCACGGGGCGCAGGTTAGTCTCCATGCGTTCCACGTCGATGGGGTCCTCGGCATCCAGGTCCAGAAGGAAGCGAAGCGTGTTGAGCTGCTGGTCGCAGACCATCTGATACTGAGCGCGCATGGTCTCCAGGTTGGTGATGTTGATGGAGATGCGGCTATAATCGGTTTCCAGGATGACACCCTGTGTGAGCATCGCCTTGGCAATGTTGGCAAGTTCGGTCATGCGCTTCACGTCCTCGTCGAGCAGCAGTGTCTGCTCCTTGCACGACTGAGCGGCGAAATAGACCTTGGCTATCTGCACGGTCAGCGTCTCCACAGCCTTGTCGTAGGCCAATGTGTAGAGTTGCTTGACGGTCTTTGCCGCATCGATGGCTGCGATGATGCTCTGGTTGTAGAGTGGCATCTGCGCCTGCAGCATCGCTTGTGACGAGTATTGCATGGTGCGAACCCTTCCCCACTGAGGATTGTCGGGGAAGTCCATGTCGATCATCGTGGAGTTGCTCACCTGCACAGGATCCTTCACGTAGTCGATGACCTGAAGCGAGCCGTTGACCTGCGGTAGCAACAAAGCGCGGCTTTGGCGGATCTGCGTCTCTCCCTTCTGGATGTCGATACGCTGATTGCTCAGCTGCAGGTTGCGTTCTATACCCATTTTGATGCACTCGCCCAAAGTCATGGTCTGAGCCTGGAGAGCCATCACAGACAACCATGCACCCAGGGCGAGAAATGTTCTTTTTGACTTGCTCATATTTGTCCTTTTTTTCAGTTTTTTGACTGCAAAATTACTCATTATATAGGAAGAATTGGTAATTTTCGATATAAAAAAAGTTTGTGTTTCGCATAATGAACAAACTTATTAACGTTTGTGACATTTTATTTAAAATATAATTTGTATCTTTGCCCCCGATTTCAATTCAAAAAGTTTCAATATGGAAAGGCAACGCATGAATTATACCGATGGCGACATCATCGTGTTCGAGCATTTCGGTGACTATTTCCAGTCGTCGGACAATAACAGCGGCCAATGGGTGGTGCAGCAGCGATTTTCAGCCTTGAATATGGTGGTGCTGCTGGTATGCTATCGGGGGACGATTCATCTGTGGCTCAACGGGCGTGACTACCAGACCTCCCCAGGGCAGGGGCTGGCACTGCTGCCTACGGCAGTCATCGAGCGACTGATGGTGTCGCCCGATGTCCACATACGCGGCTTCGGCATCGCTGTGACGGCCATGGATAGTATGTTCCACACCTATCGGCAGACGTGGGAAGAAGCGCTTTCGCTGAACGACAACCCCTTGGTCAACCTTTCTGCGCAGCAGATGGAGGTGGCAGAACATCTCTACCAGATAGGAAGCCTCGAAAGCCAGATGACCGACAGCCGACACTATCGACCCATGATGCGCTCGTTGGTGCAGTCACTGCTCTATATGCTTGCCGACATCATCAGTCGTACCTCCAGCGAATCCACAGCCACACCTTCCACCAAGGAGCAGCAGTTCAAGCGCTTCGTGCAGTTGCTATGGTCCAGTGGCGGAAAGGAGCGCGAGGTGTCCTACTTTGCC
>CAJOLH010000059.1 GCA_905235375.1 uncultured Bacteroidales bacterium
TTGACAATCTGTTATTTTTCTCAGATTTTTTTCAAGTTTTTTCAAAGATCATATGCCAGCCTCCTGTAAAGGGGGCTTGGGCTGTTTATTCACTACACTCGCATTGAGCGGGTGTGGGAAACTTTAGTTAATTATATATGATTCATCTTGTCATTATGGCGGGCGGCATAGGCAGCCGCTTTTGGCCGATGTCAACACCTCAGTGCCCCAAGCAGTTCCTCGACATCATGGGGACAGGCCGCACGATGATACAGCAGACCTACGATCGCTTCAAGGGTCTGATTGATATGCAGCACGTTTGGGTCGTCACCTCGAAGAGCTTCCTGCAGCTTGTCAGCGACCAGCTGAAGGGCATCAACCCGCAGCATATCCTGCTGGAACCCTGTATGCGCAACACGGCTCCCTGTGTGGCATACGTCAGCTGGAAGATCCTTGCCGAAGATGCCGAGGCGACCATTGTGGTGGCTGCTTCGGACCATATCGTCACCAATGTGGGCGAGTTTCGTCGCGTCATCGCGCAGGGCATAGACTTTGTGGAAGGTGGTGACCGCATCCTCACCCTAGGTATGCAGCCTACGCGCCCCGAGACGGGCTATGGCTACATCGAGCAGGGCGAGCGTCAGGCCGATCCTACGCTCGAAGTGCAAAGCACGGGTAGCGGACGGAAGGGACGCCGCGCTTCGGCGATGGCAGCGCTGATGAGCCCCATCTACAAGGTGTCAAGCTTCCGCGAGAAGCCCGACCTCACGACTGCCGAGCAGTACCTCGAATCGGGTAACTTCACCTGGAATTCGGGTATGTTCCTTTGGCAGGCCAGCACCATCGTGGAAGAGCTTCGGAAGTATCAGCCCGATATCAGCGCCATCATGGATCGCCTGGCTCCCACGTTCTTCACCGTACGCGAACAGGCTATGGTCGATCAACTTTATGCATCTTGTCCGAAGATCTCGATCGACTATGCCGTGATGGAAAAGACCCAGATAGCCTATGTTATGCCAGCTGAATTCGGATGGAGTGACCTGGGCACATGGGGAAGCCTCCACACGCTCACGCCGCAGGACGATGACCGCAATGCCGTGATTGGCGACGGTGTGAAGCTGCTCGACAGCGAAGGTTGCATGGTGCGAATGCCTCAAGGCAAACAGGTGGTGATTCAGGGGCTGAAGGACTTCATTGTTGCCGAACACAATGGTACGCTCCTCATCTGCCGGCTTGAAGAGGAACAGCACATCAAGGATTGGCACTAAGAGGGGTTTGAAAGGTTTGAAAGGTTTGAAAGGTTTGAGGGGTTCGAAAGGTTTGAAAGGTTATGAAACTGACAATTGTAAAGGTGGGCGGCGCTATTGTCGAGGACGCTGATTCCCTCGATTCTCTTCTCGACAGGTTCGCGCATATCGAGGGCCATAAGGTGCTCGTGCATGGCGGTGGCCGAAGTGCTACACGCATCGCCGAACGTCTGGGTCTGCCGCAGCAGATGGTGGCAGGTCGCCGTGTCACCGATGCCGAGACGCTTCGCATCGTCACCATGGTCTATGCAGGCCTGGTCAACAAGAACATTGTGGCGCAGCTGCAGGCGCGTGGCATCAATGCGCTGGGTCTGACGGGCGCGGACATGAACGTGATCAGCAGTCATCGGCGTCCGCCCAAGCAGGTGCGTATGGACGATGGCAGTACTCAGTTGGTCGATTTCGGTTTTGTGGGCGATATCGACCAGGTGAATGCTGCGTTGCTGGCCGACCTGATTGCCAAGGGCGTAGTGCCTGTGATGAACCCTATCGGACATGACACGCATGGCAACCTGCTGAACACCAATGCCGACACCATTGCTGCCGAAGTCGCCAAGGCTTTGGCCCGCAGCTTCGAGGTCACTCTCGTCTATTGTTTCGAGAAGCGTGGCGTGCTGCGCAATGCCGATGACGATGATTCGGTAATCCCTTCCATCACACAGGCAGAATTCCCCGACCTTGTGGAGCAGGGCATCGTTTCGGGCGGTATGCTGCCGAAGCTTGAGAATGCTTTCGGTGCCATTCGTGCTGGGGTGCATGAAGTCGTCATCACCCGCGCCGATGCCCTTGATCTGCCTGAGGAAGGTACACATCTGCACTGAACGCACATTTCCCCAACCTGTCAAGACTTTTCAATATGCCAGCTGGAACATTAAGCAAACTGCTGCACAAGATATCGTCAGAGACGTTGTTCTATTTCACCATCTGGATCTTCATCCTGCTGGTGCCGGTCTTTTCGGAAGTCTATGACAATGACAACACGGAACATTTTGAATGGCGCAAATTGATTTTCGGCTACGTTAGGTACCTGCCGTTCATGCTGATTTTCCTGTTGGGCAAACTGGTCTATGAGCCGAGGTTCTTCTTCCGGGGTCGGCATGTCACGTTTTTCGTTATCTCGTTTGCAACTGCTTTTGTCATAATCATGGCTTCGGGTTATATGCTGCCGAGGAGGATGCCCCGACACAGGCAGCACATGGAGCAGCGATTGAACCAACAGGTGACCGTGACCTCGGCCGATAGTCTTCATTTGGGCGAGATGCAGGAGCCTACCAGGGGCAGACCGACCTTTGACGAACAGCGTATGGGGCGGCACTTCGGCGCCAATCCCTTTCGGCAAATTTTCTTCTTCCCAAGGCTGCTGATGGCACTGCTCATGATTGGTTCCAGTCTGGCCATCGCCGTGTTCTTCCGTACGCAGCGGGAAATACTTCTTTATAAGGAACAGGAGGCATTGCATCTGCAGTCCGAGTTGGATTATCTGAAGTTTCAGATCAATCCGCACTTCTTTATGAATACGCTCAACAATATCCACGCCCTTGTCGATATTGACAGCGAGTTGGCCAAGCAGGCAATTATCGAGCTGTCGCACCTGATGCGCTATCTGCTCTACGAGAGCAACCAATCTACCGTCCCCCTGCGCCGCGAACTCACCTTCGTCCGGCATTTCCTGGAGCTGATGAAATTGCGGTTCGACGAGTCGGTCAGCCTCACCTACGAAGAGCCCGATTCCTCGGCTGCAGGCCTTGAAGCCAACATCCCTCCCTTGCTCCTGCTCACATTCATCGAGAATGCATTCAAGCATGGCATCTCGCACCGTGAACCATCGTTCATCGGCATCAAGGTGTCCATCGAGGACCGGCAGATTCACTTCCATTGCGCCAATAGCAACTTCGGCGCTATGCAGGGCCAAAAGGGTGGAGTTGGGCTCGAAAACGTCAGGAAGCGTCTTCAGCTCATTTATCCTGACAGCCACAACCTGAAAGTTATTCCCGATGACCATGTGTTCACCGTTGACCTTTGGATTCCCTCTTAACCCTCAATCCTCTCAACCTTCCCCCCTCAACCCCTTATTTCCTCCCCCTTCCCATGATCCGCTGTATCGCCATAGATGACGAGCCATTGGCGCTCGCCCAGATTGCATCCTACATCAGTAAGGTGCCTTACCTTGAGCTCGTAGGGCGTTGCCGAAATGCTGCCGAAGCGCTCGATGTGCTTCGCGAGACGCAGGTCGATCTGATGTTTGTGGATATAAACATGCCCGACCTCAATGGCCTTGACTTTGTGCGCAGTCTCGAAGATCCGCCGAAGGTCATCTTCACCACAGCCTACAACCATTATGCCGTCGATGGCTACAAGGTTCAGGCCGTCGATTATCTGCTCAAGCCTTTCGGGCAGCAAGACCTCGAAGCTGCTGCCGACAGGGCACGCCAGCGCATCGAGAGCGAGACATCGGCCTACGGATTTGTGCCCCAGCCAACCTCTGCCATTGAGCAGGACGGCTACTTCTACGTCAAGAACGACTATCGCATCACCCGCATCCTCATCGATGACATCCGCTATGTCGAAAGCATGGGTGAATATGTGCGTATCTTTGTCGAAGGCCAGACACGCCCCTTCATGCCTCTGCTTTCGATGAAGCGCATTGAGGAGATCCTTCCTTCCGACCGCTTCATGCGCGTTCATCGCTCCTACATCGTCAATATCCGTCGTGTCACCGACATTACCCGCCAGCGCATCATCTTCGGAGATGTCCAGATTCCCATCGGCGACAGCTATAAGCAAGCCTTCCTCGATCACATCAATGCACGCCTTTTGTAACGTGGGGAAATTGGCATCTGTAGATGCAAATATTGGTGAATTTCCGTCCTTTTGGATGATTTTCGTGGATGAAGTGGATTAAAATTTGGCGATTCGAAAAAGAATGTCTATATTTGCTCCAGTTGTTAGGCTAATATAGCCACAGAATCTCATTTTTACTACAAGGTATGGTTCCTAATAGATAAGCAAAATTAATGTTTACTAATCGAAGACAGGTGTGACCGTGAGGCCGCGCCTGTCTGCTTTTTTTCGTACGAAGTGAGGGGCGTTTTCAACATTTGCTGCTTTTTTTGAATCAAAAATTACATATAATTGATAAAAAATTTGGAATCAATGCTTTTTTTCGCTATTTTTGCGCACAATTATCGTGCCTTTTTATAGTTGCCTCATTCGAAGATAAAACGAATACCGTCATGAAACAGCATTTACGTGGTCTCATTCTTATGCAGCTCTCCTTGTTGGCTGTCATTTTATGCATGACGTCATGTGGGGAAGCCGAATCAATAAATTATCACATCGGAGTGTCGCAATGCAGCGATGATGCCTGGCGTACCAAGCTCAACGAAGAGATGCGGCGGGAACTGTTGTTCTACCCGGGCGTCACGCTCGAAGTGCGTTCGGCGGATGATGACGACGAACGTCAGGCCCGCGACATCGACTACTTTATTGCCCAGGGCGTCAACCTGCTCGTCGTTTCGCCCAACAGTGCCGACTCGCTCACCCCTGCCGTCTCAAAGGCCTACGAAGCAGGCATTCCCGTCATCGTGGCCGACCGAAGGGTGACGGGCGACAAATATACCGCCTTTGTGGGGGGCGACAACCTTGAGGTGGGACGTCTGCAGGGCGAGTATCTGCTGAAGGTGCTGCCCGAAGGCGGCAAGGTGCTCGAAGTGATGGGGCTGATAGGCTCCACGCCACAGGAGTTGCGACATCAGGGCCTGATGGAGTCGATCAGCAACGTGAGCGCCCGCTACCAGTTCGTGCAATGCATGGGTGCCTGGAAGCGCGACAAGGGGGAAGCCGAAGTGCTGAAGGTGCTTGAGCAGCATCCCGACGTCAAGGTGATACTGGCACAGAATGACCAGATGGCCATCGGTGCAAGTTGCGCGTTGCACAATGCGAAGCTCGACCATAAGGTCTTTATCATGGGAGTGGATGGTCTCACGGGTCCCGACAATGGCATCGAGGCCATTCGGAACGGAACCATCGACGTGTCGGCCACTTATATCACGGGCGGGGACATCATTGTGCAGACGGCGATGAAGATTCTGCGTGGCGAACCGTTCGAGCGCGATGTGGTGCTGCCTACTGCGCTGATCGACATGGGCTCGGCCAAGAGCATCGACAATGTTTATCATGAGGTGGATCATCAGATCGAGACTGTCAAGATGCTGCAGCATCGCGTGGATTACTATTGGCAGCGGCTCGACCTCGAACGCACACTGACGGGCGTGCTGCTGGCATTCCTGGCAATGTCCCTGCTGTTCCTCATCGTGACCTATCGCAACTACCGGCAGAAGCGCCGCTTGGGCGAGAGCCTGAACCGGCAGAAGGCCTTGCTCAAGGATCATCGTGACCAGCTGGCAGAGCAGAACGTCCAGCTCAAACGGTTGAGCCAACAGGTTGAGGAGGCCACCAAGGCCAAGCTGATGTTCTTCACCAACGTCAGCCATGACTTCCGTACTCCATTGACGCTGATATCGGCACCCTTGGAACAGATACAGCAGAAACTCGACAGCGGCGAACTCGATGGGGCAGGAGGCAAGGATGCCGAGGCCACCCAACTCCTCAACCTGGCGCTTAAGAACGTAAAGGTTTTGCAGCGGCTGGTGGGGCAGCTGCTCGACTTCCGCAAGCTGGAGAGCGGCAAGCTGGAGCTCGACCTGAAGCCCGTCGATCTGCGTCAGGCCTACCAGACCAGTTTCAGCTACTTCAAGGGACTGGCCTACAAGAAGCATATCAGACTTGACTTTTCGGCCGACGAGGGCGACTACCGTACGATGGCCGACATGTCGAAGCTCGAGCGCGTCTTCTTCAACCTGATGGGAAATGCCTTCAAGTTCACGCCCGAAAACGGACGCATCGCGGTGTCGATCAGCAATGAGCAATCAGCGAAGAACAATGAGGCTTGCCCCGCCATCGTCCTGCGGGTGGCAGACACAGGTCCAGGCATCAACGTGGAGCACATCCAGCGCATCTTCGAAAACTTCTATCAGGTCGATTCGGCACGCTACGAAGGGTCAGGCATCGGCCTTGCCGTGGTCAAGAGTTTCGTCGAGCTGCATGGTGGCACCATCGAGGTGCAGAACCAGACCGTTGGCACTGGTACGATCTTCACCGTCAGCATCCCCCGTGTGGCAGTGCCTGACGAAGCAGCCGTCGAAACAGTAAACCTGCAGATTGATGCCGCTGCCATCGAGACCGAGCTGGGCGATGCCATCGAAGAGGAGGCAGCCATCGAGGGCGAGTCGAAGCCCGTGGTGCTGGTCATTGATGACAATGCCGACCTGCGCCAGTATATGCAGATGCTCTTGGGTGAGCATTATCGCGTCATCACGGCTGGCGATGGTCTGACGGGTGTGGGCAAGGCCATGCGCACGGTGCCCGACGTGATCATTTGCGACATGATGATGCCCGTGATGGATGGCATAGCGTGCTGTCGCCGCCTCAAGCAGGAGGTCAACACCTGCCATATTCCCATCCTGATGCTTACAGCCAATGCAATGGACGAACAGCGCATCGAGGGCTTGACCGAAGGCGGAGCCGATGCCTACATGTCGAAGCCTTTCAATGCCGACGTGTTGCGTGCCCAGCTCCGTTCGCTGGTCGATAATCACAATCGTGTGCGCGACTTCTTCAGTTCGTCAGTCATCCCCTCAAACATTTCAACATCTTCAACCCCTTCAAGCTCCTCAACCCCATCGACCTCCCCAACGCCTTCCCTCGACGACCGTTTCCTCGCCCGTGTGAAGGATGTCATCGAACGCAACCTCAGCGATTCGGACTTCGGCGTGGAGCAGTTGGGCGACCAGATAGGCATGAGCCGTGCGCAGCTCTATCGCAAGACCAAGGCCCTGACCAATTATTCGCCCGTGGAGCTCATCCGCAATATGCGACTCAAGCGGGCACAGCAGATGCTGGCGCAGGGCGACGAGACCATTGCCCAGGTGGCCTATTCCGTAGGCTTCACGGCTCCAAGCTACTTCACCAAGTGCTACAAGGACTACTTCGGCGAAATGCCCAACGAGCTGGTGAAAAGGAAGGGTGGGTGATGCCCCAGAGAAACCCTTCTTTCCCCTAAGCATCGCTCATAATCATCAAAGAATAGCAATTTTCAATCATTCGATAGAATATTTGTTGCAGATTCCGTTTCTGCAACAAATATTCTTTTTTGTGCATCAATAGTTTCATTTTCCGCTTTAAAAAGGCAGTATCTTTGCACCATCAAACCAATAATCGGGGATCCAAAAAACAATGACCTTTCAAATCCCTTGTCATCTTTCAGAACATTTTCGAAACCTCATACATCTTTTAATTTAAAAACCAAACGCAAATGAAACGATTCCTTTTGATTGCAGTCATGGTGCTCAGCGCCACAGTGCTGGCCATCGGCCAGACAATGACTGTCCATGGCAACGTCATTTCGAAGACCGACGGCGAGCCCATCATCGGTGCCTCGGTCTATGTGACCGGTAATTCCACTACTGGCACAATGACAGACTTCGACGGCAACTTCGTCCTTGAGGTGCCACAGAACACTGAGAGCCTCACGATTTCGTACATTGGTTTCCAGAGCCAGCAGCTGAAGCCCGAAGCTCAGATGAACATCGTGCTGAGCGAGGATGCCGAGATGCTCGAAGAGTTCGTCGTCGTAGGTTACACCGTACAGCGCAAGGCTGACCTGACGGGTGCCATCTCGGTGATGGACATGAAGAAACCTACCTCGGAAGGCAGCCCCTCGATGGTTAATTCGATGCAGGGCCGACTCCCAGGCGTAAGCATCACTACCGATGCAGCCCCTGGCGGCGGCGGTTCCAATATCCGTGTGCGTGGTATGGGTACCATCAACAACAGCTCTCCGCTTTACGTCATCGACGGTGTGGCTTCGACCGAGAATCTTAACTCCCTCAACCCCGCCGATATCGAGAGCATTCAGGTACTGAAGGATGCCGCTTCGGCTTCGATCTACGGATCGCGCGCCGCCAACGGCGTAGTCATCATCACCACCAAGCGCGGCAAGGGCGACCGCCTGTCGGTCAACGTAGGCTACAGCGCTTCGATGCAGACCATCGCCAGCAAGTACGACCTGCTCAATGCCAAGCAGTGGGGTGGTGTCTATTACCAGGCCATGGCCAACGACAATGCCTTGGGTGCCATCAACACCGACCTCTACAGCTTCGACGGCAGTGGCAACGCCACCCTGCGTGCCATGAGTGCCAGCGGTTACGAACTTGCTGACAACAACTGGCAGGACGTAATCTACCGCACCGCCTGGACTCACAACATGAACGCCAGCGTCAGCAACAGCGGCGAGAAGGGTACGATGATGTTCTCGGTAAACTATATCAACCAGGACGGTATCCAGAAGGAGACCTTCTATCAGCGCTTCAGTGGCCGTCTCAACAGCACCTATAACGTAAGCAAGTGGTTCACCGTTGGTGAAAACCTCATGGTCGCCAAGTGGATTCAGAACTACGATGCTTCAGCAGGTGACCGTGGCATCGCTTCACTGGCTATGCTCCAGCATCCCGGCATCCCCACCTATCAGAGCAATGGGCTCTTCTCCGACCCGATGGTGATTGCAGGTTCCGACTATGCCAACCCCATGCAGAGCCTCTACAATGCCAAGGACAACAGGAGCGAGAGCTGGCGTATCTTTGGCAATGCCTTTGCCGAATGGAAGCCCATCAAGGGTCTTGCCCTCAAGTCGAACATCGGCATTGAGCATGTGCAGTACAACAACAATAATTATGGACATAAGATTCATGCCACCGATGGCGATGCATCTGTTTCGGTAAGCCGTGCTTACGGTCAGGGTGACACCTGGACATGGACCAACACCGCCACCTATGTCGGCAACTGGGGCAAGCACAACCTCGTGGGATTGGCAGGTATCGAGGCCATTGGCTACAAGTCGGATGCAATGTCGGCATATCGCGACGGTTATGCTTTCGAGGATACCAACTTCATGGTGCTCGATGCAGGCACAGGTACCCAGACCAATGGCGGCACAAAGTCCGAATGGGCACTCTTCAGCTACTTCTTCAAGGCTGACTACAACTTCGCTGACCGCTATCTCGCCAGCTTCACCGTACGTCGTGATGCTACCTCGCGTCTCCATAAGGACAACAACTCGGGCATCTTCCCGGCCTTTACTCTTGCATGGCGTCCTACGGCTGAGGCTTTCTGGAAAGAGAATGACTACCTCACCGACCTGAAGATTCGCTTCGGCTGGGGGCAGAACGGTAACCAGAGCGCCATTAACGACCCAACGGCTTACTACAGCCTCTACGCCTACGATCCAGGCAACTCGTCCTACGACCTTAATGGCACCAACACCAATGTCGTTTCGGGTATCAAGGTGTCCTACACTGGCAACAAGGACCTGAAGTGGGAAACCACCACACAGACCAACGTCGGTCTTGATATGCAGTTCTTCCATGGCGCCCTTGGCCTGAGTGCCGACTGGTACTACAAGAAAACTACCGATATGCTCTATCAGCCACCAGTGCTTACCGTGGCTGGCGAGAATGCAGTGATCTATCTGAATCAGGGTGAGATGGAGAACACAGGTCTCGAGTTCCAGCTTGACTATCGTTCTCCCGAATATTCCAATGGATTCAGCTGGAGCGCTTCTGCCAACTTCTCGGCTTACCGCAACGAGGTGGTAAAGATCTCCGACAGCAAGCATTCCGACGGTGAAGACATCCGCATCATCGAAGGTGAGCCTATGGGTGTGTACTACGGTTATATCGTCGATGGCATCTTCCAGAACGAAAGCGAGGTATTCAACTCCGCTGTCCAGAGCGGCAAGGGCGTAGGTCGCCTGAAGTATCGCGATATTGATGGCGATGGTGTCATCACTTCCGAGGACCGTGCCATCATCGGTGATCCGAACCCCGATTTCACAGCAGGTCTCAACCTTGACTTCTCTTGGAAGGGCTTTACCTTGAGCACGTTCTTCACGGGTGAGTTCGGCTTCGACATCTACAATTCCAACAAGAAGCAGCTCGAGTTTGTCAGCTCAGGCAACACCTATACCAACCGTGGCACCGCCATCCTCGATGCCTGGACTCCCAACAACACGGGCGCTACCATTCCCGCGCTGACCTACAACGACAGCAACGACGAGAAGCGCATGTCAACCTACTATGTGGAGGATGGCTCGTACCTGAAGATGAAGTACATCAAGCTTGGTTACGACATTCCTTCGAAGCTCTGCAACCGCATCAAGGTTGCCAGCCTCAACGTCTTCGCACAGCTTGAGAACATCTTCACCATTACCGATTACAGCGGTCTTGATCCGGAACTCAACCTCGGTGGTTGGGGCTGCCGCGAGGACAATGGTGCCTATCCGCGTTCGCGCACTCTCTCCTTCGGTCTTAACGTAGCATTCTAACCAACAATTATTAATTATTACTTGATAATCATTAATTGTTAATTGTTAATTATTAATTGTTAATTGAAAATCTTATGAAACTCTATAATATTTTTGCTACAAGTCTCCTCTGCGGTGCCGCCTTCTTCATGGCCAGCTGCAACGATATGCTTGAGACTTCCCCCTACGGTCAGTTCACTGATGAACAGATGGACGAGAATGCCATCGACGGACTGATGGCTGCAGCTTACGCTGGCCTGGAGGCTCACTTCATCGGCAACAACGAGGCATTCTCCGGCCCATCGACCAACTGGATCTTCGATGTACGTTCCGACGATGCCCTCAAGGGCGGCAGCGGCACCTCGATGGAGAACAACATCCACCTGCTGGAGATTTCCAGCATTTCTGCCACCAACCCCAGCTGTCTCTTCAAGTGGGAGAACAACTACTATGCCATCGCACGTGTTCACATCGCCATGAAGTCCGTGCAGAACGCCACTTCGCTGGGCGATTTGCTGAAGACCCAGTATCTTGCCGAACTCAAGTTCCTCCGCGCGTTCTATTACTTCGACCTCTATCGCATCTTCGAGCGTTTCCCCTATTTCACCGAGAATGAGAATGCCAGCGAGATTCGCTTCGACCGTTACACCCGTCCCGAGATGTACGCATTCATCCTCGACGACCTGAAGGAGGCTTATGCCAACCTGCCCGAACGTCAGACAGCTCCCGGTCGTGTCAACAAATTCGGTGCTGCTGCCATGCTGGCTCGCGTGAATGCCTACGAGAGCAACTGGAGCGATGTAGCCACCTATGCCAAGGCCGTCATCGACTGTGGCCAGTACTCTTTCTACGACAACTACGGCGACATGTCGAAGATTGAGTTCAACAATACCCATGAGTCTATCCTTGCCATGCAATGCTCGAATGTGAACAACAATTCGCACATCAACTGGAGCAACCTGCTCAATATCACCTATAGCGAGGGCAACCTCTATGGCAGTGGCGACGACTTCTTCCACGCTTCGCAGAATCTTGTCGATGCCTTCCGCACCAATCCTGACACCGGTCTGCCATTCTTGGGCGACGATGCTCCTGCCGAGAGCGTGACTTCTGACTACAGCGGTTCGCTTGACCCGCGTCTCGACTACACCGTAGGCCGCATCGGCTTCCCCTGGCGCGACAACGGTACGGGCAAGTACATCTACGGCAGTGCATGGATCCGCGATGCCAACACCTACAGTGGCTACAGCGGCAAGAAGTGGTGCATTGATCCTGACGATCCGATGTGTCTCAAGCAATATCCTTACTCTTCGCCCCTCAACTTCATCTTCATCCGTTACGCCGATGTCGTACTGCTTCGTGCCGAGGCTCTCATCGAGATCGGCCAGGAACTCAACGAGGCCCGCGAACTCATCAATCAGGTGCGTCGCAAGGCTATCCGCTCTATCGAGCAGGCTGGCACCTATCTGCCCGTCGATCTCGATATCAACAAGGCTGACTACTATGTCGAGGAGTATTCTTCGGCAGGATGGAACCAGGATTATGCACGTCGCGCCGTTCGCATGGAGCGCCGTCTGGAGCTTGCCATGGAAGGCCAGCGCTGGTTCGACCTTTGCCGCTGGGGCAATGTTTCTGCCACGATGAATGCCTACTTCAAGTACGAAGCCAACTTCGAGGGCTACTACAGTGATGCCTCTATGTCCGATGACGAGATCTTCCTTCCCATTTCTCAGACCGAGGTTGACCGCAGCAACGGGCTCTATCAATGATATTATTGGTTCGAATGGTCCCTGGCTCGATATCCCAATATTCTGATATTCCGTAATCCCGTAATTTCGTAATTCCGAAATCCCGTAATTCCGATATCCCCGAAAAAACCTCGAACCCTTCGAACCTCTCTTAACCCCTCTTAACAATAAATAATATATGAAAACAACTTATCAATATATTGCTGCTGCCCTCATCTCTGGCATCACTTTCTTTTCTTCGTGCAGCGACGTAGATCTTCCCGGTGCAGCCAATGAGGGACTGCCTACTGTCTCGGGCCTTACTTCCTCCCTCGACCGTCGTGAGCTGACTCTCACCTGGAATGCAGTGCCCGGTGCCACATCATACGTCATCTATCGCAACAACGAGGTGGAGGCCACCGTCGATGCCAACCAGACCAGCTATGTTGTGCTCTGCCCATACGGCCAGAATCTCACCTTCACAGTCAAATATACCACGGCTGAAGGCCTGATGTCGCTCGGCGAATCGGTCGAAGTCTTTATTGAGGCTCCTGATGTGCCTATCACTGGCAACATGATGGTGGGCTATTTGCTGACGGCTGCCAGCTACAACCAGTTGCCCGACGATGATGAGGTTGCTGCCGCCGAATGGTTTGAGCAGAACTACGTCTTCCAGGGCACGGGTGCCTTCATCACCCCCGATCAGATTGCTACGCTCGACCCCAAGGTCTATACCGCCCTTTGGATCCACATCGACCGTGTCGGCATCGGTATAGGTTATGAGAACCTGCCTTTCGACAGCCAGGTACTCGGCGACATTCGCAACTATGCGGTGAATGGCGGCAACCTCTATCTTACCAAGCATGCCACCCAGCTCGTCAACGGCATTGCCCGTATCGACGATATGTATGCCCCCGGCATCTTCGGTGATGGCGAAGGCGGTTCTGGCGATGACGTATGGTGTGTCAATCCCGTCATCGGCTCCGGTCAGCCTGTCTCCTACAACCACCGCACCCACGCCCTCTTTGCTGGCATCGAAGGTGACGATCCCAACAACTATGGCTTCTACAACTTCCCGCTCGAAGGACCCGGCCAGCGCGAAGACCACAACTGCATGTGGGACCTCAATGCTTATGGTTTCTCGGGTGACCCCAATGTGGTGGCCAACTGGGAGGCTGCTACCAACTCCACCGTCCTCGCCACCTGGGGACATGTGGCTGACTACTGCTGCGCCGGTATCGTAGAGTTCAAGAAGGGTAGTGGATTCGGAGGAAAGATCATTGCCAATGGTCTCTCGGCCTATGAGTTCAAGCAGAACATCGATGGCGGAAACATCTATCAGGGCAACGTGGAGCAACTCACTGCCAATGCCCTCGATTATCTGCGTGGCATATCGAAGTTCAAGGCTGCTTATCTGCTCACTGCCGACAGCTATGAGAATCTCCCCGACGACGATGAGGTGGCTGCTGCTCGGTGGTTCAAGGAGAACTACATCGACAATGACAAGGGTGCTTTTGTCACCACTGCCGACCTTGCTACCCTCGACGTGGCCATTTACAAGGCTCTTTGGATCCACATCGACCGCGTCGGTTTGGGCATTGGTTACGAGAACCTGCCTATCGATGCCGAGGGATTCGCAGCCATCCGCCGTTACATGGCCAATGGCGGCAACCTCTACCTCTCGAAGCATGCCACCCAGGTCATCAGCGGTATCGCTCGCATCGAGGATCGCTTCGCTCCCGGCATCTTCAGCAGTGGCGAAGGCGGTGAAGGCACTGACGTTTGGTGTGTGAACAATGTCATCGGCTCGGGTATGGAGGTCAAGTACGACCATCGTGACCATGTGATCTTCGCCGGCATCAAGCTCACCGACCCCAACAACTATGGCTTCCCCAACTTCCCGCTCGAAGGCCCCGGACTTCGTGAAGACCACAACTGCATGTGGGACCTCAATGCCTTCGGCTTCCCCGGCACTCCCAACGTGGTTGCCAACTGGCAGGATGCCACCAGCTCCACAGTCCTCGCTACTTGGGGACACGTGCAGGACTACTGCTGTGCCGGCATCATCGAGTTCGAAGCCAACGATGAATTCCTTGGCAAGGCTATCTGCAATGGCCTTTCAGCCTACGAGTTCAACCAGACTGGCGGCAATGTCTATCAGGACAATGTCGAGCTCCTCACCAAGAACACCATCGATTACTTAATGGAATAAAATGATGGATATTTAGGGATATTAAAGGATATGAAGGGACGTCACTTTCGCCTACAGAGAATGAGACCCAACAATCATTCGTCCTTTAATATCCCTAAATATCCCTTATGATCCCTTAATATCCCTAAGATTACACTGCGGGGAGTCGCGACCCCGCAGTCCTTTTTCCAAATATCATAATTATGAAAAAGCTTGGAATCACATTTCTCGTAGCTTCCCTGGGCCTGCTCACAACGGGTCAGGCCCAGGTTCTTTCCATTCAGATGGAAGATGCTACCAATGTTACTGGTGCACGCACCCCGCTCATCGTAAAGGGTGTGTCCGGCGATGCCGTTCGTCTCGATGGCTATAGCCATTACCTTAGTCAGGCGGCTGATCTGTCGGGTTGCACTACCGATGTCACCTTCAGTCTGTGGACTGCCCTTGAGACCTATCCCATGATGAACATCGATGTCGATAAGGAGGAATACACCAGCTTGGCAGGCAACATCGACGAATCTGCCAAGACGGGTATGTCATTCGAAGTCAGCAATCGTGGCAGCTATCAGTTCAAGTGCTACGTCAACAATTCGGTCATCGTCGTGCCAGGCACGGGTGTTCTGCCCAAATACCAGTGGAACAACCTTGTTGCCACCATCACCATCCCCACCAGCGGACGCGGCAGTGTGTCGCTTTACCTCAATGGTCAGAAGGTCGCTTCGGGCACCACGGCGCGCAATGCCTCGTTCTCAAGCGGATCGGCTGCTTTCCTCGTGGGCAAAAGTGCCAACGATGTTCGTCAGGACAAGTTCCTCCTCAACACCATCAACGGAATAGTAGATAACATTAATATATATAATACCACTTGGAGCGCCGACGATGTGGCTGCGACCTACACTGCCGAAATGCCTGACGCTGCGCCACAGCTTGCTTATCCTGCTGCCTATTGGGCCGACGAGCTGCTTCGCCCCAAGTTCCATGGTATGCCTTCCCATGCATGGACCAACGAGAGCCACGGCATGACCTGGAGCGATGGCAAGTGGCACGTCTTCTTCCAGAAGAACGGCAACGGCCCCTATATGTGCCGCCTGCACTGGGGTCACATCGTGAGCGAGAATCTCTACGACTGGACGGAAGTAAAGACCGCCATCGAGCCTGCCGAAAGCTACGACATCAAGGGCTGTTGGTCAGGTTGCGTGGTGGAGGATGAGAAGATCTTCGGCTCTTATCCCGGCATCATCTACACAGGTGTCGATTACGGCAAGGCAATGATCAGTTTCGCTTCGCCTACCGATGCCACCCTCATCGACTGGACCAAGGCATCGAACAATCCGCGCATCAACGGACGCCCAGCTGGCCTCAGTGACGACTTCCGCGATCCCTACTTTTTCCGCACCGAGAGTGGCGCCTACATCATCGTAGGTTCGAGCAAGGGAGGTGTGGGCTGCTGTACCCTCCACAAGCTGAACGAAGGCACAGGCAACTGGAGCAACGACGGCACGCTCTTCTTCCAAGGTACCAATGCCTCGACGCATGGCACATTCTGGGAGATGCCCAATGTCACTCCGATGGGCGACGGACGTTATCTCTTTACCGTCACTCCACAGAATACTGGTCTCGGTGTACGCACTCTCTATTGGGTCGGCAAGATTGACGAGGGCGGACAGTTCCAGCCCATCGAGGGCATCTGGCCCCGTACCGTCGAGCTCAGCGGCATGACCCGCGACGGCTTCGGCCTGCTTTCGCCCACTATCTATCAGAAGGACGGCAAGACCATCGCCCTCGGCATAGTTCCCGACAAGTTGGCGTCATCGGTCAACTACGACCTCGGTTGGGCACATTGCTATAGCCTCCCGCGCGAGTGGAGCCTCAATGCCGATGGTCTCCTACAGCAGAAACCCTATAGCGGACTCACTGCTATGCGACAGGCCGAAAATTCCTACAGCAAGGCCAACTTCCAGCTCAATGGCACTGAAGCCATCCCGACCGTCACGGGTCGTCAGGTTGAGGTGTGTGCCACCTTCCAGGCTTCGGGCGCTGCCTTCGGCATTGATGTGCTCAAGGGCAGCAGCAGCCAGGCACGCATCACGCTGAGCGGCTCCACGCTTTCGGTCGATCTCACCTCTCTTGCACGTTTCAGCAACGACGGAGGCGCGTTCAACGGCCGCTATGAGAGCGCACTGCCCACACCCGTTGAGGTGGGGTCGGAAGTGAAGCTGCACGTGTTCCTCGATGGCTCTATCCTCGACATCTTTGTGAATGACACCTACGCTGCTTCGATCCGCGTCTTCGCCACCGATGCCGATGCCTCAGGTGTAGCACTCTTTGCCGAGCGCAATACGCAGGTCGTCTCAGCCGAGGCATGGACACTCGACCCGACACAGGCTTCGGGGCAGGCCATCGGGACGGTGCGCGCCGACAGCGAGTCCTGCCGTTCGGGTGTCGAGTATCGTATCGCCGATGACCGTTCGTTGCATCTCTATCGCGGGGAAGTGCGGATTTTTTAGGACAAATGATGCAACTTTGGCATGAAACAATGGATGAAATGTCTTTTGCAACATAATTCTCTCTTTTTGCAACATATTTTTTGTGCCGAACTCCAAATAATCCATATCTTTGCAGCGTCCATTTCGAATTAATTAATACATGAACATGAAAATTCAACATCTACTGATCGCAGCAAGTGCAGGCCTGATGCTTGCAGCTTGCAACCGCCAGCCCGCTGGCCCCGCATTTACCGTATCGCAACAGGGCGACGTGACCGTTGTCGATGTGACTAATCCTACTCGCTATCTGCTCCTTCCCATCGAGGAAGATAAGGGTGAAGCCCTCGTGCGTGTCAACACTGGCGATGAGGCAGACGTCTGGATGGATGTACGTCTGGCTATCGACACCATCGACTACTATGTTCCTCTGGCCTTGCCCGCCGGCGAGAAGGCATACGTCGAGATCAAGAACCTCCCCGCTGGTGCTCTTGCCCTTTCGCGTCTGGAACTCAGCGACGAATTCGACACCACCAACCGCGAGTACTATCGTCCCGCCTACCATTTCACTCCTGCTTACGGTTGGATGAACGACCCGAACGGCATGACGTGGAAGGATGGCGAGTATCACCTCTTCTATCAGTATAATCCCTACGGCAGCAAGTGGGGCAATATGCATTGGGGACACACCGTAAGCCCCGACATGGTGCATTGGACCGAGCTCCCACCAGCTATCGTACGCGACACGCTTGGCCAGATCTTCTCAGGTTCGAGCATCGTCAAGGGCGACACCATCTACAGCTACTACACTTCGGCTGGCCGTGCCCAGGTACAGTCGGGCGCATGGAGTGTTGACGGTGGCCGCACCTACACCAAGTTTGCCGACAATCCGCGCATCGTGGCTGCCGATGGCCGTAACGACTTCCGCGACCCCAAACTCTTCGAGTATGGAGGCAAATACTATGTAATCATTTCGGCTGACAATGAGATGCAGTTCTTCTGCTCCGACAACCTCCACGACTGGACTTATGTCAGCGCTTTCGGCGACGGTTACGGTGCCAAGCCTCGTATGTTCGAGTGCCCCGACTTCTTCGAGCTCCCTGTTGAGGGTACCGATCTGAAGAAGTATGTGATGATCGTGAATGTCAATCCCGGCTGCTGGTTTGGTGGCTCTGCCAGCGAATATTTCGTAGGCAATTTCGACGGCAAGGAGTTCAAGTGCGACAACCCGAAAGAGACCGTCAAGTGGCTCGACTGGGGCAAGGATCATTATGCAGCTGTCACTTTCTCGAACGAGCCCAAGGGGCGCGTCATCAGCATCCCGTGGATGAGCAACTGGCAGTATGCCAATGACCTTCCCACCCGCCAGTATCGTTCGCAGATGGGTATGCCTCGCCAGCTCTTCGCCTTCAAGCAGGGCAAGGAGGTTTACGTAGGCCAGAAGCCAGTCGATGAGATTCTTGCTCAGGTGAAGCCTGCCGAGTTTGCCACCGAAGGCAATACCGTCAAGCTCGGTGATGGCAAGGCACAGCTCGTCATCGAAATGGATGTCCAGAATGGCAGCACCTTCTCGCTGACCAACGACAATGGTGAGGAAGTCTTCTTCGCCTGCAAGGCTGGTCGTCTCATCATGGACCGCTCACGTTCGGGCATCATTCCCAACGACGCTTTCGCTCCCGAGACCTACGATCCTAAGCCTGCCCTTGGCACCAACAGCGGCACCTGGATTCCCGTGGAGCAGATCTGCGGCAAGAAGAACACCTATCACGTGCAGCTCTGGATGGACATCTGTTCGATTGAGATGTTTGTCGATGGTGGTCGTGCATCGATGACCAACCTCGTTTTCCCCAAGACTCCTTACAACGCCCTCACCGGCAATGGCCTTTCCAATGTGAAGGTTTGCAGTGTTGAACTATAATTAAGCGATTCTAAGGGATTTGAAGGGATTCTAAGGGATTTTAAGGGACTAATGTTTCCTGAATCCCATTCTCGACAAGGCGAAGGTAACGTCCCTTATCATCCCTTCATATCCCTTCATATCCCCTAATATCCCCAAAAAATATTTATTATGAAAAAGACCTCTTCTCTTGCCATCATCCCCGTGATGCTCGCCTTCTTCTGCATGGGCTTCGTCGATCTGGTCGGCATCGCATCCAACTATGTCAAGGAGGACCTCCAGCTCTCTGACTCGGTGGCTAACGTGTTCCCCTCGCTCGTGTTCTTCTGGTTCCTCATCTTCAGCGTTCCCACAGGTATGCTAATGAACAAGATTGGCCGCAAAAAGACCGTACTGCTCTCGCTCGTTATCACCGTTGTTTCGCTGTTCATCCCGCTGCTTGGCAATTCGTTCGGTGTGATGCTCGTGGCCTTCTCGCTCCTCGGCATTGGCAATGCGCTGATGCAGACCAGCATCAACCCCTTGGCT
Organism: uncultured Bacteroidales bacterium; assembly: GCA_905235375.1. Lineage (GTDB taxonomy): Bacteria > Bacteroidota > Bacteroidia > Bacteroidales > UBA3663 > Liminaster. The sequence continues at coordinate 19,531 of CAJOLH010000059.1, forward strand.
GTGCTCGTTATTGGTGATAAGAACCTGGCATCGACGCTGACCTTCGGACAGTTCATTAAGGCTATCGCCTCATTCCTTGCTCCTTATCTCGCCATGTGGGGTGCTAAGCAGGTCATTCCGTCGTTCGGCTACGACTGGCGTGTGCTGTTTATGATCTACTTTGTGGTTGGCATCATTTCTGCTGCATTGCTTTGGGCAACTCCTATCTACGAGGAGATCAGTGGCGGCAAGTCCTCTTCGTTCATGGATTGTCTGGCTTTGCTCAAAAAGCCCATCGTCCTCCTGTCGTTCTTTGCCATCATGTGCCATGTCGGCATCGACGTAGGCACCAACACCACCGCGCCTAAGCTCCTCATTGAGCGACTGGGCATGACGCTCAACGATGCTGCCTTCGCCACCTCGCTCTACTTCATCTTCCGTACCATTGGTGCCCTGACGGGTTCGTTCTTCCTTCGCGTCATGAAGACCCGTTGGTTCTTCATCATCAGCGTCATCCTCATGGCTCTCTCCATGTGCGGAATGTTCATTGGCACTGAGAAGTGGATGCTCTACACCGCTATCGCACTGGTTGGCTATGGCAACTCCAACATCTTCTCGATGGCATTCTCTGAGGCATTGCTCTCCGTTCCCGAGAAGCAAAACGAAGTCAGCGGCCTCATGATCATGGGCCTCTTCGGTGGCACCATTTTCCCACTCATCATGGGCTTCATGAGCGATGCTATGGGTCAGGCCGGTGCAGTTGCAGTCATGGCCGTCGGCGTCATCTACCTCTTTACCTATATCAAGAATATCAAGAATTAATTTAATAATTCATCACGAATTAGCGAATTATCGAATATTTCCTGTCTGCAAATCCGTTAAATCCGATTAATCCGTAGAGCAAGATAAAGTTCTCTAATTCTCTAATTCGTGATAAGAAAAATGTAGTATTATGAAAAAAGACTTAATCGTAGGCATTGGCGAAGCACTTTGGGATTGTTTCCCCGAAGGTCGCAAGTTTGGAGGCGCTCCAACCAACTTCGCATATCACTCTGGTCAGTTCGGCTGGCACAGCATCGTCATCTCCGCAGTGGGTCAGGATGCACTGGGTGACGAGATTCTCGACATCATCAAGGGCATCAAGCTCGACAACCGCATTGCACGTGTAGCTTATCCCACAGGCACCGTACAGGTGACCCTCAGTGGTGAAGGCATTCCTGCATACGAGATCTGCGAGAACGTAGCTTGGGACAACATCCCCTGGACTGACGAACTCGAAGCTATTGCCAAGCGCACACGTGCCGTATGCTTTGGTTCGTTGGCACAGCGCAGCACTGTGAGCCGTCAGACCATCCTCAAGTTCCTCGACACGATGGACCCCGATACCGAGCGCATCTACGACATCAATCTCCGCCAGCATTTCTACAGCCTGGAGGTCATCGAGGAGAGCTTGCGTCGTGCCACCATCCTCAAGCTCAACGAGGAGGAGATTGAGATTGTCAGCGCACTCTTCCACCTCACTGGTTCAGCCGAAGAGCGTTGCCGTCAGCTCATCCAGAAGTTCGATACGCTCCAGATTGTCATCCTCACCTGTGGCGCAGTAGGATCGAATGTCTTCACCGAGACCGAGAACTCCTACGTTGATACTCCGAAGGTAAAGGTAGCCGACACCGTAGGTGCAGGCGATTCGTTCACAGCCACCTTCGTCGCTCAGTACCTCAAGGGAAAGAGCATTCAGGAGGCTCACCGCCTTGCAGTCAAGGCCAGCGCTTTCGTCTGCACTCAGGAGGGTGCCACTCCTGTCTTCCCCAAGGAGATTCTGGAAGCCTAAGGACTCGCTCCGCTCATGGTTAAGAAAGGTTCGAAAGGTTCCCCCTCGTTCAGTTTGTTGCGATGTCATCGCAACCCCTCAAACCCTTGAACCCCTCAAACCCCTTCGAACCCCTCACCCCCCCCTCATTCCCCGACGTTTCATAACGTGTATTAATTATAAAGATGGCAGAGGGCGCAGATGTGATATCTGCGCCCTCGTTTTGTCATTTTTAGGGATTCTAAGGGACGTATGTTTCTTGAGTCCCATTCTCTACAGGCGAAAGTATCGTCCCTTTTACTCCCTTTTTACTCCCCATGGTCCCCTTTTACCCCCCGATCACTAACGTCCCCAAACATCCCTTAAAATCCCTTCTTATCCCTTAATATCCTTAATAATAAAACAAATTCCCGTAATTAAATCTCGTCAACGCCGACTTCACATCGTCCATTTCCAGCATCCTTTGTGGAACCTCCTCCAGCGCATAGTTCTCTATGCAGTATTTCAAGCGGAGGGTGAACTTCTCCATCTCCACATCAATCTCCTCCTTCGTAGCCGGGATTTTGTTTTCGATGGCCTCCTGCAGTTCCGAGATGATCATCCCCGAGAACAATCCATGCAATTTATACTTGTCCGCAAACTTATCAGCATGACACCAGATGCCGATGCAAGTCTTCCCGCGCAGGAACGACACATGACGATGATAGACCAGGCATCGTTCAAACACCCCTTTCCGGTTCGGCTTCGAAAACAATCCATACTCGGTTCCATGCCCCAGCATCATAATGTCATTGTCAGCACGCAAGGCACGTCGCACCGCTCCATTCGTATTCATTTCCGTGATGCGCGTCACCATCCTCCCGCTGCTCATACAGCAGCCTCAATACCCTTGTCGTTGGGTCATTTGCATGAACTACAGTCATTTCATTCTCTCCTTTCTTTCTTTTTCTTAATCTTTAATTAATAATTCTCAAATTCGATAATTCGTGAAAACACTCCTTCACTCCCTATCTCCTGAGAGTCCCCTCTCCTTAAAGCCCTCTGGTCAAGGCATCCGTGTCATCTGCCCCAGTGGTCGGCGAAGTAATGAACATTGTCATTCTTTTGGTCGAGCAAATATCCGTAAGATTCGCGTGATCCGTGATAATAATCTTTCCCCATTCCGATCTCTTTCGATGTGAAAAGCTCATCTGTCCAGAAGCTGTTTCCCTGCTGATGAATGTGAACACGAAGGATTTGCAAACAAAAAACGGTTAAACAATGGGGGAAGCATTCCGACGCGCGACAAGATGCTTTCTGCTGCGAGATAAAGCACTCTAACGCGCGACGTAATGCTTTCTGCTGCAGAATAAAGCACACTGACACGCGACATAATGCTTGCTTCTACGAGATATAGCACTCTGCCGCGCGACAGAATACTTGCTTCTACGGGATAAAGCACTCTGATACGCGACAAGATGCTTTCTACTGCGGGATAAAGCACTCTAACGCGCAACAAGATGCTTTCTACTGTGGAATAAAGCACTCCAACGCGCGACATAATGCTTGCTTCTACGGGATAAAGCACTCTAACGCGCAACATAATGCTTGCTTCTACGGGATAAAGCACTCTAACGCGCGACAAAATGCTTTCTGCTACGTGATAGAGCACTCTGACACGCGACAAGATGCTTTCTGCTACGAAATAAAGCACTTCCTACTATCTCAAAATATAGCTCCCAGTATATTTTCTTCGTTTTTACGTTTGCATCTTTGTTACGTCTCCACGGTAGAGGTCATCTGCCATGTGGAGAATCAGGTCGTGCATCACCAAGTCATCTTTGTAGAACTGCGGAATGACCTCGTAGCCAATGGTGGCCCCGAGGATGTTGCCTGTGACTGCACCCGTGCTGTCACTGTTGCCACCATGATAAACATCGCTCAAACTGCTTGATTTTCTCAATGCTTTTTGTTCGTCATAATCCCTTGGATATTCTCCGGCATACAACCAGTCCGTAACCATATAACTGTTTCGGATTGGCTAATGAGGAGAAACAGACTCAACGAAAGCCTGCGGCAAAATGACATTCTCCACATCAATAGCAGCTAGGAACAGGGGAGCAATCTCCTTAACCTTGAATCCTGCAATGCCACAACCAATCTGAGTCACATAGAATTTGAGGTCTGGACGAGTCTGCGCAAAGCGGATGAACTCATCCACATACGGCTTGATGGTTTCCACTCCGCCCTGCATGGTCGGTATGGCATAGCTCCGCCCTTGCAGACCTACGCCTTGTCCCCACAACGCACCGAATCGCACGTATGCCAATCGTGCAGCACCGCCACCATGCATACCAGCAAGGTTGCTGCCAAAAACGAAGATCTCATTCTGTTTCAACTCCGTTATCCTTTCGGGTGTAAATTCTCTATTGTACATAATCTTTATACCTTTCCGCCACTCAGCTGTTTGACTCCTTTGAGCCAACAGCCGATATACTTTGGCTTTATTTTCTTCAAATTTGTTAATAATATTCTCATCTTTGATTAAATCGCTGCAAATCTACGCCTTTTTACTGACATTTCCAAATATTTGTTACAATTTTTTCATGCCAGAGATTCATTTTTCCTATCATCAATCAAACCAAGTCCGTGGGTAATCAATCGGGTAGTCAATTTCATTCTGTTTCGTTGTTTTTATCTTTTTTTACCGACTCTTCGGCAATTTTGCGAAGCTTTTCCAGATCTTTGTGTCCATTAATCGCCTGGAACTTAACGACGACCTTGCCCTCTGTATCAATAAAGCCATAGATGTTGATTTCTTGATCGGGAGTCATACCGTATCCGTCATCGTCCATATAGTACCTGCCATCGGGATTGAGTTGCCATTCTACCAGAGCTACACCATTCTTGAAATTCCTAATAAACGATGGGAATTGGAAAGAAAGAGCTTCTGCTCTTTCAATAGCTTCTTCCGGCAGTTTCTTCAGGGATTTCCAATCCACGTCATCCTCAGTTACGGTGACGAGCGTTTCCCAGTCATCCATAAACTCAAAAGCGGTTTTCTTATTGTGGTTTATCAAGAACTTGGGCTTGAACCAACCCCACATATTCTTATGCAAGACTGCCATGCCTTCTCCCAAATCCCAGGTTTTGTACAATTCGGTTTTGTACGTATCGGTTTGCAGCACGTCATAGAGTTTCTCCTCCAAGCTCTTATTGCCTGCCAGCTTACTCAATTTCTTTAAAATGCTCATGTTATTACTGTATTATAATATTGAAAATAATCTCATATAGAAGTCATGATTCGTAATTATAACT
>CAJOLH010000060.1 GCA_905235375.1 uncultured Bacteroidales bacterium
AAAGCACATTAGTTCACTTGCGTCTCGGTGGTTAATCCTTTTTATTGTATATACATGCAAAGATAAGGATTATTTTTGACTGGTGCAAATCTAAATGAAGTCACAGATTTACACAGATTTTTAGCTCTAAGGAGTTTGGGAGTTTTTTTCTTTTTTCTCTACGGACTTCATGGACTTCAAGGACTCGCTACGCGCTCCGATGCTTGTCCGAATGGCTCTAAGGAGTTTGGGCGTTTTATCTGCCACGGAACATTTTTTATCTACCACGGAACACACGAAGCACACGGAGTTTTGTTCGTCCAAGGGAGGCCAGTGGACAGCGCTGCATTGTCCACTGGACGGAAGACACTGAGGTCTGTCCGTTTCTTCTCTCTAAGGAATATATTTCGCGTCAAGCATCAGTGGCTTCCGTCCTGAGTGCGACGAAGAAACGCACTCAGGTCTACATTGGGACCCGCTAATTTTCAGTGACTTCAGTGAGTTCCGTGTTCGATAAAAAAGAATGTTGGAGGTATCTGCTGCGGAGCAATTTTTTTCTTTATCTCTACGGACTTCATGGACTTCAAGGACCATCATTGGCGCGCGCAAGCGAAAATCTGTGTCCTTGCATCTCTACAGATTTCCCAGATTTATCAGATTAGCAGCTCAGTCAATAATAAATCCGTTCAATCCGAGAAATCCGTAGAGGAAAGAACTATCATTGGCGCGCGCAAGCGAAAATCTGTGTTCCTCTGAGGCGATCTGTGTGACCTGATTTATCAGATTAGCGGCTCGGTCGGAAATAAATCCGTTCAATCCGAGAAATCCGTAGAGGAATGGACTATCATTGACGTGCGCAAGCAAAAGTCCTTAAAGTCCCGAAAGTCCGTAGAGAATAATTACTCCTTGGCGCCCTTGTTCTTTATCACGAATTGTCGAATTCAAGGACTTAAGGGATAACCCCAATCTCTTCTATCATCAATGCACGAAAAAGCAAGCCGACCTTCGCAGGCCAGCTTGCTTAATATCTTTTTACATTAAATATAATCTTCTTTCTTTTTACATTGAATGACAGATGTGAGAAACGGGAATGAAGCACGTACATTCTCGTTATTCTACAATAACCTTGCGCGTGCGAGTCTGACCATTGGACAGCACTTCGCGCACGATATTAACGCCCTTGAGGGGTCGCTGTAGGCGGCGGCCATCCACCGAATAGAAGAATCGGTTGGAGACCTGTGCATCGAGGGATATGTGATCGATGCCATTGATTACAGTTGTTAGGTCGATGTTCTTCACTTCCTCCTTGAAGTCGTCCAGCTTTTCAAGGTTGCTTACGCAGATCAGGCCGATGTTGTAGTCTGCCTCCTTGGTGTAGATGTTGAGCGTATGCTCGCCTACATCGAGGTCGTTGACGTGACTGGTCTTGTCGGCATTGCTCAGAAGCGCGTAAAGAGACTTCCATGTCCACTCGCCACGGCTGTTGGCACCATTGGAGTTATAGACAGGATTGTCGTCGAACCCATACCATACGGCATCGGTTGTAGCCTTTGCACAGTTGACATAAGCGTACGCATAGTACTTCTGCTTCTTGTCTGAATTGAAGGTGAACTTGAGCGCCTGATTGATGTCCTCGGGAGCTGTGGTGTTCTTTGTCAAAGCGTGAGCACGATACCCCAGGGGTGCGGTCTCGTCGTCAAGAATCTCCCAGTCGGCGCAGGTTTCGGAGATCATGGCCGCAGGGTCACCCCATATCAGCTCTGTCTCCTCTTTGTTGGTAGGCAGCAGGTTGGGAATGTGATCCTCGCTTTCCCACCAGTCCATCCACTGGCCGGGTTCCTCAAGGTCGGTGCAGCGGCTGCCACCTGGTTCATAGACGGGAGCTACGTTGTAGTTGCTGACACTCTCCATGTCGATGTCCAAGCCGAGCAGGAATTTGTCGAGGAACGCACCTACTACGTCATATTGTGAGTTAGGCAGCGAGCAGTGTCCGTGGCCGTCGATGATGGAGTAGCCGCAGCGGTCGGCGATGCCGAACTTCTCCCACACCTTGCGTGCAGCGAGCATCGAGATATAACCCGATCCGTCAGCGAGCCAGCGGTAGTCGGGGTTGCCAAGCATCAGGAATCCGCGTGGGCAGCACAGGGCACTGAGTTCGTGGTGGTCGTAGGGCAGATAGAACGTATTGTTCTTGCCAAAGATGTCGCGCAGCTTGGTCATGAACCAGGAATAGTCGGTGTTGTCGAGACCTTCCCATGCATCCTCCTTCGTGTAGTCGCGGTTGTGAACACGCGTGACACGCCAAGCAGCGCATCCGCCGCCACCCGACTCTTGCGGGATGGTGAGAGCCACACGTTCGTCAAAGGCACCACAGAAGAGGGCCATCTTGCCGGCGTAAGAACAACCGGTGACACCGATGTGGTCCATGTCTATCTTGGTGATTTCGGGACCAAGTATCTGAAGTCCATCAAGCAGACGGCTGAAGCCCCATGCCCATTCGCTGTAGGCTCCGTTTTCGGCGAGTTCGGGATAGAGGCGCTCGAAGTCACGGGCTGCACTGCCGCCCATCTGTGAGTAGCCGTTGACCTGTGCGGCCGAGAAGCTCATCGTGGCGATGTTGCGGCTCGAAAGCAGACTGCTGGGCAGCGAGATGTTGTCGGCACCGATCATCAGCGGATAAGGTGCTGTTCCCCCTGTGGGGTAGTTGATACGGGCGGTTTGGGTAAGCACCTCGCCGTTGATGGTGGTCTTTACGGTCAACAAATTTCCATCCATTGACGCCTCGATGTTGTCGAAACTTACGGCAGGCTTGTCGCCAATCTCATAGTGCTGAATCTCGCGGGCGATTTCGCCACGACGACGCGACCAGTCCTTGAACTCCAGGGCGCGTCCACTGCCATCACTCCACTCGAATGGGTCGGTCAGCGGTTCGATATAAGGCAGGTTCTCGATGTCGGGGAAGACTGGATCTGGAAGATCAGCAGCTGTGTTCTCAACGCTATAATGGGTGGGAATACCCTCGACAGAACCAGAGTTGCGCACTGTGATGGCATAGCTTGCCAATCCTGCCTCGAACTCCTCGTTTCCGTCGAATGTTGCGGTAATGGTGCCGCTCAGTTCACCTTCGGCGAGAGTTACGCTGCCCGTAGCAGCATCTACCGTGATAGCACCTTCGGGCGTTGATGTGGCAGAATAGGAGACAGGCAGATTGTTGGGGTTGATGAGCGTTGGCGCGGTGAAAGGTTCACCCACTTCGAGCAGGACAAGGGATTGCGAGAACGAGAGGTCAGCATCTTTCTTCCTCGGAACTGCGTCGTCGTAGGTTTCGACATAAAGGTCGATGATGCGTACCGAACCTGTACTCTCGGTGCCACCTGCAAGACGGATGTCGGTGATGTCGGTGAGCTGGCTCCTGCTCAGATAGCTTTTCAGTCGGAACTCCTTAACGCCGGTCTCGGTCACGGCAATGGTAGTGTAGGAGAGTCCGTTATAGACCAGGATGCTGAAACTTGGAGCTTCGAGGTCTGCGCTTTCGACCACAATCTTCTCATAGTCGGAATAGTCCCCTTTGGGCAGGCCGATGTACTTGAGCGTGTTGTCGTAAGGCAGACTCCAACTGAGGGTCTGTGTCTCGGGATTCCACGAGGCATTGCCATCGGAGATGACGTCGGAAAAGTCGGCGTGCACTATTTCGGTGGCAGCGCTCAACGGTCCGTAGCCGAAAGCGAGGACTGCGAGCATACAGAGTAATTTCTTGATCATGATATTTTGAATTATAGTAATGATGGATTTTTAGAAAGAATTTGCAGAACTGACAGTCACGGGATGCGAGAGTCAGCGGTCGTCGCGGACGATGCTCTTCCTGACGCGGGTGGTTCCGTCGTTCATGAGGTCACGCACGATGGTGAGTCCATCCGACGCATGATTGAGACGCTGCCCGGCTGCGTTGTAGATGTCGCGGTGAGCTACATCCTTCATGGTTACAACTTCCTTGATGCCTGCGGGATCGACAATCTCGCGGGTGACGGAATTGAAGTGAAGGGTCCTGGGGTAAGATCCTGCGTACTCCAGATAGACGCGCAGGTAGTTGTCGTCGATGGCAGGTGTGGTGTATTCGGTGACACCTGCGGGCACAGGATATGTGTAGGTGGTGTCATCGCCGTCGTCAATCACCACATAGAGGGTGAAGCCTTCGGGCAAGGGGTCGCGTGTCTTGAAGGTGAACTTGTGGACAGTGCCCCATTCTACCTCGCCGTCGTAGAGCCCCACGATGCCTTTCTGTGTGAAGAGCACATCGGCTTCGTAAAGTGGGTCGGGCTCCACCCAGGTGGGCGAAGGTTTCCAACTGCCATTGCGAACATTATGCGACACGATTTCGTTGCCGTCCTCGTCGATGAGGACTGCCTCCATGATGGTCACTTCGCGCCGTTCGGGGCCGATGTTGGTCTTCTGAAGGGCAAACCATGTGCAGATTGGATCATCATCGAACCAGACGGTTCCGTTGTCATCATAGTCGAGAAAGTCGGCTTCGATGGTAGTCTGGTTTTGCGCGAAGGGGATGTAGGGACCCTTGTAGTTCATCGCTGACTCGCGATTGCGGGTGAACAGCTGTATCAGGCCGTCTTCCTCGGGACCGCGTTGCAGGCGCACACGGAAGGTAGGATAGTCTGAGACGCTGAACGGGGCTTTCCACAGGGCGATGTCGCACCACTGGCCTTCGAGGGTGACGGTGGCGGGATAGACCGTGAACACCGAACCATCGGGGTTAAGGATGGCACCGCCGAGGTCAGCGATGACAGGCATGGGTTCGGGGTCGCTCTGTGCGAACGAGGCCGCACAGAGCAATCCGATAAGTGAAATTAGGAGCTGTTTCATCGTTTTGGTTTTATTTCATCATAACCTTCTTGCCGTCGATGATGTAGAGACCCTTTTCGGTCTTCACAACACGCTGGCCGCGAATGTTGTAGATGACAGCGTTGCCTTCCTCGGCCTCTACGTTGCTGATGCCAACGTATGGAGTCTTGGCATGGGCATCGTAGATCTTTTCGTTCTCGAAGACGAGGTCTTCGGTCTGGTTGGCATCACCGCTTAGTCCGTTGTTGAAGATGATGTATTCGGGAGCCACGTCGCAGTAGAAGGTGAGCGTGTAGATGTCGCCATCCTCCAGCGGATCTTCTTCGGTGGGTTCATCGGTGGGCTCTGCGTCAGCCTTGATGCGGAGAGCAGCCTCTTCGTCGGCAGGAACAAGCGTCATGGCTGTGCCAGGCCAAGCACCGCAGGCTTCAGGATTGTAGGTGTAGGCATAGACTGCGGGCCATCCTTCCACGTTGACGTACTGAACAGTGTAGGCATACAACTGATACTGCTTGCCGTCCTCAAAGATGAGGTTTCGGGTCTGTGCTCCGCCTTCTCCAGCATTGAAGATGATGTTGGCAGGTGCATTTTCACCCGTGTAGCTATAGCTATAAATGTCGGCATTCAGATTATCGGAGTGACGTACGAAGGTCAACTCTACGCCAGGCCATACGCCGTTAAGTTCGGGCTCGAAGGTGTAGGCATAAACCTTCTCCCAGCCAGGAGTGTTGACGAAGGTGGCTGTCCAGGTGGCATCGCCCGTTCGTACAGCATCTATGGTGCAGGTATTCTCTGCGAGGTTGAAGGTGAAAGTGAAGTCATATACTCCGGTCTTCTCGGGGGTCCAGGTCAGGTTGGTTTCATCGGCTGGCAGCTGATAGAGATTCCACGACTTGTTGGCGCGAACCTTGTAGCCATATTCCTTGATTGACTTGACTTGTTGTCCGGTGAGGGTAGCGGTGTAGATGCCAGGATTCTCAGCATCCTCGGTCATGAAGACGTCGTTGCTCCAGCCGTTGAAGTCGCTCACGATTCCATAAACGTAGTCAGCAGGTGTGGCTTCATAAATTTCGCGTACGATTTTGGTGAAGCGAACCTGGCAAGGCAGATTCTCTTCGGCTCCATAATAGCCGAGGTAGAGGCTGTTGTAGCTGAGTGGAATCTTGACAGAAAGGGCATTGGTTCCCGTCCCTTCGGTGGTGAAAGGCACGTTTTCGAAGGTCCACTGCCATGTGTTCCAGTCGAATCCAATATTCATCACGAAAGGAACGATGCCCTCGGGCTGTGATTCTTCGGTGTAGAAGGTAACCTTGTGGTAGGTGCCTTCATCCACAGTGCCGCTGTAGGTACCAAGATAGTCACCTGTAGCGTTGAATTTCACGTAGGCATCCCAGATGTTGCCTTCGGCATCATAGCTTCCGCCAACAGGGTAGGTCGAGCCGCTGTTCCAAAGACTGATGGAAGAGCCGAGACCGGGGGTCTCAATCCATTCTTCTTCCTCGTTCATCAGATACACCTGCATCACCACAACCTTGACAGCCGAACCGCCAGTGTTCTGGAGAGCGATGGCTTCGATATTGACATCGCCCAGTGCATCGGTGTCGAATTCGCCTGTAAGGGTGAGACCGTCCTCTGAGAGTTCGGCCATGCCGTCTTCGCTGGTAGCCCAAGGTACATAGACGGTCGATTCGGTGGAGCCTCCCTCGGCATCAAGCACATGAGTGCGATAGAAGAACTGCACGTTCTCGGGCTTTTCGCGCAGCACGATTTTGTACATAGGATATTCAGCAGCATTGAAAGGCTCGTTCCAAAGTCCCATCGAGCCCCAGCTGCCAGGCAGGTTCACGCCTATGGGCAGGCCGTTGGGGCCTTGTTCTTCACCTGGATTGGGATCGATGACTTCTGCGGAGCCGTTGCTGCCGACTTTGATAGGAAGACGATCGATGGAGACAGGACCACCTACAATCAGGCGATAGAGCTTGATATCCTGCGGCAGATAGCTCGTCGAAGTGGCGATGTGCTGGATGGAGAATCCGGTGTAGTTGGCAGGCATCTCGAGCGTCACGATATTCTCGGGGTCAATGTTGAAGGCTGCGTAGCTGTTGGTGCCATCCTCGTTGTAGATTTTCCATTGGAACTCTCCTTCTGGAATGGCTTCGCTGCTGACGAGGGTGATGATGTGAGGCTTCTCAGCTTCGATGACCTGAGCCTCGCCGAAGTCAACACCTACTTCTCCATATTGGTAGGTGAACTCATAGACATCTTTCGACACGCCGCCTTCGACCTCGGTCAGTGGTGTCAGCGAACCGGTTGGCCAGCCGCTGCCCTTCCAGGTAGGTATCCATTCGGTGCCGTCGTTTTTGGTGAAAACGAAGCTGTTAAGAGTGAAGGCCACATCGTCCTGGTTGCCATCGTTCATAAAGGCGAAAGCCACGACTTGAGTATCTTCTCCAAGTTGTTCCAGGTCAATGGCCCCTTCGAACGAGGTTGTCCCTTCTTCGAGGTGGAAGTACTGATTCTGGTAGGTGCTGGTTTGTGCCTGATTGCGTATGGAAATCTGGATTTTGCCAGCCTCGATAGGTTCAGCAAATTCAAACTTGAAGCTCTTGATCTCGGTGGCATCGAAAGCTTCAGTGACCGAAATCTCGCCATATCGGCCGGGGAGCGTTACGGCTGCGGGGAGCTGAGGAATCTCTTGATCGGAGATGACGATGGTTTTGGCAGACCATCCCCAACCACGAATGGAACCCAGTTCGAGTTCCTGACCGTACTGTTGTGCATTGGCCTGCCCTGCGATACAGAGCATAGCCGCGAGGAGTAGAGATAACTTTTTCATGATGGTTTTGATTTAGATAATATTTAACAAATAAGGTGTTGTGATTACGGAGCAAAGATAGGATGTTTCGACGAGAGAGACGTTTTAATTTGTCTCAAATACGTCTCAAAATCTTTCGTTGCTATAATACCTGTTTTTCTCGCTCACTTTTCGTCGGAAAGCTGTTCCATGAGGTACATTTCAACCTCTTCGTAGCGCTGCCTATCAATATATGGACGCATTTCCTGCCATGTGTCGAACAGCTTTGCCACACGATTTGTCACTTCGTCACATAGCATGGCATCGCGCATCGAAATGATGAAATAGGGGTTCTCACTGAATGTTTGAGCTAACCATTCGCACACGATTCGTTCGCGGGGAATATCCGACTTCCATTGTCTGCGCCCGGCGGTATAGAGATCCACCTGGCGAAGGGGATTGCCAGTCCAGTTGCTGTCGCTGGTCAACGGAAGGGGGTCGTCCGTAGGGTCGCTGCATCTGACGGTGATGGAATAGGCGGAAAGGCTGTCGGCAAATGATCCGATGCCATGAAAGCCATTGGCAGGGAGCACCACTTCGTTGATGCCCGTCGAGGCCATAGCCCGTGCAAATGTGGTGACACGACCTTCGAGCAGCGACGTATTGCCGACAGCCACCGATCGGATCGCCATGTCTGGTTGTTCGGTCAGCTCGTGGCTGGGGCCGAGGGTCTGGCAGAGACAGCCGTCGCCCATCGTTTGCGAACGGAGCACGAAGTATGCAGCATAGAGCATCCCTGTAGCCGAAGAGGTTGTGATTATGAACGACTCCTCGTCATCCGACCTTGCAATGTGGAAGGCATCGCGGCACAAAGTCGTATCGTTGGCGAGATGCAGGTACAGCGGGAGGCCCTGCCAATGCTGGCGCAGTTCGTCGATGGCTGTTGAAAGAATGGCCTCTTCGGCAGGCGTGAACGGGCTGTCAGTCGAGAGCGAAACGCAGGTCTGGGGCTGTGGCTGGTCGGGAAATCGCAGCCACAATCGACATCCGTCGTCGGCTGTGGCTGCAAATGCCAGCAGTAGGAAGAGGGACAGGAGAAGTCCTTTCATGACATCAGTTGCGATAAGCCGGGTTCTGATAGGCTTTGCGCTCCTCTTCGGTCATCTCGAAGGCATCGATGGTGCCTTGCGGGATAGGACGAAGGTAATAGTCATCGGGGATGGTGCGTGTGACAGTCTCGGGGGTCACGTCGGTTGCCTTAGGTCCGCAGATGCGATATTGTCCGGCCTTTTCCTGCCAGGTCTGCGTGCGGGTGAGGTCGTACCAGCGGTAGCCTTCGCCGAAGAGCTCGCGCATACGCTCATCGAGGATGTAGTCGATGGTGATGACCTGCGGGGTTGTGGCGGTGAGCTCGGCACTGAAATCGGCATTAAATTCTTCGCCATACTGAGTGACGCCGTTGACACGGTGCGTCCACTTGCCGGCGCGGGCACGCAGCACGTTCAGCAGTTCGCGTGCGCTGTAACCTGGTTGTGTGGCAGCGCCCTTGACCGCAGCTTCTGCACCTAAGAGGTAGAATTCCGAGAACTTGGCTATGTTGTAGGGTCGGGCAATAGGGCCGTTGGGGGAACCCAGCTGTTTCTTGCCATCGCTCGAAAGGGTTTCGAGGGGATACATACCCAGTTTGTAAGGGCCTGGGAAGCGAAGTCGGCTGATGGCCTCAGGGTTGATGACGAACTCCTTGTAGCCATCGAGCGTACCCGCACCCACCTGTCCGTGCTCACGCGACTTGGTGGAGTAGCTGACAGGAGTGACAGGCTCTTCGTCGAGGAAGCGCAACACGACTTCGCCCTTGTAGATGGGCTGATTGCCATTGCCCATTACATATTCAATGTCAGGGTTAGCGCCATAGTCCCAGTTGGCGTGATAGACGGTGGTGAAGGTGGCATCGTAGCGTGAGTCCTTATCCTTGTCGGAGAAGTTCTCGATGGCATCGATAGTGGGAGCCATACGGATCCAAGGACGGCCAAGTGGCTGTATGGCTTCGCGCTGAACTGGATTGATCCATGAGTGCTTGTCGCTTTGCATCTGCAGGTTCGGATAGTTCCAGTTGGCCATCCATCCTGCGAAGTTATCGGGCGCAGAGCCGGAGGCATAACCCCAGGAGGCACCGCTCTCGTTCATGCCGCTGTATTGTGCACTTTCGGTGGTGTGGTCGGCCCAAAGCAGAATTTCCTTGTTTCGGTCGTTGTCGTAGCGTGTCACATCGTAATAGGTGTCCTCCAGACCATAGGGGCCAGGATTCTGTAGTGCGGTGACGATGATGTCGTAAGCCTGCTGAAAATACCAAGCGGGGTCGTGCCCGTCGGGATCGGAGCGGTCGCACTGCGGATAGGTCGGTTTCTGACGAGGGTTCTCAAGCCACCATCCATAGGTCAGGTATGCTTCAGCCAAGTACTTGCGTGCCACGGTCTTGGTGACGGCTCCGGTGGTGCGTGGCTCGTCAGGCAGGTTTTCGACCGCCTTGATAAGGTCGGGGAAGATGGCACGCGTATAGACTTCGGGCACGGTGTTGCGTACAGAGGTGCGCGAGGGTGTGGCATTGAACATCAATTCGCCAGAGCCGAAGTCGAGGGGTACACCTCCGAACATACGCACCAGTTGGAAGTAATCGAAAGCGCGGAAGAAACGTGCTTCGCAAATCTTGCTTTCGTCAATACCTGCCTCGGTGGCATTCTCGATGATGCCGCTGGCAGTGTTGATGTAGGTGAACACGTTGTTCCACAGCACGTCAGAACGGCTGCTTGATGGAGTCAGCGTGCCGGCACCTGAATAATCAGCATCCTTGAAGTTGCCGTCGGCACTCTGCCCGTAGGTATATTCATCGGTACCCGTTTCGCAGATGTTGAGATAATAGCCGTTGCCGTAGATGTTGCGCAGGTGGGCATAGAGCGAGGTCAGTCCTCCGTCGATGCCCTTGTCGGTCTTGAAGAATCCAGGTTCATAGATGGTGCGTGGCTGTTCGTCGAGCACATCGGAGCAACTGGCAACGGTGATTGCAAGACAGCCGCCCATCATGAGCATTAGGATTGCTTTATATGTCGTTTTCATAATCTTTCCTTTTTTATGTGGTCAATTGTGCTATCTGTCATGTCTTACCTTATTATTTAAAAGGTAAGGTTGATGCCAAAGATGTAGTTGCGTGTCGATGGCGTGTTGTAGCCGATGACTGGAATCTTGTGGGCACCCTTATACCCATCCATTGTGACAGCCATGTTCCCGCCGTTGTCGCTGAGCGAATTGGTCTCAGGGTCAAGGCCACATTCGTCGTTGTAGGGCGAGAAGAGTACGAAGGGGTTCTGCACAGTGGCATAAAGACGCAGACGGCTGATGCCCCAATGTCTGAGCGCCTTGAAGTGCTCGAAGTTGTAACCCAGTGTGATGGTCCTAACCTTGAGGTAGCTGGCATCGAAGTAGCCGAGAGTCGAACCATAAATGGGGTTGTCGTTGCTTGACATACCGCCTGGCTTCGGGTATTTGGCTCCAGTGTTTTCTTCCGTCCAATAGTCCACGTCGAGCTGGCCACGGCGACCGTTTAGCATGTTGAGGTATCCGTTGGACGAGTGGATGGCCGAGACCAGGGTGCCGCCAAACTGGAAGGCCCCAATCATGGTCAGGTCAAAATGCTTGTAGCTTACGGTCGTATTGAAGCCGCCCATCAGGTCGGGCTCCATATCCATCACCTGACGATCGTCGGTGTTGATCTGACGGGTTGGCTTGCCGTTCTCATCATAATCGCCCGTATATTCAACCTTGATCATGCCGATGTTGCCACCTGGTTCCAGCACTTCGAGAAGGTCTTCTTCGCCGGCTTGCCAGAGCCCCACTTTCTTATAGTCGTAGATGACATCGATGGGATGACCAGGGAACCAGCGGTTGGCTACATCGGGTTCCTTGCCGGTTTCGGCCAGCTCAATCAGTTCGTTGCGGTTGGCATAGAGGTTGATGCCGGCTTCCCAAGTCCAGCCCCCACGATTGTCGATGATGACTCCGTTGAGCGAGAGCTCGAAGCCCTTGTTGCGCGTTTTGCCGATGTTGGCCATGTAGCTGCCGACACCCGACGTTGGGGGGAGATTGACACTGAGCAGCAGGTCGTGTGTATTCTGCACATAGTATTCGAAGGTGCCGCTGAGGCGTCCGCCCCACACCGAATAGTCGATGCCGAAGTTCCAGGTTGAGGAATATTCCCATCCCAATTCGGGGTTGGGGAGTGTGGAGACGTAGTAGCCTGTTGCCAGGTTGCTGCCGAAGTTGTAGTACTTGGTACTCAGGGCACCCAGCGTGGAGTAGGGGTTGATGCTTTGGTTGGAGGTCTCGCCGTAGCCTACGCGCAGCTTGAGGTTGTCAAGCCAGTCGGCCGACTGCATGAATTCCTCACGGGCAATGTTCCAACCCAACGAGACTGCCGGATAGGTGTGCCACTGGTGTCCTTTTGCAAGGCGTGACGATGCATCGCTTCGGAATGCTGCGGTCAGCATATAGCGATTGTCATAGGTGTAGATGATACGCCCCATCCACGACATCAGTCCGCTCTGCCAGTAGTTCTGGCTGCCTGGGCTTACCTCAAGGTCGCTCTGTGCTGCACCGATCTGATAGTACTGGAAATACTCTGCGGGAATGTCGCGGCCCGACATATAGTTCTGTTCGTAGGAGGTACGTTCGGCGGAATAGAGACCGGTGAAGTTCAAATGATGCTTTTCAGCAAAGATGCGGTCGTACGTCACGATGTTTTCCACGGCCCAGTTCTTGGTGATGGTCTGCTGCACGGAGGCCGAGTTGGGCTCGTTGGCGTTCGAAGAGCCTATGCCAGTGGCAGTGAATGCTCCTGTCTTGGAGGTTCGGTAGTTGAGACCCAGATTGACGCGGTAGCTTAGGCCTTCGATCCATGGTGCCTTGACTTCGGCAAACAGGGTGTTGTATGAACCGAAGCCCTTGTTCTCGCGGATGTATGAGTCCTCAAGCTCTTCAAGGCGCTCGCGTGTCCAAACATATTGTCCGCCATCGAGCGGCATATCGACAGTGCGCTTCAGGTTGCCTTCGGAATCATAAGGGTTGATCATTGGGGTCTTCGAGAGCACGCCGTACATGCTGACGTTCGTGCCTTTCTGCTCGTGGTAGTTTGTGTTCGAGCTCAACCCAAAACGGAAATACTCACCCACCTTCTGGTCGAAGTTCCCACGGATGCTGTAGCGTTCGTAAGCTTGGGTGGGGATAACGGCCTCGTCACTGTAATAGCCTGCACCAAAGCTGTAACTGCCTCCATTGGTGCCGCCCGTAATGCCGACATCATGGCTTTGGGTGAAACCCGTCTTGAGAAAGAGATCCTGCCAGTCAGTATCGATGCTTTCGTCTTCGTCAAGCGAATTGGTGTAGAGTCCTGCGTAGTTGCGCATCTTCATGTATTTCTCTGTGTTCATCATCGGGTATTTGTGGAACACTTTCTTGAAGCCCACGTATGCATTGTAGGTCACTTTGGCAGGGGTGCCTTGTGCTCCCTTGATGGTTGTGATGATGATGACTCCATTGGCACCGCGTGAGCCGTAGATGGCAGTGGCTGATGCATCCTTGAGGATGTCCATCGACTTGATGTCAGAAGGATTGATGTCGCTCAGGCTACCCATGAATGGCACCCCATCAAGGACGATAAGCGGGTCGTTGCTTGCATTGAGCGAACGCTGTCCGCGTATGCGTATCTGCATCTCAGCACCCGGTTGGCTCGACGTTTGCTGCATCAGCACGCCTGCCACGCGCCCCTGCAGCGCTTGTGCGGCATTGGTGGCGGCTACTTGGTTGAGCTTGTCGCCACCGATGTTGGCCACTGAGCCTGTCACGGTCTCACGGCGTTGTGTTCCGTAGCCGATGACCACTACTTCGTTGATGTTGGTGCGCTCTTCTTCGAGGATGATGTTCAGATGATTCTGACTGCCAACCCTTATTTCTTGGGTGACGTAGCCTACAAACGAGCAGACGAGGGTGGCTCCAGCAGGAGCATCGAGCGTGAAGTCTCCATCGAGGCCGGTGAATGTGCCGGTCGAGGTGCCTTTCACCATGACTGTGGCTCCGGTCAGCGGTCCTTGCGAGTCGCTGATGTTGCCAGTGAGCTTCTTGGTCTGTTGAGCAGACGCACCTTGTGCTTGCACCTTCTCAGGAATCGCATAGAGCCCTAAGATGGAGTATGCTCCCAGCACAAGGATTGTTTTCCAGTTTCTTGTTCTCATAGTCTCAATATTTAATAATAATGCGGTAATGTATATTTCATACGGCAAAGATAGCGCAAAGACTTAACATTGCTGTTGGTTTTTGTTTCAGAGACGTGTCGATTTGTTTCATGTGCAATAAAGTGTTCCCATTATGCCTCTAAATGTTGCTTTTGAGACGTTATTAGGTGTCATGAAGTGTTTCTTCAGGTTTTTCGCCGGCATGTTTCGCAGCATATTCCGTGGGTGTCATGCCGTAGTATTTGCGGAATACGGTGGAGAAATGCGACTGATTGTTGAAGCCAACGGTGTAGGCGACCTGAGTTATGTTAATCTTGTTCTCGCGTATCAGACGCTCGGCTTGCTGAAGGCGCAGGTTGCGGATGAAGTCGCCAGTCGAGATGCCGGTAATCTCCTTCATCTTGCGATGCAGTTGCGCACGACTGATGCCCACCTCGCGGGTGAGGCATTCCACGTTGAAGCTTGAGTCGTTCAGGTTTTCGTTGATGACCTTGACGATGCGATCCATCAGAGCATCGTTGTTGCCTTTCACAATGATGTTCTCCACTTTGTCCTCTTGTTTCAATGCTCCAGTGAACTTTCCTCTTAGGCGACGGACGTTATCGATGAGATTGTCAATCTGGACATGCAGTTCGTCCATGTTGAACGGCTTTGAGATGTAGGAGTCGGCCCCATGGCGGATGCCTGCCAATCGATGCTCTACTTCGCTCTTTGAGGTGAGCAGAATGACAGGTATGTCGCTCAATTGGGGTACGCTCTTGATATTCTTTAGCAAGGTGATGCCGTCCATTTCGGGCATGATAATATCGCTGATGACGAGGTCGTAGTTCTCTGCAAAGAGTGCGTTGAGTGCTTCCTTACCGTTGGTAACTATATCAAAGTAGTACCAGGTGCCCAGTTCGGAGGCGATGTATCGTGGGATTTCGACCTCGTCATCGACTATCAGGATACGGTAGTTCTTTGTAGGCTGGTGGTAGGAAGGACTGTCGGCGGCAGAAGATGTTGTTGCAGGCTCGGCTGCCATGATGAATTCAGGTTTGAGGTGGTTGTTGCCAAGTGGGAGTTTCACTTCAATGCAAGCTCCGCGTTGTCCGTCGGTGCGGTTGTAGGCTTTGATGGTGCCTCCGTGCAACTGAACGATGGAACGGCTTAGGTTCAGCCCGATACCCGAACCGGCACTGATGATGCCTTGAGCATTGGCTCCCTGATAGAAGCGTTCGAAGAGCTTGTCAGTGTTTTCTTCCTTGAAACCGATACCGCTGTCGATGAGCCGGATGCATACGTGCTGATTGTCCTGACTCAGCACAAACATGATGGAACCTCCATCGAAGGTGTATTTGAATGCGTTTGAAAGCAGATTGGATAGCACTTTGTCGAAGTTGGAGTGATCGATCCAAGCCAGTACTTCGGTTTCGGGATGCTCAAAGGTAAATGTGATGCCTCGCTGTTGGGCATGATACTGGAAGTTGGCGCATACGTTCTCGATAAACTTTACGAGGTCGGTCTGCTGGCATTTCAGTATCAGCTGGTCTTTGTCGATGCGCCGCTCGTCGAGGATCTGGTTCACCAGAAGGAGCAGCCGTTGGGCGTTGCTGTCGATGATTTCCATATAATGTGTCATCTCGGAGCGCACATTAATGTCGGTCAGCGCAGCGACGCGCGACTGCAACTTCTTGAGAGGACCGAAGATAAGCGTCAATGGCGAACGTATGTCGTGGGTGGCATTGATGAGGAAACGCATCTTGGCCTCTTCGAGTTCCTCTTTCTGGCGGTGCTTGTAGAAGCGGGCAACCATAAAGATGATACCTGCAAGCAGTAGGGTGTAAATGAAGTAAGCCCACCATGTGAGATACCAAGGTGAATGGACTACTACGGTGAGGCGGCAGGGTTTCTCTGTCCTGATGCCGCGCGAAGCGGCGATCACTTCGATGTCGTAGGTTCCGGGTTTCATCTTGAAGAACGACACTGCGTTGGTTCCATCGGAGACGGGAACCCATTCGCCGCTGTTGTTGATTCTGTAGAGGAATGTGATGTTGTCGGTGTTCTGGTAATTGAAGAGCGAAAATTCGAGGACGAATGAGTTGCCATCGCTCGATAGTTCAAAACGACGTTTTCGGCAGTCCATGCGCTGTCCGTCGATGACGAAATTAGAGAGTGATACTTCGCCCAGTACAGCTTCCCGTCCCTTGACGTTTTGCGGATAAAAGACGGTGATTCCGTCGTAGTTGCCGAACATGATGCGTCCGTCGGGATAGGTGATTTTTGCACCCACAACGTAACCGCTCATCACCAGTCCGTCGCCATGCATATAGTTGTCCAGTGTGCGGTTCTGCGGGTTGTAATGCCAGATGCCGTCCGACGTACTCATCCATAGGTCGCCGCTATGGTCGGTCACGATACTGTTGATCGACTTATTTTGTAGTTCCCTGGAATTGGCAAAGAGTGAGAACTCACCCGACAGGCGGTTGAAGATGTACAGGCCGATTTCGGTGCCTATCAGCATATCGCCATCGGGCAATTCGAGCAGTGAGTAGCATTGATAGTCTTTGAATTTAATGTCCCATCCAAGGGGCATGAAATTATCGTCGTGCGGGCTCATGCATCCCAGGCCGCTTACCGTGCCAATCCAGAGCAATCCTTTGCTGTCGTAGTAAAGGGCGCGTATCCAGTTGTTGACCAGTGTTCCCTTGCCCTCGTCGTCCTGATACATACTGAATGAGCGCGACTGTCGGGTCTTTGTGTCGTAGATGATCAGCCCCTTGCCATCGTTGGCCAAAAAGAGGCACCCGTCGTCATCGTCGGAGATGCAGTTCACTCCCCATCCCTCGTCGCGCATGGCCAGCGTGCCGGTTTGGGTGATGGGATCGTACTCGTAGAGCGAGTTTTCGGTACCGAGCCAGTAGCGGTTTTTTCGGTCACGGAAGATGACAGTTGGTGCATCGGGAGATTGCAGACGGCCTTCGATACGTCCGTCCTGATCAAAACGCCAGAGACCCGACTTGAGCACCACACAAAGAACGCTGCCATCTTCGGCTGGCGCTATGGACGAGACACTGCTGCCTACGGGGTAACCTTGCGATGAGAAGCGCCAGGTGGTGAAGGCTCCGCGTCCGTGTCTGATAAGAAAGAGACCGCGCTTGTGGCATCCCACCCAGAGGTTGTTGCTGCGGTCTTCGAAGATGAACCCGATGTTGGCCGACTTAAGGTCGAAGTTTTCGCTGACGTTATCGACTTGCTGCAGAGTGCGACTACCGCGCGGGATGACCATCAATCCCATGCCTGAAGTGCCCAGGTAAAGATTGCCGTCATGGCTAAGTGCTGCGCAGCGTAGTGATATGCCACCAGGCAGAGCCGAGAGGTCATAATCGGAGGGAGTGAGCGTTGCTCGCTGATAGTCGTAGTAGAGGATGCCATACATACAGACCACGTAGAATCCTCGCTGGTCCTGCTTTACGAAACTCACCACCGAACCGCAGCCGGTTTCGAAGTTTTTCATCTCCACAGGGTGCGTCTCCTCAAGGGTGAAACGTCGGAGCGTGCTCACCATGCTGCTGCACCATAGTTGCTGTCTGTCATCCTCGAAGATATATCCGATGAAGTCATCGACATACTGTTTGCTGAATCCTTTAGGTCGAACGATTCGGTCGGTGTCTGCACCGAGGATGTAGAGACCATAGCCTGATGTGCCAATGATGATGTTGCCCGAAACGTCTTCTATCAAGTCCATGACACGCGGTTCTGTTCCATTGGGGAAATGATAACGCTGGAACGAGTCGCTTTCGTAATCGTAACGTACCAGTCCTTTGCGACATCCTATCCACAGCCGTTGGCGGCTATCGACCAGGAACCGTGTGATTTCGTTGCTCACGATGGAGGTGGTGTCATCGGGATTGGTGTAGTATTTGCCGAACTGATAGCCGTCGAAACGATTCAACCCGTAGTCAGTGCCCACCCAAACAAAACCGTAAGCGTCTTGGGTTACACAAGAGATAGAGCTGCTTGACATCCTGTCGGCGGTGAACAGCAGTCCTTCATCCGCCCTCACTGGGAGGATGGAAAGAAGTACATAGCTCAACAAGAGAGGGAGAAAATGTGTCTTCATAAGCAAAGGTGATGTGATTGGAAAGCCTGAAAACTATGATGTCTTTAAACAAGCGGTGTCAAGATTTATCTCACTATGCGAGTGAGGTATGCTCCATCGTCTGTTTGACATACCACCACCATAGGCTGTCTATATAGGCTGCGGGGCAAGGTGAGTGTCAGTTGGGAAGAATGTTCCTGCAGAGTTATCTCCTTCAGAAGGTGGCCTGCGAGCGAATAGATTTCGACATTGAATAGATCGCGATTGGCTTGAATGGTCAGACCTTCGTCATCTCGCATAAATTTTGCTTCGAAATATTTATTGTCGGTAACCGTTCGGATAGGAAGGGATTCATCGTAGTCCCATTTTTCGTCAAGGAAAGCCAGTCTTTTCCCAAACCAGTCCTTTACGGTTTGGATTTCCTCCTCGTAGGATTCGACAAAATAGGCGGCAAAATAGGAGATGGGGCTCGAGTTCCCGCCCCACCAAGGCCAACCCCCACTGTTTCCGCTTTGGAACAGGTTGTCGTATTTCTCGTAATGCCGGTCCTTGGCTTCGTCGAGCAGGGCAGCATAGTCATCGAAGAAACTGTCGATGCTCTGTCGGCTGATAATGGTGCGCCGCAGTTGTGCATAGCGGTCCTTGACCTTGTCCATAAAGGCTGGGTCTTGGGTGAGTTTCTTCCAAAGAGCGGGGGTGGGATTGGTGGAACAACCTTCATAGACCCACGCCTTGACGTTGTTGGCATTGCAGAAGTTGCAATCGCCATAGGCCAGATTGTAGTCCCACACGGGGCCTGCCTCCATTTTCGAGGTGGTGCCATCTGCCTTGTCCTTGTCCTTGAAGAAGTAGCTGCTGCGCTTGTAGCCGTCGGCATTGAGCGAGAGTTCGGTGTGGATGAAGTAATCGACGAACGAAGGAACGTCAATCCATCGGGCATAGCCTTCGATCGTGTCTTTGTAGTTGGCTTGCTGGAATGACTGTTCCATCTGATCCACGTAGTCCTGGATGTATGCCTTTTGTTCGGCTTGCAGGTCTTCTTTCTTGGGATAGAAGATAGTCCAGGTCACTGTTCCAGTGCCAGATCCGCCCCACATATTTGACTGTATTCCTGCCACTTTCGACTTGAAGGTTTCGTCATCTTGGTCGTAGGCATCCACACGTACGATGTAGCCGCCTGTCAGTTCGCGTTCTGCGAGATCATCTTCCTTCAGTTTGGCAATATCCACGCGGTTCTTGTCGCGCTTGATTTTTTCACAGAAGGCATAGACACCCATGTATTCGTCGTTGACAAAGACCTCGCACATGTGAGTTCTAGGACCCCAGTGGCCCATCTCGGTCCACATATTGTAGGCAAAGACGTCGCGCACGAGCGACAGGTCGTTGTAGGGGGCCAGCAGCACCCAGTCGCTTTCCGAGGGTAGCCCCATCAGTTGGGTCTTTAAGTCGTTCCCCTCCTCGTCGCGCGTTTCTATAGTGTATTTCTTTTGCGCAAAACTGAGAGAACTGTTGCCTCGCAGTTTGATGCCGATGGAGCCGTCGTAATCGAAGATGGTGTCGGTTTCGCTGTTGCGTTGCCCTTCGGGGTTGTCGATGATTCGCATGGTGCCAGCGCATGGTGCCAGACACCTTGTTGTCAGCATTGATTTTTGCGTCGGTGTGTATATATACGAGGGGCAAGTTCGACGAAAAGTCTTCACTGTCGTCAAGGAGAGTGCCCGCATTGGCTGCCGCCATCATCGCATGGAGTGTGGATGGAAGTAATAGCAGATTGCAGAGGAATAACAAAATGTGTGATGTGGATTTCATTGTCTTTGCTTTTTTATGATTACGCTGATACTATCACTATATGTAATCTTGGATGTATATTATATTTTATAATGTATGTTGCTGCTGGGTAATATGGTGTGCGTGCCTTTGATTTAGAGCTGCAACATATACATTAACCTCAAGACACTGCAAAAGTATGAATAATTGTCGAACGAAACAAATTTTTAACTTGAAATATTTTATAATGAAACAATTTTTGCTGCAATAGGGACAAATCGAAACGAATTTGAATGAAACTTGCGGATATGATACATTTAATTGTTATTTGTAGTATTGTGTGGGTCTATGAAACAAAAGAAGGAGATAACTGCCAATATTTGGCGGTTACCTCCTACCAGGGTAGCAAATGATTCCTTCTGATCTCTTGGAGAAGTGGAGAGCCATCAAGGCTTGCTGACTTGAAGATAGCTCTTCAAAGCCTCGATGTATGCCTCGAAAGCCTGTTGGCCTTTGAGTGTGATGCGACAGATGGTGCAGGGGCGCTTGCCCTTGAACGTTTTAACGACTTCGATGTATTCTGCTGCCGCCAGTTTATCGACCTGGACACTGAGGT
Organism: uncultured Bacteroidales bacterium; assembly: GCA_905235375.1. Taxonomy (GTDB): domain Bacteria; phylum Bacteroidota; class Bacteroidia; order Bacteroidales; family UBA3663; genus Liminaster. The sequence continues at coordinate 20,370 of CAJOLH010000060.1, forward strand.
TGCCTGCCGTCGCTCCCGTCTGCTCCTTGATGTAGGGGAACTCGGCTTCGAGGTCACTGATGAGCAGCGACATGATGGCAAGTCGCAACTCGGAGTGCAGCAGTGGGTCTAAAGGCTTGAACATAGGCTATTTCTGGTTTTTGAGCATCAGGCCCGGGAGCATCAGGCCGAAGAGGGCAAGTACAAAGACGGATACGCAGGGCAATATGCTGTTGGAATGCGCAATAATCGACAGTGGCGCACCAAATCGGGAGAGGAGCATCGTGCCTACACAGGCAAAATCGCACACGGCAATTACAAGACTTGCAACGATGCCAAACCACACCAGCCATCGGCTATTCAGGATGTGTCCGGTGATGGCAACCGCCATGCCCATCAGCAGATAGATGATAGGGGTGAAGTTCGCTTGATGAGCAATAATGGCCATCGTGTTGTCAGTAGAGTGATACAGGATGTAGTTCCATACATTGGCCAAAACGAAGAATCCAAGACCGAAAACTCCGAATGTTTGCCATGTCTTTCCCACAAGGGTTCCTACAAGACTCACGGGTGCGTGCTCGCGATTCTTATATATGGTACGTATGGTAAACACGATGATGAACGGAAGCGTAAACCAGAGCAGATGACCCAAAGTGGCATAGCCATCGGGTAGGATTAGCAGATTGACAATGGGCACAATGACAGCCATAGCCATCGTGCAGAGGCCGGAGATGTAGAGCGATTGCCCTGTGCTTTTGGAGACAGCTCGACGGCTGCGTTCGATCTGTTCGGTAATGATCGCAAGACTGCGTTCGGCAGTCATATTGTTGTTTTCTTCCATAGTTTTTCCTTTTTAGTTTGATGAGACATGATTCGTTTTACTCTTGCCTCTTCTTTCCTCCTGCAGAAAGGTCCGATTCGGCGTCGCATTACCGGTTTTGCGCTGCAAAGATAAATAAGTTTATTTTATAAACCAAATTATTTTGTGAAAAAATTCTTCAAATGACGAATATTTAACATTTGTTATGATTTCGGCCTCGAATACATTGGTTCGACGCATAGCAAGATGAATAAAGCTTAAGTTGGTTTGGGTTGTTAATTAAAATTAATCGAGATGAATAAAAATGGCTGATTTTCAGCTTTGGTTTCCAATGGAAAGTAAGAATCATGCATGTCTCTTCTTTGTTTTTTCAAGAAAAAGTTGTATCTTTGCGGCGGTTACAATCAAAAAGTGACTATTAGTAGAAAATTTTAATTCTTAGACCCTATGAAAAGAACAAATCTGAATTTTGCGCACAGCGCCCAGGGAATTTTGAGACAAAGTGAGAAACCCGCTGCTTGTGGAGCTGCCTGTGGAGCCAGCGACAAGCCTGCTGAGGAGAAGCCCGCTGCTTGCGGAAGCGCTTGTGGAGCAGGTGACAAGCCTGCTGAGGAGAAGCCCGCTGCTTGCGGAAGCGCTTGTGGAGCAGGTGAGAAGTAAATAAGCCTCCTTCTTCCCATTTTCGACCGAATGGACTATTTCGCCTTTCAGTGGCATATCACCGACAAGTGCGATCAGCGTTGCAAACATTGCTACATCTTTTCCGAGGGTCATCCACTATTGATGGAGATGCCTTGGGAGAAGATGGTAGCGGTGCTTGCCAATATCGAGCGGATGTCTGAGCGGATGTCCTGCTTACCTTATTTATATATTACAGGCGGGGATCCCATTTTGCACCCACGTTTCTGGGATTTGCTGGAATTGGTACATAAACGAGCCATTCCATTTACAATAATGGGCAATCCCTTTCACCTGACGGATGAGGTTTGTGGAAGGCTGAAGGAATTGGGTTGTCGCAAGTATCAACTCAGTCTTGACGGACTGCGCTCTACCCATGATCGTTTCCGTAAACATGGTTCGTTCGATGCCACAATCGAGGCCATCGGCACGATACGACGTGCCAGGTTGCATTGTGCCATCATGTCAACCATCTCAGCCACCAATATTGATGAGATTCCAGAACTGATTGACGTCATCGTGGAGCATCATGCCGACATCTTTGCCTTCGGTCGTTACTGTCCCACAAGCGAAGACAAGTCGCATCAGGAGACATGGCATATCGAGCCGGAGCGTTATCGGGATTTTCTGGATAAATGCTGGCAGAAGTTTGAGCAGTACAAGGAAAGTCAGACGACGTTCAACCTGAAGGACCACCTGTGGACGCTCTATCTTTATGAACGTAGTCTTTTCCAGATTCCGGAAGGTTTGGCCGAGGATACTATCTACGACGGCTGCAACTGCGGCAATTGCCATTTCACCATTGCCGCCGACGGTAGGTTGATGGCATGCCGACGCTTTGACAGTTATGTGGGCACGGTCAGCGAAGAAATGTATGATGTGTTCCACGGCCCACGTATGGAACTGTATCGTCAGCACGAACGCTTCGAGAAGTGTAGGAAATGCGAACTGCTCCGTTTCTGTCGAGGCTGTCCTGCCGTTGCCTACGGATATACCAAGGATTTCTATGCTCCCGACCCACAGTGTTGGAAACAAATAGACTGAGGAAATGAAAGCCATTGTGATTGACGGCTGCTGCAAGGCCGAAGATTTGCAGATCAATGAGATACCCGTTCCAGTGGTTCGCCCCGGATGGGTATTGGTTAAAGTGCATGCAGCAGGGCTGAACCACAGCGAAGCGCTGCTCCGTATGTTCGAAGCTGATAATGAATATATCAACACGCCCATCGTGCCGGGTATTGAATGTGTGGGCGAAATTGCGGATGCATCTGATTCAGCATTTTGCAAAGGAGACAAGGTGATTGCCCTGATGGGTGGCATGGGCCGGTCGTTCAATGGCAGTTATGCCGAGTATGCCCTGCTACCGACAGGGAATGTCTTTCGGGTGGAAACGAATCTCGATTGGGTTTCGCTTGCCGCCATTCCTGAAACCTATTTCACCGCCTACGGCTCACTGACCGAATGCCTGATGCTCGGACGTGATGACACACTGCTTGTGCGTGGAGCCACCAGCACTGTGGGACAAGCTGCCATCCAAATTGCCAAAGCCATCGGGGCAACTGTAATCGCAGCGGCACGACGTGCGTCTTCGTTCCCGATGTTGGAGCACATTGGCGCCGACCATTGCATCATCGACGACGAGGCTATCAGCAGGCAGCAGTTGCCGGTTCGACCGAACAAGGCGCTCGAACTTGTTGGCCCAAAGACCCTTCGAGACACGTTGCTTGCCGTCACTCGTCCCGGTTATGTCTGCAACACGGGAATTCTCGGCAACGTCTTTACCGTTGAGCATTTCGACCCTATCAAGTTTATTCCCAATGGTGTGTTCCTGACGGGATTCTTCTCAAACTATCCAACCCGCAAGGCCATTGACGGTCTCTTCTCGCTGATTCGTGAGGCAGGCATCAAGCCCTTGTACAGTCGTGTGTTTGCGCTTGACCAAATCGTCGAGGCGCATACCCTATTGGAGCGAGGTGGAGCCGGAGGTAAAATCATCTTAAAAATATCTGAATAATGGAAATTAAGAACAAAGTCAGCGATCTGCACTTCCCCGAGTGCCCCATTCGTAATGTCATCGCCCGCATTGGCGACCGATGGAGTATTCTTGTTCTGCTAACATTGGAACCTTCCAGCCGTCCGATGCGTTTCAAGGAGATACAACAGCAAATCCCCGACATTTCGCAGAAGATGTTGACGCGTACCCTGCGCAGTCTTGAGGCTGATGGCCTGGTCCGTCGTTATGCATACGCCGAAGTCCCTCCTCGTGTTGAATATGAACTTACCGAGCGGGCAAGGTCTTTGACTCCACTGCTTGACAATCTTGTCGAATGGGCATCAGATAACCTCTCCGGCATCATTCATGACAGGGAGAAATTCTACAATTCGTAAAAGGGGACACACCCCCTTTTTTGTTTTAAATAAAAGTGCCCGAACTCAAAAGAGCACGGGCACCGGGTGCAAGATGTAAAAGTTTTTATTCGTCAGTCATCGGCTCCTCGTAAGCTTGACGTGACCAGCGCCAGCTGTAGATGTCGTAGAGGTGGGTCAGGTTGCCGAGATTGGCGAAGAAGCGGGTATAGTCCTTTTGTTCGGGCTGGCACCATTGCACTTCTGCGAGGGCTCCCATGCGGGGCAAAGCCATGTACTGCACATGATTGAACGTGTGGATGTATTCGGTCCAGATGTTGGCCTGCACGCCCCAGATGTACTTTTGTTCATCATCGGTGAGTGCCTCAGGGATGGGGTTGAAGCTATAGACCTTCTCAATGGGGACATATCCCCCGATAGAGAGGGGTTCGTGTTCGCGGTTCCTGCGCTGATAATAATCGAAGTAGAAGTACGATGTAGGAACCATGATTGAATGATGGCCTTGATGAGCCGCTTCGACAGCACCTTCAACGCCTCGCCACGACATGACAACCGCATTGTCCGAAATGCCGCCTTCGAGGATTTCGTCCCAGCCGATGGCAGTGTGGTCATGCGCTGTCAGATAGTCGTCAATCTGATGAGTGAACCAGCTCTGCAGCTTTTGTTCAGCAGAGAATTGCTTGTCTTTCTGCAACCCTAATTCGCGCACCTTGGCCTGGCACTTGGGACACTTCTCCCAACGCACTTTGGGACATTCGTCACCACCGATGTGGATGTACTTCGAGGGGAAGATGTCCATGATTTCGTCGAGGATGTTCTCGCAGAACTTCACCACTTCGGGATTGCCCACGCAAAGTACATCATCGCTGATGCCCCACCAGCCGATGACATCGTAGGGGCCGCCTGTGCATCCCAACTGAGGATAGGCAGCCAATGCACCCTGCATGTGACCGGGCATTTCAATTTCGGGGATTACTTGAATGTGGCGTTCAGCAGCGTAGCGCACGACTTCGTGAGCTTCCTCCTGGGTGAAATACCCGGAGACGGGAATGGAATCGTTCGATGAGAAGTCACGTCCGATCATTGTGCCCTTGCGGACGGAGCCGATGGAGGTGAGTTCGGGATACTGCTTGATCTCGATGCGCCAGCCTTGGTCGTCGGAGAGATGCCAGTGGAAGGTGTTCATATTGTGGAGCGCAAGCATGTCGATGTAGGTCTTGACACTGTCGATGGGGAAGAAGTGACGGCAAACGTCGAGGTGCATACCACGATAGGCGAAGCGTGGAGCATCGGTGATGTGCACAGCAGGCAGGCTGACGCGGAAGCCGTCGGCATTGCCTGTGATTGGGGCGGTAGCCAGTGCCTTGCGAAGCGTCTGTATGCCGTAGAAGATGCCGGCTGTGCCTGTGGAGGTGATCCACATCTGGTCGCTTGATACGAGGATGTCGTATGCTTCCGACTGGGCATCGCCCTTCTCGAGTTTCAGCAGTATTCCGCTGTCAGCCGATCGTGTTTTGGTGGGGATGCCTGCCTTGATGGGGATGCGGTAGCCCAGAATATCCTCGGCATACTGCTGCAGGAAGCGTGCGTGACGTTCCATTTCGGACGTTTCGGGCGCATAATGAATCTCCGTGCTCCGACTGATGATGTAGCCTGTTCGGCCAGCAATGGTGTCGATGGACTGAGGCTGGGGGATGACGTCGAACGAGGCCTCAACGATGGGGCGATTGTCGCTGCAAGCCGACATGATGACGGCTGCTGTGGCGGCTAAGAGGAGGGAGGATTTCATTGGATTATCTTTTTTTCGGGATTTCGGGATATCTTTTTTTCGTTATTTCGGGATTTCGTAATGCCGACATACCGTAATGCCGATATACTGGCATTAATAAATCAGGCATTAGGCGCAGGAGGTGCAGGAGACGTGGGGACGCTGCGGATGTAGATATCCTGCTGCGGGAATGGGATCTCGATGTTGTTCTCGTTGAGCACCTGATAGATCTTCTCCTTGGCCTTGGCGGCAAAGGCGTTGCGCTGATCGACGAGAACCCAAGCGACGAGGAGGAGATCGACACTGCTGGCACCGAAGTCGGCAAACGAAACGGCGATGGGGTTGGCTGGATTGACGATGTCGCGGCCGTCGGCTGTCTGCGTCTCAAGGTCCTTCATGGAGTCGAGGATGAGATGGCGCACCTCATCGACGTTGGAGCCGTAGGCGATGCCGAACGGTATCTTGATGAGCTCATATTGATGATTGCGCGTCAGGTTCTTGAAGTTCTTGCTGAACAGGTCGGAGTTGAGGATTGCCACGACACTGCCGTCGAGGGTAGTAAGCTGCGTGCTCTGGTAGGAAATGCTTTCGACCTTGCCAGTGATGCCATCACATTCGATATAATCACCCACGCGTACACGACCGCTCATCAGCGAAATGCCATAGAAGAAGTTCTCGAGCAGGCTCTTCGAGGCAAAACCCATACCAGTGGAGAGGCCTGCAACAGCAATCGAGATTCCTGTGCTGGGCACACGGAGCATGATGAAGACGGTAATGACGTAGATGCCCCAGATGAGCAGGCCGATGATATTCTTGGCGAGGGTGGCATTGATGTCCTTGCCGTCGCTGGATTGCGCGCGGCGATAATTGAACCATGCGGCACGAATCACGTATGCCACGTAACGGAACACGAACCAAAGGGCGACAATCAGGCAGATATGATAGACCGAGAAGGTGGCGATGCCGGGGATGGAAATGCTCATGTGGAAGTATTTCAGGAGCAGGTCGCGGAGATCGAAGATTTCAGCAGCGAAATACAGGCTGAAAAGTATCGAGAAGACGGCACATACCGGTACGAGGGCACGGTTGACGAAGTCGTAGAGCCATGTTCTGTTGATGTAATCGCCTTGTTGCAGGCGCATGGAGAATTCTTCGGCGTTCTGCGTATGGCCGAAAGACTCGTGGATGCGCGGTTCGAGCACGCGCTTCTCGAATATCTCCATCAGGTCATAGCAGCATGTGATGGTGGCGATGGCGGCGAGTTGGAACATCCACCATACCAGCAGTTGCACTGCCATGAGCGTGTAGCCAACCCATGACATGACTGTCGAGATGAGCATGACGGCGAGTGAGATGCCGCAATAGACCTTGTCGCTCAGGGGCACGTTGCGTCGGCAGTTCTTGAGCGTAAACGATTGCCAAACGGTGAAGAGCAGGAGCAGGGGCGGGAAGATGATGTTGACCAGCGAGTTTGGTATGAGGATGATGCGGAACCAAATCACGATGAGCGACATGAGGATGAAGGGCAGGTAGATCTTGGAGCCTTCGCGGCATTGGCTTCCGTTGAGACGCACGGCCATCGAGAAATAGATGGCAGCAATGAGCCAGGCCATTTCGACCATCAGACCCGTGGCCATGATCATGAGGTTGGAGTGCATAAAGGTGCGCACCACCATGATGGCGATGGCGAAGAGCAATGTGGCAAGCAGGACGATATAGACGCTGCGCTTGTTGCGAAAGACTTCTCCGCGATAACGCTTGGGGACAAGGAAGCGAAGGATAATGTTGCTGATGATGACGGCAACAAGCAAATAGAAGAGCATAAAGATGCTCGCAGCCATGATGATGGGCCCGCGCCAGTCGGATTTGTAGGGCTTTCCTTCGTTGTCGAGTCGGCCTTCGTCGCGGAGAGGCTTGTACTTGGTGCGGAAGTCCATCTGCATACGTCTCCAATAGCGCGGGAATCGCTGAAGGATGGTGAAGTAGTTGGTGCCGGCATCGATGAATATGTTCTTCTTGAGCTCGGTATATTTCTGCTGGGCATAATTGTTGAGCTTCTCCACTTGATTGGTCACTTCGGTGTAGTGCTCATTGTCCAACTCGAGTTTTTCAAGCATATCCTTGACGATGTCACGTATGCCTTCGGCATAGACGATGCACGAGTCGCGGTCGATGATACCCAAGGAATCAAGCATGAAGGGACGATTGGACTCTTCGGTTTCATATCCTTCGACGGCTTCCAAGGTTATGGCATCAGCCGGCATGGCTTCGATGGTGGGCATTGCGTTGTTGTCAACGCTGCCGGAGCGTACGTTGCGGATGGCCAGTTCGAGCGATTGGAGTTCGTCGGTGCGTGCCGTATCGATGGCTGGAGGAAGACGCTGGAGCGAAACGACGAGGCTGTCGTAGCGGCCAATCTCGCTGACTAGGTTTCCCTTGATTTCGTCGAATGGCATGGTCTTGGATTTCAGCTCGCCGTAGAGTGTGGTGGCTTGCTGACACGCATAGGCGACATCGAACGTGAACTCACGCCCCTGGGAATAGAGGATGAGACTGGTCGATTGACAGCGCTTCATGATGTTCACGAGGTTGGTGTGCTGTGCCTGGTTGCGTTCGCTGATGCGCTTGCGGTTCTCCTCCTGCTTCACCCATTGGTCGTGCAGCTCGAGACGCAGCACGTGGAGTGTGCGGTTGAGGTCGCGTTCCTTGAGTACGGCATGGCTCTGGAAAGACACCGCCATTAGCAGGAACATCGTAAGAATGATTTTCTTCATTTTCATATACTTAAAATACTAGTGATGCATTAAATTTTTATTAAACGATATAAGACCCTTTATTGATAGGGGTTTCCGAGCGTTCCTTGATTTTTT
>CAJOLH010000061.1 GCA_905235375.1 uncultured Bacteroidales bacterium
GATGCCGCCCCCGAGGAGCTGGTGGAGCGCGTAAGCGGAGAGGTGAACCGCTTCGTGGAGAATGCCGAGCAGAGTGACGACCTGACGATGCTCGCCATCCGCTATGCGCCTCACCGCGAATACGTCATGCTGGGCGAATTCACCCTGAAGAATGACGTGAAACAGGTGAAGGAGCTGAACGCCTTCGTGAAGAGGGTGGGCGACAAGCTGGGCATCGAGCCTTCGGTGGCAGGGGCCATCAGGCTGGCTGTGGAGGAAGCCGTGGTCAACGTGATTGATTATGCCTACCCTGCCGGCACCAGCGGAGACATCACCGTCAGTGCCGCGTCCGACGGGCATCGGCTGAAGTACGTCATCATCGACTCGGGCGTCTTCTTCGACCCGACTGAGCAGGCACAGGCCGACACGTCGCTTTCGGTCGAAGAGCGCCCCGTGGGCGGACTGGGCGTGCTGCTGATGCGCGAGCTGATGGATGCAATCAACTACGAGCGCATCGATGGCAAGAACACCCTGACGCTCATCAAAAGGTTGGAGTAGTTCGAATGGTTCGAATGGTTTGAATGGTTTGAATGGTTCGAATGGTTCGAATGGTTCGAATGGTTTGAATGGTTTGAATGGTTCGAATGGTTCGAATGGTTTGAATGGTTTGAATGGTTCGAATGGTTTGAATGGTTCGAATGGTTTGAATGGTTTGAATGGTTTGAATAGTTTGAATGGTTCGAATGGTTCGAATGGTTGCTTGTCCTCAACCCCCTCAAACCCTTCGAACTCCTCAAACCCCTCAAACCCTTCGAACTCCTCAAACTGGTCGCTGCGCTCAAAATTATAGAAAAATTAAATCAAAAAATTATAAGAAAAACGGAACGAGATTGGTCACGGGGTTAGATTCCCTTCTTTTGATAATTTTTAAAATCAATTTTCTTATAATTTTGAGCGAAGCGACCCCAATAACAAGAATGTTATATAGAAGTGAATAAAAGTTTCATTCTTAATCCAAATAATAAATTTTAATTGACTATGGTAGCAACTATCCATGAAATCGACAACCAGTATGTAGCAACCTTGAAAGGCGAACTCGACACGGCTGCAGCCGTTGAGGCCGAACAGGTGCTGAAACCCCTCTACAAGAGTGATGGGCGCGACATCATCATCGACTGTACGGATCTGGAATATATCGCATCCAGCGGTTTGCGCATCCTCATCAGCATCCTGAAGGGAGCAAGGGCCAATGGCAGCAAGGTCGTGATTCGAAACCTGAACGACGACATCAGGAACGTGTTCCGCCTGACGGGATTCATCAATCTGTTCGAAATCGTATGACACGCCTGTTCCGCTCCATCCTGCCCTGCATCCTTGCGGTGCTGCTCCCCGTGGCAGCACTGGCGCAAGGCAAAGCCGAAGCGAAGCCGAAGGCGTCGGAACCGGCTGTGCCCCAGGGGGGCGCGCTGACCATCGACCTGAATATGCTTTCGCATGGCGAGGTGCGCAATGGCGGCATGATCGACTCAGGCAGTGACGCCAACGAGGCGACAGACACCGACAACAGTTCACGCTTCATGATGGGTCGCGAACGTCTCATCATCGACTATCGGCGCACGGGGCTCCAGACGTATATCAACATCCAGCACAGCGGCCTCTGGGGCCAGTCGGGCAAAGGCGCGTTCAATGTCTTCGAGGCATGGTCGCGGTTGGACCGATACGGGATGTTCGCCCAGATTGGACGCATAGCCCTCGCTTACGATGACCAGCGCATCATCGGCACCAACGACTGGGCGGTGGCTTCGCTTTCGCACGACGTGCTGCGCCTGGGCTACGAAGGGCATGGACACAAGGCGCACGTCATCCTGGCCTACAACCAGAATGCCGAGGTGACCGTCAGCGGCGGCAACTACTATGTCAATGGCGCCCAGCCCTACAAGTCGATGCAGGTGCTGTGGTATCACTACGACCTGCCCCGTGTGCCATTGGGCATGTCGCTGCTCTGGATGAACATCGGGATGCAGTCGGGCAAAGAGTACGTCAAACCCCACACCGAGGTTCAGCGGCTGCTGGGTGGATATGCGGCCTATAAACCCAAGAATTGGATTGTCGAAGGTTCGTACTATCATCAGTTCGGCAACGATGAGTATGGCCTCGACATCGACGCATGGATGGCGAGCGCCTCTGTGCGATGGTCGCCTGGCGCCCTGTGGAGCCTGAAGGCTGGCTACGACTACCTGAGCGGTGATGAGGATTTTGCCGTTCCTCCATCGAGCTATATCGGTCTGATCCGGCACAAGACCGTCCGAGGCTTCGATGCCATCTACGGATCGCACCACAAGTTCTATGGGGCGATGGACTTCTTCTATGTCAGCACTTACGTGTCAGGTTTCACGCCCGGTCTCCAGAACGTTTACGCGGGCGTTCAGGTCATTCCCCTTAAGGACCTCACCTTCGATGCTGCCTTTCACTACCTCGCCACAGCCACCACGCCGAGCGATATGAAGAGAACATTGGGCTACGAAGTTGAGCTACAGGCGAGCTACGTCATTGCCAAGGACATCCGCCTCTCGCTCGGCTATTCCTACATGACTGGCACTGAAACGATGGACAGGCTGAAGCGCGCCAACGGCGATGGCAACCTTAATTGGGGCTGGTTCTCGCTCATCGTCAATCCGCGCATTTTTTCCACAAAGTGGTAAACCTTCTCTTAACCTCTTTTCTCAATATGAAACAATCCACCCCTCTGTCAAAAGTCCAGTATGGTATCTACGTCGAATGCGTAGGTCATATCGGAGAAATATGTTATAACCTTCCTTACCTCTATCTGCTCGACAGGTCACTTGATGCGACACGTCTGATTGACGCTGTTCGTCAAGCCGTCATGGCGCATCCCACACTCTTCACGCGCATCGAACTTACCGACGAAGGCGAGCCTCGTCAGGTCATCGACATGGAGCGCGAGTCGTGGTCGCTCGATGTGGAGGATGTCGATGATGTCGAGCAAAGTGCGCCCCGATTGGTCGCACCCTTCGACCTCTATGGCGGCCGTCTTTTCCGCTTCCATCTGTTGCGCGATGCACGTCACTACGGTCTGCTCATCGACTATCACCACCTCATCGTCGATGGCACATCGATGAGCCTGCTCCTCCACGACATAAGCGCAGCCTACGACGGCAAGCCGCTTGCGCCCGAAGTAGTTTCGCTTGCCGACATCGCTATGCAGGAGGATGCCCAGCGTCAGTCGCCCGCCTTCGAAGATGCCCGTCAGTGGTATGCTCGCAACTTCGACTGTGGCGATACGTTCTCACCGCTGTTACCCGATAGAGAAGACCCCACACCTTCCGAGGGACACCTGCTTCGCACGTTGCAGACCGATATGTCCCGCATCGAACAGTTCTGCCGTCAGCACGGTATCTTCAAGAGCACGTTCTTCACCATGGTCTACGCCTACCTTTTGGCTAAATACAACAACGATCAGGAGTCGCTCTTCGATACGGTTTACAACGGTCGCAAGTCGAAGGAGTGGTCGCGCACCGTCGGTATGTTCGTCAAGACCCTGCCCGTCTATGCAAAGTTTGCAGCCGACACCACCGTGATCGACTATCTGCGCCTGGGACAGGAACAGATGGGCGGTTGTCGTGAGCACGACATCTATTCCTACAGTGATATTGTTGAGGACTTGAAACTACAGGCTGGCACGATGTTCGCCTGGCACGGCCTGCTTTTTTCCGATGACAAGTTGTGCGGACTCCCTATGAAGGCACAGCGCATCGGCAACAGCACCCTCGATGCACCGCTCTATCTCAAGGCATTCGTTCTCGACGGCAAGTGCCAGGTGAAGGCTGAGTACCATGCCAATGAGTATTCTTCCGATCTCATCGCGCAGTTCCTCGAAAGTTATGAAGCCGTGGTCGAAGGGATGCTCACCCAGCAACTGCTGGCCGACATCGACCTCGCCACTTCGTCGCAGGTGGCCCTGCTGGACGGTTTCAACAGCAACGATGCTGACTACGATGACACACAGACCATCGTCTCGCTCTTCTGCCGCCAAGCCAAGGCAACACCCGACAACATCGCCGTGGTCTTCAAGGGCCGCCAATATACTTATGCCCAGGTTGATGCTCTCAGCGACCGCATTGCTGCCTACATCGTTGCCCAAGGATTGCAGCCCGAGGACGTTGTGTCTGTACTTATTTCGCGCAGCGAATGGATGGCCATTGCTTCGTTGGGTGTGCTTAAGGCAGGATGCGCCTATCAGCCCCTCGATCCGAGTTATCCGAAGGAGCGTCTCAACTTCATGATGAAGGATGCCAGCGCACGTCTGCTGATTGCCGATGCCGAGCTGCGTACCATTGTCGATGAATTCGACGGCGAAGTGCTGGAGATCCTTAAGGATTCTAAGGGAATGGAAGGGATTCTTAGGGATTCTAAGGGACAAATGATTTCTGTGTCCCAAATGCTTCAAGAAAATGAAACGTCCCTTAATATCCCTAAATATCCCTTAGCATCCCTTAATATCCCTAAAAAACTCTCTCCCTCCAGCCTGTTCATCATGCTCTACACCTCAGGCTCCACGGGTATTCCCAAGGGCTGCCAGCTCACCCATGGCAATCTGGTGGCCTTCTGCAATTGGTATCAGAAGTTCTACGAATTGAAGCCCGAGAACAGGGTGGCCGCCTATGCCAGCTATGGCTTCGATGCCTGCATGATGGACCTCTATCCTGCCCTGACTTGCGGTGCCGCCGTGCACATCATCCCCGAAGAGATTCGTCTCGACCTTATCGCCTTGAACGACTATTTCGAGCAGAACAATATCACCCATTCGTTCATGACCACACAGGTGGGCTATCAGTTTGCCACCAGCATTGAAAACCATTCGCTCAAGTACCTTTCGACAGGTGGCGAGAAGCTTGCTGCTATCACCCCGCCCGTGGGCTATAAGTTCTATAATGGATATGGTCCGACGGAATGCACCATCTTTACCACCTGCTATCTGGTAGAGAAGAAGATGAAGGAAATTCCTATCGGCAAGGCTCTCGACAACCTACGCCTCTACGTGGTCGATCCGCAAGGCCATCGTTTGCCCGTCGGTGCAGCAGGCGAGTTGTGGGTGGCAGGTCCCCAGGTGAGTCGTGGCTATCTCAACCGCCCGGAGAAGACGTCCGAGGTCTATATCTCCAATCCGTTCACAGCTGAGGCAAAGTATGCCCGTGTCTATCGCACAGGCGACATCGTGCGCTATCTCCCCGATGGCAACATCCAGTTTGTGGGTCGTCGCGACGGTCAGGTCAAGATACGTGGTTTCCGCATCGAACTCAAGGAGGTCGAAAGTGTCATTCGCGAATTCCCCGGCATCAAGGATGCCACCGTCCAGGCCTTCGACGAGGAAGGTGGCGGCAAGTTCATTGCTGCCTACATCGTCAGCCCCGAGACCATCGACATCGAGGCGCTCAACCAGTTCATTCTCGACCAGAAACCGCCCTATATGGTGCCCGCTGTGACCATGCAGATCGATGCCATTCCGCTCAACCAGAACCAGAAGGTCAACAAGCGTGCCCTGCCCAAGCCCGAACGCAAGGCCTCGAACCTTTCAACCCCCTCGAACCTTTCAAACCTTCCCATGAATGTGCTCGAAGAGGAACTGCACGAAATGCTGGCAGGCATCGTGAACAACCGCGACTTCAATATTGCTACCCCATTGGCCTATACCGGACTGACATCCATCTCTTCCATCAAGCTTGCTGTGCAGGTCAACAAGCGCTATGGTGTAGCCCTCGACTCCCGTTCGCTCGTCAAGACAGGCACATTGCAGAGCATCGAGAACGAGATTCTGAAGGCATGGATGCAGGGAGGTCCTCAAACCTCTCAAATCCCTCAAACCCTTCAAACCTCTCAAACCCTTCAAACCTCTCAAACCCCTTCTTCCCCCATCAAGGCTACCTCCGCCCGCCTTTCCTACGCCCAGACGGGTGTCTATTTCGACTGCCTCAAGAATCCCACTTCCACCATCTACAACATCCCCTATCTGCTCACCTATCCAAGCGGAACGGATGCCGTGCGCCTTGCCGAAAGTGTGAAGCGCGTCGTAGGTCTGCATCCCGAACTCTCCGTGCGTTTCGCCACGCAGGGCGATGCCATTGTGCAGATTGTCGATGATACCCTCACCCCCGAGGTGCCTATCGAAGAGATGTCGCCCGAGCAGTTGGCAACCTACAAGAACGAGTTTGTCCAGCCCTTCAACCTGCAGAAGGCTCCACTCTACCGCTTCAAGATAGTTCGTACAGGCGAAGGTGTGCACCTGCTGATGGACATCCATCACCTCGTGTTCGATGGTGGCTCTGCCGACCTTTTCATCCGTCAGCTCAATGCTGCACTTGAAGGCAAGGACGTTGAAGCTGAGACCTATTCCTATCTTGATTTCGCCATCGACCAGCAGAAGGCCGAGGAGAGCGACGCGTTCCGCGCTGCCCAGCAGTTCTTTGCCGAGCGTCTGCAGAGTTGCGAAGGTGCCAGCGAGATACCTGCCGACCTGCCCAAGAGCGACCAACAGGGATGGATTGGCGAGGAGGTTTGCTGTCCCGATTTCGAACGCGCTACGGCCTTCTGCCGCAGTCAGGGCATCACGCCCGCCCACCTCTTCCTCGCCGCTACGTCCTACGTCGTGTCGCGCTATACCAACAATCGCGACGTCTATCTCTGCACCGTCAGCAGCGGACGCAGCAATCTCCGCATTACCGACACCGTGGGTATGTTTGTCAACACGCTCGCCCTCGGCATCTCCATCGACGATGTTACAGTCGGCAAGTTCCTGAGGGCCACCAGCGAGACGTTCGACCAGACCCTCCGCCACGAGGATTATCCCTTTGCCCGCATCGCCACCGACTACGGCTTCCGTCCCGCCATCGCCTATGCCTATCAGGTGGGTGTGCTTTCGGAATACAGCGTGAATGGTAAGACGGTAGGGCAGGAGTTGCTCGAACTCAAGGTGCCCAAGTTCAAGATCAACATCAAGGTCGAAACGCGCGGTGTGGTGGTGCAGTACGACGACAGTCTCTACTCTGCCCGTCTTGCTCGTGGCTTGGCCGAAAGCATCGTGGCTGTTGCCAAGCGAATGGTCGAAAATCCCGAGGCCAGGGTGCGCCAACTCTCCATCGTCAGCGAAAGCCAGGAGCAGGAGTTGTCCACTCTGCGGCAGACGGCCACAGCTGATGCGCCGTTCCGGTTCTTCCACGACTGCATTCCATATTTTGCCTCCAAGCAGCCCGACCACGAAGCTCTCGTTGCCACCGATGCCCGCTTCACCTATCGCGAAATGGAGGAGGTGACCCGAGGCATTGCCCAAGCCCTGCACCAACGTGGCGTGAAGGAGCGCGACCGTGTGGCCCTGCTCCTGCCGCGCACCAGTCGGCTCATCCTTTCGCTCTTCGGCGTGCTCCGCGCAGGTGCCGCCTACATCCCCTGCGACCCCGAGTATCCCGCCGACCGCATCCGTCTCATCCTTGAGGACAGCGAAGCGCGGTTCATCATCACCACTGCCGACCGCCTTGCTTCCGTCCCCGCTGAGAAGGCCATCGATGTCGAAGATTTGATAGGTTCCGTTTGTAGCGATGCCATCGCAACAAACATCACCCCCGACGACCTCGCCTACCTCATCTACACCAGCGGATCGACAGGCCGTCCAAAGGGCGTGATGCTGCGTCACGAAGGCATCTGCAATTATCTCTACGGCCATCCCGCAAACGTGTTTGCCAATGGAGTGCTCACCGATGCGCGTCGCATCCTCAGCGTCACCACCATCTCGTTCGACGCCGCTTTGCAGGACATCGGCATGGCGTTCTACAACGGCAAGACGCTCGTCCTGGCTACTGAAGAGCAGGCCAACAACCCGCTCGACCTCGCCGCCCTCATCGAAGGCCAGCAGGTCAACATGGTGTCGGGCACGCCTTCGCGCTGGCAGACGTGGCTCACCAGCCCCGACTTCTGCCGTGCCATCTCGCATGTCGATATCTGTCGCGCCGGTGGTGAGAAGTTCTCCGACCAGTTGCTTGCCCAGATGCGCAGCATTACCAAGGCCCGTATCTTCAACTGCTATGGGCCCACCGAAATTACGGTGGCTTCGAACAACAAGGAACTCACCCATGCCGAATTGGTCGCCGTGGGCAAACCGCAGCTCAATGTCAAGGAATTCATCGTCGATCAGGACGGCAACGAACTGCCCGTTGGCGTGGTGGGCGAACTCTACATCGGCGGACGTGGCGTGGCACGCGGCTACAACAACCTCGACAAGATGACGCGCGAACGCTTTGTCGAATATCATGGCGAACGCGTCTATCGCTCGGGCGACTATGCCCGATGGTTGCCCGATGGCGACGTGGTGATTCTGGGTCGCACCGACCATCAGATCAAGCTGCGCGGACTCCGCATCGAGTTGGGCGAAATCGAGAACGTCATGCTTCGTGTCGAAGGGATGAAGAAGGTGGTCATCCTCATTCGCAAACTCGGCGACAAGGAGCACCTTTGCGCCTACTACACCGCCGACCGACGGATAGCACCCGATGCGCTCAAGGCCGAGATCTCGAAGAGCCTCACGCAGTACATGGTGCCTACGGCCTACCTCCAGCTCGACGAGATGCCGATGACACCCAACGGAAAGACCGATGTCAAGGCATTGCCCGAACCGCAACTCGCCGTCACTTCGGCTTACGTGGCTCCTGCCAACGACACCGAACGCAAGTTCTGCGACATCTTTGCCGCCATCCTGCAGATGGATAAGGTTGGCGCTACCGACAACTTCTTCGAACTGGGTGGAACCTCGCTCGTCGTCACCCGCGTCATCATCGAGGCCGACAAGGCTGGTCTGCACGTGGCTTACGGCGATGTGTTTGCCAACCCCACGCCACGCAAACTTGCCCGTCTCATCACGGGCGACATCGAGGGCGAAGGTCAGGACGAGGTGACAGGCTTCGACTACACGGCCATCGATGAACTGCTGCAGCACAATACGCTCGATGCCTTCCGTCAGGGCGAACGTCGTCCTCTCGGCAACGTGCTCGTCACGGGTGCCACGGGCTATCTGGGCATCCACATCCTGCGCCAGCTCATCGATTCCGATGCACACAATATCTATTGCCTTGTGCGTGGCAAGACGCTCGAAAAGGCCGAAAACCGCCTGCGCACCCTGCTCTTCTACTATTTCTCCGATGCCTTCAAGCCGCTCTTCGGCCAGCGCATCCACGTCGTCCTGGGCGATGTGACCAGCGACTTTGCCGAAGGTCTGGCCATCGATACGGTCTTCAACTGTGCTGCCATCGTCAAGCACTTCTCCGAAGGTACCGAAATCGAGGATGTCAACATCGGTGGTGCCCAGCGTTGCGTGGACCTTTGCATCCGTACTGGTGCACGTCTCGTCCATGTCTCCACAGCCAGCACTAGAGGTCTTTGGGTTCTCCCCTCAACCCCCTCAAACTCTTCAACCCCCTCAAACCCTTCAAACTCCTCAACCCCCTCAACCCCTTCAACCCCCTCAAACTCCTCAAACCCTTCAACCCCCTCAACCCCCACCTTCACCGAGCAGCGACTCTACATGGGTCAGTATCTTGGCAACAAGTACATCTATTCGAAGTTCATGGCCGAACGTCTTATCCTCGATGCGGTGGCCAATCGTGGGCTCGATGCCAAGATTATGCGTGTGGGCAACCTTGCTGCACGCAGTTCCGATGGCGAGTTCCAGGCCAACTTCTCCACCAACTCGTTCATGGGTCGCATCAGGGTCTATCACATGCTGGGCTGTTGTCCATATTCCATCCGCAACAAGCGGGTTGAGTTCTCGCCCATCGATGAGGTAAGCCAGGCCATCGTCCTGCTTGCCACCGCTCCGGCTGCGTGCGTCGTCTTCCATCCTTACAACATCCACGGGCAGTTCCTTGGCGATGTACTCAAGGGACTCACTTCCATTGGTGAGGGCATTCGTTTCGTCGAACAGGAAGAGTACAACGAGGCCATGCAGGCTGCCAAGAATGACCCGCTGAAGGCGCGTCAGATGGCTTCGCTTTTGGCTTACCAGGATATGGCACATGGACAGAAGACCATCGACGTGGCGCGTGACAACGACTACACAACGCAGGTGCTCTATCGTCTGGGGTTCGATTGGTCGCCCACTTCATGGGATTACGTCGAGCGTATGCTCACCGCCATCGGCGGCTTCGGTTTCTTCGAATAAGTTTTTTTCAAGAGGCTCTAGATTTTCTAGATCCTCTAGATTATCTAGAAAAACATGACCACTTCTTCTTCATCCATCAGTCGTCAATTCTATAATTATCTGGGCGCCTACATCCTCATTGCCCTTTCGGGCTGCCTTGGCAATGTCGTCGATGGCATCATCGTAGGCAACCTCATCAGCGGTGATGGTGTCAGCGCCATCAATCTGTCGAAGCCCATTGTGCAGTTCATCTTCACCCTGCATCTGCTCATCAATGCCGGTGCAGGCATGAGGGTGGGCTATGCCTTGGGGCGGCAGGATGTGGTCGAGGCACGTCGCTATTTCACTCGTGCTCTGTTGCTCAGCACCGGAATTGGAGTCTTGCTCAGCATCTTTGGCGGTTTGCTTTATACCAACGATGTGGCAAATCTGCTCTGTAGCAATGCGCAGATTCGTCCTCTTGCCTACGACTACATGAAGGTGCTGCTGCTGGGCAATCCGGCCTTCATCCTGATGTGGGGCCTTTCGACGATGGTGGGTGTCGATGGCAAGCCTCGGCTGGTTTCGCTGGCTGTCATCATTGATAATGTGGTGAACCTTTGCCTCGACATCGTGTTCATTCAGGGCTTCGGATGGGGCATTACCGGCTCGTCGGCTGCAACGATTGTGGGACACCTTGTCGGCATCGCTATTCTGCTTACCCATTGGTGGAACCCTCTTACCCGAAGGCTTACGCCCACTTTCGCCTCCGACAAGGTTCTCATCACCTGGGAGCACATTGCCTCGCAAGGAGCGCCCCTCGCCATCGCGTCCATCTCGCTTACGTTGCTCATGCTGTCGGCCAACACCATTGTGCTCTCTACCCTGGGGCGCACGGGCATCTTCGCCTTCTCCGTCTGCATGAACCTCCTGCAGATCTATAACCTGTTCACTTCGGGCACGTGCCAGACCCTCCAGTCGCTGGGTGCCATACAGGTGGGCGGTAGGAACGAGGAGGGGTTGCGCATCATCCTGCGCAAGGCTTTCAGGTTCATCTCTGTGTCGATGATCATCACCTGCATCGTGGTCTGGCTCTTCCCCGAGGCCATTGCCCGTCTGTTTGGTGCCGATGAGGCTGGTATGTTGATTGAGAGCCGTCGTGCCCTCCGCATCTTCGCCCTGAGCTTCATTCCGTTCTGCTACATCTATGTGCTCATGATTGTCTATAAACTCTACGGCCAGCACATCATGTCGCTTTTCATTTCTTTCGCCTTGTCGCTCACTGTCATTCCTGTGCTTTGGTTCATGTCGCGCCACTATCCCGAGCAGCTTTGGTACAGTTATCTTATCGCCTACCTCATCGAGGCCATTGCCATCTTCCTGCTCCATCGGGCAAAGCGGGTAACCTTCAAGCTCTAGGATTTGCCTTAGCTATTG
This sequence comes from uncultured Bacteroidales bacterium, assembly GCA_905235375.1. Lineage (GTDB taxonomy): Bacteria > Bacteroidota > Bacteroidia > Bacteroidales > UBA3663 > Liminaster. The sequence continues at coordinate 11,597 of CAJOLH010000061.1, forward strand.
TCATATCGCGTCAAAGGTCGCTTCGCTCAAAATTAAAAAAAAATTAAATCAAAAAATTATAAGAAAAACTGGACGCGAATAATCACGGCTATTTTGGACCTTCTTCTTTTGATAATTTTAAAAATTAATTTTCTTATAATTTTGAGCGAAGCGACCCCAAACAATGTATAGTTAATTCTGAATAGTTACTTATAGCGCTTGGAATCAATGTATCATCTCCTCCTCAACGACCACCTCGAAGCCATCGACCTCGCCACGGTGCTCGCCCAACTCCCCGAGTGGCGGCGCCGTCAGGCATTGGCCTTTCGTTGCGAGCATCAGCAGCTTCAGAATGCAGTGGCCTACCTGCTCTTGTGCGAAACCCTGCGCCAAGCCTATGGCATCGAGGAGCAACCTGCGTTCTGCTATGGCCCAAACGGCAAGCCCGGCATCGTGGGCCATCCAGAGATACATTTCAACCTGAGTCATTGCAATGAGGCCGTCATCTGTGTGACAGACGACAGCCTCATTGGTGTTGATATCGAGTCGGTGAAAGCCTTCGATGAGGAGGTTGCCCGCTATGCAATGAACGACGACGAACTGGAGCAGATTTACCAGGCACCTCGCCCCGACGTGGCTTTCACCCGCCTTTGGACGCGAAAGGAAGCCATCCTCAAACAATCTGGGCAAGGTCTCACCAACCAGACCGCGCTCCGCAACCTCCTGCGCTCCGATTCCCTTCCTCTCCTCACGGTCGAAAGTCCCGACCTGCGCTACGTTTACAGCATTTGCGAAAGTTGATGATTCTAAGGGAATCTAAGGGATTTTAAGGGACATTTAGAGATATTAAGGGATATTTAGGGACATTACCTTGTCCTTTGTGAGAATGGGCCCAAGAAACATTCGTCCCTAAATATCCCTTAGAGTCCCTTAATATCCCCAAATATCCCTTATTATCCATCAAGTTGAGCAAATGCGAAACTTGAATAAATTACTTCACGTACATCTTATAAGTCTTCTGGGTGCCGTCTGAGAGGGTGACACGGACGAGGTTGAAGCCCTTCTGCTGGAAGTTCTGGCGCTGGCCTGCGGCGTTGAAGTATTCCATGCCGGTCACCTTGGCTTCACCGGCATTGGCGATGGCATTGGGTTGCTCCACTTCGACGGTGGTCACGTTGCCCTCGGGGTCGATATAGACGATGTTCGAGTAGTAGGCCAAGCCATTGAAGAAGTAGAGGAACTGCACGCCGAGCTGCTCGAACAGCGACTCGTAAATGTAGGCATAATGGTAGTTGGACGAACTATAGATGTCGTTGTTGCTGGCAGTGAAGTTCCATGGGATGAGCGTCATCTCTTCGGGCAGTTCGGTGTAGGTGTCGGTGTCGAAGGTGAGGATCTCATCATCGATATAGATGTAGTAGAAGCGGTTCTCGGGTTCGAGATAGGTGCCATCGGTGCCGTATGCCGTATTGCTGAACATGATGGCATACTTCTGCGAGCTCTCCCAGAAGTCGTAGAACGTCAGGTTGTACGGATCTTCGGGTATCGAAGCCTTGGGTCCGTCGTACGGCTTGATGGTGAAGTCGAAGGTGTAGGAGAAGATGGTGCCCGAAAGGGTTTGCTCGACGAACATATAATGGTCGTCGGTCTCCGACTCGCGGACCTGTGCGTAGATGCCCGTCTCAGGGTCGTAGCTGAGTGTGACCTCATCGACGAACTCATAGCTGCTGAAGTCGGCACGGGCGCAGATCAGGCCGAGCTGGAGCAGATAGCCCTGGGCTATACCGAGGTACTGGCCGCTCCTGATGGTGACGGTGCTGCCTTCGCGCGTGCCCTTCACCCAAGCGTCAATATCGGGGGTAAAACCCTTGAAATAGACGTCGTTGCCATCGGTGGCAATGTCTCTCTTGCGAATCAGCGGCTGGTTGCTGAGGTCACGGCCGTCGTAGATGGCCTCGCCACAAATGGCGGTGGCGGGGATGGTCACGGGTTCGAGCACCTCGGTCAAAGGTGTCATCTCGCTATTGTTAGCGTAGGTGATCAGGCCGGCGTAGGTCTCTCCGATATAGGCACCCAAGGCGATGTAGGCATTGGGATCCTGCTGGGTGACCGAACCATCGGCATGAAGCACGAAGACGGCATCGGTCATCACGCCTCCGGCAGCGTCATAACCTCCGGCATAGAGGGTGTAGAACGACGATTCGTCGCCATTGACATCGTAGTCGATGATGGGCTGCATCTTGACGATGATGGTGCTGTCGGGCTGGATGTCACCCTTGGTCCATGCGCCCATGTCGTTGGTGAGGAAGCTGGGGAAGAGGTTGCCGAAATACACCGACTGGCCGTCTTCGCTGAACGATACCTGGACGGGGCGGTCGGGATATACCCTCGTGCCCACGTTGTACTTCATCTTGTAGTCGAGAGGAGTTCCCTCGGGAGTAACGAATGTCTTGTGGGCACGACGTGAACCGGGTGTCTGGATGGCGGCTGCGGTCGGAGGAGTGAGACTTTCGATGTCGCTCAGTGACACCTGCTTGTCGGCAAGGACGTCGATGGATGCTGCCGAAAGGGTTGCAGAGGCTGTCAGCAACGCAGCAAGGAGTGATAGGTTCTTCATACGTAAAACAGGATTAGAAAAGATGAATAATTGGAAATATCGATTTCTCGAAAAGTGCGCTGCAAAGATATTGAATGTATTGGATATCTCCAAATCTTTTCATCCATTTCTTTGATTTGTCAGTAAAAATAACTATTTTGCAAAGAATTCTGCCACACGGTTGGGGCTAAGCAGCTGCCAGAGCGAAGCAACGGTCCAGCCTGGGGCAAAGATGTCGTTGTAGAAGCCCTTGCCGTTGCGACCATAGTCCCAATGGGTGTGCTGCACCACTTCGGGGTAGAAGCCCGCCTTTCCGATGCCGCACATGTGGCCGGGAGCGGGCATGAGCTGGAGCATCGACGAGCGGATCACGTCGGCCATCGCTGCGAAGCGCGGCTCATTGCATTCGCGTGCCATCGCGCGCAGGATGCCTGCAAATTCGAAGACGAAGACGTCGATGTGGTTGTTCTCGACCGAGACGTTACCCCAGCCGCGCGAATGGAAGCCCAGGTCGCCCAGCATCTGACCCTGTGCAAACGGCACATCCCAAAGGTAATACCACGAGAGGCAGAAGTAGGTGGCCTTGCGGCAAAGATCGACGTAATGCTGGTGTTCGGCCTTTGTGGTTACGAGGGTCAGGTAGTAGGTGGCGGTGGCGGCAGCTAAGGCAGCCTCCTTGTCCTCGCAGTTGGCATCGAGGGTGGAAGAGAAGTAGTCGGCCTTGTCGATGATTTCGCGCTCAAGGTAGGCTGCGCTGCGACGTGCACAGTCGAGGTACTTGCGGTTGTCCTTCTTGAAGTAGCGGTAGGCCATGACGAGCGGCGCTGTCACCGAGGGTGTGCTGCCTCCCGATGCATCGACGGTCTTGCCGTCGGCAGTGAACTTGCGCGGGAACGAGCCGTCGGGCTGCTGCAGGGCCACGAGGTTGTCGCACACTCGGCGGATGCGTGCTTCCCATTCGGGGTGGCGGCGACCCTGGCGTTGTTCGTTGCGCAGGTAGTAGAGCATGGCGAAGATGCCCTCCGACTGCCGGCGAATCGAAAGCACGGGGTCGAAGAATCCCTGTTCGAGGTTGCCGCTCTCAAGGAAGTAGCCTTCGGAGCCGAAGCCGTGGTTGAGGTGGCTTCCGATCACTCGGTTCACCACATCGACGATGTCCTTTCGGCCACGTGCCTCGCCATATTCCAGGCCGTTGACGGCATTGAGCAGCACACGACCCACGAAGCCGATCTGATAGTCGCCGTGCGGCAGGCAGTCGTCGCAGCGCAGCGTCATGCCCGAAAGGTACTTCAGTTCGAACTTGTCAACGTAGCTGTCGATGAAGAAGGGCGACAGGGCATCCTTGGCCTCGTCATCGTTGGCATAAGGTGCATCGGCCAATGGCTGTGGCGCGTAGGCGGCATAGCTGTTCTCCCACACCTGGCGCACCAGTGCCGAATAGTCGGCGGCTTCGCCCTGTCGCAGCGTCCACACCACTTCTTCGGTCTGCCCCTTCTCGAGCTTCTGGAAGGTGCGGATGGGGTCGATGAGCGTGAGTTTGCGGATGTAGCGTTTGGGCGCTTCGACGTAAGGGAACGCGCACGTGAGGGCTGCCTGCCCGTCGATGTTGGCGAAACCTACCGATCCCACCGAGGTGTGCCCCGAAAGGATGACGTCGCCCGAAAGGTTCTGCAGCACGCAGTCGTCGGTCCCCGTGTTGGTGCGTTCGAGGCTGTAGTAGCGTCCCCGTTGCTGGTCGAGGATGGCGGTGAGCGGTGCCGACAGGCGGTCATCGCGCACCTGCCAGCTGTCGCTGGTGTGGAACGACGGTGCCTCCTTGGGCGAACGCAGGTTCTTGTGGTACCAGAATCCGGGCATATAGAAGTCGCAATCGTCGTGGCGAATGCCGTCGAGGAGCAGTTGCTCGCTGTAGTTGAAATAGACGGTCTGCTGTGCAGTGATGCGCACGGTGATGGTGGTGACACCTTCGGCCAGCTTTTGCGTCTGGCGCCACACGGTGACGGGCAGGTTTTGCGAAGCCGTGAGTTGTCCCTCCTGTCCCGAGAGATGGTAGGTCGCTGCGGGGTTGCCGGGGGTAATCAGGGTGAGGGTGCTGACGGGAGTCGTTTCTGCCGCCTGCAGGGCAGCGGCACAGCCGAGGGCTAGGAAGGCAGCTATTGTTCGGGTGGGTTTCATTGGTTGATTTATTATGGGGATTCGGGATTTCGTTATTCCGACATCACGTTATTCCGGAATGCCGTAATTTCGAAAATAATAGTCTAAAGCGGGACGATTTTGCCTTCGAGCATCATGATCTGGCTATCGACGCGGGTCTGTCCGTTGTAGTTGGCGCGGGTGACCAGGAGCCACAGTGTCTCGTCGTCCTTGAGGAAGAAGCTGTTGTAGTAGGCACCGACGGTGCCACGCAGCTGGTCACATTGCATGAGGGGATATTGGCGGCGTGCGAAGTTGCGACATTCGCTGTCGGCCATCACCACGCAGGGGCGGTTGGTTTGCCACACTTCGCCCGTCTGATGATTGTGGGCCATGGTGACAAATTCGCCCGAAGGCAACTGGATGGCGTAAGGTGCTCCGCTGAACGACTCGTAGGCTCCTGCCGGCCAGCGCTCATTGTCGGCAACGCCATCCCAGTCGGCTGCATCCCACTCGCCGTCGAGGTCACGGTGGACGATGTAGGGCGAGACGTTGTTGTTGACACATTCGATGATGAAGCATACACCCTTGTTGCCCTGCATCACGGTGCCGACGGGCATACCATCGCGCATACGGGGCATATAGGCGGCGCGCTTGAAGGCTGTCCAGGTCTGGCCGTTGTCGGTGCTGCGCGAACAGAGGATCTCCTGATAGAGGTTGCTCGTGCCCCACCAGGCGGCTTCGCTGCTGACAAGGAGTTCAAGCTCACCACCGGGCAGCTGCACCACCTGTGGCTCCCAGGTGCGTCCGCGTCCTACGATGACGGGGTCGCTCCACGTCTGTCCGCCGTCTTTGCTGATGCAGGTGAGCACCTTGCAGTTGTAGTTGGTCTCGGGGTTGGCATTGGCCACCACGCTGAGCAGGATCCAGCCGTTCTGCAGGCGGGTCATCTCGGGGTTGCAGATGCGGTAGTAGCCGCTGCCGAGGAAGGTCTTGTCGGCATCGAAGATGATGACGGGGTCGGTCCAGGTGAGGCCGTCGTCATAGCTGTGGCGCAGGTAGCTGTGCTTCCAGTGGTCGGTCGTTCCGCCATGGTAGGTGAGCAGGAGGTGCTGGCCTTCGACGCGGCAGATGCGCGGGTACTCCACCTGTATGCCGTCGGGGCTGAACTGATGTAGGGTTCGGTTCTCGTCCCATACTATCTTGTGCGTGATGGGTTTGACCGTCTTGTCAACTTCGTAGCCGCTGTAGTCGATGCGGGTGCGGACGGTGCGTGTGAGCACTTGCTCCTCGCCATCCACCATGGCTGAGATGCGCATCACGTAGTCGGTGCCTGCCTGCAGACCGCTGATCAGCTCCGAAGCGTAATTCTTGCTGCCCAGGTCGCTGACTGCCACCTCGCGGAGATTGTCGGCCGAAAGTCCGTAGGCGCACTTGACATTGGAGACCTGTGTGCCAGCGGGCTGAACCATGAAGCGGGCCTGGAGGGCATTCTTGTCGATGGTCCAATCTTCGGTGCTCCAGCACAGACCAGCCAGCGTCGAGACGAGTTTGCCGGGGCCGAAGATGAGCGAACCGTCCTCGGTCATGAAGTAGATGCGGATGCTGTATTTTTCATCGGGATGCAGGTCGCGACATTCCACCGTGAAATCACCTTCGGGCAACCTGGTGCCTGCCGCGATGCGTGGCATAAGGCGATAGTTGCGCCCCAGACTCGACAGGGAGGCTGCATAGCCATACTCCACGACGTTGGCTCCATTGAGGTTCAGGTTCGACACCTCTATCTCGGCTCCATCGGCCGAAGTGGTGACCACATCGCAATCGAAGGTGACGAGGCGCAGCTCGCGTTCCACGTCGATGGCGGGGCAGCTGGGGTCACCCTCCACGTGTGCCCGATAGAGTCCGGGTGTGGAGGCGCGGAAGGAATAGGTGGGCGATGTGGCTCCGGCAATGTTCTGCCAGGTGGCACCATTGTCGGCCGACTGCTGCCACTGGATGGTGCCGTAGTTCGACGGCCCCCAATCGAGCTCGAAGGATACGGTCTGGTCGGCACGGGCAAAGCTCACCTTGCGTTCGGCCAGCGTGCTACCAAATGCAAAGGAGAGGAAGAGCGTAACAATATATATATATAATGACTTCATGACTTCTAACAGGGATGAGTGTGGATAAGAAGGGATTACAGTTTCTGGATGGTCTGCACCAGTAGTGCACCATCCTGACGGCGACACTGGATCACATAGCTGCCCGCAGGCAGCTTGGAGAGATCGAATCGCCTGAGTTCCTCTTGCAGGGAGCACGCAGCAACGCGCTGCAGGCGACCCTGCATATCGATGGCGGCAATCTGAATGATGCCCGACCCTGCACTAAGCCATACTTCCCCGTGTGTGGGGTTGGGATAGATGCGCAGTGCTTCGGAGGCATAGATGTTGGCGAGTGCTGAGGGAGTGATGCTGAACGTCACCTGGCCCTCGCATTGGCACTCGTCACTGACGCGCAGCGTATAGTTGCCCGGACGGGAGACGCGCAGGGTAGATTCTGTGGAAAGCACCTGGCCTTCGGCATCGAGCCAGAGGTAGGAGTAATTGCCACTGCCTCCCGTCACCACGACGTCGGCACCAAGCGTTATGCCGTCGTCAGGCAAGACAATCGAAAGGGTGGGGGCAACGATGGAGAAGAGAGGATTCTGCTGTATCGGCATCCTGATGACGGTCTGGGCAATCAGACAGCCGCTTCCAACGAGCAGCAGGAGCACCACAAGCAGGAGCGATGAAAATGAATGTTTCGACATGGGAATTGGATAGGAACCCCCTCGATCCCCAGCTACGGGGAAGGCCATGCCTACAGGTGCCTGGCGCTCCCCCTTAGCAGGGGATTCGAGGGGGGTCTGGTTAAGATTACTTGCGGAGCACGATGCGGCCGCCCTCGATGCAGAGGCCCTGAGCCTCGGTGGGCTGACCCATCAGGTTATAGATGGTGGTCGGACGAGCATCGGCCTCGATGGTTCGGATGGCAGCATCGCCGACGGTGAAGGTCTGTGGGGCGGTGAAGGCCGAACCCTGCATGTCGGCAGCAATGGTCTGCACGCCGAACTCGTAAAGGCCATCAGGCAAGGTGAGCGTGAGCTTGGTGCAAAGGAAGGCATTGCCCTGGCGGAGGGCACCATCCTTCTCACCACCTACAAACGACAAGGGAGCGGTGTAGTAGAGGCCAGTAGCCTTGTTCTTGAGGTAGTACTCGTAGGTCACATTCTTCTTCGAAGTGGAAGCAGCCTTCCACGAGAGGGTCACCTCACCATTGTCGGCTACATCCACCTTGGCATCGGTGGGAGCGTCAGGACGTGCGCCAACCGAAGAAGCATTCTTGGTGAATACCATGCTGCGGCCGGTGGTGACATCGGGTTCGAAGTAGCGGGCATCGCCATGATAGCCCGTGAAGCACTCGTTGAGGGCATTCTCTACGCCATAGTCGAGGAAGAAGATGCCTTGCTCCGAAGCGCCTGGGATGCTCTCCTTGGTGGTGAGGCCTGAAGCCGAACCTTTGACGAACCATCCTGCCTGCGTGCCTTCTTCGGGACACCAGCCATAGAGGAAGAGGTCGTAGTAGCCGTCGGCATTGTAGTCGATGGCACGGGTGCCGGAAGCGTTGCTGTTGAGGGGACGGATGTCCTTTGCACGGGCCACGAACGACTGGTCATCGGTGTAGTTGACCGACCCGTCGCTGGCTACGCGGCCGAGCAGAAGCTGTCCGAAGTAGTCCCAGCCAGATACGGCATCGTTGGGCGATTCGCCGGTGACGAAGATGTCGTTCACGCCGTCGTTGTTGAAGTCAGCAACCTCGAAGTTGCCGTTGCCGAAGTTGTGCGAAGGCTCGCCCATATTGATTCCCAGGTCGTAGAAGGCTACAACGTCCTCCTTCTCGGTCTCGATGCCCAGGTTGAGGTAAGCGCGCATGGTGCGACCCAGCTCTTCGTAGTTCTGGTCGGCAGGATTATCGACGTTGCCCTGCACGAGGAAGTCGGCATAGCCGTCGTTGTTGAGGTCGGTGGCGGTGATGTTGCAAAGTGCAAAGGCGTAGGTGAAGTCACCGTTGCCCATCAGGTCTTCGCAATACTGCCTGAAGACGCCGTTGCCCTGGTTGATCAGCACGGCAGCGTTCATGATGCCGCCGTTGTTGACATCCGACGAGAGCCACCAGCCGGCACCCACGATGTCGGGCATACCGTCGGCATTGAAGTCGGCTACAGCAGCCGTACGGGGCAGCCAGTTCAGCTCGTTGCCCTCACGGTCGTACACCTTGAAGTCGCTCCACTTGGTGAAGTTGCCGGCACCGTCGTTGAGGTAGATGCCGTTGTCTGACCATGCATCTCCGCCCGAAGCAAGGTAGAGGTCGATGTTGCCGTCGCCGTTGAAGTCAGCGGGGATGACCGAAGAGCGCACACCTGTGAGCATCTTGACCTGGGTCTTGACGTACTTGGTGCCGTCCCATTTCAGCTTCCACGCGGTACGATTGACGAAGACTTCGTTGCCGTCCTCGTCCTCGAACATTGTGCCGAGGTCCTGGCCATCGACCTGCCACTGCGGCAGACCGCCGAAATAGAGTTCCTTCAGTCCGTCGTTGTCCCAGTCAATCTCTGTGCCTGCAGCATAGTCGCCTGCAAGGTTCTGGTCAATTTCGATGATGGTCTGGGCTCCAAGCGTCATGGAGGCGCTGGCCACTAAGAGTGTAAACAGTTTTTTCATGTTGTTGTGATGATATTAAGAAGTAAATAATTGGGGGAATTTGCGAGGCTCCTTCCCCCTTGATAAGATGTTTCGCAAGTGCGGAAGTTGGGAAGAATCAGAGTTCGTAGAGCGGTGAGGTCCAACCCTCGACAGGGCGGGTCACCTCGGTGAACCATCCATCGTCCGACAGACGGACAGGATTGATGAAGAGGGGCTTGCGTTCGAAGCCACTGTTGAGGAAGGGCTTGTCGGCACGTGTGGCGTTGAAGGCCACGTAGAGCAGTCCTTCGGTCGATGACGGGAACACGCGCTGCACGTTCTCGGGATGGATGTACTGTTCGGAGCCGGTGATGAAAGGCTCACCCTGGCTGCCCGTAGCTACGTCGTTGCCGCTCTTGTCGAGATAGGGGCCGTTGATGTTGCTGGCTCGTGCATAGTGTACCTCGTCACCCACGTTGCCGAACAGATAGACCTGCGAACTGCTGACGCGATAGAGGGCAATGTCGGAGAAGTTCGGACCTGCAATGAGTATGGGCTCGCCGCTGGTGGTCGGGATGCGTCCGCGACGGATGGTCACCCTCTGGATGTACGTGCCTGCCTCGGTGGTGTAGCAGACGTAGAAGTTGGTGCTGGCCACAAGGAAGAAGGGGTCACGCAGTGTGCTGACACCCAGATCCTGGGCGGTCAGGAAGATGCCCATGTCGGTGTAGGGACCCTGTGCATAGGTGGCTGAGGCAGCACCGATGGTGTTGTTGTCGTAGCCATAGAACATCCAGTAGTTGGCATTCGCCACCGTCTTGGCAAAGTCGGCCGAAAGGCTGTTGATGCTGGCCGATGGATTGCTGACGAGCGGAGCATTGAATGCCTCCTGCGAGAACGACCAGGCGGAGAGCTCGTCGCTCATGATGGCAGGGCAGTGGTAGGTCAGTCCGGTAGCCCACTGCGTCTCGGCCGAGATGGCTACAAAGCGGCTGCTTCCCTTCATGATGGTTCCTCCTGCCAGTGATGGTTCCCACACGGGGTTGCGGTAGCTTGAGGTTTCGGGGTTGATGCTGCCCGACCAGAGTACCGAATCGATGCCATCGCCACTCATGTCAGCACAGCTTACCATCGCCGTTGGCAACGTAATGACCCAGGCTGCCAGAGGCAGAACCATGAGGATAGTTTTCATTATATTTTTCATCGAAGTGATAGTTTTATGGATTAATAACCTGGGTTCTGTGTCAGACCATCGAAGAGCGAAAGCTCGTGGTTGGGTATCATCCAGAGGTGGCTGATGCCGAGGCGATAGGTCTTGAAGTCCTCGTCGCGCAGCGACAGCTGGTTGAGGCCCTCCTGGGTGTGGATGTCGCCCCAACGGTCGAGGTCGAACCAGCGGGTACATTCGCCGCACAGTTCGACGAGGCGCTCATGACGGAGCTGGTCGAGCAGTGAGTTGTAGGTCGAGAAGAGTGCTGGCTGCAGGTCGGGCATGTTCACACGGCGGCGCACCTTGTTGATATATTCTACGGCCATCGTGCGGTCGCCGTCGAGCTCGTTGAGCACTTCTGCATACATCAGATAGATGTCGGCCAGGCGCAGCACGCGCAGGTTGGCACCGCTGGAGTAGTCTTCGGCCTTGTTGTCGGTCTCTACGCTGGTGTACTTCTTCCAGTAGCAGAGGTGGGCAAAGTGTTCCGACGAATCCCATTCGGGCCAGGTCTTGCCGTAGTAGTTGGCAGTGGCGGTCTGTGGTTCGGCAGCACTGTAGTAGAAGAGGGTATGGAACTTGCGCATATCGACGTTGCCGTCCTTGTCGGGTTCCTTGTCGAATTCCGAGAGCAGCCAGTCGCGGCTCGAACCGTCGTTCCACGCACCCGTACCATCGGAGAGGTAGAGTCCCATGAACTTCGGACGCTGGTTGCCCACCTCCTTGCCGTTGATGAGGCCGTCCTTGAAGTTGATCTCGAAGAGCGACTCTGCGTTGTTCTCGTTCGACTCGGTGAAGTTGTCCATCCAGTTGTCCATCAGCCTGTAGTAGTTGAGGCCGAACACGCTTTCGATGTTCTTCTTGGCCTCCTGCCAGTACTCCTTGGCCTTGGCAGCATCCTGATAGTCCGACCAGGGGCGATGGCTATACATGCCTGCCAGCTGCATCGCCATCTTGGCAGCCATGCCGTAGGCTCCGCCACGGGTGACGCGTCCCACTTCCTGAGGCTCCCAGCTGATGGGAAGCATCGGGGCAGCGGTCTGGAAATCGGCCAAAGCCTGCTGATAGAGTTCCAGCTGGTCGCCGATGGGGCCGTTCTCGATCGAACTGGTCTGAATGGGACCCTTGCCGTAGATGGCGGCGATGGCCCAGTGAGCCACACCACGGATGAAATAACCTTGTCCGAGTATTTCGTTGGCTTCCTTCTCGCTGAAGAGGGCCTTGCCCTTGCCGTTCATGTTGTCGATCACCTGATTGACGTAGTACAGGCTGTTGTAGAATGCTTCCCAGGGGAGGCACAGGCCTTCGTTGCCGTCGTAGTTGTACGAGTCCATGATGAAGTTGGCATCGGCCTGGAACTCCTGGTTGGGGCTTTCGCTCCAGCCCTCGTCACTGCGAAGTAATGCATGGATTTGGAACCAGCGGCTGAAATATCCCGGGCGACGCCAGGTGGAATAGGCGGCGGAGAGGCCCTGGTCGTATTGCTCGGCGGTGATCCAGAAGGTCTCTGATGACTCCACATTCGGATTGGTCAGGTCGAGCCAGCTGTCACTGCATGAGGTGCTGCCCAGCGCCACTATGCCCACAAGAAATGCAAGAATATATGGTTTCATTTGTCTTGAATGTTTGTATGGTTAAGTGATTAGAAATTGACCTGAATACCAAAGTTGACCTGTTTGGCCGAAGGGAACTGACCGCCGTCGTAGCCCTGCTCGAAGACGTTGGTGCAGATGATGTCGGGGTCATATCCCTTGTACTTGGTGAAGGTGAGCAGGTTGCTGCCGCTGACGAAGGCACGGATGCGCTTCACGAAGATGTGGGAGGTCCAGGCCTGTGGCAGGCTGTAGCCCAGCTGGATGTTCTTCAGGCGGAAGAACGTGCCGTCCTCGAGGAAGCGGTCGCAGTAGGCAATGTTGTTGGAGGTGGCATTGGCATACATACGCGGGAATTCGTTGGAAGGATTGTCCCAGGTCCAGGGCACGGCGTCGGTGGGCAGGTTGTCAACGTTGAAGTTGAGGGTTGCTTGACGTACGCCATTGTAAATCTTGTTGCCGAACTGGCCTGCCCAGAACATACTGAAGTCAACGCCCTTCCAGCTGAGGCTCATCGTCAAGCCCAGTTCGCACTTGGGAAGCGGTTTGCCGCAGAAGACACGGTCGTCAGCGTCGATGTCACCGTCCTGGTCAGCATCGATGTAGCGCACGTCGCCTGGCTTGGCATTGGGCTGTATCACCTTGACGGTGCCGTCGGGCAGCGTTGTGGTGTGCTCATACACCTCGTCCATCGACTGGAAGATGCCGTCGAACTGTATCAGGTAGAACTCGCCGATGGAGCGGCCCACTTGTGTGCGGCTGTGCCACGAGTCGTAGAAGTCGTCACCGCCCAAGCGGTTGACCTTGTTCCTGAGGGCTGTCACGTTGGCACTGATGGAGTAGTCGAAGTCGCCCTTGTGGTCGCGCCATCCGAGGGTGGCCTCGACGCCGCTGTTGGTCATGCGGCCGAAGTTGGTCCAGAGTGTCGAGGTGCCGGTAGCCCAGGCAGTCTTGATGTTGAAGAGCAAGTCGGTCGATTTCGAGCGGAACCATTCGAACGAACCGAACAGGCGGTTGTTGAGCAGCTCGAAGTCAGCACCGATGTTGGTTGTGGTCTTGCTTTCCCAACCGAGATCCACGTTGACGCGTGCCGACTGGGTGGCACCGTAGTGCACGTTCTCGTTTCCGCTGGGTCCGAACACGGCATACAGGCCCTCGTAGGGTCCGCTATGGTCGATGCTCGGGATGTAGTCGTAGTTGCCCAACGCCTGCATATCGCCTATCGTTCCCCAACTGGCACGTAGCTTCAGGAGGTTGACGGTGCTCTGGAATGGCTCGAAGAAGGCCTCTTCGTTGATCTTCCATCCGAGCGAAACCGATGGGAAGTAGCCGCGACGATTGTCGGGGCCGAACTTTGAGCATCCGTCCGAACGGAAGTTGAACTGCAGCAGGTAGCGCTCGGCATAGTTGTAGTCGATGCGGCCCAGGTAGGAGATCATGCGGCGTTCGTTCTGCACACCGTACATGTTGTTCTGGGTGCCTACCAGTGCAATCTGCCACAGGCCCGGCACCTGCTGGTTGTAGCCCTCGGCACGCAGATAGTTCCAGCGCACATCCTCGGTGGTGTAACCGATCAGGGCATTGATGTTGTGCTTGCCGAAGCTCTGGGTGTAGTTGAGCGTGTTCTCAACAAGGACGGTGACGCGGCTGTCGCGATCCTCGGTGAGCACGTCCTGATAGCGGGTCTCGCCCGAAGCCATTCGCATGGTGTAGCAGTTGTTGCGGTCCTTGGTGCGTCCCCACCATGCGTCAAGACCTACATTGAGCTTGTAGATGAAGTGCTCGAACAGGGTGAGTTCGGTGAAGAAGTTGCCGATGATGCGGTCGTTCCAATGCTCGGAGCGGAAGCTCTTCTGGTTGGCTACGGGGTTGGTGGAGTAGGTGGGGAAGTCGGCGCTGCCATAGCCGAAGCCGCCGCGCTGGGTGGGCTCCAATGGGTCGTACACCGGGATGACCGTAGGCATGGAGAGCACGTTGGCAAACGAGCCGCCGTTGGTGTTCATCGTCTTGGTGTGCTGATAGGTGAGGTTCTCGCCGATCTTGAGCCACTTGTAGGTGGCATCGGTATTGATGCGTGCCGTGAATCGGTCGTAGCTGGGGCCTTCAATGATGCCGGTCTGGTCCATCCATCCGAGGCCAACAGCCATGTTGACGTTGTCTGACCCCTGGCTATACATTAGATTATAATCCTGCGTGAAGCCTGTCTGGAAGTTGGCCTTCTGCCAGTCGGTGTTGGGGATGTAGCGTCCGATGTGGTCCTCGCTCCAGCCCTGTGCCGGCCATGCCACGCCTGAGTTGATGTAGGCCAGCTCGTTGTACTGCATGAAGTCGATGGAGCTCATCACGTCGATCTTCTTGGGCATTCCTGCGACGCTCCAGTTGGCATTGATGTCGAGCGTGGGAGCGCCCTTCTTGCCCTTCTTCGTCGTGATGAGGATCACGCCGTTGGCACCTCGTGCTCCGTAGATGGCAGCTGCCGAAGCGTCCTTCAGCACCTGCATGTTCTCGATTTCGGAAGGGTTGAGATGATTGGCATCGTTCACAATCAGTCCGTCGATGACGTAGAGGGGTCCTACGCTCGAGAACGATCCGATGCCACGGATGCGCACATTGGCCATCGAGCCAGGTTCGGAACTGGTGGCAACGCTCACGCCGGGCACCTGGCCCTGCAGCATCTCACCGATGTTGGTGGGCGAATTCTTCTTCGCGTCCTTCATGCTGACCACTGCCACGGCTCCCGTGAGGTCGGCCTTCTTCTGTGTGCCGTAACCGATCACAACGACGTCTTCCAGCGTCTTGCGGTCTTCGTCGAGCGTGATCATCAGCTGCGTCTTGCCGGTCACTTCGATAATCTTGGTGACGTAGCCGATGTACGACACCGACAACTTGGCATCAGGAGCTACACTAAGCGTAAACTTACCATCGAGGTCGGTAGAAGCACCATTGGTGTTGTTATCGACCTCCACGACACTTACTCCAATGAGGGGCTCGTGGTCAACATCCACAACGGTACCGCTCACGGTAACCTTCTGCGCCAGCGCTGTCGGCACGAGAAGCAACATGAACAGGATCGTCAGTAATGATGTTCTGTGTGTTGTAACGTGTTTCACTTGATTTTGTTTTTAGGTATTGGTTTATGAGTTTTTTGTGCTTTGTTTGGCACAAAGATAGGTACAATAAGTTAGAACCGATATAAAAAAAATCCCAAATAACCGCTCAAATCGGCTAAAGGGGATTTTGGTCAATTTGTTGCAGTGATTTGGGACTTTTCTTATAACACGAATTATCGCGAATTGTCATTAATTACACAGATTGTCGATAACAGAAGCGGACAGACCTCAGTGTCTTCCGCTCCAGTGGACAGTGCAGCGCAGTCCACTGGTCTCCCTTGGACGAACAAGATTCCGTGTCTTTCGTGTATTCCGTGGTAGATACCTCCAACGTTCCTTTTTTATCGAACACGGAAGACACCGAGGACACTGAAAATTAGCGGTTCCCAATGGAGGCCTGAGTGCGTTTCTGCGTCGCACTCAGGACGGAAAACACTGAGGCTTGACGTTACACAAATAATTCATGTGAATTCATGATAATTCGTGTTAAGAAAAAAGACGCATATAATTATCGTTAGTTTTGGTTACATACTTAAGGGATAATAAGATATTCTAAGGGACAAATGTTTCTTGACTCCTATTGCCTACAAGACGAATGTATCGTCCCTTTTACTCCCTTTTTACTACTCTTTTACTACCTTTTTACTACTCTTTTACTACCTTTTTACTACCGAAGCTATCGTCCCTTTTTCTTCCCTTCTATCCCATACTCCTTGGGCAGTACGCCGAACTGTTTCTGGAAGCATTTGCTGAAATAGGAGGGAGTACCGAAGCCCACCTGGTAGCAGATTTCCGACACCGACAGTTCTCCCTCGCTCAGGAGCTGTGCTGCCTTGCGAAGGCGCAACATTCGGATGTATTCGTTGGGCGACAGGTCCGACAGCCCCTTGATCTTGCGATAGAAGGCCGAACGGCTCAAACCCATCGATTCGATGATGCTGTCCATGTTGAAGTCGGGATTGTGGAAATTGGCCTGTATCAGGGTGTCGAGCTTGATGAGGAACTTCTCGTCCATCTTCGAGATGATGCCCTGTGCCGATGTGGGCGGCACGACCGGATTGTTGGTGAACCGGTTGTAGATCTGCTGCCGGTTGCGCATCAGCGAACCGATGGTTGCCAGCAGGTAGTCGAAGTTGAAAGGTTTTTCGACGTAGGCGTCGGCGCCCATCTCAAGCCCCTTGATCTTATCCTCCACTTCGGTCTTCGCCGTAAGCAGCACCACGGGCAGGTGACAATAGTGCACATCGCCCTTGATGCGGCTGCAGAGCTCAAGCCCGTCCATGTTGGGCATCATGAGGTCGCTGATCACGATGTCGATGTATTCCCCATCGATCAGCTTGAGCGCCTTGAGCCCGTCTTCGGCAGTCAGGACGCGATAGTTCCTGATGGCCGACAGACGTTTCTTCATGAATGACAGCAGCTCGGCATTGTCATCCACAATGAGCAGCACTACCTCGCGCTGCGAGGAAGGCAGGAGCGACGTCAGTTCCTCCGACCCTACATTCTCGGCTTGCTGGCTGACGAGTTGGGGCTCTTCGTCCAGCCGTCGTGGGATGGCGAGCGAGAAGATGTTCTCCGTTTCCGAATCGACGATGTCCAGCGTGCCGTCGTGGAGTTCGGCGAGCTGTCGGGCATACGACAGGCCAATGCCCGTCCCAGGCTGCGAGTGCGAGGTGCTGGAGCGGTTGAAGAGGTTGAAGATGGCTTCGCGGTCGCTCTTTGGGATGAGCTCACCATCGTTGGACACATTGATGCGGAAGACCTCCTGGTCGCAGGTCAGTTGCAGCTTGACGTACGACTTGCCGTACTTGATGGCGTTGGTCAGCAGATTGCTAAGGATTTTTGTGATTGCCTCCTGATCCACATACGCCATGACGGGTGTGTCGCCGGGCATAGCCACCTGGAGTGTGCGCCCTGCTGCCTCGATGGTCGGTGCAAATCGTTTCCTGAGCTCTTCCACCAGAAGGCTGATGTTCACATGGCGCCGCCGCAGTTCGACCCTGCTTTCCTGCATCTTGCGGAAGTCGAGCAGCTGGTTGACAAGCAGCAGCAGGCGATTCACGTTGAGGCTCATCACTTCGAGGTCCTCCCGCATGGCGGTCTCGAACTTCTGCTTTTGCGAAAGCAGGACGTCGAGCGGTGCCTTGATGAGCGTCAGTGGGGTGCGTATCTCATGAGCTACATTGGTGAAGAAGTCAATCTTGGCACGATTGAGTTCGCGCTCCTTGTTGTGGCGAAAGGCGAGCATCTGCTGCAGCATACGCTTGCGGCTGCGTGCGTGGTAGATGTAGATGCAGGCCGACAGCAGGCCGACCAGCAGCAGGAAGTAGATGCACCATGCCCACACGGTCTGGTAGAAGGGCGGACGTATGACGATCTGGAACTTTGCCTCGTTGCCCGCTCTCTCGTCATTGCGGTCGAAGGCTGTCAGGCGCAAGGTGTAGTCGCCCGGTGGGAGTTTGGCGTATGAGATGCGTTCACGACGGGTCTGCAGGTAGCGCCATTCCGTGTCGAAGCCTTCCAGCAGATACTTGAGCTGCTGGGTCTCGGTCGCATTGAAACTGGGTATCACGACACCGATGGTCAGCGAGTTCTCGTCGGAAGCCAGTTCGATGCGATCGAGGAAACTGATGGAACGGTCGAGGATGGCAGGATCGTCCTGGGGGGAGAGACGGTGGTTGAAGACCCACACGTTGGCCACCACTGGTTTGGGCAGGGGACGGGTATTTGCCAACTGGTTCGGATTGAAGCGTATCATGCCCTCGATGGTGCCCGCATAGATGATGCCATCGTCGGTGATGAGGCTCGAACAGTAGTTGAACTGATTTGACAGCAGGCCGTCGCTTGTGGTGTAGCGGTTGATTTCGGCTGTGCTGGGGTTGATGCTGTAGAGGCCGCCATTCGTGGTGATCCAATAGGTGCCGTGCGTATCCTCCACCAGCTGATAGACCACACCCTTGGGCAGGGCCACGGTGTAGAGACTGTCGGCGATGAACGTTTCGGTGCGCGCATCGAAGCGGCAGAGTCCCTGCTGGGTGAAGATCCAGTGGGTGCCCCGCGAGTCCTGCATGGTGCCATACACCATGTTGCTCGGGATTGAACGTGCCTGATCAGCGTGATGCAGGTACTGCGTCCAGTTGAGTTCGCCCGCCTTGCGCACAAAGAGGCCCGATGAGTAAGTGGCTGCCCAAAGCGCGCCGTCGCGGTCCTCGAAGAGGTTATAGACAAATGTGCCTTCCAGGCCGGGCGTCGTCACGAAACGCTTGCTTCGCACGTCGTATTCCGCCACACCCGACATCGTGCCAAGGAAGGTCTCGCCCTGTCGGGTGCGGATGATGGAGAAGATGTTGTTGCTGGGGAGGCCCGAACCGTCGTAGCAGTCATAGCTGCGCAGCTCGCGGCAGGTGTTGATGTCGAGGATGTGCAGCCCGTTGCTGAACGTGCCGACCCAGAGCTCATCGCCGATGCAGCAGAGGCCGTGGATGTTGCGGAAGCGGCTGCTGGCTTCGACGTAAGTCACCTTTCCTGTGGAGGGGTCGAGGGTATTCAGTCCCTGGTCCTCGGTGCCGATCCAGATGCGGCCGTGGGCATCCTCGCATATTTCGCGCACACGCAGGCCGTGCCAGTCGCTGCCATCGCGCCCTGCATAGAACTTCTCGAACACGCGGTCGGACGTGTCGAGGTAGTTGACGCCACCGAAGTATGAGCCTATCCAGATGCCTCCGTCACGATCGGTCAGGATGCAGTAGAGGGCGTTGTCCGAGAGGGAGTAGGCATCCTGTCCCTGATGCACATAGTGCTGCACCTGGCGTGTGGTGATGTTGAGGACGTACAGGCCATTCTCGGTGCATATCCAGATGTCGTCGTCGTGGAACATCATGTCGCGCACGAAGGGCCGACGGCCTTCCTCGTCGTGGCCGAACACTTCGCGATACTCCATCGTGCGGGGAGTGATGGCGCTCAGTCCCATCTGCTCGGTGGCGACGTAGAGCAGTCCGTGCTGGAGCGCCAGGCGCGACACCGAGCAGTCGGGCATGGGGTTGCGCCCGTCGGGGCAGGTATAGGGCTGCAGGCTCTTCAGCTCGTCGTCCGAATAGAACAGCCCGCCGCCGAAGGTGCCCACCCAGATGCGGTTCGTGCCAAAGGCCATGCACAGGATGCTGCGCCCCAAGCGGTGGCTGTCATAGACCAGTTCCAAGGTCTTGCCCTTCGGATCGAAGCGGTAGATGCCCTCCTCATCGACGCATAGCCACAGGATGCCCGCTGCATCGCTTTGAATCTGACAGACGGGATGCGTGATGGTCGTTTCGCCCTGCGTGACCTTGCTGAGCGGAAGCAGTTCTTCGGCCACCGGGTCGAAGCGCCAAAGTCCCACCTCCGAACCGATCCATACTATGCCTTCCTCGTCTTCGAAGAATGCGTGCACATAGCTGCAATGCGTCCCGTCGGCGGTGAAGGGTTCGTGGAAATCGTTGCCGTCGTAGATGTTCACGCCGTCCTTCGTGCCCAACCAGATGTAGCCCTGCCGGTCCTGCATCATGCAGCTGACGGTGTTCTGGCTCAGTCCGTCGAGGATGTCGAGGTGCCTGAACGACAACTGCTCGCTGCGTGTGAATCGCAGGGGCTGCTGGGCGGGAGCTTTGGCAAAGAGGACACCCGCCAGCACAAGCAGCGTGGCGGCGATGACGCGTCTCATCGCCGTGGGGTGGATTTGAGGGTAAGCGTGTCGGTGTGATGTATCACAAGCCGGCCTGATGGGTCGATGTCGATGGGGCTGATGAAGACTACGCGCTCGTCGGGCTGCCGTGTGGTGCGACCGTGATAGACGGTCAGCCATTCGCCCTGGTGGCTTCGGAATGCCATGTTGTGCCCCGTGCCTGTGGTTTGTCCGCCCTGTGCCACGTCGGCCTGCAGGATGGGGTTCTCAGCCGCCTTGGTGAAGGGGCCGAGGGGTGAGCGCCCCGTGGCATAGCCCACGGCAT
Organism: uncultured Bacteroidales bacterium; assembly: GCA_905235375.1. Lineage (GTDB taxonomy): Bacteria > Bacteroidota > Bacteroidia > Bacteroidales > UBA3663 > Liminaster. Next base: position 31,899 of record CAJOLH010000061.1, read on the forward strand.
AGTTCGAGCTGCCGAAGAAGTTGGCGGAGTACATGATGTAGAAGAGGCTGTCGCAGCGGAAGGCGTACGATCCCTCGTTCCAGCGGCGGCCTGCCTCACGGGCGAGCACCGAGCGGTTCTCCCATTCGGTGGTGGGATCGGCAAGGCGGGTGGGCGGCTGGAGCAGCAGTTGCGGTTCGCCTATCACGCCGCTGAAGTCGGGCTTCAGCTCCACGCCGTAGATCCAGCTCTCCTCGATGGCGTCGTACAGCCCCTCGCGGCGAGCCCAGGTGGCAACGTCGCTCTCCACGGGATGCTTGTAGCAGCAACGCGAGAAGTAGAGGTAGCAGCGCCTCGTCGCGTCGTCAAACCAGACGTTGGCATCGATGATGGGATAGGGGGGATTGAACACCGGACGGTTGAAGAGGTCGGCAAACGGGCCCGTGGGCGAATCGGCAACGGCCACACCTATCTTGAAGTTCTCTCCCTCGTGGGTGGGATTGTTGCGGTCGTTGGCGCTGTAGAACAGATAGAACTTCCCCTGGCGCTCATAGACTTCGGGTGCCCAGAAGCAGTCCTGGTTCCATTGACCTTCCTTGGCACCCTGATAGACGCGCCCGCAGGAGGTCCAGTCCTTCAGATTGTCCGAACTATAGGCTTCGAAGCCATCGGCAAGCGATGTGCCATACATGTAGTACTTGCCGTCCGAAGCGGCAAGGATGAAGGGGTCGCCAAACTTGATGTCGAGGGGATTGATAACTTCGACCATACCGGCATCACCTGCTTGGTGGTCTCGATTTTTCGTGCATCCGCACAGGATGGTTGCGCCCAGCAAAGCAGCGCAAACAAGTGAGCTTATGTGTTTCATTTAGGTTAGATAGTGATAAAATTGTTTTTCGGGGGCAAAGATAATACATTTCATCCAATTAACCAAGAGAAATACGGAATATTTTCGAAAAACATTCAGGCCAATGATTCTCTAATATTTTCATGGATTAAATTTTGCGAGGCGAATATAGTCATAATTGCATCAGAAAAACGGTTTATATTCGTATTTCTAATCATTTCACAACTATTTTGCTACTATTGCCACCCCGATTATATAAACTCGTATTTCTCCTTTATGATAGAAGCCTTTTCGAAAATCGTAGCATGTCCCCCAACGAACGTTAGCGGACATCATTCTGTAGAACCATATCCTCCAACGGACGTTAGCGGACATCCTCCCGTCGTCGCATGTCCTCCAACGGAAGTTAGCGGACATCCTCCTGTCGCAGCATATCCTCCAGTGAACGTTAGCGGACATCCTCCCGTCGCCGTATGTCCTTCAGCGAACGTTAGCGGACATCCTCCCGTCGCCGCATGTCCTTCAGCGAACGTTAGCGGACATCCTCCCGTCGCGGCATGTCCTCCAACGAACGTTAGCGGACATCCTCCCGTCACTGTATGTCCTTCAACGTACGTCAGCGGACATCATCCCATCTCCGCATGTCCTCCAGCGAACGTTAGCGGACATCCTTCCGTCTCCGCATGTCCTACAGCGAACGTTAGCGGACATGCTCCCATCGCAGCATATCCTCCAGCGAACGTTGGGGGACATGCTACGATCTGAAAAAGGGTTTCGTCATTTCTTGTCACGTAAATTCTTTAATTCGATAATCCGTGATAAAAAATCATTGTTGTTTGCTGGTTCGCGCAAGATGCTCCTGTGAATAATGATATTTGCAGCAAGCATTTCGAACGATTCGAAAAACGGCGACAGTAGAGTTTTCGTTGATTTCGATGTTTTCGTAGTTTTCGGAATCCTAAAATACGAAGGAAGTTATTCCGAAAATGTCCGAAAAAACGAAAAAGTCCGAAAATTGGATCACGGATCATGAGGATTCAACGGATGAATGTCCGAATAAAGGCACACAGATTCGCACAGATCCACACAGATTTTTGCTTGCGCACCCCCAGGTTAGTCCATTAAGTCCTTGAAGTCCGTAGAGAAAAAAGAAAAACTCCGCAGAGATAAGAGGTCGAGACAAAGTCCGTGTTATCCGCCCAGTGGTCGGCTAAGCAATGACCACTGGTCTCCCTTGGGCAAGCAGACAATCCGTGAGATTCGTGTGATCTGTGATCAAAAAACATCTAAAACACGTGAAGGATGAAATAGGTTTTCGTTGATTTCGATGTTTTCGTAGTTTTCGGAATCCTAAAACACGATGGAAGTTATTCCGAAAATATCCGAAAAGACGAAAATATCCGAAAATATTCTGTAATCACTAACAATGGAATATCGAACACTTCGCACATATCGGGCATTGATGCCATAAAGAGAAAGCAATCCCCGGGACCAGAAGGATTCCGGGGATTGCTTCATGACAATGGATGTCAAGATGCTGTTGTCGCAAGCCAGCACA
>CAJOLH010000062.1 GCA_905235375.1 uncultured Bacteroidales bacterium
CTTTTACTACCCTTTTACTACTCTTATATTACCCTTCTACTACCTTTTTCAATTGAGATATTTCATCTATCTTCAATATGATGGAACCTCCTACCACGGATGGCAGACGCAGCCCAACTGCGTCACCGTGCAGGAGACCATCGAACAAAAGCTCTCGCTGCTCCTGCGGCGAGAGCTCTTTATCGTAGGTGCCGGCCGCACCGACACGGGTGTTCATGCCCGACTGATGGTTGCCCATTTCGACAACGATCGCGAAGTGGATTGCGAACAGCTCGCTTTCAAGCTCAACGGTCTGCTGCCTCCCGACATCGCCATCCTCCGCATCGTGCCCGTCGTACCCGATGCCCACGCGCGTTTCAGTGCCCTCAGCCGCACTTACCGCTATTACATCATCACACGCAAGTCACCTTTCGACCATCTCTACACGATGCGCACCTACCGCACGCTCGATGTCGAACTGATGAACGAAGCAGCCAGTCACCTCTTCGACTACATCGACTTCACCTCGTTCGCTAAGCTCCACACCGACGTCAAGACCAACAACTGCCGCATCATGTATGCCCATTGGGAACAGACTGCCGACGGCTTTGTCTTCTGCATCAAGGCCGACCGCTTCCTGCGCAACATGGTTCGCGCCATCGTCGGTACGCTCATCGACGTAGGGCGGAAAAGGCTCACTGTAGCCCAGTTCTGCAAAACCATCGAAAAGAAGGATCGCTGTTCTGCAGGCGACAGCGTCCCAGCCTCTGGCCTCTTCCTCGAAGATGTCGAGTATCCAAAGGAGATTTTTCTTTAATTTTTCGGTTTTTCGTTATTTCGTTATTCCGGAATTCCGTTATTACGAAATCCCGAATACCGGGAAAACCGCTCCCGAAAAGCCTCCCCAAAAGACAACCATAGTCCCTCATCTTACCCCATGAAACGTCTTCTCCTCCCCCTCCTCCTGCTCGCTCAAATCGCCTCAGCACAGGTCACCGAGCCGATTCCTACAGCCAAGGAAGTTGGCGCCAAGGTCTGCCCTACCGACATTGCTCCTATCGGAGCCACTTTCGAAGGTATGCCGCAGCTCCAGCGCCCCGCATTTCCCGAGCGCACACTCAGCATACGCAAGACCAAGGGCAACATCCAGCGGGCCATCGACCAGCTGGCGAAGCGTGGCGGCGGTCACGTCATCGTGCCCAGCGGAGAATGGACGTCGGGACGCATCACCTTGCGCGACAATATTGACCTGCATCTGGAGGCAGGAGCCAGCATCCGTTTCTCTGGGCACGTCGAAGACTACCGACCCGCCGTCTTCACGCGCAACGAGGGCGTGGAGCTCTATTCCCTCGGCGCCTTGATCTATGCTCATGGAGCGCGAAACATCGCCGTTACGGGTGCAGGCTTTGATGCTGATGGCAACCCTCTCTCCCGCCTCATCGGACCTGGCAAGGAGAACGACATCTATGCCCGTCGCATGGATGGTCTTGTGGTCGAGGACTTCATCGACCTGAACAGCCCCGTCGAAGAGCGCAAGTTCGACGGCACTTCTCTCCCGACCTCCGTGCTTGGGTCGAAACTGCTTGCCAACGATTCTCTCATGGAAGCAAATGCCCACTGCATCTTCCTGCCGATGTTCTTCGCTCCCGTTCTTTGCAACAATGTGCTGCTCGAAGGTGTGGAATTTGAGGAACCTCTCTTCTGGAACATCACACCCGTCTATTGCGACTCGGTTATCATCCGTGGCTGTGCCGTCAACAGCTATGGCGGACGCACCGACGGCATCGACATCGAATCGACCCGCAACGTACTGATCGAATACTGCACCTTAGCTTGTGGTGACGACTGCTTCACACTCAAGGCAGGACGTGCCGAGGACGGACTTCGCGTTGGCCGACCCACCGAGAATGTCGTCATACGCTACTGTCTCGCCGAACGCGGCCCTGGCGGTGTCACCTTCGGCTCCGAAACGGCGGGCATGATTCGGAAAGTCTATATGCACGACTGCGTTTTCACTTCTCCCAACAACGGCTTCTATTTCAAGTCGCGCCGCAATCGCGGTGGCGGTGGCGAAGACCTCTCGTTCCGTCGCATCCGCATGAAGTCGCCCGGACGCGCCTTCTACTTCGACATGCTCGGCTCCACGTTCTATGTGGGCGAACTTGCCAACCGACTGCCTGTGCGCCCCATCACGCCCCTCACTCCCGTCTTCCGCCGCATCACGATGGACCAAGTGCTCGTCGAATCGTGCAAGGAACTGATTCTCCTCAAAGGTCTGCCCGAAAGCCCCGTCGAGGACCTCACCATCTCTCACCTCGAAGCCACCACCCGTGACCGCGACCTCAAGGTTCAGGATGCCCTCGGCCTCATCATGACTGATTGCATCTTGAAGCCATAATCCAATATGAGGCTTCGCCCTCCCAACCATCTATGCGACACACATTATTTATTATCTTATTGCTCCTTTTCTCATCATGCGCCGACAAGAACATCTCTTCTGTAATGGACCGAGCTGAAGCCCTTTTCGACTCCCATCCCGAAGAGTCACTGGCGCTCATGCAGACCATCGACACCCACAAACTATCCGGCGAGAGGCAACATGCGCGCTATGGACTCCTTTTCACCCAGGCGTGCTACAAAAATTACGTCCAGAGTGCAAGTGACTCGCTCATCCTTTCTGCAGCAAACTATTACGAAGAACACGGCACAGAAGCAGAGCAGTTTTATGCATATTTTTACTTGGGAGCCGTCCAGCTGGAACTTGGTCATCTCGATGAGGCATCACGTTCTCTGATGAAGGCCCAGAAACATTCTGACGGCATAGACAGCCATTTCTACCGAGGCCAAGTTTATAGCCATTTGGCCAAGGTGAACGCTCTGCTGCATTGTTCTGACGATCAAACATACGCACGACAAGCCTATCGGGAGTATTGCCAAGGGGGATATGAAGATTACATTCCCAATGCCATGTTGCTAATGGCCGAAGCCAAATATCATGCCCACGACATCGATTCGTGCAGGATATGGGCAGACTCCGCCCTGCTGCTCTCCACTTTATCAGGCGATACGCTATCCATTCTCTACAGTTTGCGCCATAAGATCAATTGCGCCATCCATGCAAGGTCATTCGACGAAGCCGATAGTCTGTACCAGCTCTCTTTCAACCGCTATAAGCTGCAAGCTTCGGGACAAGATCTTTCACGCTTAGCCCAGATTGCAGTTCACAAGCAAGAGGTTGACAAGGCTGAACATCTGCTTGCCATGGCTTCAAGAATGCGATACAACTACAACGACTCTGTCTCCTTTTATGCCAATGCCTATCGAGTTTATAAATCTCTTAACAACTTCGACAAGCAACTTGCTTATCAGGATTCCCTGCTCATCTACGAAGACCATTTTTTGAAGGAAGCACTCCATCACACTGCGCTTGCTGCCGAGAGAGACTATGCGCTGATGCAGCAAAAGCAGGCGGAATTTCAGAAGCAACGGCTCCTGTGGATGGTTCTTTTCGGTTTTATCGTCTTATCGCTCATTCTATGTTCGATGTACTTCTACATCAGGAAGCAAAAGACACAAATGATGCTACAGGAAGAAAGGCTGAAAAACCTCGAAATCAAGTTAGCACAAAACAAGGAGGCCATCGCAGGAGGATTGACCCGATTGAAGTCTTCTGTAATCTATGCGACCGTGAACAGCTGTAAGGACCATAATCTCCTTTTGAAAGCTGACCAGTGGAAGGAACTTGCACAAGGGTTTCGGCAATATCTGCCCGTTTTCGAAAAGACACTGACTGATATGCATCCGCTTTCCGAGACCGAATGGAAGGTGTGTATGTTGTTGAAGCTCGGTTTTTCCCCCAGCGACATGTCCGTTCTCATCGGCAAATCCCCCAGTGGAATCTCTTCCATTCGCAGCAGATTGTACGAAAAAGTCTATCACAAGAAAGGCGCTCCCACGGACTGGGATGCCTTTATTTATTCGATATAGCATTTTTGTCCGCAAACTTAACTCTTTGAGAATCAACTTCGCGATTTTTTGCAAACACCTTGCGAAATTTTGCGAAGTTATTTTTTTGGTTATTTTTGACGAAGTATTTATCTTTGCATCGCGAAAACAGACCACACTGTCTAAAGGCGCGGAATTCGAAAAGCGAGATGAGTAGGTCAATATTTAATAATGAAGAAAATGAAAACTATGGAAAAGAAAGAATATAAAGAAGGCAGTCCTTCTTTACTGACATTGCTGTTGGGCTCAAACCGACTTTTGTCTTCATGCAGATATTCGTATGGACATCGTTTGCAATCACATGTGCTTGCGTCGGATTATACTATCTCAAGGGTTGCCAGAATATTTGTTGGCTTAACATATTGATCCCTTTTGTTACAATCATCCTGTGTATCATTTGCAAGGCAATATCAGGCAAAGAGAAAGCAGCAAGACATGAGAGTATTAGAATTGCCGACAATGTTTGCAGCATGGAACTGGTGATTATGTGCTTAGCTTCGCTTTCCACTCTTATTGCTTACGCACTGCACTACCCGTTTAACTGGATCTGCGTGAATATATGTATGCTGCTTATCCCTGTTTTTTGTACGGCAGTTGTTGGCCTCTTGAGCGAGAATAAGAAAATACTGACTTGCAGTGGATTTGGATTGACACTGGCAGTTATATCATTAACCATTATGGGTGATAGCATCATGTCTATCTATATGGAATACTGCATCATGATATTATCTATAGTGAATCTCATTGTTCCAGGTTATATTAGCTACAAAAATAATAGCTGTATTCTATATAATGACTGATTTTTCGCTCAAACAAGACATTTTATTCTTCAATAATGAAATATAAATAATTAACAATCAATAGTTATGAATAGTTATGACATACAGTACAGTTTCTCTTATCAATGCCATTATTTGGTTTTTCGGCACTATTACCTATTCATGTGATTATCGAACGATTCACTCTATCTTCTACATCTTGTTAGTTGTATCCATAGTAATGAATGTAGCGATGCTACTTACTAACAAGCATAATGAGAAACGAGAAAAGATAAGTTTAATAGTCTATTCGGCTCTTTCGTCCATATATTTGCTTAATATTCTGTTTTTTTAGTTGATTGCAAGTATTAGTTGGGGATAAAAACCGTCCTATAGCAAGTTTAGAAGTCCTTACTCACTCTATTTGTTGTAAGTATAACCAATCTTGGCCAAAACTGGTTATTCTTCGACCGAAGTATGACCTTTCCTGGCCAAGATTGGTTATGCTGCGTTTGAACCATGACCTTTCTTGGCCAAAATCGGGTATGCCGCGATTGGAAAAAGCACTCTGACGGCCGACGGAGTGCTTGCTCCCGTTGGACTATGACCTTTCTTGGCCAAGTTTGGTTATTCTTCGCTCGCCGCATACCCTTTCTTGGCCGAAATTGGGTATTCTTCATCTGAAACATGCCCTTTCTTGGCCGAAATCGGGTATGCCGCGATTGGATAGAGCACGCTGACGGCCGACAGAGTGCTTGCTACGATTGGAGCATGACCTTTCTTGGCCAAGTTTGGTTATTCTTCGTTCGTCGCATACCCTTTCTTGGCCGAAAAAGGGTATGCTCCGCTCGCACCATAACCATTTTTGGCCGAAATTGGTCATACTTCCGTTTGAGATAGATTATTTCCCATTCCAGATGCTTGTAACAAAAGCGAGATACAACACCTAAGAGTTCAAACAATAGTTTTCGGTGATTTCGATGTTTTCGTAGTTTTCGGAATCCTAAAAATAGGATTAGATAGAACAATGTAATTCGTTCGTGTCGAAAAAAATTATGAGAATCTCCCTCGGATATTGATACTATAAACCATGTTTTTACTTTTCATAATAACCCTTATCACTATACTGTGACCAACGGAGATACATTTCCTGATAATGATCCTTGATAAATGCTGAAATCTTAGCTATCTCACAATCATTAAGTATACCCCGATTACGAACTACAGAATCGCCGTTACTCTTAACAAAAAATTTCGCAGAGCCACCTTCAGTAAGTTTACTGTCACTGGCATGTACATGCATACACTCCACCACGCAAAATGATGTAAAATACAAATAATAACCAGCCACCTTGAAATCGTAATATTTCGGCATTACTCAGTCCTCCATGTATTTAAGGTTCTGCTCCAAATAGCGACTTGCTATGGAGAGTTCAATATCGTCCATAGTTGTCTCTAAAACCTCTCCGTTTATAGTAAACACGACTGCCTTGTCTGGATTGTTAAGGTTAAGCACACGAACACGGCAATCTTCACGAATAAAGGCATAACCATTGACAATTACGTCAGCCCTATCGGCAATAGTCTTGATATCAGGCATAATCTACACGTACGCTTTTAATAGGTTCAAGAAATGCAGCAGAGTCGATATAAAGGTCATCAAGGATTGGCTTGAGGTCGATATACTCTTCCTCTGGCTGAGAATTGTGGCGATATTTGGCTAAAACTACTAAATACCCATTGTCCCAATGCAAAACATCTACATACCTCTCGAGACTATAGGGTGCCTTGAAACGGATATTGCGGCCACCGAAACTGAAAGCAGTAAAGTTTCCCGAACTGCTGAGTATGGCCTCATGCCCATTTGATTGTATATTACTATTTTCTTTCATATTAAATTTGAACTATATAGTAGATTAACGGCATCACATGAACTAGCCCCACATAAGCAGTGACTACCTCGAAGTCCACCTATATTATGGGGCAAAGATAGGAGAAAAAAATGAAAGAACAAAATAAATGGATAGAAAAAATAAAGAAATGATTATTGGGTGGGAAAAATCGGATTATTTATTGCCTTTCGAGTTCTTTTTTGACCCCGAATCTGACTTAGCTTGTCCCTCAAGAAGAGGTCAATTCCGAAATTATCATTATTCACCCTTCACAACAATTCCACGAGGGCTGCTTACACGGCGACCCCAGAGATCGGAATAAACGGGCGATGAAACAGAATCCTTGCGGGCATAAAAAGAATAATGTAAAAGAATGGCATTAAAACTGAGGCAAACGGACAAAATGGAAGATCAATGCAAAAAAACGGATAGTTTTGTACCATCGTATCAAAAAAACACGTATCTTTGCCCTGCATTTTTGACGGATGCCCCTTTGACACACTATGAAGCAGAAATCCATCATCCTCCTTATCATCGTCGCGCTACTGGCCATCGGCTACATTGCCGTGCAGGTGCTGACGCGCAGCACCACACCGCGCCGCGTGCTTTTTGACAGCGACTGGTACTTCATCGAAGGCTCCCACCCCGAGGCAATACACTTCGAAGCAAGCCACTACGACACGCTGGGGTGGCAACGCATCTCGCTGCCTCACGACTTTGCCGCCTTGCCGCGCAACCGACGAATCAACAACGTGCCCGACACGATGCAGGTGATCGGTCCCTTCGCCGAAACATCGCCAGGCAAGGCCTCGACAGGATGGACCCTTGGCGGCGAAGGCTGGTACGTCAAGAAACTGCAGCTCAAGAACCACCGCTACAGTATCAACAGCAACCAGCGTGTTGAACTCTACTTCGAAGGAGCCTATAATCAGACTCGCCTCTGGGTGAACGGCCAGGAGGTGGGCAGCAACATGTACGGCTACTCCACCTTCCGCTTCGACATCACCGACTACCTGCTTCGCGATGCCAAAGGTCACTACAACGGCGAAAAGGATAACATCATCACCGTGCAGGTGGTGAACGAAGGCCGCAACTCGCGCTGGTATGCCGGTGCCGGCATCTATCGACACGTGTGGCTCATCATCACCGATCCCCTGAAGCTCGACTCTTGGCAAACCTTTGCCCATACCACCGGCATCAGCGGCATCAGTGACGACTACCAAAAGGCTGAAGAAGCCGAAATCGACATCACTGCCGACATCACAAACTTCATGCCCGAAGAAATGCTGGGCGAAGAAATGATTCGCTACACCATCGAACTGATTGCACCCGACGGCAACACCATCGTGGCACAAGACGAAGATATGGTCGTAATGGAGGGCAACAAAGCATCGATAGAAAAGAAACTCAAGGTGCAGAACGTCTATCTCTGGAGTTGCGAACATCCCGTCCTCTATACGCTGCGCATCGCAGCACGCCATGGTAACAATGCCGACGAAATCAAGATTCCCATCGGCATCCGAACCATCGAGTTCTCTGCCGACAACGGCTTCCTGCTCAATGGCCGCAAGACCCTGCTGCGCGGAGCCTGCATCCATCACGACAACGGTCTGCTGGGAGCACGCGCCTACGACCGCGCCGAACAACGCAAGGTGGAACTGCTCAAGCAGGCGGGCTTCAACGCCATCCGTGGCAGCCATAACCCGATGTCCGAATCGCTGATGAACGAATGTGACCGACAGGGAATGCTCGTCATTGACGAAGCCTTCGACATGTGGCACCGCACCAAGAACAAGCAGGATTATCACCTCTACTTCGACAGCCTCTCGACCCGCGATATGCAAAGCTTGGTGCGCCGCGATCGCAATCATCCGTCTGTCATCATGTACTCCATCGGCAACGAGATACCCGAGCGCGCCGACTCGCTCGGCATCGTCATTGCCGCCCGGCTGCGTGCTGCCATCCTCGACCTCGACGATACACGTCCAGTGACCATGGGCATCAACTCCATTTGGAACAAGGACCGCACAGCACGTCTCTCCATCGAGCCAGCCACACGCTCGCTCGATGTGTCGGGCTACAACTACCGCGTCTGGAACTACGAGCCCGAGCACCTTGAGGCACCTCGTCGCGTGATGTACGGCTCAGAGACGGTGGTCTGCGAACTGGCTTCCGACTGGCGTCGATGCGAAGACCTGCCCTGGGTCATCGGCGACTTCATCTGGACGGGCATGGACTACATCGGCGAGGCTGGCATCGCCAACTGTCTCACCAAGGATGCGCAGGAGAACGTCCACTTCTTCATGCCGTGGCCCTGGTACAACGGCTGGTGCGGCGACCTTGACCTCATCGGGCAACGCAAGCCGCAAAGCTACTACCACGGCGTGGTATGCGGCGACTACCCTCTGGCCATCAACGTGGAGCCTTCGCGCAAGGGTGGCGAGCGTCCCAGCATCAGTTACTGGGGCTGGATGGACGAAGAACACCAGTGGTACCAGCCCGGTTGCGAAGGCGACAGCGTGCGTGTCAATGTGTATAGCCGCGACACCCTCGTCTCGCTCTTCCTCGGCGACAGTCTGGTGGCTGAAGTCCCCGTCAACGACACCACCTACATGGGTCACGCCATGATTGCCTACCAGCCGGGCAAGCTCCAAGCTCGCAACCACAGCAAGGTAAGCCTCCTTCGCGGCGACTCCTCCCACTATTCACACAGCAGCCCGCGCGGACTATCGCCTGCCACACTCGTCACCCCGGGACCTCCTGTCGGTCTGCGCCTCTCGCCCAGCCGGACCACTCTTAGGGCTGACGGTCAGGACCTGTGCTACGTGCTCATCGAGCTCATCGACGCGCAAGGACGACGTGTCCCCGAGACGGGACGACGCATCCTCCTGCAGCCGTCGCCCGCCCAGCAGCTGGTGGGCAGCGGAAACGCCCAGCCTGACGACATGGAGTCGTTCGGAAGCCTTACTCCACGGCTGTTCCGTGGGCAGGCCATGGCAATACTGAAGGCCACCAAAACCCCTGGCAATTCGTTGTTGAAGGTGTCATCTGACGGGCTAAAGGGACAATCTATTACAATAAATTGTCAATAAATTTGGATAGTTCGGAGTTTTTGACTATATTTGTGCCCGAATTTGTACTGATTTTGAATGAAAAATATCCGCAACTTCTGTATTATCGCACATATTGACCACGGCAAATCCACCTTGGCAGACCGACTGCTGGAGTGTACGAAGACCGTGGCTGAGCGCGATATGCAGGCGCAGATTCTCGACAATATGGATCTGGAGCGCGAGCGCGGCATCACCATCAAGAGCCACGCCATCCAGATGGACTACAACTACGAGCCACGCAACGTCGATGACCCGCTCCGCATCGGCAAGCCCGCACCTGCCGGCAAATATATCCTCAACCTCATCGATACTCCAGGGCACGTCGATTTCAGCTACGAAGTGAGCCGCTCCATCGCAGCCTGCGAAGGCGCACTGCTCATCGTCGATGGCACGCAGGGCATACAGGCACAGACCATCTCGAACCTCTATATGGCCATCGACCACAACCTCGAGATCATCCCCGTGATCAACAAGTGCGACCTCGACAGTGCCATGCCCGAACTGGTGGAGGACGAGATTGTGGAACTTCTCGGCTGCGACCGCGACGAGATACTGCGCGCCTCAGGCAAAACGGGAATGGGTGTTCCCGAAATACTGGAAGCCATCGTCGAGCGCATCCCCGCCCCTACCGGCGACCCCGACGCTCCGTTGCAGGCGCTCATCTTCGACTCGGTCTATAACAGCTACAAGGGCGTCATCGGCTACTTCAAGGTAGTCAATGGCTCAATCCGCAAGGGCGACAAGGTGAAGTTTGTGAGCACCGACCGCGAATACGATGCCGACGAAGTGGGTATCCTTCGTATGGATATGGAGCCACGCGCCGAAGTGGGCTGCGGCGATGTAGGCTACATCTGTTCGGGCATCAAGACTTCGACCGAGGTGCGCGTAGGCGACACCATCACCCACGTCAAGCGACCCTGTGACTCGGCCATCGAAGGCTTCGAGGAAGTCAAGCCGATGGTTTTCGCCGGTGTCTATCCCATCGATCCCGAGGATTACGAAAACCTGCGTGCCTCGCTCGAAAAACTGCAACTCAACGATGCCTCGCTGTCGTTCGTTCCCGAATCGTCGCTGGCACTCGGCTTCGGTTTCCGCTGCGGCTTCTTAGGCCTGCTCCACATGGAGATTATCCAGGAGCGACTGGGACGTGAATTCGATATGGACGTCATCACCACCGTGCCCAACGTATCGTACAAGGTCTTCGACAAGCATGGCGTGGAGACCGAGATACACAACCCTTCGGGAATGCCCGACCTGATGCTCATCGAGCACATCGAGGAACCCTATATCCGCGCCACCATCATCACGCAGACCGACTACATCGGCAACATCATGAAACTCTGCCTCGACAAACGTGGTGTGCTGGTGGAGCAGAAATACATTTCGGGCAATCGCGTGGAGATCTACTTCGACCTGCCCCTTGGCGAAATCGTCATCGACTTCTACGACAAGCTCAAGTCCATCTCGAAAGGATACGCATCGTTCGACTACTACATCCATGACTATCGTCCTTCGAAGCTCATCAAACTCGACATCCTGCTCAATGGCGAGCCTGTCGATGCCCTTTCGACGCTCACTCATGTCGATAATGCCGTTCCTTTCGGCCGTCGAATGTGCGAGAAGCTCAAGGAACTCATCCCACGCCAGCAGTTCGACGTGGCTGTGCAGGCCGCCATCGGTGCCAAGATCATTGCGCGCGAGACCATCAAGCAGGTGCGCAAGGACGTAACAGCCAAGTGCTACGGTGGCGACGTGAGCCGCAAGCGCAAACTGCTCGAAGCCCAAAAGCGCGGCAAGAAGCGCATGAAGCAGATTGGCCGCGTCGAAGTGCCGCAGACCGCCTTCCTTGCCGTGCTGAAACTGGATTAAAAAGCGAAATGCCGAAAATACTTTCAACAACATAAAATATTTTATACTATGATTCCCGGCTACATGCTTATCCCGTTTGTGGCAATGTTGCTCTGCATCGCCATCCTTCCGCTCACCAAGCTGGAGGAGTGGTGGGAAAGCAACCTCCACAAGCTGTACGTCTCACTGATCTTAGGCGTACCCGTTGCCATCTGGCTCATCGCCAATGGTATGAGTCACGAGCTTGAGCATCAGATGATCTACGACTACGTGCCGTTCATCCTCCTGCTCATGGCCCTCTTTGTCACCACTGGTGGCATCTGCATCATGGGCGACCTTCGCGCCACACCGACCACCAACACCATCATCTTAGCCATCGGCTGGGTGCTGGCATCATTCATGGGTACTACGGGCGCAGCCATGCTGCTCATCCGTCTGCTCATCCAGACCATCTCGGAGCGCAAGTACAAGGCTCACACCATTCTGTTCTTCATCGCCATTGTTGCCAACTGCGGTGGTTTGCTCACCCCACTCGGTGACCCCCCGCTCTTCCTGCTCTTCCAAAAGGGTGCCGAGTTCACATGGTTCCTCAACCTCACTCCCGAATGGGCACTCTGCGGTGCGCTGTTGCTTGCCACCTATTTCATTGTAGATACCCATTACTACAAGAAGGAACCGAAGGAAAATCTTGAAGCCGACAACACCAACGTGCATAAACTTGCCTTAGGCGGTAGGATCAACCTCCTTTGGCTGCTCTGCGTCATCTGCTCCACGATGTTCATCAACTCCAAGTACATCCCTGCTATGGCCAATGAGCATGCTCCATTCTACATCAAGCTCCTCCGCGAATGGGCCTTCATTATCATCATCATCCTCTCTGTGGTGACCACCAAGAAATCGACTCGTATCGCCAACCACTACTCATGGACACCCATTCTGGAGGTAGCCTGCGTCTTCGTCGGCATCTTCGCCACCATGACTCCAGCGCTGATGTTCCTCCACGACATGAAGGACACCATCCAGCATGTGCTTGCCCAGCCCTGGCAGTATCTCTATTGCACCGGTTCACTCTCAGCCTTCCTCGACAATGCACCCACAGCCCTCGTCTTCAACTCGATGGCTCCCGAGAATGCAGCTATCCCAGGTCTTGCTGCCGAAGCATTCCTGAAAGCTATCTCTGTAGGTGCCGTCTTCTTTGGCGCTCTCACCTACATCGGCAACGGACCGAACTTCATGGTGAAGTCAATTGCTGAGCAGAGCGGCATCAAGATGCCATCGTTCTTTGGCTATATGTTCAAGTTCTCGCTCATCGTCTGCCTCCCCATCTACATCATCGTGCAGCTCATCTGCATCTGATAAGTGCGAGGTTACAGGATATACAAAATTCACCCGGCCTTCCTTTTGGAAAGTCGGGTGATTTTTATTCTAATACTCAAATGACAGGAACATCTTCACAGATCTTCCTGTCACAAAGTGTTCAATAAATATTATTAATTAAACAAAAACCTGGAAAAGCATTTGTTTTACCAAGGTTATACAATCCTTTTCTTGAGGTCATAGTCTTGCCTCGGGCACAATCTGGCCATCGAGCAGGTTGACGATGCGCTGGGCAAAGCCGGCATCGCGCTGCGAGTGGGTGACCATGACGATGGTGGTGCCCTCGTTGTTGAGCTGGGTGAGCAGCTGCATCACTTCGAGGCCATTCTTCGAGTCGAGGTTACCCGTAGGTTCGTCGGCAAGGATGAGCTTCGGATTCATCACCACGGCACGGGCGATGGCGACGCGCTGCTGCTGACCACCCGAGAGCTGCTGTGGATAGTGCTTGGCGCGATGACTGAGTTCGAGACGACGCAGTATTTCAACCACACGCTCGCGACGCTCCTTCTGCGGCACGCCGATGTACTTCAAGGGCAGTTCGATGTTCTCCTCGACATTCAGCTCGTCGATGAGGTTGAAGCTCTGGAACACGAAGCCGATCTTGCCCTTGCGCACCGAGGTGCGCTGGCTCTCCTTCAGGTGACCCACCTCCTCGCCATCGAGGATGTAGCTGCCCGAAGTGGGATTGTCGAGCAGGCCCATGATGTTGAGCAATGTGGATTTACCGCAACCGCTCGGTCCCATGATGGCTACGAACTCGCCTTGTTCTACACTGAGACATACGCCGTCGAGGGCAACAGTCTCCACTTCTTCCGTGCGGAAGATCTTTGTAAGATTCTCAATCTTGATCATATCGAATATCAATTAACAATTAACAATTAACAATTAATAATTAACAAATAACAAATAGCCCTTATTCCGTCTTGATGCTATTGATAGGATTCTCAGTAGCTGCACGCCAGCCTTGGATAGTAGCGGTGAGAAGGGTGACCAGACCCACAAGGATCAACGCCAAAGGGAACAGCCACCAATGGATCATGGTGCGCTCCGTAAAATTCTCGAGCCACTGGCTGCCCATATACCAGGCCAAAGGCACTGCAATGACAAAGGCAAGAAGCAGGAGTTGCAGATAGCGGCTTGTCAGCAATCTCACAATCTGTCGCTCGGTGGAACCGAAGACCTTGCGGATGCCAATCTCCTTGCGACGATACTCGGTCTCGAACATTGTCAGGCAGAAGACACCGATGAGTGTGATGATGAGACAAATGATTCCGAAAAGAATCACCTGGCGAATGAAGCGGAACTCATCCTGATAGAGATGCTCCAACTCCTCATCGAGGAAATGAACTTCCACGGTGCTTCCATCGCCCATCTCAGTAAGTTTGCCTTGAATCTGCTTGCGCAGGGCCAACTTGTCAGTTCCAGCGGCAAGTCGCACATTGAGCGTGCCCAATCGGTCACCCCAAGCGGCATACCGTTCGCCCATGATGACGAAAGCCACAGGATCGGTCTCACGGTCCTGACGAATGCTGGCATAGCGTACATTCTCGCATACACCTACTACCGGCAGGTCGCCATCAATCAGCTCCTTATTCATCTCGACCCAGGTCCAGCGCTTGCGTGCTGCCTCGTTGATGATATAGCAGTCGCTGTCATGCTCGTTGAAATCCCTGCCCTCAATGACTTTGATGCCCATGGTACGCAGGTAGTGCCAATCGACGGGCATACTGGTGAACGAGACACTCTTGTCGCCTTGTGCTCTGCCCCATCCCATATAGCCGGTCGAACTGCCCAACGCGAAAGCGGAATAACTGACGTCCTCCACGCCTCCCATACCGAGCAGTTCGGTACGGATGGCATCCTTCTTCTTAAGCAATTCCTGCGAAAGTGCAGCATAGCAGAGTTCGTCCTTGTCAAAGCCATAGTCCGAATGGTAGATGTAGCGGCTTTGGAGCATAAGAATGCCGATATAGGTGGCGAGCACGAGACTGATGGTAATCTGCAGACTCACCAGCAGAGTACGCAATCGTCGTCCTCGTGGGGTCAGGCCAAAGGCTCCCTTCAATGCCATGGCGGGCTGGAACGAAGTGACAAACCATGCAGGATAGGCTCCTGCCACAACGCCTATAGCCAGAGCGACCAATGCTGTCAATCCAAGGAGCGGCAGATGATCCTGCAGCTTGATGCTACCCTGTACCAGCGTGGTGATGGCAGTCCATTGGGTGAGCAGATAGACGATGAACATACCGAGCAGGAAAGCCACGAGGGCAATAACCACTGTTTCGCCGATGAGGCCCAGTCGCAGACTCGTCAGTGAGCTGCCCAGCACACGGCGTGTATTGACCCCCTTCACTCGCATCGGACTTTCGGCCAAGGTAAAGTTGAGGAAGTTGATGGCAGCCACCAGCACGACGAGGATGCAGGCCCATATCAGGATGAGGTGCATGATTCGATTGCCTCGGTCTCCGCTATCCGTACCCGAGAAGTAGGTTTCGGTGAGAGGAGTGACGCGGAAGTTATGCGGGCCAATCTTACTATCCAACTGTTGCTCTATTGCGGCTCGCTGCTCAGGAGTGGCATTGTTATACTCTTCGGCATACTCGGCCATAATTGTTGCGCGGAATATCGTCCTGACCTTATCCGAAAACTCCTTTCTGAAGGCTTCCACATCGGCCGTCTTATGGAGTCTCAGATAGCCTTTGAAGCTCCACTCGCTGAAATCGTGCTCGCCTTCCCCGCCCAACGACGAATAGATCATATTACCTACACAGCTGTTGTCGGGAAAGTCCTGATAGACGCCGATTATCTGCAAGCTGTCCTTGCCAGTCCAAAGGTAGTGACCAGCCGCCATCGTGGTACCCAGGAAGCGCTGGGCCAATGAGGCAGGGATGATGACTCCCTGGTCGGTATCATCCTTCCAGTTTAATTTACCATCAAGGCAAACGGCACCGAATGGTTCCAATGAGGTCTCTTTGCGCGTCCCGAACCAATCGCATTTCACAGAAGTTGAACCCATATAGAATTCGGACGTGCTGCCCCTATAAGAGAACATGGTTCCCGACTCCACCTCGGGCATTTCCATCATCACCTCGAGCAGAGGCACGCAGCAGTTGGTATTCCACGGCGCCCCGTTCATCATCGTCTCCACGCGCATAATCCGTTCTGCATTCGGGATGCCGCGATTGTAGCTGGCACTATACTCCACCTGCGTCAGGAACAGGAAGAGTGCGGCAAATGCCACCGCCAGTCCTGCGAGGTTCAAGAGTGTCGCCGTCTTGAATCGGCGAGCCATATACAATATGTTTCTGAATACGTCCATAGTCTGTTTCGTTTTTTCTGCCACAAAGATACGCCAAAGTTTCCACTTCTCCAAGCCTTTTCCTCTTCTCAAAACACGTTTGTCAAAAATTTATACATTATTGTGTCTAAAAATTTGACACAACCGACTTGTCAAATGAGTCTTATTGGAATAATGAACAAAAAAGTGCGTTTAGAAAATTGAATATGCCAATAATGGTTTAATTTTAGACTATTATTGGCATATTTTGGTTATAACAGCTCAATATTAAACCGTTATTCCGTCTTGATGCTATTCACCGGATTCTCGGTGGCAGCGCGCCAGCCTTGGAGGGCGGCAGTGAGGATGTTGACAGCGAGGACGATGATGAGGGAGATTACCAGCGGCATAGTCTGCATCTGGATGTTCAGACCCGAGATGCTGCCCACCGTGGGGGCGATCCAATAGGCCAATGGAATGGCGATGAGCGCTGCCACGAGCGACTGGATAGCCACCATGCGAAGCAGTTGCAAGGTGATGCCTCCGACCTCGGCACCGAAGACGCGACGCACAGCAATCTCACGCCGACGCTGGCTGACGAAGTAACTGTTCATGGCCATCAGCCCAAGCACAGCAACGAGCAGGGCTACAATCGTGAAAACACCCAGCACATGCAGGAAGCGCTCATAGTCCTTGAACCATTCGGAATGCAGGTCGTTGAGTGCATGTATTTCCAAACCCTCATGACCCGTCATTTCGCTGAGCAGGCTCTTCATCTTGGTCTCGATCTTCTTGCGGTCACCGTGATATTTGACGAGCACCTGACGTGGCCGCCCATAACGTCGAGCCACATAATCCTGGCTGTCATCGAGATATTCATTCGTGCGGAAGATGAGATAAGGAGTAGGATTCTTTTCCTCGGACAACACATTATGATAGACCATGTCGGGATAGACGGCTCCAATTTCAAAGTTTACTTTTTCGTCAGCCGTCACGATTTTTCTCTCGTCATCACGTTTGCCGAACTGCCGCAATAACTGGTAGTTGACACCCCAACCATCATCGGTGTAGGTTTTCTCGGGATGGACGTTGAGGATGTTGAAGAAACAACTGTCACCCATCAGCAGTCGCTGACTGACAACTACTCCTTCATCGGATGAAACAGTCTGATTCTCCAGTCCTTCAACAGGCGTACCATATCCATATCCTACAGCCTCCACTTCGGGAAGGCTCAGCAAGCGGTCGCGCAGCGTCTGACGCTGGCTTTGATTGAAGCTGGAGATGCCTCCCCAAGACTCAAGGATACCCTCAATGTCATAGCCCAAGGGCTGGTTCATGCGCTGACGAAGACTGCTACCAAGCAGGAGGGTGACGGTGAGCAGGACAATGGCAAAAACGGCCTGCAATACCATGAGCGCATGGCTCCAGCGCTGACGTGCACGACGGCGGAATGTACCTCGCACGATGTCGATAGGCTGATAGCCACTGAGCACCGATGCCGGGACGAAACCTGCCAAAATGCCCGTTCCACAGACAGCAAGTATAAAAATGACGATTGCTACAACACCTGTATCCTTCAGCAGGTCCATGGGACAGTTCGCAAGTTCGATGGCCTTGTCCTGCAAGGCGAGAGCAATCAGATATGCAAGGACAAAAGCGACTGCCGTAAAGAGGATACTTTCGCCAATAAGCTTCGAAAAAACGCGCAGACGAGAAAGCCCCAGCAGACGACGGGTGGCCATCTCTTTCGAGCGGTCAGTAGTGAGCGACACACTCAGGTTGACATAATTGAAGAGGGCAAACACCAGGACGAGCAGCGCCACAATCACATAGAGGCGAGCCATGTCGCGACTGCCATGATTGACGTCGTCCTCCATCAGTGAACATTCCTTGGCATCGTAGTAGAGCGTGGAGAGCGGAGTGAGCGTTACTTCCTTCACGGCTTCCATCTGATAGAGCCAGAAGAAGGACTTCAGATAGTCGCGCATCTCCTCGGTCTTGCTCTGCAAGTCGCTGCATTCGCGTGCCATCAGGAAGAGCACGCAGCAGGCGGCATTGTTCATGCTTTCGACATATGCCGAATAATGGATATGGCGCAGATTCTCGACATTGACCACACATTCATAGCCAGAAGGGATGATCGAACGGTCGAAATCCTCCATCACGCCGCTGACGGTGAAGGTGATATGTTTGTCAGGATCTTCGACATAGGAATAATTAAGTTCAAGTTCCTTGCCCACGGGCTCCTCATCGGGCCAGCAGCGTTGTGCCAGAGCTTTGCTCACCACAATCTGATTGGGCGCTTCGAGCACCTTGTGCTTGTCGCCTGTAAGCAACCGATAGTCGAAGAACTCGAAAAAGTTGGGAGCAACGACCAGTGTCTTCGTATCGACGTCCTGCCCACGCAAGTTGAACGTCATGCTATAACCCGCGATGGAACACCAGCCCTCAATCTCGGGAAAACGATCCTGCAGGCGCTGACCGATGCGGAAATTCGACATCATGAATTGCTCGTTGCCCAGGACATAAGTGCAGTCGCCGCGCGTCTGGTAGTCTTCGACCGATGTCTGACGATAGATCAAGTCGCCCAGAAGCAACAGGAACGCCATTGACAGGCACAGCCCAACGATGTTGATGAAGGTGAACAGCCTATGTCGGCTCAGAAACTTCAGATAACTTTTCATTGTTCTTGTCTTTATTTCGCTTTGCTATAATGGTCGCTTCGCTCAAAATTATAAGAGAATTGATTATAAAAATTATCAAAAAAGAATGTCCGAAATAGCCATGACCAATATCGACCCGTTTTTCTTATAATTTTTTGATTTAATTTTTCTATAATTTTGAGCGAAGCGACCCCTTTGTTATTATCCGCTTTTGTTGAAATGTGCGCTGCAAAGATACGCCAAAACCGCCAATCCTCCAAGAGCTATTATCATCACGGAGCACGAATGTCAAAAATTTATACAGCATTGTGTCTAAAAATTAGACACTGCGCACCGTTTTCTCTTTATCAAAACAGGAAAAAAGAAACAGCCAAAGGCAATCCCCTATATGGTGATTCGGGCGAAAACTATCAGTTTTTGGATAGTTTTCGCCCGAAATATATTATAAAAGATGTGTTGATTATTATATGATAAACAAGTCATCCAATCTGACTTGACTCTGAATCATATCGGTGTATCGTCCGTTAGCAATACCCTCGGTGGTAATCATCGTTAGCCATGGACTGTGACGCAATCCTGTCTCTTGGATAAAGGAATTACGGCGATTACAAATTCTATCGTATTCCTCTTTATCCAGAATAAACGCTCCCAAGCTATACTTCACCTCACAGACGTTAACGATTCTGTCAGCCCTTTCGATAATGATATCTATCTGGGCTGCAGGCGAGGATACTTTGCTTCGCCATGAGTAGGCAAGAGTAGAGATGGCATCAATGCGTAGTGCATGTTTGATTTGTTGTATATGAGCCATACAGACCCGCTCGAAAGTAAGCCCCATCCACGTATTGATTTCTGGAGTATTGATATGGTGAAGCCAATATTGCTTTTCCACCTCTGCCCTATCAATAAAGGTGAGATAGAAAAGGCAAAAAAAGTCACTGAGCTGAAAGATGGCACCGTTTCGCTTAATTCCCTTCTCACGAACAATATTTCGGCGTATCAGGTCACAGAAAACGAGGTCGTCTAACCTCTTTCCCAGATGTCCATTATTAGGACACTTCAGTTTAGCCGACAATTCTTCGCGAGTCATTCCACTTCGGCTTTTCCCCAAGGCTTTAATGATGTCGATATATTTGTCGGGTTTCTTGTAGAGCGTATTGAAAAGCCTACGGAATTCTCGACGCATCTGTGTGTCCTCACTAAAGAACAAGCGATCGACATTCTGCACCAAGCTCTCGTTATGGTCAAGCAAACTCAAGTAATAAGGAATGCCACCAAACACCATATAGGCTTGGAGTATCATCTGTCGATTCCAGACAAAATGATGGTCCTCGAGGTAAGCTTCGGTTTCCTTGAGTGTGAAAGGATGGATAGGCAACTCAAGTGTAATACGGTCATGTAAACCACCTTTACTGTCGATGACGTTACTTATCATCCAACTGGTCGCACTACCGCAAATGATGAAAACGATATTATCCTGCAAACTGGCCCAACTGTTCCAGAAATAACCCACAGCACTGGCCACGTTGGATCCTTCGGCATCCATTGCCGGCAACTCGTCGATAAAGACTATGCATCGCTTGTCATCAGTCACTTTCGTTTTCAACGCATTCTTCAGCATAATGAAAGCCGTCATCCAGTCTTTCGGCTGTTCGGGCACAACAAAGCCATAATCACTCATCGCATCAGTGAATGCTGTGAACTGGTCTTTCTTCGACCCTTCTATGACACCCGTCATCTTGAATGCGAACTGATTCCTGAAAGTCTGATTAATCAAGAAGGTTTTGCCGACACGTCTTCGTCCATAAAGAGCGACAAACTCAGGACGTGGACTATTGGCACATGCTGTCAATCTTTTTATTTCGGCTTCTCTTCCAATAATGTTTTCCATCTGAATAATTGTGTTTAGTTCAGGTGCAAAGATACAAGATATTATCGATAGAACCAAACATTCCGGGCGAGAACTCCTATTTTTCGAGAGTTTTCGCCCGAAATAGCACCAAAACGGGCGAAAACTACCTGTTTTTGGATAGTTTTCGCCCGAATCATACATATTAGATGCCCTTACTCGATGCGGAAATACTCCATCAGCGATTTGTAGGAATCCTGGGCAGTGAGACAGGTATCTCGAAGATAACCCGGGATGGCAGGCCAGTTGCTCAGACCTCGATAATAGAACATCTTCAAGTCATCGGTGATTATGAAGGGCACGATACCATGAGCAAGACATTCCTTGAACGTGATGAGACGTCCGACTCGTCCATTACCATCCTGAAAAGGATGAATGCGCTCGAAACGCTGATGAAAGTCAAGGATGTCATCAAGCGCTATCTTTTGCTTTCGATTATATTCGGTCAATAAAGCACGCATCTTTCCAGCGACCTTCTCAGGCATGGTGGTCTCCATCCCTCCCACTTCATTAGGCAAACGCTTATAGTCTCCCACAGCAAACCATTGCAGCCGACTGTCGCTGGTTCCCGTTTTCAAGATACGATGCAATTCCTTAATCATCTTTTCCGAAAGTCGATCCTGTGCCTGAGCTATGATGAGATCAATGCACCGGAAATGGTTGACCGTCTCGACAACATCGTCCACACGGACAGCTTCGTCGGTGATACCAATGGTGTTTGTCTCGAAGATATATCGTGTCTGGTCATGCGTCAACCGGCTGCCCTCGATATGGTTCGAGTTGTAGGTAAGGTCAATCTGCGTGCGATGATAGATGCCGCCCTTCATGCGGCTCTCCATCTCCCGACGCAAAGTCTTGAGCAATGCCGATTCCCGACGTTGCTTCCCTTTTTCGGGCAAAGTTGCATCAGACGGGATATTCCAAGTCTTCCCCACCAGGAAAGCCCCTTCCAGTTTCCCATTCGCACAATAGTTTCGCACCGTGCGCTCCGACACACCCATCCTTTCGGCAAATTCTACTACAGACAAATACTCCATATCGGCAAACTATTTATCATTTTTCGCTGCAAATATAGCGAAATTTTCCGATATCGGCAAACTTTGAGCAAATAATCCTTCTAAAAACTATAAAATAAAGGATTCTAAGGGGATTTTTAGGGATTCTGAGGGATTTTAAGGGACGTATGTTCTTGGGTCTCATACTCAACAAGGCGAAGGTATCGTCCCCAAATATCCCTTAATATCCCTTATTATCCCTTATTATCCATCAAGTTGAGCCAATGCGAAACTTGAGTAATAATATAATAATGTGTGTAATGGGATGCGAACGATGAAGCGAAAGAGCCTACTCGGTCTTAATGCCTTCGATAGGATTCCTGTTGGCGATTCGGATGGTTTGGCCAAGAATGGACAAGATGACCACAAGTATCGTGATGAAAGCAGAAAGGAGAATGACCAGCCATGGGAAGTCGATACGTTGATAGAAATCCTGCAGATAATAGTTGATGGCCTTCACACAGAGCGGGACAGCCAGCACGATGGCGACAAGCGACAAGAGGATGAAACGCCTCGAAAGTTTCCAAACCGACTGCTTGACCGTAGCACCCATGATCTTACCAACGGCAATCGACTTGCTGTGCTGCTCGCTATAGTTGAACGACATGGCAAAGAGTCCAAGGGCAGAGATCAGTATCGAGAGGAACATGAAGCACAGGACGAGCTGCATCGTGTGACGCTCCTGGGTCAAGGCATCACGCATCGAATCGTCATAATACGAGCAGGGCAATTCCTTGGAATATCCCTTGAGTTGCCGCATCACATCCTTACAGGTTTTCTTCACCGCAGCCAGTGCCTCGCCCCTATCGCCTTTGACCTTGACGAGCAGGCTCCAGAAATACCCATCCGTGCCAATCAACTGGATCACATTGTGCGAGTCCTCGAATCGGGGAATGTAGTTACCCATTCCGCACCGATAATTCTCGACGATGCCGCAGATCTTGAATCGGACCTCCATGCTATTCGTTGCCTTAGCCATGGTTCCGATCAAAGGATGTTCGGCAGAGATGTTGTAGCGGCTTTGCGTTTCGCGATCCACCCAGCACATACTGTCCGTCATCGCGGAAAACTGCTCTATGACCTTGAATCCCAGCAGTCGGAAAGAGGTGGTGTCCATCGACGTATAATTTGTCCATGACGTGTTTCCCTCCTCGTCGTGCAATCCGTTGAATGAGGTTCTGTAAGGCAGGTTGGCCGCCAAGCCCACTGCTTCGACCTGGGGCAACGCGAGAAGACGCTGTCGCAGTATATCCTGTATATCAAAAGTATAACCTAAATCAAAGGACGAAACGGCAATCAGGTCATTCGGACGATATCCCAAAGGTAGCGACAGGATATGATGCATCTGCGAGTTCATGGTCATCGCCACGGCAATCAGCACCATACTGATCACATTCTGCACGACAATGAACACCTTGCCGAACAACATCTTGCTGCGGAAGTGGAAAGTACCCTTCACCACGTCCAAAGGTTTGAACTGAAGCACAAGCAAGGCGGGCAGAAGGCTCGAGACAAACGAAAGAAGCAGCAGGGCAAGGGCCGACCAAACCATCATCTGGAAATCGGGGATGAGCGGAATGCTGGTCGAAAGCCACTCCTCAAACAGCGGCTTGAACAGATAGGCCACAACATAGCCCAGCAGGAAACAGGCAGCAGTGAAGAGAAATGCCTCGCTAAAGTATCGGAATAGCACACCATGGGTCTGCTCTCCCAGCACACGGCGCATCGTCATCTCCTTCGCACGCTTGCCCGTCAGGGCTACGGTGAGATTCACGTAGTTGAGGCAAGCCGAGACGAGCAGGATGAGAGCCACGAGTAGAAGCACTTCGACGAGGTTCTTGTTGCCCTTCTTCACCAAACTATAGCTCTCGTGCGCTTCGTCGAAATATATCTTATCGAATCGCGTGAGCGAAGAGCCCCACATCGCGGCTCCCTTGCTCCCATCACGGGCATAGAATATGGGCCAATATTCCACATACTTGTCCAACAGCTTGTCGGCCAAAGCCTGGGGATCCGTACCCGGTTTCAAGGTCAGGAACGTCAGCGTATTGCCGAAGTTATCCATCGAGGAGTACAGGTCGTAGGCTCGCTTGATGCTGAAGAAGAGTTCATTCTCTCTGAACAAATCCTTTCGCCCGAAATCCTCCAACACGCCACAAACGTTAAAAATGTCATTCCCTGCCTTCAGTTGTTTGCCGATGGCATCCTCCCCCGCAAAAGCTTTGCGTGCGAATGTTTCCGAGACAATCACGTCGTGGCCGTTGGTCAGCACCTGTCGTCGGTCGCATCCCCTGAGCTCATAGTCGAACATCTGGAAGAAGGTGGAATCGATATAGGCGCAGGTAGCCCTGAAGTACTCATCACCAACCACAACGTCCTGTTCGTTGCCGTTGGCTATTCGCGTCCAGGTGTCAATCTCCGGGAATGAAGGGAAAAACTCTACAGGTGTGTCGAGCGTCATTCCATAGAACTTTCCGCTGCCCAAGGTGTAAACCTTATCGACATTTTGGAGATTCTTGCCTACACTGAACTCAGTCTTTGCATACGACACCAGCAGGATAATGAATCCCAGCGCGAATGCAAGCCCAAAAGCCTCGATAGCGGCATATAGTTTATTCCTTGACAGGAACTTCAGGTAACTTTTCATTGCTCTTTACTTTTTTCAGCGCAAAGATACGACAAAATCAGCAATCCTCCAAAGGTCTTGCCCCTCGCAGGACGCGAATGTCAAATATTTATACAGTATTGTGTCTAAAAATTTGACACTTCTTCCATAATATTTAAATAGAACCTATTTCAATTCGCAGCATACAGATTCCATCTACCAAATATGTATGCCGCGCTCGGAGAAAGAATTATCGCGCAAATATCCAGCAAATCTCCAGCATAATGCAACTTTTGCATGAAAAAAAGTGCAGAATTTATAGATTTCCGCATTTAATTTGTGCAGTTTTTGCCGATTTCTGCATTTTTTTCGTGCAAAGTCGCTATATTTGTCTCGATTTCCTGCAATGAAGATAAAAAGAAATCAAATGGGAAGGCAGGTTCTTCGGACTGGCAGGACATATTAAAGCATCAACTTAAAAGCGAACGATGAAAAAAGGAGCGAGCATCATCAAATATGTGAAGGACAAACAGCTGCGTGCCATTGGCAGAAGGGCGTTCCACCTGTGGCAGATAAGGCCACACGAAGTGGCGCCCCTTTCCAACAAGCAATGCAAATGTGCCTGCTGCGGCACGGAATACGTGGGCAACTTCTGTCCGCGCTGCGGGCAGTCGGCTTCGGTGAACCATTTTTCGCTGAAACAGGCCATCGACCTTTTCCTCGACGTGTGGGACGTGAACAACCGCAGCGTCTTCCGCTCGATGCGCGACATGCTGTTGCGTCCTGGCTATATGATTCGCGACTACCTGAACGGAATGCAGGCGGGCTACTTCTCCCCCTTCAAGATGTTCTTCCTGCTCGCCACCCTCTCGCTGCTTGTCGAAAACAACTTCTTCCACACGCCCGAAGAAAAAAAAGACTTTGTAATGGAAGAGTTAATAGAAGGGATGGAGAATGTGGCCAAGGAAGTGAAAGCGGAAGAGGCAGCAATCAATTCGACGAAGGAAGATGTCTCTACAGCCTCGAATGTAGAAAAGGATAGTGTTTCG